>JBBWVU010000077.1:0-43911 GCA_050256375.1 Paracoccaceae bacterium | reverse complement strand
GGAGGAGTTTCGTGGGCGGATTCGCAAAGCCTACTTAGATGCTTGGGGATGCGAGCATCGCTGGGTTGAGGTTTCTCCAGAGGCAGCGGGCTTATGAAATGGAAGATATGGGCCGAGAGCAGACTTCGTCACTAAGGGCGGTGAGCTGACCTTCGCTGCAGATGCGAAAATACTAGAGAGATTCCCAAAGCGGCCATTCATTTCAAACCCAGCGATGCGGTAGTTCTGGGGCAAATATACAAGCTGGATAACGCTCTTTCAAACGAACTACGATCGATCAACGCCGTTTGCAGCACTTCACGAAAGCGGCGAAAGCAAGAAGGTAAACGAACGAGAGCCTCCATTGAATCGCGTGATCATAAGTCCATAATTATCTGACTACGAGCACCGAACAGGTTTTCATTTTGTTGGAACAAAGCAGGTGTTTTCTAAGAAAATGCGAGTGTTTTTGGCAATAGTGATCGAATTATGATAAAATTGTATGCAATTTTGCTGGTATAGTATTTGTGCGAATTCGCAACAGCCCGCTACTGTAAGAAGACTGACTAAAACAAATCTATGTTTTCTGGGAGGAAATAACATGCAATTCTTACGTACTACAGCACTAGGACTGACGCTTGGCGTTGCCAGTGCTTCTTTTGCGGGGGCAGAGTCACTGACCATCGCCATCGTAAACAACGGCCATATGATAAACATGCAATCCGTTGCTGAAGCCTACACTGCTGATACTGGTGTGGAGCTGAACTGGGTTTCGCTGGAAGAAGGCGTGCTGCGTGAGCAGGTGACGTCCGATACAGCAACTGGTGGCGGTCAGTATGACATCATCAATATCGGCATGCAGGAAGCACCAATCTGGGGCGCTGCAGGCTGGATCGAGCCACTGAACTTCGGTGCAGAATATGACATTGACGACATGCTACCGGCGATGCGCAATGGCCTGTCCCACGAGGGGACGCTTTATGCTGCGCCGTTCTATGGCGAGTCATCCATGGTTATGTACCGTAAGGACCTGACGGATGCCGCTGGTGTAACTATTGCTGACAACGATTCTTGGGACAACATCAGAGCCGCAGCGGCCGCGATCCATAACCCAGATGCTGGCGTTTACGGCGTATGTTTGCGCGGTAAGCCAGGTTGGGGCGACAACATGGCGTTTGTCACAACGGTTGTGAACTCCTTTGGTGGCGCTTGGTTCGATGCGGACATGCGTCCGGCTCTCGACTCTGAAGAGTGGAAAGCTGCGATCAACTTCTACGTTGATCTTCTGGGTACCTATGGCCCTCCAGGCTCTGAAGGTAATTCCTTCAACGAGATCCTAGCTCTTTACAACGAAGGCAAGTGCGGCATGTGGATCGACGCAACAATAGCTGCTTCGTTCCTTGAAGTCGAAGGTGTTGCATACGCACAGTCACCAAACGCTGGTAACCCAGTTGGTGCAAACTGGCTCTGGGCTTGGGCAATGGCTGTTCCTACAGGTTCACCAAACTCCGAAGCTGCTCACGCTTTCATCGAATGGGCAACTTCGAAAGCCTACATCCTAGCGGTTGCAAACCACCCAGACTTCGGTTGGGGATCCGTTCCTACAGGTACACGCGCCTCGACATACGCTTATCCTGAGTTCCAGGCGGTTGCTGGTTTTGCAGCGGCTGAAATGGCAGCGATCGAATCAGCGGCTCCTGCGGCAACAGACCTGAAGCCTTACGTTGGCGTACAGTTCGCAGCGATCCCTGAGTTCCCAGAAGCTGGTAGTGCAGTTGCACAAGAAATTGCAGCGGCTCTGTCCGGCGCGAAATCTGTGGACGAAGCTTTGGCAGCATCACAAGCTGCTGTAGACGCTATCATGTCTGAAGCTGGCTACTATTAATCGTTTCACCTAAACGACAGTTGGGTCCGGTTGATTTCCACCGGGCCCATCACCCAAAACAGATACATTTGATTGTTCGGTTAGATTGCAGCACACTAGAAAAATTGCTCGCTAACCGCACACTGAAGACTTCAACGAACCCCCACTTAGTAAGATGGTCAAACTATGCCAAAAAGAACGATCCCTCGCTTGCTGCAAACACCAGCCGTTTTGCTCTTGTTGATTTGGATGCTGGTTCCGCTCAGCATGACACTGTATTTCTCGTTCATTCGGTACGTTTTAAACAGCACGATCCGTCCAGAATGGATGACACCAGCCCTGAGTAACTGGCGCGGTTTCGGAAACTACAAATACGTTTTGGAAGCCAAGGATTTCTGGTTTGCGATCCAGAACTCTGTACTCATCGTCAGCAGCATCCTAGTTCTGACCGTAGTCTTGGGCCTCGGGATCGCTGTTCTCATAAACCGATCATTTCCCGGACGCGGCATTGTGCGCGTTCTGCTCATTTCGCCTTTTTTCGTAATGCCTGCGGTCAATGCCGTTTTGTGGATCAACATGATCCTTGATCCGGTTTTGGGCCTGAACGGGCTTGCTGTTGCAGGCTTGAACGATATCATCGATGGCCTGCGGAACTTTCCAGTATTAGGTAGTTTCTTCTCGATGTGGCCAGAACTTAAGCCTATCTCGTTTCGCGCAACACAAACTTCGTCCTACGCTGTGATTATGATGGTGGCTTGGCAATGGACGCCCTTTGCAGTCCTTATCTTCATGACCTCTTTGCAGTCCGAGGACGAGTCCCAAAAAGAGGCAGCAACGCTTGACGGGGCGAATGCTTGGTCCAAATTCATCAATTTAACCGTCCCGCATTTGGCACGCCCGATCGCGATCGTGGTGATGATCCAGTCGATCTTTCACCTCTCTTTATATGCCGAGATTGAAATCGTCAGCCGTGGCAATGGTAACAAGAACCTGCCGTATCTCATCGGCGAATTTACCTCGAATAATATTGGCGCGGCGAGTGCCACCGGCATCTTCGCCGTTATCCTTGCGAACATCGTGGCGATCTTCTTGCTGCGCATGGTTGGCAAAAGCTTGATGGATTAGGAAACGAGACAATGGCAACAGTAACTCAATCATCCAAATTGGGAAATGTACTTTGGCCTGCTGTGGCCTGGGGCGTCGCACTTATCTTTTTCTTTCCAATCTTTTGGCTAGTGCTTACTAGCTTCAAAACGGATGCTGATGCGGTGAAGCCCGAACATTTGTTTTTCTTCACCCCTACGCTTGAGAACTACACAAACATGATCAAAAACTATGATTACTGGCGCTTTGCTATTAATTCGGTTATCACGTCGACTTTCGCAACTCTATTTGCTTTGGCTGTGGGTGTTCCCGCAGCGTATGCAATGGCTTTCGATCCAAGTCGCCACACGAAGGATATCCTTATCTGGATGTTGTCGACTAAGATGCTGCCCGCGGCAGCAGTGCTTTACCCGATGACATTTTTGACCAAGAATTTCCTAGGTGTGTTCGATACCCACTTTCTGATTATCGTTGTTCTATGCTTGATCAACCTGCCCATCGTAGTTTGGATGTTGTTCACCTATTTCAAAGAAATTCCGAAGGAAATTATCGAAGCGGGTAAAATGGATGGCGTCAGCACATGGGGTGAGATCAAGGACATTCTTATTCCGCTTGCATGGGGCGGTATAGCGTCCACCGCTCTTTTGACTTTCATTTTCTGCTGGAATGAAGCTTATTGGACCGTTCGGTTAACGACAATAGACGCGGCGACCTTGTCCAAGTTGATCGAGGGTAATCGAGCCCCTGAAGGCCTGTTCTTCGGTCGGCTTTCTGCGGTGTCAACTGCAGCTATTGCACCAATCGTCATCTTAGGTTGGTTCTGCCAGAAACAATTGGTTAAAGGTCTGACTTTCGGAGCAGTAAAATGATCTTAAATGCCGCTCCCACTGACCTAACGGGCAAGGTTTGTCTCGTCACCGGCGCTTCTGGTGGTATCGGTATGAGTGCGGTAGCACATTTTGAAGCCCTTGGCGCGACGGTCTATACTACTGATATTGCGCCAAATTTTGATGGTCCTGCAACTTACGAGCGGTTTGATCTGCTTGACGATGCTGACTTGGGCGAATGCACATATTGGATATCACAAATTAAACCCGACATCCTTTTCAACAATGCCGCTCTTTTTGCAATGGGAAGCGTTTTGAACTCAGGGGATCTGAACCAGTTGGACCGATTATTCGGCGTCAACGTGCGCGCATTTTACGCGATCATGCAAGCGACGGCAAAGTCTATGGTTGCGAATGACCAGCAAGGTTCGATAATCAATCTTGCTTCCCAAGCTGGGCACCGTGGAGAGGCACTTGTGGCGCATTATTGCGCGACCAAAGCAGCGGTCATTAGTTACACGCAGTCGACGGCATTGGCGCTCGCGCCACACGGAATACGTGTCAATGCAATTAGTCCTGGCGTGATTGACACGCCGATGTGGAAAACCGTTGATGCGTTATTTGCCAAGTTCGAAGGCAAAGAGCCGGGGCAAAAGAAACGCGAGGTAGGCGAGGCCGTGCCGCTTGGCTATATGGGCGCGCCTGATGACGTCGCGCGCGCCGCTGTTTTCCTCGCGTGTGATCAATCATCTTATATGACCGCGCAGACCATCGGTGTCGATGGCGGCAACGTGCTGAGGTAATCTTATGTCGATAATTACTCCAGAAATTGAAATGGTTGATCGCAGCGCTCGATCTATTCGCTACCTTGAGCATGGTTGGCCGACCGATTTATGTCGCTGGCATGCGCATGAAGAGTACGAACTTCACTTGATCGTAGCGACACGCGGCAAGGCATTTGTTGGCGATTACATTGGTGACTTTAAAGCTGGTGACCTGTTCATGACGGGGCCAAACTTGCCGCACAATTGGATCACTAATCAGGTGTGGTCTAAGTCGATCGACACACGGGATATGTTGATACAGTTCAGCCACGAAAGTGTTGAGAAACTTGCAGAAGGTTTTCCGGAATTTTCGCAGGTTCTACAAATGTTGCAACTTGCGCAATCCGGCATTGCCTTTGAGAATTTCAACCCCACATTTGCGCGTGGCCATATGGAATCGGTCCGTGACAACAAGGGTGTCGAACGCATATTGGCTTTCATTCGGTTCCTTGTGCGGCTCAATGAGCATGCGGAAAAAAAACCCCTTTCCGCAGCCAGGCTTATTCTTCCCGAAGGTAGCAGCAAGCAGGCGCGCATAGCTGAAGTGATTGATCACATTGCGGAGAACTTCAGCGAGGGGATTTCGGTCAGCAAAGCCGCTGAGATGACCAGCATGACAGAAATTACATTCAGTCGCAATTTTCAATCTGTGACAGGGAATTCCTTCGTTGAGTTTCTGAACCGGATTCGCATCAGCGAGGCTTGTGGAATGCTTTATGCGTCTGACGATCAGATAATCACTATTGCGCAGAATGCCGGATTCAAGAACCTCGCGAACTTTAACCGGCACTTCTTGAAGTTGAAGGGTATGACTCCTTCCGAATATCGCGATACAGCGCGTAAAGATCTCGCGCCGAAATCGGAGACCAACTCATGAATAATGCGGAGCATACATCCGTGACCGCGACAAGTTACGACAGGTCTGCGTGTGACATCGGTGTTGTTCATCTAGGGTTTGGCGCGTTTCATCGCGCACATCAGGCAGTCTATATTGACGACTACATGGAAATCTCGGGTGATCTTCGGTGGGGGATTGCTGCGGTCAATTTGCGTGGCTCTGAGGCTAGTCATTTTGACATCGCTAAGGCCGACATCGCACGACATGACGGTTACTATTTGAAGTCCTATTCGGCAGACGACGTGGTTGCGCTGCGTCGCGTCCGTTCTCATGTGCACTTCACGGATTGGAGCGTCGAACCCACAAATGCCGTTGCACTATTTTCGATGCCTTCAGTGCATCTTGTTACAATTACGGTTACGGAAAGCGGCTATTACACTGGTACAAACGGCGATCTTAACGTGGCTAATCCGACAATTCTGGCTGAGACAGCAGGTGGCACGCCGCACAGTATTTATGGCTACTTGCGCGCTGCACTTGGCCAGCGTGTCGCAAACACTGGCGCGCCCTTGACGATCGCGTGTTGTGACAATATCCGCCAGAACGGAAAGGTGTTGCGCAGCAATCTACTAACTTATTTGGATGCTTGCGGCGATCAAATGCTTGCTCGATGGGTCGAAGCGAACGTAGCTTTCCCGTGCTCGATGGTGGATCGGATCACGCCGCGCAGCCCAACCGAACTTGGCTCGGAATTGTCTGCGTTGGTGGGCAAAGATGTGACATCGCCCATCATGGCCGAAGATTTCAGCCAATGGGTTTTGCAAGACAGCGCAGCAGCTGAGATGCCCGATTTGGCACAGTCTGGCGTGACCGTAACAAGCGACGTAGATCCCTATGAAGAAACCAAAATCAGGGTATTGAATGGTGGGCATACAGCGCTGACATATTTTGCCGCGCTTGAAGGCGTTGAAACATTTGACGCTGCGATGCGGGTGCCACACCTTAATGCGCACTTCCATAACTTTGAGACAGAAGAAGTTTTACCTGCGATCACTATCGATTTGCCGTTCTCGAAAGAGGACTACCTGATTGATGTCGCACGGCGTTTTGGCAATGAGGCCATCGGTGATACCGTCGCCCGAATTTGCGCTGACGGCATGGCGAAATTTCCAATCTTCATCCGTCCGACACTTGCTGGATGTTTGGAACAAGGTGTTTTGCCGGTCTTCGCCATCCGTAGCATTGCCAGTTGGTATGTATTTGCCCGCCATGTCGCCGCCGGAAAAATACCTTTTGATTATATTGAGCCTAGCTGGGACGACCTAAATGCGATGCTAACCTCTGAAGAGTTTTTTACTAGTCATCAACTTTGGGGTGACGTTCCTGAAACCTATCCAGAGTTTGTCGAGAACCTTCGGCGCGAAATTGAAGAATTGGAGTTAAAATGGCCAGTCTAACACTGCGTGATGTGCGCAAAAGCTATGGTGCCACGCAAGTTATGCACGGCGTCGACCTAGATATCCACGACGGTGAGTTCGTTGTTTTCGTTGGACCGTCTGGGTGCGGAAAATCGACATTACTACGGATGATCGCGGGTCTTGAAGAAATCTCGGACGGGACAATCGCGATTGGCGATCAAGTCGTGAATGAAGTTGCCGCGTCCAAGCGCGGCGTGGCGATGGTGTTTCAGACCTATGCGCTTTATCCGCATATGACTGTTTATAAGAACATGGCGTTTGGCTTGAAACAGGCGAAGACCGATCCGGCAGAAATTGTTCGCCGTGTGACCGCTGCCGCCGAAATATTGGAGATCACCGATTACCTAGAACGCAGCCCTCGCAATTTGTCGGGTGGTCAGCGTCAACGTGTGGCGATTGGCCGTGCGATTGTGCGTGACCCGGATGTATTCCTATTCGACGAACCGCTGTCCAACCTTGACGCAGGGCTGCGCGTACAAACCCGCCTGGAGATAGCCCGCCTGCACGAGCGTCTCAAGACCACTATGATCTACGTGACCCACGACCAAGTAGAAGCGATGACACTGGCCGATAAAATTGTTGTATTACGCGACGGCCGTATCGAACAGGTCGGCTCGCCGATTGAGCTTTATGAACGCCCGGCAAACCTGTTTGTCGCGCAGTTTATTGGCAGCCCAAAGATGAATGTCTTCTCGGCTGTTGATCTTGCACCGAATGCAAGCAAGATTCTTGGCAAAGATATTGCAGCGACCATGCAGGTTGGTCTGAGACCGGAACATTTGGTTCCAGTAGATGCGGCCAGCGCAATCATCGAAGGACGCTTGGAACTAGTTGAAAACCTTGGGGAGTACGCTCTGGTTCACCTAATCACAGAGAGTGGCGAAGAGTTTATTGCTAAAGCCGACAAGGCTCCGGCGGCTGAAAAAGGCAGCACCATAGGCTTTTCGATAGCACCTGAACTCGCCCACTATTTTGACATTAAATCTGGTTTGCGTAGGTGATTAGTTTTAAAATTCAGCGCCGAGCGCCCAGTATTGTCATGGGTGGTGAAGATGTACGCGCACGGGTCGACACTGGGTTCTTCTTAGTTACCCCGTCGACTTCCGGCGCATACAAGGCAATCGTTGGCATTGAGTAAGCCAACTTTTGAAGGGCGTCCGGCTTGGGGCCATTGTCGGACGCCCCGTTTTTTATTTAGCTTCACAATAGGTATTGTCAGAGGAAGTCTGGTTAGTTCACTTTAGTCTGACAATACCCTCTATTAAGCCTTACCCATTTTGACGGGATAGATCTTGTCTAGAGTGCGTAGGTCTGGTGGATTGCAGCCCGCCTGCTCGCAGTTCAAAGCAGCAGCACAACTGGCACGTTTTAACAAGAATTCAACATCACTTTCCGACATTGCTTCCAATGCTGTGCAACTCAATCTACCCGATTGGAATAATGATGCGATCAGAGCCGCCATAAACGTATCCCCTGCGCCGACGGTATCGACTAACCCGTTAACCGGCGCAGGTTTGATGATTGTTGTATTCCCTTTAAAAATTGCAAATGCCCCATCTGGACCCAATGTTACCACAACCAGTTTTGCGCTGGTTTGACGTGAGAGTTTCTCGGCCGCTGCAAACAGGGGCTCGTCCGGAAAAATCCACTCTAGGTCCTCGTCACTGAGCTTAATTAAATCCGTTTTCTCAAGAAGTCGCGCCAGTCTGGCCAAATAGACTTTGCGGTCATGAATGAAGGCTGGTCGGATATTCGGATCAAGCGAGGTAAACACTCCCGCAGCTTTCATTTGTATATAAAAATCCACCCAGGCTTCGGCGTCGTCTCCGCCGGTGATTGCCAAAGAACCCAATTGAAAAGCTGAGGCGAGCCCGTCGGGCAGTTGGCCTAGTAGACCCTCAAGAGTAACAATTCGATCGGCAGTATTTTCGCGATAAAATTGATAGCTCGGTGTCCCTGATTTCAACGAGACCACGGCTAGCGAAGTTGGTTCTGCGCGCCGCGGAGCCAACAACTCGACACCCTCCTTTATTAAGTCGTCGGCTAAAAGATCTCCCATCGTGTCCGATGAGATTGACGTCATATATCCAACCGACATTCCCTGTCTAGCCAAGGCTTTAGTTGTATTGAAAGGCGAACCACCAACGTTCGCACGATAGTGAGGGGCACCGCCTTCGCTGCTAACTTGGATGAAATCTATCAAGTTTTCGCCACCGACCAAAATCATAAACTGTCTCCAATGTTTCTTTGGGACGGTCGGGCCAAACCGCTTGGTTTATTTAGCAGATACCATGCACTCGAGGGAAGCGCTTTGTTGCGAAATTCTCTTTTAGCACTAAGAAAATATTCATATATTCGGCGAAGATATTTAGAGTGCAAAAAGTAATTGTGCCGATTAATCTTTCAACAAATTCTTTTCAACTTTCGGCCTATTCGGGCTCATGCGGAGGAATGGACCCCTAGACCAACAATACAACCTGAAATCGTGAGCTCTATCTTCAAAAAACTATTCACCCGCACCTAGATATCCCCTCGATTCTTTCGCTTATGTGGTCTCCATGTATGATTAACCGTCACTCCATTAACGAAATTACCGCAAGATGCACGAATGGCTGCTCACAGAAAGCCGCACCGCAGCATGGAGCACAAAAGCGAACGGCAGCTTCGGGCCGAAAGCAGACATGGTCGATAACCACCAAACTTTGCACCCACCGGTCAAACCGGAGGGCATTCTTAACCTTGAAACGCTCTTGGGGCTAGATGGCAGGTTCAAGAAAGCAGTCATTGATGGCCTCTACAGCAATTTTTTTGCTGCGGTGGTTACTATGTAGTTACTTCTGAGTAATTCCAAATTCAACAAAGTCTATAACTCTTTGAAATCATTGGTGCACCCGGCGCGATTCGAACGCGCGACCTCTGCCTTCGGAGGGCAGCGCTCTATCCAGCTGAGCTACGGGTGCTGATGGGTGCGGTATATGTCAGCGTTACACCAAGCGCAATCGGCTTATTGAGTTGATGTTAAGGGGAAACTCTGGCCTTTTAACTGGCGATTGAGGGCCAACAGAGAACCACATGGTTAACGTGCTGTGCATAGTTCAGGAGGGGCGGCTTCAGTATGAAGCCTTGCTGTTCATGGCCTCGTTTAACAAGTTCCATCAGGGCGCGAATTTCAATGTATATATGGCCGAACCGCAGGCGGGGACGCTGTGGGACGTCGAACCGGAAGTAACCGATAAAGACACGCACGAGATGCTCGAAGCGCGGGGCGCGCAAATTATCCCGCTGCATTCAGAGGTTTTTGGTTCGACTTATCCCAATGGCAACAAAATCGAAGCGCTGCGTTTGTTGCCCGAAGGAGAGCCGTTTATATTCTTCGATACGGACACGCTGTTTACTGGTTCGCTTGACGGGATTGCGTTTGATTTCGACACGCCCGCAGCCTCGGCGAAGTGTGACGGGACATGGCCCCAACCAGACTTATATGGTCCGGGTTATGCGGAAATCTGGAGGTCGCTTTATGACAAGTTCGGGCTGGATTTCGACAGCTCGCTGGATATGGCACAGCTGGATGAATATTGGCGGCGGTATCTGTATTTCAACGCTGGATTTTTCTACTACAAGTGCCCGAAAACCCTTGGTGATCGGTATCAGGAATATGCAACGGCGATCCGTGATGACCCTCCGGCAGAGCTGGACGGACAGGCGATTTACCCTTGGCTGGACCAGATCGCGTTACCATTGGTGATTCATTCGCTCGGAGGAGGGCGAGGGGGCGCGGCAGCGCATGCGCTCGATCATTCAGTGACGTGTCATTACCGTGTGCTTTCGCTGCTTTATGCGCGCGAGGATCAGCGGGTTATCGACATATTGGAAGAGGTCACAGCGCCCAACAAAATTAAGAAACTGTTAAAGGGTTCCGACGCGTTTAAGCGGTTGGTGTTTCAGGGACACGGTCAGAAGTTGCGCGATATAATTACGCCAGACGACTTGTTGAATTCCGAGGAAAAATTGCGCAAGAAAATCAAGAATCGCGGGTTTTGGTATCGCTAGAAACGACAAACCCCCACACTTGCATGCGGGGGTCGTCAATCTCGGGCCTAGGCCCGATCCAGTTCAGCCTTACAGCATGCCTTCGCGTTGCAATTTCTTGCGCGCCAACTTGCGTTGACGACGGATAGCTTCAGCTTTCTCGCGCGCTTTACGGACGGAGGGCTTCTCGAAATGTTGCTTGAGCTTCATTTCACGGAAAACACCTTCGCGCTGAAGTTTTTTCTTCAGGGCACGGAGAGCTTGTTCGACGTTGTTATCACGAACTGATACCTGCATGTGGTTACACCACCTTTCTAGGTTAGATTTAGCAGAATTGCAGGAACGCGCTCTATAGCAACTACCGGACAATCTGTCTATGGTGTGCGTGAATGCGAGGCTCGAATGACCAAATCAGAAAAAACCGAAGCAGATCATATCGCTGAAACGCGGGAAAAAGTGCTGCGAGCCGCCCTTCCTCATGTTGTTTTTGACGGTTGGAGCGCTGGCACGCTTGCTGCCGGGATTACCGATTCGGGCGCAGATGCGGGGCTGTCGGCGCTGGCCTTTCCACGGGGCGCGGTAGATTTGGCGCTGACGTTCCATTACGATGGTGACCGCAAGCTGGCTGATGCAATGGCGGCGGCAGACACTTCGGATATGCGTTACAGCGAAAAGATTGCAAACGGCATACGGTTGCGGCTTGAATTGGTCGATGGACATCGAGAAGAGGTTCGCAAAGGCTCGGCGTTGTTTGCTTTGCCGATGTATGCGGGCGACGGGGCCAAAGCAATTTGGCATACGGCAGACACGATCTGGAACGCGTTGGATGATACAAGCACAGATGTGAACTGGTACACGAAACGAGTAACGTTGTCGGCGGTGTATTCGTCGGCGGTTTTGTTCTGGCTGGGAGATGAAAGTGGTGGCGAGCATACGGATGCGTTCATTGACCGCCGTATTGATAACGTCATGCAGTTCGAGAAGTTCAAGGCGACGATGCGCGGGAACTCGCTGGTCATGGCGTTCATGGCGGGACCGGGAAAAATTTTGGATAAAGTAACAGCTCCGGGCGAGGCTCCTGGAGGGTTTCCCGGTTCGATAAGGAAATAAACGATGGCGATTGGTGGCAAGATTCTGACGTGGTTCAATGGGGAATGGCGTGAGGGAAACACGATGATTATGGGTTCGGCGGATCACGCAACGTGGCTGGGTTCGATGGTGTTTGATGGTGCGCGGTATTTTGATGGTGTGATGCCAGATCTGGACTTGCATTCGCAGCGGATTATCCGGTCGGCCAAATCTATGGGATACGATGCGCCGGTTGATGGCGATGCGATTGAAGGGATCATCCGTGAGGGTGTCGCCAAGTTTGCACCAGATGCGGAGCTGTATTTGCGCCCGATGATGTGGTCGCTTGAGGGTGATGAAACAATGCTGGGCGCGGATCAAACGTCTGGCGCTTATGCGATTTGTATCGAGGAATTACCGATGCCAAAGGCTCGAGATTTTGCGCTGACGGTATCGCCTTATCGCCGCCCGCGTCAGGATATGGCTTTGACCGAGGCCAAGGCCGCTTGCCTTTACCCAAACAACGGGCGCATCGCGCAAGAGGCTCGCAGCCGCGGATTCAATAACGCTCTGTCGATGGATATTGACGACAACGTAGCCGAGACCTCTAGCACCAATGTATTCATGGTTCGGGATGGCGAGGTGTTCACGCCGATCCCTAACGGGACTTTCCTGAACGGGATCACACGTCAGCGGACAATTTCGCTGCTTGGGGCGGATGGCGTTAAGGTGACCGAGACCAGCCTGCAAGTTCAGGACTTTGCCGAGGCGAGCGAGATTTTCCTGACCGGAAACGCATCGAAGATTACGGTGGTGACACGGTTTGAGGATCGACAGATGCCCTCAACGCAGATCGGCACGCGCGCCAAGTCGCTTTATTGGGATTATGCCCACTCACATTAAGGATTTGGTATGAACCTGCCCTCTATTATGCGCGCTATTGAAATCTCGGAATCCGGAGGACCTGATGTATTGCGTCTGGCTACGCGGCCAGTCCCTACTGTGGGTGCCGAAGATATATTAATCAAAATCGTCGCGGCAGGCGTTAACCGTCCCGATGCCTTGCAAAGGGCCGGCGCCTACGCGCCACCGCCGGATGCGTCGGACCTACCCGGTCTGGAATGTTCCGGCGAGGTTGTCGCGATAGGTTCTGGTGTCTCGCGTTGGTCAATTGGCGACCAAGTCTGTGCGCTGTTGCCCGGTGGTGGATACGCAGAATATGCGATCACGCATCAAGATCACGCGCTACGCGTTCCTGTTGGATTGTCGATGATCGAAGCAGCGGCCCTGTGCGAGGCTTTTTTCACGGTCTGGACCAATGTGTTTGAGCGCGGTTGTCTAGAGGCTGGCGAAACATTTCTGGTGCACGGCGGTACGTCGGGGATAGGAACCACCGCGATCCAACTGACCACGGCCATGGGTGCACGCGTGTTTGCAACAGCGGGCAGTGATGAAAAATGCGCGAAATGCCTTGAGTTGGGTGCAGAAGTGGCGATTAACTACAACGAAGAAGATTACGTCGAGATAGTCAAAAATGCCACCAACGGGCGTGGCGTTGATCTGATTTTGGATATGGTTGGCGGCCCGTATATCACCCGTAACATCCGTGCGTTGGCACTGGAGGGGCGTTTGGCGATGATCGCGTTTCTTGGTGGTCCTAAGGCCGAAATCAACTTTGCCCAGATTATGATGAAACGGATTACGGTGACGGGATCGACACTGCGACCCCGCTCGATTCAAGACAAAGCGGTAATCGCCGATGCCTTACGCGAAGTTGTTTGGCCGCTGATAGAGGTAGGCAAAATCGCTCCTGTGATGGATTCGACTTTCCCGTTGGCCGATGCCGCCGATGCACATCGCCGGATCGAAAGTGCGGGTCACATTGGCAAGATAGTTCTAGACGTAGGTTAAGCCGTTAGCGAAAGTGCTTACGCCCGAACCGGATCGCAGGGCCTTCGATAAACCGCCAAGTGATCCATCCGGTCAGCATCGACCCGGTCAGCGTTATGATAGCGACACCGATGTATTGCAGGATCGAAACCGTAGGAACTTTGTCTAACCCGACAAAGGCAACTACGCCAAGATATACGAATATCGGGTGGAACAAGTACATTGAAAAGCTATAACGCGCGACAGGTTCCAACAGTCGGCTTGACAATACCCGCTTCAACGTCGGCAATCGACCCGCGTGCAGTAGCACAATCATCAGCGCAATTGCCGCAGCAAAAATTGTGCGCCCTAGTAGGATCTCGTAGAAAATTATGGAAGCAGGCCAGCCTGAAACAATTGTGAAAGGGTTGTAGGTCAACGGAAAAGCTGCACCAAGCACTATGAGGATTGTTAGAATTGTTACCGTTTTCTTACTTAATTCTGCCAAAAACGCGCTGCGATTAAGGACTATCCATGCGCCTGCCATCCCAAGGGTGAACTGGCTGATTCTCGCAGGCATGGCGATATATAGGAGATGATAGAACGTAGAGGAATCGTCGCCTCGCCCGTTCAGCAGCAAATCTATGAACGAGTGTGTTGCGATTTGAGGATAAGAGGACAATATCCAGTAATTCCAACCGATCGTAAACAAGACTATGACAGTCGTCATGATCGCGAGGTCTTTGCCGCTGCGGATTAACAGGATCAGCAGTGGAACGATGGCATAGAATTCTAGTTCAACCGATAATGACCAAGTCCATGGAATGATTATGTTCGCAGGCGTAGTCCAGATATTATAGCCCAGCAGGTTACCCAGCATGTCGGTCGTGATTCCGACATCAATCGCGGCAAGACCCAAAGCGACCAAATACAGCGGGTAAATGCGAAATATTCTATGTGCATAGAAACTTTTAACGCGAATCTCGCCTGTTTTCATGCGTTTGCGGAAAAGTTGCCAAGCCAGCAGATATCCCGACAGTACGAAAAAGATATCGACACCCAGATCGCCGCGACGGATAAAGCCAAATATCCACGGTAAGGAGTCCGAGAACTCTAAAAACACTTCCATGGATGGCAACGTGTAATGCAGAAAATACCAGCTATGAAAGGCCATAACAAACAAAATGGCCAACGCCCGCAAGCCGTCCAGCTCGGACATACGTATTTTGGGGGCATTTGATTTTTCTGCGGTATCAGCAACCATTATTATATTCCGAGTTCTAGTTTGTGTTGACAGGCAGCTTTCCGGCAGGGGCCAGCGCGGTGAAAATAATGGCAAAACAAAAGGTCTTTAATATTCCGATCATCTGGCCTATATACACTTCAGAATTCCCAACGAAAACCTAAATAGCGCGTCGCGCAGCCAAGTTTTCGGCAAGGGCACAAGTTTGTTTTAAGGAGACTAATATGGCGCTTCCATTGATGGCCAAGGCAACAGCCGTTTGGCTGGTAGATAATACAACGTTAGCATTCACGCAGATTGCTGAATTTTGCGGTCTGCACGAACTTGAAGTGAACGGCATTGCCGACGGCGAAGTCGCGGTTGGCGTTAAGGGTTTTGATCCGATTGCCAACACGCAGCTTACGATCGAGGAAATTAAGCGTTGCGAAGATGACCCGAAAGCCAAGCTGGAACTGATGTATAATCCTGCCGCCGAGGGTGAATTGAAACGTAAAGGTCCGCGCTATACACCGCTGTCCAAACGTCAGGATCGCCCATCTGCAATTGCATGGCTGGTAAAGTTCCACCCAGAGCTGACAGATGGTCAGATCAGCAAGTTGGTTGGCACAACCAAACCGACGATTGTGGCAATCCGCGACCGTACGCACTGGAATATCGGCAGTATCAGCCCCGTTGATCCGGTAGCACTTGGTATGTGTAAACAGATTGAGCTGGATACAGCCGTCGCCAAAGCCGTCAAGAAAATGGGTGGCACTGAAGTCATGTCCGATGACGAACGCATGAAGTTGGTCTCGACCGAGCAGTCCTTGCATATGACTGAAGAAGCGCGCGTTCCGTCAAACATGTCCGGCCTTGAGAACTTTACTTTGACTGAGGCCAAAGAAAAAGAGCCTAAACTGGACGCGGACAGCCTGTTCAAAACGCCAGCTGCAGAAGCAGACGAAGACGAAGACAAGTAATACCTGCCGCCCCGGTTCAACCCGGGGCCGCTTTGCCGGTCTAATGCGCGGGAATAGTTACCGTATCAATCAGACTGCGCCCGCCATCCACCGCCAATATCTGACCCGTGATGAAATTCGCCCTACTCGAGGCGAGGAATACGGCTGCGTCCGCAGCCTCGCCGGCTTCACCTATGTGCCCAAGCGGGGTGGCAGCTTCGATCATGCCGTGCAAATCATCGTTGTCTTTCAGCGACTCTCGCAAACTGGCGCTCATCAGGCTGCCCATTGCGATGCCATTCACGCGAATACCGTGATCGGCAAATGCGACTGCCAACGAACGCGTCAGTTGATCCAGCGCCGCCGATGATACTGAATACGCCATCAATTCGGGCATAGTGCGGGTTGCCGCGATTGAAGACAGGTTAACAATAGAACCGATGACTTCATCCTTGCTGCGGTCTGGCGTGTGCGCGATCATCCGCTTTGCCACAGCCTGTGCCAGTCGCAAATTGACTGTCACGTTTTGGTGCATTAGCTGCTCAAACACGCCGTCCTTATCCACCAGAGGATCGGATGGCAGAATTTGGCGACTGGCGTTAACCAGAATATCGATACTTTCGAACGCGTCGATAGTTGCTGCCATCAGGTTGTTAATTGTCAGTTTCTCCTGAAGGTTACCATGGTATCCTATCGCCTGACCTACGCCGTTTTGAAGGGCTTCAACCTCGATAGCCAGGCGCTTTTCGTCTTTGTCAGCAAGAACTACACTAGCCCCCAACTCGACGAACCGACGGGCGATAGCCAACCCAATTCCATTGGCGGCACCGGTTACGATTACGGTCTTTCCAGATACGGAAGAGTTCATGTGAACCTCGTGATTCCCTGCTGTCAGAACCAGCAGACTAGGGGAAGGGGGCTTGAATTTCGAGACAAAACCGCCTCGCCGACATTAGCGCTTTAACGGGCGGCGGGCGCGGATGATCTTGAAGGCCTTGTTTTGTTCGAGAATTTCCCAGTGTTTGAAGTGGGCCTCCATAGCCGATTCATAGGGTAATTGGCGGTTAGCAACCATCAGAAATTGCCCAGACGGCTTCATGATCCTTGCTGCGGCGGCAATAAAGCTGATCCCGATAGCCGGTTCCGCTGCGCGGCCCTGATGGAACGGAGGGTTGCAGATAACTGTGTGGTAAGGTTCGGCTGGCTTGTCCATTGTTGTGACATCCACCCAGTGGAAAGCGGCGCGATCATCTATGACGTTTGCTTTTGATGCCTCGAGCGCGGCGTGTTCAGCCTCGAACAAATCCAGCGATGAGATCCGCTCGCATTTATAAAGGATATTCTTGGCTAGATACCCCCAGCCGGATCCAATGTCTGCGACCGCACCTTTAACAGATTTGTCGAAATAGGCGGTTAGCATTTCCGATCCAACGTCGATTTTCTCAGGGCTGAACATTCCCGGTGCAGTCATGTATCCAAACGCATTGCGCTTGGGTTGTATGGCTAATTCCCATTCGGGGGGGGCAGGCGTGGTTGGCGTTAACCAAAAAACTTTTCCGTGCGATTTTGAGAACACACCATCGATTTCGTAAACTTTCTTGACGGCCTTTAGCATGCTGTCTATTCCGTCGGTCTTGTCGCCGCTGACCACTACTTTCCCGTCCGCCGATACCATCCGGCACGCGCGCGCAAAGTTAGCCATGTTTTCGGCACGGCTACGGGTGAGCGCTACCAAAACCATCGGATATTCACCCGAAGCAGTCGGAACCACCGTCACGTTTTCCTGCGTCAGGCGGTCGGAAAACGGTTTGAAACCTTGTTCACAAACGATATGCGAGAATTCCGAAAAATCTTGTGGTAAAATCGCCGGAGGGCGGATGTAAAGAACATCGCCACTTTGTGGAAAGGTCAAAAGCTGGTCGTCAAACGGCAGCAGAATGCGGGCTGGATCAGCCATGGTAGATCTCCAAGATCGGTTGGTTCATTCTTTTTCCATCGTACATTGTAACGGATGCTGGTTGCGCTGGGCGTAGTCCATCACTTGTGTAACCTTGGTTTCGGCAATCTCGTGCGCGTAAACACCTACAACCGCCAACCCCTTAGTGTGGACAGTCAACATAATCCCCTCGGCCGCAGTGGAGTTCAAGCCAAAGAAACGTTCAAGGATATGGACGACGAATTCCATCGGGGTATAGTCGTCGTTAATCAACAACACTTTGTATAGCGGAGGTTTGGCCGTCTTGGGCTTAGCCTTCGTTAAAGTGCCGGTTTCAAAGTCATCGTCGGATGCCATTGTCGGTTCAATCGGTGTGTTGCTCATCTTTGTTCCTGCGCTGGTAACTAGGTTGAGTATATAAGCTACCTACACAAAATGGAAAAGGGGGCAAAAGCCCCCTGAACCGGTCTCAAAGTCGCAAGGTCTATATTAGACAGCGTAGGACTTGAATGTTTCTGTAGTAGCTTCAACACGTGCGTTGATCGGTGCTGTTACTTCTTTTGTCGCAGCCATAAAGATTTCGTTCATTTTTGTTGCCTGAGCTACAAAGCCTTCAAACGCGGACTGTGCGAATGCGGACTGTTTTTCGAACAATTCTGTGGGTGTTTTTACGGAAGTCAGATCTTTAACAGCGGCGACACCATCTTCGAAGGATTTTTTGGTGTATGTTGTTAGCTCTTCGTTGATGCCTTCAACCGCTTTAGTTGCCAGCTCGGAAGCTTGTGTCAGGGCTTCAACGTTCAACTGCCCGAAAGCGGACAGATCGTCAAAACCTTTTGGTGCAGTTGCAGCTTTTTTCGCAGTGTTTGCTTTAGTAGTCATCGTAGTCTCCATTTATGTCATCGGCATTGCCGGGAAATTCCACTCTCTATTTAAGGTTTATATTGCGGTGCGTCAAGGAATGTTGTGCGGTGCAGCATAGATAATTTCCAAACCTGCACTGATTCACTTTGGCAACACCTCGCGAGCAATCGAAAAATATGTATTTTCTTGTCACGAAATCACGTGTTATGGTTGTTGAAAATAAATGCGACACCGGCAAACGGGTCGTGAGGCAGTACATAATCGATTGGCAGTTTTCGATGTTTAATCAGACTTTACGAGGGATTCTTCTCGTGGTTTCACTTGTTTTCTGTGCTGGTGTAGCCAGCGCCGCACCTTATGCAGCGTTGGTGATGGATGCCCGCACGGGCGAGGTTTTGCATTCGCGCAACGCTGATACAAAGTTACATCCTGCCTCTCTGACCAAAATGATGACGCTGTATATCGTCTTTCACGAGGTCGAGGCGGGGCGTATGAGCCTCGATCAGAAAATCACGATTTCACGAAACGCCGCCAGCGAACCCCCTTCAAAACTGGGCCTTAGGTCGGGGCAAAAGATTGCCCTTCGTTATCTGATTCGCGCAGCGGCAGTTAAATCTGCCAACGATGCTGCTACTGCTTTGGGCGAGGCTGTCTCAGGTTCCGAAGCGGCCTTCGCAAAATATATGACCGCCACAGCCCGCGTGATGGGGATGAGTAACACGACCTTCAAAAACGCACATGGCCTGACTGCCAGCGGCCACGTATCAACGGCGCGGGACATGGCTACGCTTGGTCGTCGGCTGTTTTATGATTTTCCAGATTACTATAACCTGTTCAGCAGGATTACGACCAACACGTCGCTGAAAACCGTTTACAACACCAACCGCCGCTTTCTTAGTGCGTATCGCGGGGCGGATGGCATCAAGACGGGCTATACGAACGCGGCTGGTTTCAATCTGGTTGCCTCGGCACGGCGGGGCGAAGAGCGGATCATTGCGGCAATGTTCGGGGGCACCTCGACGGCGCAGAGAAACGGGCAGGTGGCCAAGCTGTTGGATATGGGCTTTGACCGTGCTCCGACACGTGTGGCAACGATCCGTCCTGCCGCTTTGAATCTGTCAAAACCTGGTGGTCCAGTAATACGAATGACCGGTTTTGTGAAGCGCACGGACCGCCCCATCATGCGTGGCAGTAATGTAGCGTCGCCCTCTTCGGTGCTGATGGCCCGAAATATTGATAGTCTGGTGACTTCGTTAGTGGCTGACACCAACGACGCGGAACTACAAAAGATACTTGCGTCGCTGAACGTTCAGGATGGCGGTGTAACGGTGCCAATTCGACGTCCGGCCAGCCTGCGTGTGTCTGTAAAAGTTGCGACCATTGCGCCACTGCCGACAATCAACCTGACACCTGCACAGGAGTTTGGCGACTGGGCGATCGAGTTGGGGAATTACGCCAACAGGACCAACACTGAAAAGCTGTTGTTGAAAACTGCACTAATGGACCTTGATGCCCTGCAAGGTGCCGACCGCAAGGTCGAGGTGACGGTGGTGCATGGTGTAACCATGTTCCGCGCACGATTTGTCGGCCTAAGCGAGACGGATGCCTACAAGGCCTGCTCTCGCCTTGTCGCGCGTGACTCGACCTGTCAGGTTGTCAGCCCCAGTTAGGCTCGGTTAAAAGTTAATAGTGACGTCAGGCAGCTCTAACGCGCGGATCAGGTCGCGGACTTCTTGTCGGGCCGCGATGTTGGACAAAGTCATTTTGTGGTTACCAACATCCTTCAGGTCCAGAAGTGTAAGTCCGTTTAAGAAAAGCTCACGGAACACGACACGCTCGGAAAATCCAGGTATTAGTCGGAAACCGATCCGCGTGGAAAGCTCGTCCAGCGCGGTACCTACTTTGCGCTTGTTGCGCGCATTCAATGTAGACATCCGGTTTCGCAACACCACCCAGTCAACGGGTTTCAAGCCAGCCTGCGACCGTAACTGCCGCGCGCTCCATACCATCTCGGAATAGATGGAAGGGCCAAAAACTTTGCCCGTCGCCGGATCCAGTCGTGCCAACAAGTCAAAATCCACCAGCGAGTCGTTCATCGGCGTTATAAGCGTATCGGCAACCGAGTGTGCCATCTGGGCGTATCGAGTGTGCGCACCGGGGCAGTCGATCAAAATAAAAGCGCATTCAGCCTCTAGCGCGCTTAACGCTTCGGCAAAGCGCAGCTCTTCCTCGGCTTGCGCTTCCTTCTGGCTGTCTTTGCTTGAGAGCAACATGCTGACCCGTTTGGGCAAGGGCAGTTTGACGTCATTGTTCACGCAAAAGGCTTCGCGATTGTCGATATAGCGGAAAAAACTTTGCTGGCGCAGATCTAGATCAATCGCGCCGACCTTATGGCCGGAACGGGCAATCGCGCTCATCAAATGCATAGCGGTGGTGGATTTCCCCGAACCGCCTTTTTCATTACCCAAAACGATGATATGCGCCATTCAGTCCTCCCTACAAAGACAAAACGCGCCCCGATGGGGACGCGCGGTAATTTTTATATGATCCTGCGACTGCAGGAAAGATCAGAAGCCGAGGCCTTCGTATTTCGCCTTGAATTTCGAGACGCGGCCACCAGTGTCCATCAGGCGTGTGTTACCGCCGGTCCATGCAGGGTGCACAGTTGGGTCGATGTCGAGCACGAGGGTATCACCCTCGGCGCCATAAGTTGAACGTGTTTCGTAAGTGGTACCATCGGTCATCTTAACCGTGATGGTGTGATACTCTGGGTGGATATCTTTTTTCATGTTTCTTGCTCCTGATGTACGGACTAATCAACCTGCGTCAACCCTTTGGGTCCGGTAAGCTGTCGCCTCGCGAAAACTGATTTTCGGGCTATAGCGAATGTTGACACCGTGGGCAAGAGGAATGAATCGATATTCCGTCATTGCAAACCGGATTACTTTTTCATTCGTGCCTCACGCAAGGACTTTAGGTCCACCTGTGGCATCGCATTTCCACTGATGGCATCCAGCATGTCCTGGTGTTTCTTCTCTTCGCTTTTTAGCGTCAGGGAATACGCGAGCGCTGCACCAGCTGCCAAGGCGCAGATCGACCATGTTCCATATCCCAATGCACCATAGAATGCGATCGGGTCGAGTGTCGTCAGATCGACAAGTGTTGGATCCATTCCCAGCATGTAGATTGCACCAATGAACGGAACAATAACTAACATTAGCGCTAGTAATAGAAGGTTAACGAATTGCGAGGCCATGCCCCAGATCGAATGATGGCTCGGCGGCTTGACCGCCGCCATAGCCGATTGCGCTGCAACCGAGACCCCCAGCAACGCAAAAGAAACGCAAGCCCCGATTAGCCAGCCGCCGATCAAGAATAATGGAAACTGCCCGATCAGCTCGATCAGTGTGGCGATATCCCGCATCGAATCTACATCTTTGGCTTTCTGCATTTCTGTTATGAAATTAGAATTAAGTAATCGTAAACCTGTCACAGTTGTGTCCAACCCGAACAAGACAGTCACCGCCCACATTAACGGAAGGTTAAAACGCACAATACGAAAGACGACTTTTCCAAGGCTGTTCAGGTCGGTTCCGCGTGTCACTTTTAGTGCCATCATCCCCCCGCGTACGGCGAATATGGCCAGCAGCACCAGCACCGGTTGTATCGACAGGATCAGTACCATTCCCAGTGCGATTGGTTCATTTTGAAACACTTCAAACAGAAACCGCACACCATAGCCGAAAATGATCAATACTGGCAGTCAGAATACCGCTACGATCAACGACAGCCATATTGGACGAAAAAAGAACGATCTAAACCACATGTCGCGAACATGCCGTATTTTTCCAGTTCTGAAAACCCTATGATTACATAAAGTTCAAAACAAAACGGGCGCCTGTTAAGGACGCCCGTCTAAATTCTTGATTACCGACCTTACTTTTCGGAAAGCGGACGGTAGTTTGTTTTCTCGACGATACGTGCGGATTTACCACGACGATCGCGAAGATAGAACAATTTCGCACGACGTACCTTACCGCGACGGATCACGATAATGCTGTCGATGTTTGGAGAGTGGAGCGGGAATACGCGCTCGACGCCTTCACCAAACGAGATTTTGCGAACTGTGAATGCACCAGCGATTCCTTTGCCGCCGTTGCGAGCGATACAAACGCCCTCATAGTTCTGAACACGAGAGCGTGTGCCCTCGATCACTTTGTAGCCGACGCGAATGGTGTCGCCGGCTTTGAAATCAGGGATGTCTTTGCCGAGTGTGGCAATTTGTTCAGCTTCAAGCTGTTCAATAATGTTCATTTCAGTCGTCCTTTTTGCTCGGCTTTTTGCCGATTGTTTGCGCGTCCGAGAGCTGCTGATCTTCCACCGAGTCCGCTATATGCGCTCGCCAGAGGTCGGGACGACGTTCCTTTGTTAAGGCTTCGGACTGCTCGGCACGCCATTTGGCGATGTTCGCGTGATGGCCCGAAAGGAGAATCTCGGGTATCGTGCGGCCTTCCCATTCCGTGGGCCTTGTATATTGGGGATGTTCAAGCAAACCATGCGAGAAGGATTCCTCCTCGGTCGACTCAGCATTCCCAAGAACGCGCGGTATAAGCCGAACTGTGGCATCAATCAAGGCCTGAGCTGCAATCTCTCCACCAGTAAGGATAAAATCCCCTAAACTGACCTCCTCCACGTTCCGCGCATCCAGCACTCTTTGGTCTAAGCCCTCGAAACGTCCGCAAAGCAGGGTGATGCCCTTGGCTTTGCTAAACCGCCGCGCCATGGCTTGATCGAAGGGTTTACCGCGTGGGGAAAGGTAAACCACCGGCCAATCCTCGCGAGATTCGCCTTTGTCGGCAAAATCGACCGCGCGAGCTACTACGTCAGCCATCAGAACCATGCCAGCGCCACCGCCGGCAGGGGTGTCGTCAACATTGCGGTGCTTGCCACGGGCAAACATGCGGATGTCGATAGGGTCGAGTGCCCACAGACCTTCTTGCAAAGCCCGCCCAGTTAACGAGTGCCCGAGAATGCCCGGAAACATATCTGGGTAGAGTGTCAGAACCTTAGCCCTCCATGCGCCGGCAAGGTCCGGCTGATCCTTAATCAATGCGCTCGGCTTACGGGTGGCAGATATGGCGATCCGGCCGTGGGATTTGGTGTGTTTAGTCATGGCCAGGCTCTTTCCTGCGGCTTGTGGTTATAGTTTCTTAGCATGTTCAAGATCGTGAGATAACAGATGTTTTATTTTTTGATCGTTCAGTATTCGGATGACGGGCATTTTAAAAGGCGGTAGTAACCCCTAACTCTGGAACAATCTGATTTGGAGATCATGATGACTACAGATACTAAAATGACAGGCGGCTGCATGTGCGGGTCTGTGCGATTCGAAACGACAGGCGAGACCTTTGGCGTGAACTACTGCCATTGTAACAGTTGCCGCAAGCACACTGGCGGGCCTGTCGTTACCTTGGCGGGTTTTATGGCCGATCAAGTGAAGTTCTCTGGTGATACGCTTAAAATTTATGCCTCTTCCGAAGGGGCTGGACGTGCATTTTGTGGTAATTGTGGAACCCCGCTTACGTGGGAAGGTGTTAGCAGTACCCGAGGTGGCCCTATTTTTGAAATTCACATTAGCACCTTTGATGACCCTGATTCTCTTGTACCTAATGGTCACTCTTTTGATTCCGAGCGGATTTCTTGGTTTGACGTTGCTGATGATCTGCCACGGTTTTCGGAATTCAACGGTGATGGAACGCCACTAAGGCATGGTCCGGTGAGCGAAGCGTTGCCCTCCAAATAAGGGGGAAGAGCCGCCTTTACACAAGTTGTACTATTCCTTTGCGGGAATCAGCCCCTCTGGCGGATCAATGATGATACGGCCTGCCGCTAGGTCCACGGTTGGAACCGCTTCTGTGGTGAAAGTCAGCAACACGCCGTCTTTCAGTTTCGGACCGGTGATTTCCAGAATATCGCCTGCACCATGGTTCTGCACGGTTTTGACCCGGCCTACCGTTTGGCCACCTGTGTCCAACACCGCCAACCCGATTAGATCGGAATGGTAAAATTCGTCATCTGGCAGGCTCGGCAAGTTTTCGCGGGCGGTATAAAGCCGTGTGCTGCGCAGCGCGTCAGCGTCTTCTTTGTTATCCACGCCCGAAATCACGGCAGCAAACCCGCCTTTGATGGCGCGAGTGATGCCGAGGCCATAGGTTTTACCGTCTTCTGTGCTCAAAGGGCTGTAATCGCCGATGGCCGCAGGGTCGGCGCAAAAGCTCTTGATGCGAACCTCGCCGCGCACACCAAATGCGCCGGAAATTGCGCCAACACAGATCATTTCGGGGTTATTAGTCATCTACCGCTCCAACACGCTGGCCAACATGGCGTCGCGTTTTTCCCATTCAACTTTTTCCAGCTCTGGTGTCAGGCTTGTCTCTACGGGCCAGCCAACACACAGATACGCCACTAGCGCCCATTCGTCTGGCACGTCAAGGTCTGTTGCCAGTTGTACCGGATCAATAATCGAGACCCACCCGACCCCAAGCCCGTGCGCCCGCGCTGCCAGCCAGAAATTCATTATCGCCGACACAACCGAATACCGCCGTGCCTCGGGCATAGTTCCAGCCCCTAGCCCCGCGCCTTTGTCCGTCCCGTCGTCACAAAACACCGCCAGTTGAACCGGAGCATCGCGCATACCCGACAGTTTCAGCCCTGCGTAAATGTTGGCGCGATCTCCCGAGTATCCCCTAAGTGCGTCGGCGTTAGCAGTTTCGAAGTTCTCAAGCGCATTGGCACGCGCGGCCTCGGATTTCACCGTAACAATCCGCCAAGGTTCCGAGAGGCCAACCGAGGGAGCAAGCCAGATTGCCTCCATCATTTCGGCCAGAAGTTCATCGCTTACGGGTTTATCGCTGTGAAAATGCCGAACATCCCGACGCCAGCGCATCAGATCGTTCAATTGGCTGCGGAATTCTGGCGGGAACTGGTTCATGCACCTTGTCGCATTGCTGAATCGACAAGGGCGAAGTCTTCCGCAGAAATCTCGAACAGGCTGCGCCTGAATGCCATGCCCCAGTTTTTGGGATTGCTGACAAACACAAGGTTTTCCAGCAAAGGGCGGACCGATGCGCGGGTTTCAAGGTCGTAACTTGCTGCGCGTGCCCATGCTGGATACCCGTCGAAATCAGTTTCGAACGGCTCACCTTCACTGACCGTACCAGTAGCAACAAAGGCTTGCACAACGTCACTTTCGCGATAGCCCTCACGCGGGGCGTAATACGCAAAACGATCCCCAGGCGTCAGCTTGGAGATCGCTTGTAGTTTACCGTGACTAAAGGCGCAGAAACCGCGTTTGCGGCCAATAACAGCATGTTTAGCGCCAACGACACCAACCCAATACTTCGTTCTCATAACTGCCCCCTTCGTCAACCAAAGACTGGCAGCAGCTTATTCTGCGGTTGCGTCTTCTGCAACTTCTTCCACCGGTGCTTCTTCAACAGGTGCAGCGGCAGCTTCAGCGGCGTCGGCAGCTTTTTGAGCTTTCTCTTCAGCGCGCTCAACCGCAGCTTTGTGCGGCGTACCCTTTTTTGGGTTGTTGCGATTTTTCTTTTCCAGAACGCCAGCGGCTTCAAGGAAACGGGAAACGCGGTCAGTAACCTGCGCGCCTTCACCCAACCAGTATTTTACGCGATCAAGGTCGATTTTCACACGCTCTTCGCTGTCTTTAGGCAGCAATGGGTTGTACGTGCCGATTTTCTCGATGTAGCGGCCGTCGCGCGGCATACGGCTGTCTGCAACAACAACACGGTAGAAAGGGCGTTTCTTGGACCCACCACGGGCCAGACGAATTTTAGTAGCCATTTTGATTTCTCCTTAGGATGGCAGTGTGAGGGCTATTGCCCGTCATTCTTGATGATATCGTGATGCCTGATGACTTCACCGATGATGAAGTTCAGGAATTTCTTGGCAAACGCGGGGTCGAGGTCGGCTTTTTTGGCCAACTCCTCTAGGCGCGCTATTTGTTTGGCTTCGCGCGCGGGGTCAGAGGCGGGAAGACTATGCTCGGCTTTCAATTTCCCTACGGCTTGCGTGTGTTTAAAGCGCTCCCCCAACGTATATGTCAGGATCGAGTCCAGACGGTCGATGCTTTCGCGGTGACCTTTCAGGATCTCAGCGGCCTTGATTTGATCGGGCGTCATTGGAGGTCCTCCGGTGTGGGGTGGCGGAATACCAGCAGGTCTTTGTGTGTCGGCCATAGTGGTGCATTTGGATCGAGTCCAGCGCCCATTCTTTTGGCAAGTGCGATAGAACGTACATTATCTGGGTGGATGTAGCTAACGATCGATGGCAATTCCAAGTCTGTATAACCATGATCACGAACTGCCGATGCAGCCTCGTATGCAAGGCCCATGCCTTCGAACCGATCTTCGTACAGTGAAAACGCCACTTCGGTTTCTGGGCGATCAATTGTACGGCGTAAACCAACACGTCCAACGGCGTCGCCAGTTTCCTTCATTTCTACATGAAAATATCCATAGCCGCGCATCACCCAATGACCGAGGTTGGAAGTGAAACCTTCCCACGCATCCCTGCGGTCTACGGGGCCGCCTACCCATTTGCTACGGTCGCGTGCGCAAAATGCTTCGAATGCCGGAAAATCTTCCGGCAAGGGCTTACGAATCTTTAAACGCGAGGTTTCCAGTACGGATGAGGTCATTTCTTCTTCCCGAGTCCGCTAATGTCTGTTGGTAACCCCGCGCCCGGCTTGGCCCCAAACCCCGGTTGCAACGCGTTCGCGCCCATGCCGGGCATAGCGCCGCCTATGCCTGCCTGTTGACCACCGCCTTTGCCCATCAACGCACCCAACCCCTGACGCATTAGGCCTTTTTTGCCCATTTTGCCCATCTTCTTCATCATGTCGCCCATCTGACGCTGCATTTTCAGAAGTTTGTTTAAATCGGAAACTTGCATGCCCGCGCCCTTGGCAACACGCTTTTTCCGGCTGGCTTGCATGATTTGCGGGTTGGCGCGCTCGCGTTTGGTCATGGACTGGATCAGCGCGATCTGGCGCATCAGAACTTTGTCGTCAATTCCAGCCTCGGCCATCTGCTTTTGGGCTTTACCCATGCCCGGCATCATTCCCATAATCCCCGACATGCCACCCATCTGCTGCATTTGTTCAAGCTGGCTGCGAAGGTCGTTCATGTTGAACTGACCCTTCATCATCCGCTTCATCATGCGCTCGGCTTGTTCGGCTTCGATGGTTTCTTGGGCTTTTTCGACCAAGGAAACGATGTCGCCCATGCCAAGAATGCGACCTGCGATCCGCTCGGGGTGGAATTCTTCCAGCGCGTCCATCTTCTCGCCAAGTCCGACGAATTTGATTGGCTTGCCAGTGACGGCCCGCATCGAAAGCGCTGCACCACCGCGGCCATCGCCGTCCATACGTGTCAGGACAACGCCGGAAATACCGATCTGACCGTCGAATTGTTCAGCCACGTTCACAGCGTCTTGGCCCGTCAGGCCGTCGACCACCAACAGCGTTTCACGAGGCGTAGTTACATCGCGGATGGCCTGAACTTCGGCCATTAACTCTTCGTTAATGTGCAAACGGCCAGCGGTATCGAGGATGTATACGTCATACCCGCCCAGCGTCGCTTGTTGCTTGGCACGTTTAGCGATTTGTTCAGGTTTCTGGCCCTCAACGATTGGCAGAGTGTCCACGCCGATCTGTTTACCCAGCACTTCGAGCTGATGCATCGCGGCAGGGCGGTAGATGTCCAACGAGGCCATCAGAACGCGTTTATTCTCTTTTTCCGTCAGGCGCTTCGCCAGCTTGGCGGTCGTTGTCGTCTTGCCAGAGCCCTGCAGACCAACCATAAGAATCGGCGCGGGCGGGTTGTCGATTTTTAACGCACCGGCGGCAGCATCGTTCCCCGCAAGCATCGCCACCATTTCGTCGTTAACAATCTTAACGACTTGCTGGCCCGGTGTGATGGATTTGGTAACGGCTTGCCCTGTCGCTTTTTCCTGCACAGCCTTAACGAAATCACGTGCAACAGGCAGGGAAACATCTGCCTCAAGCAAAGCCACACGGACTTCACGAAGCGCGGTTGCAACGTCTGCATCCGACAGCGCACCTTGTTTGGTAAGCTTGTCGAAGACGCCGCCGAGGCGGTCGGATAGGTTCTCGAACATCACGCAGCCCTCCATGGGCAAATAACAAACGACAAGCGCACCAGTGGGCGTAACACGCTGACTGGTGACGATCCTGACATAAGCTCAGGACCGGAAGTTTTAAACCTTCCGAGAGTTAGGTGGTGCAATAAAGGATATATTTGTTAGGGTCAAGCAGTTGATAAGGGGGTAGATATGCAAATAGTTTTGCTGCGCGGAATTAACGTCGGCGGTCATAACAAACTGCCCATGGCAGACTTTAAGGATATATTAACCGAATTGGGCGCGCGCGATGTGCAGACCTACATCCAGTCCGGTAACGCTGTAATGCAAGGCGATATTACGGCAGTTGCTATTTCCGATGTAATTGAGAAATCCAAAGGGTTTCGGCCACAGGTCATGGTTTTGCCGCTGCGCATATTCACTCAAATTGCCAATGCTTGCCCGTTTCCAACGGATGATGGAAAGGCGCTGCACATCTGGTTCCTGCTGGACAAGCCAGATTTTGACACAGCCAAGGCGGATGCACTGGCGATTCCCTCTGAAAGCTACCTCGTGACGGACCAAGCGGTTTACCTGCAACCGCCCGTAACTGGAACACCGTGCGCAAGCTGTTGGACTTGGCAAACCCCTGACACGGGGTTATGTGCAGCGCATGACAAAAATAACCGTAGCCGCCCTTTACCATTTCACCCGCTTTGCGGACCCGTCAGCTATACGCGGTCCTTTGCAGAACTTATGTGACGCGCAAGGCGTCAAAGGCTCGTTGCTGATCGCGGGCGAGGGGGTTAATGGAACGATCGCCGGAGCGCGAAGCGGCGTTAATACGGTGCTGGCCTATCTACGGGCCTTGCCCGGCTGCGCTGATCTTGAACATAAAGAAAGCTTGGCCTCGGACATGCCGTTCCTGCGGATGAAGGTGAAGCTGAAGAAAGAGATCGTTACAATGGGCCAGCCGCAGGTTGACCCGACGTCGAATGTTGGCAATTACGTCATGCCTGAGGATTGGAACGACCTGATCTCGCAAGATGATGTGGTGCTGATTGATACGCGCAATGATTACGAATTCTCAATTGGGACGTTTGAGGGTGCGATTGACCCTGACACCGCCAGTTTCCGCGATTTCCCCGCATGGTGGGAAAACAACAAGGACCGTTTCCATAATAAACGTGTGGCGATGTTTTGCACGGGCGGGATACGTTGTGAGAAATCCACTAACTATCTGCTGGGCGAGGGCGTACAAGACGTGTTCCATCTCAAAGGTGGCATTCTGAAATACCTTGAAGAAATCCCGCAGGATCAGTCCATGTGGGAGGGCGAGTGTTTTGTCTTCGATAGCCGCGTTTCTGTAGGTCACGGGCTAGAGGAAGGCCCGTATCATTTGTGTTACGCCTGCCGTCGTCCGATCTCGGATGATGACATGACGCGTCCCGAGTTCGAAAAGGGTGTTAGCTGCCATCAATGCATTGACGAACACTCGGACGAGCGCCGCAATCGTTTCCGCGAACGTCAGAAGCAGGTGATGTTGGCTGAAAAGCGCGGTGGGCAGCATATCGGTGAACGCAAAGACGTGCGCGCCTAGGTTGGCGACAGAACACGTTCCTTGATTGGCAGATGTACGATGGCCGAGAATGCGCCAACCCCGACACCGACCCACCAAACGGCGTTATAACTGCCGTAAATGTCATACATCCAGCCACCCAGCCATACCCCAACGAACGACCCAAGCTGGTGGCTGAAAAACACGATACCATAAAGCGTGCCCATATACCGCAGCCCATAGATATACGCGATCAGACCCGATGTCAGCGGGATAGTCGCCAGCCACAACGACCCCATGGTGATCGAAAACACGATCACGGTTAGCGGCGTCATGGGCAGTAAGATAAACACTGCTGCGATAATCGTTCGGCCTGTATAAATCGCAGACAACAGGTATTTCTTAGGATACCGCTTGCCTAGATAGCCCGCGTAAATTGTGCCACCAATGTTGGCGATTCCGATCAGGGAAATGGATATGGCTCCCAGTGCGGACGTCGTGGTTACACCCATCGAGGCCAGTAAACTGTTTGGATCGATGGCGCGGCTGGTCTCGGTTATAAAAGCTGGAAAATGGGCAGTGACGAACGACAATTGGTAGCCACAGGAAAAGAAGCCGACGAATATCAGCGAGTATGTCGGGTCTTTGAACGCCTTTATCAGGTTTGCGCCCATGCTCTCCTGAAGCTCGGCCTTGGTTGTTTGTGGTTCCGCACGCATCATTGGCAATAGCAGGATCGTCAGCAGAATAACACCCGCGAAAATCGTGAACACCTGCGACCAACTCATGATTGACAGCAGATACTCAGCAGTTGGTGGACCGAATATTTGACCAGCGGAACCTGCCGCCGTAGCAATCGCCAGCGCCATGGAGCGGTTCTCGTCCGACGATGCCCGCCCGACAACCGCCAAGACTACGCCAAACCCTGTGCCTGCGATGCCGAATCCGACAAGAATTGACAACCACTGGTGTGCCTCGGGGGACACGGCCATACTGCTTAAAACCAGACCGGCGGAATAGACCAAAGCACCAGCGATGATCGCGCGCCTGTCGCCGAATTTCTCCGCCAACGCGCCAAAGATCGGTTGCCCAATACCCCAAGCGAGGTTCTGGATCGCGATGGCAAAGGAAAACTCTGCCCTCGGCCAGTTGAACTCTGCCGCAATCGGGATCTGGAACACGCCGTAAGAAGCACGAATGCCAAAGCTGATAAGCAGTATCAGGCTACCTCCGATTAGAACGGGTGTCAGAAGCGAAGATTTCTGTTGCATGGCAGGCTCCGATATTATTGGGGGCGATATTGCGACTGAAATAGGTCAGGTCAACAGGATTTTGGTTAACAATACCTATTCTGCCCGTTAAGACTTAAGAAATTGCACCGCCGGAGAATTCTATGGCCAAAGGCCCCGTCCACACATTCCGAGAACTTATCGCAAGTGGTGAGCTGGCAGATGATGCAGCACAACGGTTTGCGGTTGAAAAGCTGCAATTGCTGCACACGCAGATCGAGAGGTACAATGCCGCCAAGCCAACGATCGTAGGGCTTGGGCTGTTTGGCTGGGGGCGCGAGCGGATTAAGAATGAACCTATCAAGGGGCTTTACCTATACGGCGGTGTCGGGCGTGGAAAATCCATGCTGATGGACCTGTTTTTCTATACTGCCAACGTCGAAAAGAAACGCCGCGTGCATTTCCACGAATTCATGCAAGAGGTGCACGACGGCATCCATGAAGCGCGTAAAATATACGACAAAGACCCTATTGAACCTGTCGCCAACGCCATCGCTGACAGTGCACATCTGCTGTGTTTTGACGAGATGCAAATCGTTGACATAACTGACGCGATGATTGTGGGCCGCCTGTTCGAAAAGCTGTTCGCGCGCGGTGTAGTGATCGTTGCCACGTCGAACCGACATCCTGACGAATTGTATAAAGACGGCCTTAACCGCCACCTGTTTGTACCCTTTATCGAAGAGATAAAGGATCGACTCGAGGTGTATCATCTGGCCTCTGACGTGGATCACCGTCTTGGCGGTCTAAAAAGCGCGGAGCTGTACCACACGCCACTGGACGAAGTTTCCGCCGATGCGATGGATGCTGCCTGGGTTGAATTGACCGGCGGAAAAGGTGTGCCAAAGATGCTGAAGGTCAAAGGGCGCGATGTAGTTATCCCCTCGTATTTCAAGCGCGCGGGTCGGTTTACGTTTCACGAGCTTTGCGAAACACCGCTGGGGGCGGGCGATTATCTAGCGATTTCCACGGCGTTGGATGTGCTGATGCTGGACGATATTCCGAAGATGTCTAAGGAAAAGGGGAACGAGGCGAAACGGTTTATTCTGCTGATTGATACATTATACGAGGCCAAGGTGCGCCTGATTGCATCCGCCGCAGATGTTCCGGACCGCCTGTATCAAGAAGGGCGCGGCGCGTGGCAGTTCAAGCGCACGACCTCGCGGTTGGAGGAAATGCAGACGGCAGGCTGGGGTGTGGCTTAGCCGCCGTTCAGGTTTTCCGTTTCTTTCGCTTTGCGTCCTTGCTCCGCCGAATTTTCGCACGTTTGTGTTTGCGATTACCACCGCCGCCATGTTTGCGACCACCGGGGGCTGATTTGAAGGCCTTACCCTCCAACTCCAACAGCTCGAACATCAGTCCGCCAGTCACCGGAACTGCCTCCGCCAGACGCACGGTGGCTTTCATACCGAGGCGGATCACCAGACGGGACCGTTCACCGGTCAACGTCTGCGCATCGGCATCGTGGTGAAAATATTCGCGGCCTAGGTGCGAGATCGGAATGATCCCGTCGGCACCCGTTTCGTTCAGTTTAACGAATAGGCCGAAACGTGCGATGCCCGAAACTTTGCCCTCGAACTCGTTACCGATCCGCTCTGACAGGTAGGCTGCCAGATAACGATCAGTCGTGTCACGCTCTGCCAGCATCGAGCGCCGCTCGGTCTTGCTGATATGTTCGGCGATTTCTTCAAGGCTGGCTTCTTCTTCGGGGGTCTGCCCATCATCGCCCCAGCCATGAGCCTTGATCAACGCGCGATGCACGGTCAGGTCGGCATAACGGCGGATCGGCGAGGTGAAATGCGCATACCGCATTAACGACAACCCGAAATGGCCAAGATTGTGCATCGAGTAATACGCTTGCGTCATAGACCGCAGGACAGACATCGAAATCACTTCGGAATGCTCGGTCCCCGCCGCCGCGTCCAGCAGTTTGTTCAACTGGGCGGTTTTCAAAACCTGCCCTTTGGCAAGTGTCAGGCCAACGGATTCGACCGTCTCGCGCAGGCTCTCCAGTTTTTCGGGGTTTGGTTCTTCGTGGATACGATAGAGCAGGTGCATCCGTTTGGCTTCCAGTGTTTCGGCAGCACAAACGTTAGCGAGAACCATGAATTCCTCGACCAGTTTATGCGCATCGAAACGGTCGCGAAACGCGACTGACACAACCTCGCCATCGTCAGCAAGAATGATCTTGCGTTCTGGTAAATCGAGGTGCAACGGCTGGCGTTTTTTGGTTTCCTTGCGCGCGGCGAAATATGCTGCCCACAACGGTTTGATACCGTGATCCAGCAACGGAGCGGCCTCGGCGTCGGGATTTCCATCAGCCGCAGCTTGCGCCTGTTCATATGATAGCGAGGCTGGCGAGCGCATCAGAGCGCGCGTGAAGCGGTGGCCGATCTTGCGCCCCGCCGCGTTAAGCTGGATTTCCAACGCGATACACGGGCGGTCCACGCCTTCGTGCAGCGAGCACAGATCACCGGACAGGCTATCAGGCAACATCGGCACAACGCGGTCGGGGAAATACGACGAGTTTCCACGGTTTTTCGCCTCGCGATCCAGTGCCGAGTTCGAGCGCACGTAATACGCTACATCCGCGATCGCGACCCAGACAATGTGCCCGCCGTCGTTTTTTGGGTCTGTATCCGGCAATGCGCAGATGGCGTCGTCGTGGTCTCGGGCATCCGAGGGATCGATGGTAAACAGGGGCAAATGACGCAAATCTTCGCGTTTGCCCAGTTTCACAGGTTCGGCTTTCAGCGTCTCTTCCTCGACGTTGTCAGGAAAGGTGACAGGAATACCGTGCTCGTGGATGGCGATCAGGCTGACGGATTTGGGTGCGGTTGCATCCCCCAGCCGCGCCGTGATTTTCGCTTTGGGCAGGCCCATTCGGACTTTGCCTATCTGGGTCGCCTCGACCAGTTCACCCTCGCGGGCACCGTTGCGGTCTTCGGGGGCGATCTGCCATTCCTTGCTGGACTTCTTGTCCACTGGAATGACCCGCCCGCCATATTCCGCCTGTTTGAATATCCCCAAAACCGTCGCAGCCGAGCTGCCGATCTTGCGAATAAGTCGCCCCTCATAGGGTGCATGCTCCTCACCCGTCTTGGTGATCCTGCACAGCGCCTTATCGCCAATTCCCAAAGCTGGATTGCCCTCCATGGGCACTATCAGAACGCTCGGGGCGTGCTCTTCGCCCTTCCAGTTGGCAGGTTCACCAAACAAATCACCATCGGCGTCTATTGCGGTCACCTGCAATAATTCGACGTTTTGCAACGTGTCAGCCTCGCGGATGGTATTGCGGGCTTTGGTTATGTGCCCCTCGGCGCGGAGTTCTTTGAGGATCCGCTTAAGCTCGATCCGCGCATCGCCTGTGATGCCAAACGCTTTGGCAACGTCGCGTTTGGACGTTGTGCGAGGGTTATCCTTGATCCATTCAAGGATAGTTTCTTTAGACGGAAAATGTTTCATGACGCCCTGTAGCACGCGAGTTTCAGGGCGTCATGCGAATTTGTCGTTTACGCGTGCGCGATCTCCTTGTTTCCAGTTTCTACTGGTACAGAACTGAAACTGCCGGAGACCTTTCGCAAAGCAGATGACACACTTCATAGAAAACCGTAAATTTGCACGAACATCCCGTTATTACGCGATTTATTTGCGAATGAGGCGTTATTAATCTTTCGCTGCAGGCTTTTTCTTGGTTGGAGTCTTCTTTTTTGCGGGCGCTTTCTTTTTGGCAGCGGTTTTCTTCTTCGCTGCTGGTTTCTTCTTTGCAGCCGCCTTTTTACGTGGTTTTTTGGTGGCTGCTTTTGCGTTAACCAACTCAACCGCTTCTTCCAGCGTTACCTCGGTCGGCTCGGTGCCCTTTGGTAAGGTTGCGTTAATCTTTTCCCATTTGACATAAGCGCCATAACGCCCGTCCATGACGTTCAATGCGCCGCCGTCGGGATGCTCGCCTAGCTCTTTCAAGGGTTTCGCAGCCGCGCCACGTCCGCCACGAGCGGCTTTTTCGGCGATCATTTCAACGGCGCGGTTCATTCCAATTGTCAGAACCTCTTCGGCGTCTTTGATGCTGGCGTAAATCTTGGTTTGTCGTGTTTCGCCTTCGCCAGGAGGGCGGGTGTGGACGACGTAAGGGCCAAAGCGCCCGATGCTGGCTTCAACGCGGCCACCTTCGGGGTGCTCGCCGATCAGACGGGGCAGGGATAACAGATCCAGCGCTTTTTCAAGGTCAACCGTGTCCAGCTCCATGCCTTTTGGAATGGACGAGCGTTTGGGCTTCGGGTTTTCCTCGGTCGTTTCGCCAAGCTGCACGTAGGGGCCGAAACGACCCACGCGCAGGGTGATCGGGTCGCCGTTGGGGTTTTCGCCCAACAGTTTACCATCTGGGCCAGCCATATCACCGCCCTCAACTTCGCCAGCGAGCGGGCGGGTATAGCGGCATTCGGGATAGTTCGAACACCCGATGAACGCGCCACCAGCACGCGACGTACGCATAGAAAGCCTGCCATTGCCGCAAGTCTTGCAAATACGCGGATCGGATCCGTCTTCATTCGCGGGAAAGATGTGAGGTGCTAAGACTTCGTTAATCTTTTCCAGAACTTCGGTGATCCGCAGTTCGGATGTCTCGCCAATTGCTGCCGAGAAGTCTTTCCAGAAGCGGCCAAGCAGGACTTTCCAGTTCTCGTCACCTGCGCTGACCTTATCGAGGTCATCTTCCAACGCGGCGGTAAAGTTATACCCGACATACTGACGGAAATAGCTTTCGAGGAATATCGTCACCAGACGGCCTTTATCCTCGGGGATCAGGCGGTTCTTTTCTTTGCGAACGTAATCGCGATCCTGAATCGTGGTCACGATGGATGCATAGGTGGATGGGCGGCCAATGCCCAGTTCTTCCATGCGCTTCACGATGCTCGCCTCGGAAAAACGCGGTGGGGGCTGTGTGAAATGCTGTTCTGGCGCGACCGAGCGTTTGTCCGCTGGGTCGCCCTGCATGATCTGTGGTAGCGTCTTGTCATCATCATCAATAACGGCGTCGTCACGACCTTCTGTGTAGACTTTCATAAAGCCTTCAAACTGCATTACTTGGCCCGTCGCCCGTAGGCCGATCTGTTCGTCTGCTGACAGAATTTCAACCGTGGTGCGCTCAAGACGTGCGGCGGCCATCTGGCATGCGATAGAGCGTTTCCAGATCAGGTCATAGAGTTTGCGTTGATCGGCCTCCAGCTTCACCAGCTTTGAGGGGTCAGTGTTGAAATCCGTCGGGCGGATACATTCATGCGCTTCCTGCGCGTTCTTCGCCTTGTTCTTGTAGATGCGCGGCGAGGAAGGCACATATTTGGCACCGTAACGTGCCTTGATGGCGTCGCGAGCGGCGGTCACAGCTTCGGGGGCCATGTCGATACCGTCGGTACGCATATAGGTGATGTATCCAGCCTCATACAGACGCTGGGCGGTGGACATGGTTTGGCGGGCACCCATACCGAACTTGCGGCTGGCTTCTTGTTGCAACGACGATGTCATGAACGGTGCAGATGGATTGCGGTTGGCGGGTTTCGCCTCGACCGAAGCAATCGTCAGGTCGCGGGAATTGATTGCAGCTACGGCCAGCTCGGCGGCGGCGGATGTCTCGATGCTGAATTTCTCCAGCTTCTGACCGCCCAGGATCGTCAGCCGCGCTTCGAAGTTTTTTCCACGTGGAGTCGTCAGATCAGCTGCAACCGTCCAGTATTCGCGGTTCTTGAAGGCCTCGATCTCCATCTCGCGCTCAACGATCAGTCGCAGAACGACCGATTGCACGCGACCAGCGGATTTCGCACCGGGTAACTTGCGCCACAAAACTGGCGACAGGTTGAAACCTACCAAATAATCCAGCGCACGGCGGGCAAGATATGCGTCCACCAGCGGTTGATCCACTTGGCGCGGGTTGGCCATAGCTTCAAGAATTGCGGATTTAGTAACCGCGTTAAATACCACCCGTTCGACCTTGGTGGATTTTTTGATGACCTTGCGTTTTCGAAGAACCTCTTCAAGGTGCCAGCTAATCGCTTCGCCTTCTCTATCGGGGTCGGTCGCGAGGATCAATTTGTCGTCGGGGTCGGCCTTCATGGCTTCCACAATGGCGCGAATATGCTTTTGGGATTGCGTTGCGACGTCCCATTTCATCTCGAAATCATTGTCTGTATCGACAGAACCGTTTTTCGCGGGCAGGTCGCGAACATGGCCGTACGAAGCCAGAACGGTATACTCATCCCCCAAGTATTTATTGATAGTTTTCGCTTTCGCGGGGGATTCGACAACAACAACGGCCATTAATAATCTCCAATATCACGGGGAGTCGTGTGGGGCGGCAAGATGGTGTGCAATGCCATCCCTTGTCAATGGGGTATGTTTTTCGGAGGAGAATTGCAAATATTCAACTTTCAAGATGTATTTTACACATAAATATGGTGAAAAGGCTTTCTTTAGAAATTGGCGCACTCATATTTAAAAGTAAGAACATACCACTCGGTTCTTGGATGGGAGAGAAGCATGGCTGAAATCGTAATTATGGGTGCTGGCATCGGCGGAGTTCCTATGGCATTTGATATGAAGCTGGAAAAACGGTGCGACGATAACATTACGGTTATCTCCGACAAATCGTATTTTCAGTTCACCCCCTCGAACCCTTGGGCTGCGGTTGGTTGGCGCAAGAAAGAAGACATTACTATTGAATTGGCTCCCGTGATGAAAAAGCAGGGCATCGGGTTTATCCATGATGCTGTGGCAAAAGCTGACCCCACGAGTAATAAGGTAGTTTTGGCGAGCAGCAAGGAAGTCGCCTACGACTATCTAGTGATCGCCACCGGACCCGAACTGGCGTTTGACGAGATCGAGGGGCTTGGCCCAGAAGGTCACACGCAATCTATATGCGCGATTGAGCACGCGGTTGATGCGCATGGTGGTTGGGAAGAGTTCTGCAAAGACCCCGGTCCGATTGTGGTTGGGGCGGTTCAGGGTGCTTCGTGTTACGGGCCTGCGTATGAATTCGCCATGATAATGGACACTGAACTGCGTAGGCGCAAAATTCGCGACAAGGTTCCAATGACTTTCGTTACGGCGGAACCTTACGTGGGTCATCTAGGTCTGGGCGGAGTTGGAGATACCAAAGGTATGCTGGAGCCCGAAATGCGGAACCGTCATATCAAGTGGATTACCAATGCGCGTATGGACAAGGTTGAAGAAGGCAAGATGTCTGTTTCCGAGATCGTGACCGATGGGTCTGTGGCCGCAGAATATTCGCTGGATTTTAAGTATTCCATGATGATACCGACGTTCCGTGGCATTCCAGCGGTGTGTGACATTGAAGGTTTGGTCAATCCGCGTAGCTTTATCGTTGTGGACAAGTACCAGCGTAATCCGAAATTCCAGAACACCTATTCGGTCGGCGTTTGTATCGCTATTGCACCTTTAGAGGCTACTCCGGTTGCCGTTGGTGTGCCTAAGACCGGTTATATGATCGAGAGCATGGGTGCGGCTGCGGCGGCGTGGCGTTCTTGGCACAGCCACAAAACCCTCCACGAAATATTAACTGGGCATCTCAGGGTAAATGGGTGCATCTGGCCAAGATCGGTTTCGAGAAGTACTTTTTACGTAAAATCCGTAAAGGTCAGAGCGAGCCGTATTTCGAAAAAGCCATTATGGGCATGCTTAAGGTCACACGCCTTAAGGAAAAATAGGATTTAGTGGTGCGTGGCACACACACACCACTAAGTCTGGCTTCAGGAAAGTTTCATATGCCGTGCGCGTGCGCCCCGTTCAATCGCGGCGCCGTGCAGGCGGTCGATGCTCAGTTCATAGCGAATTTCGGCCATAAATTCCAACTCGCCCTGATGTAAACGCCCGTCGGCTGCGGCCACATCGCAGGCCATCGCATAGGCGGTTTCATACAGATGTTCCGGTAGAGCGTCGCGAACAATACCGAACAGCGCGTCCAGACCGTCTTCGACTTCGAACAAGTCGAAGACCACTTGACTGACGGTTTTGATTCGGCTGGAATCGTATTTCGCAAAAATTGGCATGTGATCAACGATGAGCGTGATGGACATCAACTCGGAATTGGTGATGTTTTCATCGGACGCGGACTCGGCCACCATCACAGCGACTAATGCATCTTGGGCGGAAAATGATGCGGGAATTTGCTCGGACATGTTAATACCTCGGTAATATTCATTACCCTAAGAATATTGACGCTTGGCCCGCTGCACAATAGGAAGCGGAAGATATTTTCGCGCGCCGGTTGGCGGGGCGCATTTTGAGGGGACAATCATGTCTGAACTTCGCGAACTCGCACTGCAATCCAAAGCCTGGCCTTTTGAAGAAGCCCGCAAGTTGGTTAAGCGGTTCTCGAAACATGCACCCGAGAAGGGCTATGTGTTGTTTGAAACAGGATACGGCCCTTCCGGCTTGCCCCACATCGGTACCTTCGGCGAAGTGGCGCGAACCACAATGGTGCGCCGTGCGTTCGAGGCCATCAGCGACATTCCCACGAAACTGATCTGTTTTTCCGACGATCTGGATGGCATGCGTAAAGTGCCGGGCAACGTGCCCAACCCTGAAAAGTTGCAAGAACACCTGCAACGCCCGCTTTCTGCAGTGCCCGACCCGTTCGAGGAATATGACAGCTTTGGCGATCATAACAACGCGATGCTGCGTCGGTTTTTGGACACGTTCGGATTTGAATATGAGTTCTACTCCGCCAGCGCGTTTTACAAATCCGGCGAGTTCGACCAGATTTTGCTGCGCGCGGTCGAGAAATACAACGACATCATGGAAGTCATGTTGAAATCCTTGCGCGAAGAGCGCCGCGAAACTTACTCTTGTTTCCTGCCGATTTCGCAAAAAACCGGACGGGTTATGTATGTGCCGATGAAATCGGTGAATGCCGTTGATGGTACGATCACCTTTGACGATGAAGATGGTGAAGAAATCACCATGAGCGTCACGGGCGGACAAGTGAAACTGCAGTGGAAGCCTGATTTCGGTGCCCGTTGGGCGGCGCTTGATGTGGATTTTGAGATGTATGGTAAGGACCATTCCACTAACACATATATCTATGATAAAATTTGCCGCATATTGGGCGGTCGCGCACCCGAGCATTTCGTTTACGAGATGTTTCTGGATGAGGTTGGCGGGAAAATCTCCAAATCTTCGGGTAACGGGATTTCGATTGACGAATGGTTAACCTATGCCAGCGCCGAGAGCCTGTCGTATTTCATGTATCTGAAACCCAAAACCGCGAAACGGCTGCATTTTGATGTCATCCCCAAGGCGGTTGACGAATACCACCAACAACTGCGGGCGTTCGAAGGGCAGGATTTGAAGGCGCGACTTAACAATCCGGTCTGGCATATCCATCGTGGGCAACCGCCGGTGAGCGATATGGTCGTGCCGTTCTCGATGCTGCTGAATTTGGCATCAGCGTCGAGCGCCGAGAACAAGGATCAGATGTGGGGCTTCATTCGCAAGTATGCGCCTGATGCGACGGCCGAGACGCATCCGGGTTTGGACGAGGCCGCGGGATTTGCGGTTCGATACTATCATGATTTCGTTAAGCCGACCAAGGTTTACCGGTTGGCGAACGATCAGGAGCGTGCGGCGCTTCGCGATCTGGCTGAACGCTTGACGGAATGGAACAGTGAAGTAGACGGCGAAGCGTTGCAGAGCCTCGTGTTTGCGGTTGGTAAGGAACATGATTTTGATCCGCTACGGGCTTGGTTCACGGCTATTTACGAAGTGCTTCTAGGCGCGTCGCAGGGGCCTCGGTTTGGCGGGTTCATTGCCTTGTTTGGCGTTAACGAAACGGTAACTTTGATTGAACAAGCTCTTAACGGCGATTTCGTTAACAACTAACAAATTAACAAACAGTAAAAAGATGGCCTCGGTTTCGGGGCCATTATTTTGTTTGTCTGTCAGATAATTAGCGAAAATTAACTTCGTTTTAACCATTCTGGGCTAAAAGTTAATTATTCGTCGCCATAACCGCGGCATTTTCTCGAGAATTTTAATCAGGTGCTCCGGTGATCGCGGAGGCTGTTGGCTGGTCGGCTTTGGGTCGGGCAAAAGGGGTTTAGAATTATGAATATGGTTGTAACTGACGGAATTGATTTGATGCCACCAGCGTTTGTGGGCGGTCTGGAGGATTGGTCCAGCACCGACGGAACGCCCGGCTCTGTGACGTATGACGGGACGGCAAATGCAGCGATCGTGGCAAGCGATCCAGATTTCAGGGCCTGTCTGGAGTTGCAGACGATCAGCGACCCGACTTCGCTGCGTTATATGGGCGAAGTTCCTGTGATAGCTGGGGCGTATATCGAGGTTAAGATAAGGTTAAAGATGATGAGCGGGGCATTTCCGTCAGCGCGGATTGCTGCGTGGCTGGTGGTGCCGGCGGCGTGCATATCGTGGGTCTGGATGAATTCGGTCCGGTGCAGGGGATGGATACCTATGGGTGCGTGTACGAGGTTTCCGCGATAATCGGTTCGGGCAATCGGGGCGGTGTTGATATGGTTTGGGGAACAGAGCCGGTGTACGGCCATTTCGGACTGGATCTGGATGGTTGCCACGGGCAGCGTGGTGCGGATTGAATCGGTACAGATCAACGACGTGACCTCGTATTTCCACCGTAAGCTAATGCATTGGGTGGATGTGCGGGACTACGGCGCGATCGGGGACGGGATCACGGATGACATTGACGCATTTCTGGCAGCGGACGCGGCGGCCAAAGCTAGTGGGCAGGAGTTATTGATCTCGGCTGGAACCTACTATCTGTCGATTAACTGCACGTTGAACGCGCGCTGCCGCTTTGAAGAAGCGCTGGTGATGCCGACGGACAAGCGGTTGATGTTAACGCATAATTTAGACTTACCGACCTATGTTGATGCTTTTGGAAACGATACATTGGCGTTCAACACGGCATTACAGGCGTTGTTCAATTACACCGATCATGAGTCGCTGGATATGTGTGGAATGCGCATTCAACTGGACGCACCCGTGGACGTTCAGGCGGCGGTAGGGAATAAGGATACGTTTGCGAACCGGCGTGTTTTGCGTAACGGGCAACTAGAGGTTAACGCCGGTTCTGCGTGGAACACCGAGGTGTTTAGCAGCACGGCCAGCTATTCCAGCGGGGATGATTTGATGCTGACTAACGTGGCTAACATTGCCTCGATCCCGGTGGGCTCGTTGGTGACAGGCACTGGTGCGGGTCTCGCAGGCGGGTGCTTCGACGAGTTGGAGTGTTGATCTGTCGGCCGAGTAGCCATTTGGCGGGCAGGCGTTGGGCGTGGATGCGGTGATGCCACAAGGTGACATTATGAACGGCAGCGGGGTGGCGCAATTCGTGCAGCCCTCGGCGCAGCTGGCGGGGAACGACAATGTTTCGATCAAGTGGCCGGTGGCGGTTTCGGGCACGGTTAATGTGGTCGCACGGGTCGATTTGCCGTCTTAACATTGTATTTTTCGGCTGTGGGCATAGAGTGGTGGTAACCTGAAGGAGGACACCATGGCGACTATTTCCCCAGACCGTAAATTACAGACTGTAATCACTACGTTCGAGGTAAATCCGGGGACATGTCAGGATTTGCTGGATGAACTGCAGGAGGCCTGTGACAAGGTGATCAGCAAGCAGTCGGGTTTCATCTCGGCCGCGTTGCATGTGAACGATGCACAAACACGGATCGCGAATTATTCACAGTGGGAAACGCGCGAGGATTTCATGTCAATGCTACGGTCCGATGAGATGCGGGTACGAAGCCGGAAGATCAACGAGATGTGCAAGAATTTCGAACCGGTGATGTATGATGTGGTTTATGGGGCGGGGTAATGCGTAGACGCCAGATCGACAAATTCGTCTGTAAATGGTAATAAGATGTCACCAACTGTAAGGTGGGGTTACTCTCGAGACATTCTGTCTGTTGATTATAGCTTTTCTCTAAGAGCTTCGTAAGGTGTTTTTCCTGCATGTGCGCCATGCGGCCTGTGGAAGTTGTAAAAGCGTTCCCATTCGTC
>JBBWVU010000076.1:0-2894 GCA_050256375.1 Paracoccaceae bacterium | reverse complement strand
ACGAAAGGCTTGCTGAATTCGGTCTCAATTTGGGTATTTGGGTTGCAAAAGCAGCCCGCTACCAGACAGCAGGAAGCAACGTCAAGCCTTGGCCGTGGACGGAGCTGGATTAGGGTTTTCTCTCACGTGACTTTATCGAATACTATTCAGTCGTTTATGAACGACACTTTACACTTTCACGGAGCGTAGTCCCCGCAAATTATCACACTAGCATGGCTATCGCCCATTGTAAAAAAAGTCGCTTCAGAAAGTCCCCAATATTCCCGTTAACTGTATCCCGCACGCTGGTGCTGCCAGGCTAATTCGAACTAGTTTCGGTTCTCTCAATTCGCTGTATCTCGCGTTGATTCTTGTTCATGAACATCTCCTTCTTCCCAAAGCTGGGAGGTTAATGGAAATGTCCCGCGAGTAACGACATATCTACAATCAACTTCACTGTGTACATTGACCAATACTGAAGACACCCAAATGCGTTTTCCGTTCGATAGCACACGTTCATGTGCGCGTCGCGAGTCAGGGATTGGGATTGCATGAGTGCCGTCACGATCCGGGTGTCATTGCGGTCCCACGACGACTAGGTTGACCCAGAACACATCCGAGACGCTCCACCGCGTCGCGGATAATCTCTGGCTGCAGATCGCCATAGCCCAGAAGCAGATAGCGATTCCAATTATCCAGATATTCCGCCCCGGTTACGGTTTCGAGCAATAATGTGTTGACCTTGACACCCACAGATCTGGCTAGGGACTGACAGGTTTTTGCGTCAGGCAAATGCGATGGCAATCGCCATATGAGGTGGGTTCCGGATGAGCATCCCAATAGATTACAACTTCCGAAATTATGCTCTAGGGCTTGCATAAGGACGTCGCGCCGCGCCATGTACGCTTTTCGCAATCGCCGCAAGTGCTTATCATAACCCCCGCTCTCAAGAAAATCACATAATACAGCCTGATCGAGCCAGGACGCACCCTGTGTTTGGCAGGGATAGGCGTGGTCAAGCAACCTAAGCGATTCCAACCCCTTTTCAATCAGCGTTTGGGGCATCACCAAAAATCCGATCCTCAGACCGGGCCCGATAGTCAGCGCAAAGGATGCGGCGTAAATGAACCTACCGTGACGATCTAGAGTCTGTAGTGCGGGCTTTGGCGAGCCTTCGTAACGAAACTCACTGTCGAAGTCGACTTCAAATATATACGCGTCCTGATCTTTGGCCCAATTCAAAAGAGCCTGGCGTCGTTCAGTGGGCATTGTCGATCCCATGGGAAACTGGCGCTCCGGCGTGACCGCTATAAGCGCGTTACGTCGCTCGGGCAAAAGGTCAATCCGAAGGCCGTCGTGATCGGTGGCAACAGGCAGTATCTCGGCACCGAGGCGTTCGTAGATCGGCGCAATCAGGCTACATCCAGGTCGCTCTACAACAACCGGCGAGCCCGCCTTGACAAACATCTGGCCGACGACATTTGTGGCCTGCTGAATACTGGAGACAATTAGGATTTGCTCTGGCCCTACACACATTCCGCGGCTGGCGCCTAGAAATTTGCAAAGCGCCTTTCTCAAATCAAGAGATCCTCGCGGATCACCGACTTTGGATAGGTTAAAATCTGACGTTTGCATACGGCGCATCATCAGGCGGCGCCATGTGTTTGTGGGAAAGAGGTCAGGGTCCACTGATTCCAACTGAAAATCACAGAATACCGGCGGTCCGACGTCAGATGAAGTTGGCATTGTGACCTGAGCTGGGGCGAGCTCCCCAAAAGGAGCAGGTTCCGGCGTGGCATCACTCACGAACGTTCCGGACCCTTCGCGTGATTTCACGAACCCTTCTGCTTCAAGTGTCGAAAAGGCGAGCAGAATCGTATTACGGGAAACACCCAATTGTGAGCTAAGCGTACGGCTGCCCGGCAGGCGCGTACCCGCTGGAAGTCGTCCGCATGTAATCGACGTACTGATCTCGCTAACCACTTGGGTTTGCAGAGAAGCCGCTGCTGATTTATCTATTTTAAGCGTAAGTTGCATTTTGTAAGCTCCAGTCAATTTCAACGCACAAGAATATGATATGGCAACAAAAAAGTGCTAGAAAGCGACATTAGCAGGATGATCGGCCGCAGGTCGAACTAAAAACTACCCAGCGGCCCTAGAATCATTCGTCGTGTAAGTGAAAGACTTTATTCATGATCTTCCATTGGCCCTCTGTCTTCAATAGCGTAAAGAAGTCCGTAAAGCGATGTCCTGTCCAATTGTCGGAATCAACCCGCACGACGGCCACGGTCTCCACTACCTCCAAAATACTGACATTGACGACAACGTCCTTCGCCGCGCCATTCTCATCATTCCAAGCGTATAAACCTTCGATTGGCCCGGCAAATAGGTCAGGCCCGACGTAGCCAAAGACCGTAGCTAGTTTGTGGAACGCAGGCCGCATGTCATCGCCTTTACCGGAGAGGGCGCCCTCTAGATAATGCTGAACCGTCTCAGCAATGGATTGGTATTCTTTTAAGTCGACAGCTTTCATTTGAGTCTCCTGCTTGTTCAGTTGCATCGCGTGTCATTGGAACGATCACTGCTGGACGTTTTTAAATTGTCCAGCGAACCCGTCGTTTCATCAGCCAATCTGATTAGAACCGATGCTGTTTTATTCGTAGTGGTGCTTCCGGCCTCGGTCGAGAACCGGTACCTAAAAACCGAATGGTACCGGTTGAAGTTTGCATCGACTACTAAGGCCGCAGTAATTCCATGTTCGTAGGTTCCAGAACGGTGCTGTCAGACTAATTCGAACTAGCCTCAGTTTCCTGTAATTCGCCGGAACCTATGCGGAACAAAGCTGCCGCCACTCAGAGAGAGCGGCGGAGCGATTTAGTTTGAAATTTTCTCGTGAATAAAGATGACGTTCTTGG
>JBBWVU010000075.1:0-4112 GCA_050256375.1 Paracoccaceae bacterium | reverse complement strand
TCTTTGACGATCTTATCGCCATGGCTTTTGCGTGTTCCAGTTGTCTGTCTCATGTTCCACTCCTCAGTGGTTACGATGAGCCAGAAACACTCTCTTAGTAAATGGCGCTATTTGGACCCATAGGCGCTGACGTCAGACAGTCGGTTATCTGTTTTCAAGGAAATTATAAGCATCAAGAATAGTCGTGGTCAGCCCATCAAAAAAACCCGGAACACATACATCTACAAGACCTGCGGGTGTGTGCGCTTCATCGGCGACGATCTCTTTGGTTGGTTTCACAACAAAAAGAGAACTTGGGGCATTGAGCAACTCCCGATAACTTGCGCCTTTTCCATGCTTCAGCACGTTGATCGCCAGATAATATTGGTGGACCCTATCAGCAAGGTCAGTTTGCCCTGCTTCCAACAGCAATGATTTCAATTTGCGTGAAAACGGCCCCCGTTTAAAGTGGTGCTGCATCCGCGCTTCGAAAAGTGTGAAGATATCAATCGCCGCCAATTCAAGCGCTACAGTAGCAGCGCGAAGTTCTTCAACTTGGGCTTCACACCCGTTTTGCCCGTCCATAAGTATCCGAATTTTCGAAACACGATCTTCGGATGTTTTTGCATTGGCTCGCGCCGCCGCGACCAATTCAAGTACGCTCTGTGAAGTTCCCATCATCCATTCTCCTTAAGGTACCATCTCCCTTAAGCTATGCGGCTAGGAATGATAGTGGCGGGATGGATTAATTCGGTTCGGGGAAATCAAATTTTTAAAATCAGATGACGGTCATTAGTTTTGGACATGGCAGCAATAACGCAACAGGCGACGGTGGGAGCGGAACAATTCCGAGACAGATCCTAAGTGAAGTAAATGTTTGCTTAGTAGGAAACAACTTATATGTTCTAACTCGTGGCGAAAGTCTGCTTTCCGCCCTTAGTTACCGAACTGCGGGAAAGGCACGTTGGTCAGTAAGGGCGGAAAGCGGACCATCGCTGCAAATGTTCTTGAGTAACGAGGTCGTGTCGTAACGAGCTTTCAGCGATTGCGTCCCAAGGGCAGCTTTGCGCATTTTTCGTTTGTAGTGTGAAACAGCAACAGTGGAAAAGTTATCTCGTTTTGAATTGAGAACACGTTGGCAAGTCAGTCTCCATTAGTTAACGCTATTGCGCACTGGGGTGTATCGAAATATCTGGATAAGCCTGTGTATCGATTTATCGTAGAACATAAAAGGTGGTAAATTGATGCCACCTAAAATACGTCAGCAGGGGCCAGCTAATTGAGCATTTACACCGACAGTCTTTTAAAGCTCATCGTCATGAGCGACATTCACCTTTTGCCGAAAGGTGAAGTGAGGCGTGGTCTCGATACAGCGCCCCGTTTCAAGAGGGCAATACAATCCGTCAATGAACTGCATGATGATGCTGATTTATGTGTTTTTGCAGGTGATATCACCGAAAAATCGGATGTGGCCGCATATGCGCAGTTTGATGAAATTCGCGCTGGCAACAAATTACCGCAACGCGTTATGTTGGGCAATCATGACGACCGGAATGTCTACGTGAAACATGCCAAGAACCCTATGCTTGACGAAAACAATTTCGTTGAAGGGTATGATGACATCAAAGGGCATCGCATCCTCATGCTGGACAGTTCAGAGCCAGGTGAATTACGTGGTGGCCTATGCGAACGACGGCTTGCGTGGACATCAGAACGTCTCGCAGAAGCAAAAATTCAAGGCCTTAAAGTCATTCTGTTACTTCATCACAATCCTAGTGCGTTACAGATGCCGGTGGATACCTACCGTTTAGCTTCACCCGAAAAGCTACTAAAAGTTTTGCACGGGAGTGGGGCTGATATTATTCAAATTCTTGCTGGGCATTGCCACATCACGACAGCTGGCAGTTGGGGCAGCTATCCATGTGCTACGATATCAGGCAACCAGCACAGTGTAGAACCATTTCTTCGAGGTCGCACAGGACAACAGGAATCCTATGAAACTCCCGCTCAATATGCGGTATTAATGTCCGATGGAGTTAATTGCGTGGTTCATTTCCAAAGCTACGTGAATGAAAGCACGATTATGAGCCCCGAACTGTTCCCTAAAAAAAAGGATCAGAAATTTGAGACTTTTGACTAGGGTTTCCTGACATAAGATGACGAAACTGGCGGCGCTCCTGCGTTGAGCCAGACATTCGTGTGCTCTGAACAATATCGTGGAAAGTCTCAACATGCCCTTCGCCGTAGTGGTCATGAAGGGCAGCATGGGACCGTTCTCGACTTGACCATTTTGCTGCGACTGCGAAAAGGCCACATGAGCAAACCGGTCAGTTTGGGCTCTAAACTGCCGTTCGCTGAAGACAGCACAAAGGTCCGCTAAGGGCCGGAAGCGGTCATGGTGAGTGGCTGCGATACTGGCCCGAACTATTCTCTGTCCCTGACGGACCACTCGGTTCTGGGAAGGAACTACATATCGAGGCAACCGAATTGATGGAGGAGTTTCGAGGGCGGATTCGAGAAGCCTACCCGCTTACCTAACACGATTGAGTCGAAGCTTACGAATACCATGATCGGCTTCAGAAATATAAGGCACATAACGATGCGGCTGCAAAATCTGTTTGATTCAGAGGTGTGCTGACGTTTGCCTTGAATGTAAGATTGAGGTTTGAACAGAAGGAGAATTCCAGTGGTAACCAGAATTGAAGACTTAAGGATAGGGTTTGATGTCGCCAAGGATTTACCTTGGGGGATGGGCAAGAGAAACCAACAAAAGGTAAGTTTGTTATCCCGAAACATCTTGGACGACGATCTTGGTTTATTCGACGATAGCGTTTGTTATGATTACGATTTGGATAAAACCACTAGGGATCGGCTAATAGCTCACGCAGGGCAAGATGCTGCTAATTCACTCCTGATGGCTACGGACGCTTTTACGATGGCTAGGAATGCGCGGTTGTGGGGCTGGTTTAATTTTATATTGTTGGTAATTATTTGTTTTAAAGTTTGGTGACAGGGTGCGACGCCACTTCGTGCAACGTTTTCAGTGTGAGAAATACAATTGAGGGAAATTTTATGCAAAAACTATTTCTGGCAGCGGTAGCCGTTATTGCATCTGTCAACTCGGCCCAATCTGGTTCAAAATTCTACATATGTGAAATTAACGATTTTCTATTTGCCAAAACGATGTCCGAAGGCAATACAGATTACAATAACTCACTCATGATAAGAACCAAGGGATCAACCCTAACAATCGACCGACTGACTGGCAGGGTAATTCACGAGGCGGTCGGCAACAGTTTTTACCGAAATACAATCATTTTAAACGAAGGTTCTAAAGAATGGGGCTTCAAAGTATTTTCTGACAGCGGAACGGGTGGGAGCAGTCAAGGTGGCCGCATAGCCTATTATGACGTCAAAGAATATTTTCCGGGAGATGAAAAGCCGTTCATAGCGTTGGTTGATGGTGTGGCGATAACAGGTATCTGCAATTGAAATGGCTGCATCTTACGTTTCCAGTGTTTATAGTGCCCGCATGAGTAGACGCAGCACACCACAAAAGCAGCAAGACCAACGGCGTTTTCCGGTTATGGTTCGTGTCAAAGTGCCAGACGATGGTTTCGGCAAACAGCTAAATGAAATTCACGATTGGCTTAGAGGGCAAGTTGGGAATAACGGTTATGCCGTCCATTCAGACAACCAACCCGGCAACGAAGCAATGGCAATATATTTGAACGACCCTACGCTCGCAGCCGAGGTAGTAAAACTGTTTGACTTGATAGTTTCGTAACAAGTTTTGTTGATGTAGCCAACTTACAGCAGCGAGCGGGATACAATTTAGTAATGGCGGCCATAATGGGGGGCGAAATCACTCCGAGCTAACTTAACTCATTGTAATTATAGAAAATAATGAAATTAAATGGCGGAGAGACAGGGATTCGAACCCTGGGAGCCCGCAAAGGCTCAACGGTTTTCGAGACCGCCCCATTCGACCACTCTGGCACCTCTCCGCAGGGGTGTTTCTGATCCTTAAGTGGCGCGATAAGTAAGGCGGGATGGGGCGGGGTGCAAGAGGAAAAATTCAACCTACCTAGGTAAGCGAATAATATAGGCTTTGATGTTGACATATCTTAATA
>JBBWVU010000074.1:0-39593 GCA_050256375.1 Paracoccaceae bacterium | reverse complement strand
CATGGATCACGTTCGAGGTGCGCCATACCACCCGCAAACCCAAGGCAAGATCGAACGTTGGCATCAGACTATGAAGAACCGCGTGCTGCTAGAGAACTATTTCTATCCGGCGGACCTTCGAAACCAGATAGAAGCCTTCGTCGAATACTATAATCACCAACGGTATCACGAGAGCATTCAGAACCTGACACCCGCCGACGTTTACTTTGGGCGCGGCCAAGCCATTCTAAACCAACGAGAAAGGATCAAACAAAAGACAATGCAAACGCGACGCTTGCAACACCGCAAAGCCGCCGCATAATATAACCGAAATGATGAGGCAGACACTCTCTTATTCTAAAGCCTAATCTGTGCCAAATACTCCGACGACGGACACTGATGATTTGGGCGTTTTTCTCAATCGTGGCTACGGCTTTGCAGTGGTTACTGGGCTCTTTTGGGCTTGTTTCAGATACACTGATGACGGTCAATTCGGCGGCTCTGGCAGGGGCGGTTTTGCTTGCTGCAGGCCTGTACCAGTTTTCAAGCCTCAAGAACGCCTGCCTGAAACACTGCCGCTCACCTGCGGTTTTTTTAGCAGAACACAATCGCCGTGGTGCAATGGGCGCGTTGCGAACGGGGGCACACCACGGCGTTTATTGTCTGGGATTCTGTTGGGCATTGATGGCGCTGCTTTTCGTTGGCGGTATCATGAACCTTTACTGGATTGCGGAATTGGCAATCTATGTGTTGGCCGAAAAATACATACCCAACGGAGCGTTGTTTTCTAAAATTTCAGGTACAATTCTGATTGTCAGCGCTGGGTATTATTTACTACAGGCAGTCATCTGAGTAATTGGGGCCAAGAATATCAACTCCATCAGACGGTATCGTTGTTATCACTCTGATCAAAGTAAACGCCGTAATTATCCATGTTGCTTTCAGTCGCAAACCGCTCGAGCATTGAACGAAGTGACCGGTCGGCAATAAGTTCCAACGTGGCTGCATCCAGATCAAGGAACGCACCTTTAGCTGGTTCGCCTTCGGCAGCCTGACATAGGAACGAGATGTGCGGCTGATGATCGTTCGCATCCTCGAACACCGAATACACAAACCCCGGAGCCGCCGTAATACCACAATCTTTGATCAATACCCGCAGCGCTTCCGTTGCGCCCGATTTCCCGACTTGCCTTTCGGGCAATGACAAGCCACCCGACTTATCCTGCATCAGCAGCACTTGGCCATTCCGCTCGACCAAAGCCGAGACAATGAAGTTCGAACGCCCCACCAACACTTCGGTTTCCAGTGCCGAAGTAACATATGCTCCGCGCGCATACCCAAGGCCGGGCGCTGTGCCTGCCTCGAAGGCTTCGACTTTTCCGATCAGGATAACGTGATCGCCAGCCTGAACGATATTATGCGTCGAGCAATCAAACCACGCCGAAACCCCTTCAATCACAGGGCCGCCAAATGGGCCGTTTTGCCACTCGCAGTCAGAAAAACGGTCTTCGACCGGGCTAGCAAAGGTGTTGGAAATTTCAATCTGCGTTTCTGCTAAAACGTTGATCGCAAAACCGTTCGCATTCGTTAACGCATCGAAATTACTGGAACTGTTCGAAAGGCAAACCAGCAACAACGGCGGATCAAGCGACACACTGGAAAAAGAGTTTGCGGTAAACCCGATTGGCTGTTTGTTTTGGTCATAGGCCGTGACGACGGTTACGCCAGTCAGGAAACTACCAAATGCATCACGCAAGGCACGCGGTTCAATCGTCTTCATAACTTCCCCTTTGGCTCGGCTGGCATTACCTGCCATTTGGTAAGATTTTGTTTGTCTCGTCCGAGGTTACCAAGGTAATCATATAGACACTGTGGCTAACGGCTTCAAACGCATACCGTCAAATTGCGTTCCGTAAATACTATATTCACCCTCACTGTGGAGAAAAACGGACTCCTAGACAAATCACGCGGGAATTCCGGTTAATTTCGCAATAAGTTCCGCACTGTTTCTTGCGTTGAATTTTGACAGTACTTTGGCGCGATGCGCTTCGACGGTGCGCGGCGATATTCCCAACGAATGCGCGATCTCACGGCTGGTTTTTCCCGCTGTAAGCTGAATTGCCACCTGCTGTTCACGTTTACTTAGCTGGACGACGGGTCGGTTGTCAGACAGGTCTGCAAAGCTCCAAACCGCGTGTGCGAATGGGTCGTCGGGTGTTAACGAGCGGCCACGCACACGACACCAAAACAATTCACCAGACTTGCGACGCATGATACGTTCGTTGGAATACTGACCGGACTCTTTGATCTGCTGCATTCCGGCTTCACCGATCCGGTAAAACTCATCCATCGAAGGATACAATTCGGACAAAGAGTTGCCCTCTAGCGTTTCGCGCGCCCCTTCGAACATTTCGACAAACACAAAGTTACACTTCTGTATGATCCGGTAACGCGTGATAGCCAGACCGATCGGTGCCTCCAAAAAGCCCGCTTCAAATAAATCAGTCATCAGAAACTCCTGCAAATGCGTAGTTCTACGCATTGATGTCTTACCGTAAGTAAACCAAAATTCGAGACGGGGCGGAAGTGTATTCTGATTGCGTAATATGTTATCCGTGTTTTCCCCGTGCTTGGGCCATATGAACAGGAGACCCACCGTTCATTCCACGAAAACTTGGAGACCCTTTTCATGAACCCTGCTGAATGGTTGGTCCGAACAGCCCAAATATCGCCTTCCGCGCCCGCATTACTCCGCGGAGAAACCATAGTTGCCGACTATGCTACATTCGCAGCACGTGCGGCGGCCATCGGGGCAGCACTCCGGGACCAGTATGGCGTGACAGCAGGTGATCGCATCGCGGTCTTTATGAAAAATCGCACGGCTTATCTCGAAGTACTATATGGCGCTTGGTTTGTCGGAGCGGTTGTGGTGCCAATCAACGCCAAACTACATGCCAAAGAGGCCGCATGGATAATCGTCGACGCAGACGCAGAGCTGATTTTTGCCACCTGCGATGTCACCGCTGCTTTATCAGAAGCCTTGCCGCAACAAATCGCGGACATCATTGACACAGATGCACCCGAGTTTTCGCAACTGTACGCGGCCAAGCCGTTAGCAGCTCCGGTACGAACCAAACCCGATGATATGATTTGGCTTTTTTATACCTCCGGCACCACCGGCAAGCCGAAGGGTGTGATGATTTCGGCGGGCAATCTGCAAGCCATGACCCTGGCGTATTTTGTTGATGTTGACGAGGTAACATCCGCAGATGCCATTCTCTATGCGGCCCCGATGTCGCACGGCGCTGGTTTGTATAACTTTATGCATGTTCTTCGCGGCGCACGGCATGTTGTGCCTGCATCCGGCGGGTTCGATCCCGCGGAAATCCTTTCGCTGGCGAAAAGCGTCGGTAATGTCTCGATGTTTGCGGCCCCGACTATGGTCCGACGACTGGTTGACCACGCCAAAAACGTAGGATCAGTTGGGTCCGGCATCAAAACCATCGTCTATGGTGGCGGACCAATGTATCTGGCAGATATTGTTGAGGCCGTTGAAGTCATGGGGCCTCGGTTTGTGCAAATCTATGGGCAGGGTGAGTGCCCCATGACGATCACCGCCTCATCGCGCGCCGCTGTTGCTGATCGTTCGCACCCTGACTGGAAAGCACGATTAGCGTCGGTTGGCACGGCGCAATGCTGCGTGTACGTTAAGATTGTTGACGAAACCGGTGCTGAGGTTCCGATCGGCCAAATCGGCGAAATAATTGTACAAGGCCCCCCTGTGATGTTGGGCTATTGGCGTAACGCTGCTACGACAGCCAAAACCATAAAAGACGGCTGGCTTTGGACAGGCGACATGGGGGCCGTAGATGCATACGGGTTCGTAACTCTGCATGACCGCTCGAAAGACGTAATAATATCGGGTGGGACCAACATATATCCGCGAGAGGTTGAAGAAGCTCTATTGCTTCATCCCGACGTCTATGAAGTGGCAGTTGTAGGCCGCGAGCATCCTGACTGGGGCGAGGAGGTTATTGCATTTGTAGTTTTAGTCCAATCACCCACTGTAACAGAGGCCGAATTGGACTCCCACTGCCTGACCGAAATCGCACGATTTAAACGACCCAAAGAATATCGACTTGTCAATGATCTGCCAAAAAACAATTATGGCAAAATACTGAAAACGGACCTTCGGGAACGTCTGGAACACGAAGGATAAACACATGCTACTAAAAGGAAAAACCGCACTCGTAACTGGGTCTGTTCAAGGCATCGGGCTGGCCATAGCCAAAGCCTTCGCCGCCGAAGGGGCAAGGATTGTTGCGCATGGTCTGGCAGACGCTGAACAAGCTGCTACGGTTCAGTCCGAAATTATTGACGCCGGCGCACCCGAAGTCCTGTTCTTCGATACAGATATGCGGGACGTCGCCGCGATCGACGATATGATGGACAAGGTTGCTAGTTTGGGTGGCGCCGACATATTGGTTAACAACGCAGGTATCCAGAAAACCGTAAGCCTTGCGGAAGCAACGCCAGAAATATGGGATGCAGTGTTATCCGTTAACCTTTCGGGCGCCTTCCACACTATGCGGCGCGCAATGCCGCAGATGGAGAAAAGCGGCTACGGTCGTGTGATCAACATCGCCTCGGTTCACGGGTTAGTCGCATCGGTCAACAAAGCACCATACGTTGCTGCCAAATTCGGGCTAGTTGGTCTGTCGAAGGTCGCCGCCCTTGAATATGCCCCGAAAGGCTCGAAAGAAGCAGGCGGAATTACTGTAAACTGCATCTGCCCTGGCTGGACGGAAACCGCGCTTATCCAGCCGCAGATACAGACTCTGGCCGACGAGCATGGTGGGGATTGGGACGCCGGAGTCGCCAGTCTTGTTGGGGGAAAGCAACCTTCGTTACGAACTTCTGATTCTGCGGAAATCGGGCAACTGGCGTTATGGCTAACCAACCCTATCGCCCATAATATTACGGGTGCGTCGATACCTATTGATGGCGGATGGACAGCTCAGTAGGCTTACAATGAATGCCCCTCCGGTTTAATCCGAGGGGCATTCACTAACTAAACAGGCTATTTCGCCGGATCAGTTCCAAGGCAACGAGAATGTCTTTACATTGGTAAAGCTCTTCATCGCCTCGATAACGCCTTCTTTGTAACCGTTGCCGCTGTCTTTGATACCACCAAACGGTGACATCTCTATGCGGAAACCCGGCACTTCCCATATGTTAACAGTGCCGACAACAAGGTTTTTAATATAGGCCTGCATCCGCGAAAAATCATTCGTACATACACCCGATGACAGGCCAAACGCAGTAGAGTTGGAAATCTTCATTACTTCTGCATCGTCATCTGGAACTCGAATGATAGGGATGATCGGACCAAAGGTTTCCTCCGTCACTAGATCGCTTTCATGCGGCACAAAATCCACAACGATGGGTGGCAACAGCGCGCCTTTGCGTTCAGGATGATAAAGTATCTTAGCGCCCTGCTCTTGAGCCATGTATACTCGTTTTTCGAACATTTCGGCAGCCTGAGCGTGAATAACAGTCCCTAGATCGGTATTCAGATCCATCGGATCGCCAAACTTTAGTTTCTTTGCACGCTCAACAACCAATTCGACGAATTTATCGGCAACACTTTCCTGACACAGAATGCGCTTAACAGCGGTGCAGCGCTGGCCCGAGTTTTTAGTCGCACCGGCTACTGCCAAGTCGGCAGCCTTTGCCAAGTCGTCATCTGACAGGTCATTGCAAATAATTAAAGGATCGTTACCACCCAGCTCCAGAATCTGACGTTTGTAAACGGCCTTGGCTGCAATCATCTTGCCTACTGGAACACCGCCAGTGAACGTCACAAGTTCGATGTGTTCGTTGGTAATCATTTCGTCACCGATATCCTCCGGCAACCCAGTTACAACCGACAACATTTCCGGCGGAAGTCCGGCCTCGTATAATGCGTCTGCCAGCCATATCGCGGTTAATGGCGTTAACTCTGTCGGCTTGACCACAATGCAATTGTTCGTGGCAATCGCCGGAGCAATCTTGTGCGAAACCATGTTCAACGGATGGTTAAATGGCGTGATAGCAGAAATCACCCGTAACGGCTCGCGTATGGTGAAGATTTTGCGTGCTTTGCCATGCGGCGTCAGATCGCAGGAAAAAATCTCACCATCGTCATGAATACACATCTGGCCCGCCAGAGTGTAAACATCGAATGCGCGACCACATTCATAAAGACTATCCGAGATCGAAATTCCCAACTCGGCTGTGATGATTGGCGCAAGTTCCCCTTTTCGGTCGTTGATAATATCTGCGACGTTCAGAAGAATTCTTTGACGCTCATACCGTGTCAGCGTCGGAGTGTAATTCGCTGCAATTTCGAATGCCTCGCGCGCATGTTCTGCAGTGCCTGCCGGAACAGTGCCTATTACTTCGTTTGTGTATGGATACCGAACCTCAATACGGGATTCGGTGTCGACCTTGCGGCCAGCAATCCGCATCGATTCATGACGCATTTCAATGGGGGCTCTAGTCATTTGTTTGCTCCGGCGTTATCTAAAATCAAAGGGTTGCGGCTGCGGTAGCATAGAAGAATGCGTCAAAGTTCCGCAAGTCAGGCGCATTACCAATGTCGATTTTGCGATTAACGATAAACGGAACGACTTGTTCATGTAGACCACCATGCGAGCGCAGTGGTTCATTCAAAGCGGCCAGATCGTGGCGATGCTCTGATGTGCCAATGGTAATGTTCTCACCCGAAGTCAGAACGATATCACCAATCCGGTCAGCGGGAAGTTCGAAACGCTCGACTGCTGCTTCGCGTGTGATAGCGGTTTCAATGCCGTCGATTTGTGAAAGGTTGCCAATAATCTCTGCCCGATCCGCACCGTCAGGCAAGTATGCCGTGGCAAACGATCCAAGTGCGCCGTGGTGAACAACATACGGATCGGTAATCGGCAGGATGACACGCGCGGCGGCTTCGCCTAGCCATTCGTCCAGAACGTCTTGGATATATATCACACTGGGCGAGCCATCTGCATGATGCTTAGGCTTCATACCGTGGTCGCCAGTGATAACGATCGCCGCGCCCATTTCGTCTAGCTGACCAAGGTATTGGTCAAACATTTCGTAAAAATCATTCGCTTCCTTAATGCCCGGCGCATATTTGTGCTGCACGAAGTCAGTCGTAGTCAGGTACATCACATCTGGCTTCCATTCCGCCAAAAGTTTAACACCCGCAGCAAAAACGAACTCGGACAGTTCGGCTGAATAGACCTCGGGCACAGCCATTCCAAGCCACTCGCTGGCGTTGTCGATACCGTGTTCTGCAACATTCGAGATGTCGGAACGTTCAGCAGAGAAGCAAATTGCACGGTCGTCGTCAAACTTAAGGCCAGCCCCCAACAACGCGCGCAATTTGTCTTTCGCAGTCACAACGGCAACTTTCGATCCTGCGTCATAAAACTTTTGGAAAATTGTCGGTGCGCGAAGGAAGCGCACGTCGTTCATCATGACTTCTTCTTTGGTTTCAGGGTCATACAAGTAGTTACCACAGATTCCGTGAACCGATGGTGGGCGGCCTGTCGCGATCGACAGGTTGTTTGGATTGGTAAACGAAGGAATAACGCTGTGCGCCAGACGAACGGTTCCTGTCGCTTTGATCCGTTCCAGATTGGGCATCAATCCTGCGTCAATCGCCGCGTCCAGATACGCGGGCTCGCACCCGTCAAGGCAGATTGCGATCGCTGTTGTTTTCGGAGTCGCATATGTGCGGTCGTTCGCGACCACTGGTGTTTGATTAGTCATTTCTTGGTTTCCTTTCAGGAAATTCAGTCGGCGAGCTTGGCTCGTTCAATTAAGGCAATTTCGGGTGGCACAGCAGTGTCTACACCCATCTCTGAGAGGACTTCTTTTGCTGCGACAACAACTTTTCGCATTACGTGCTCGTCCATCTGGCCTATGCAACCGATACGGAAACTGTCGACCACCGTAAGCTTCCCTGGATAGATAATAAATCCCTTGGCTTTGAGCAAATCATAAAACGTATCGAAATCGAACGCCGGATGCGCCGGACAGAAAAACGTGACGATAATTGGGGACAGCCAACGGTTTTTCAACAGCGTCTCAAATCCCAGCTCCCGCATGCCTTCAACAACTGTATCACGGTTTTTAGTATACCGTGCACCGCGCCCAGCGACGCCGCCTTCGGCTTTGTGCGCGCGAAGCGCCTCGATGAATGCCACCATTACATGCGTCGGCGGAGTAAAGCGCCATTGACCGGTTTTATTCAAATGCGCCCATTGCGCGTGGACGTCCAGACTAAGGGAATGGCTTCGGCCTTTAGCGGCCTCTAGCTCGTCTTTGCGTGCAATAATGAAACCAAAACCGGGAACACCTTCAATACATTTGTTGGCTGACGAGACCATAGCTTCGTATCTAACATCGTTAATATCCAGCGGGACCGCACCAAAGGCGCTCATACTATCGACAAGAAGTTTTCGACCAGCAGCATATACTGCGTCAGAAATTTCTTTCACAGGGTTCAGAATTCCGGAACTTGTCTCGCAGTGAACTACGACTACGTGGGTAATCGCTGGATCGGCCTCGATTGCTGCGGTAACCTCGTCGGCACGCGCAGGCATGTAGTCGCCTTTATTGATAACTGTGTGCTCTCGATTCAAATAAACCAGTGTTTGCGCGATGCGCAGCCCGTATGCACCATTGCTTAGAACAAGCACCTTGCCATCGCGCGGGATAAATGATCCCAACATTGCCTCGACAGAAAAGCTGCCGCTGCCTTGCATTGGCACACAATCCAGTTCGCCTTTGGTATCACCTGTCAGCTCCAGCAAAGACGCGCGCATTTCCGCGGTCAGTGCCCGAAACTCGCCATCCCAAGAACCCCAGTCACGCAACATCGCCTGCTTAACCTTCGCGGATGTCGTCAACGGCCCAGGTGTCAGAAGATACGGTTCGCCAAGCAGCGGAGCATCTAGTTTTGTAGACGGGTTCGTCATGTTTTGCGCCCTTCGGGCTGTTTAAGTGACCTTAATACGCGCACTTTCGTTGGATTTGTATCATTTGTAAAATCGGTAATTTGTATTGTTTTATCGATTAAATTTATACAATATATCGCTTCAATAATCTGAAGGTTTTCAAATGCGGTATGTCCAACTCCGAGCATTCCACTACGTCGCCATACACGGAGGATTTTCCCGTGCAGCCGAGGCGCTGTTCCTTACACAACCCGCGATCTCCGATCAGGTCCGTAAGCTGGAAGAGGAATACGATATCCTTCTGTTTGATCGCACCAAACGCCGCGTAGTGGTTACCGACAAAGGCGCAAAGTTGTTGGAAATCACAAACCGTCTTTTCGATCAGGAGAAACAAGCTCGCGATTTCCTGACCGAATCCCGCGGTCTTACATCGGGAACGTTGCGGCTATTCGTAGATTCCGCATATCACATTACCGAAATCTTAAGCAGCTTCAGAGAGAAGTATCCGAAAATCCACATCAACCTACGTGTCGGGAACACACGAGACGTAGTTTCGGAACTATATGCGTATAACGCTGATATCGGGGTGTTGGGCGAAATGCCGGAGAAAGATGATTGGGATGTTTTGCAGTTAGGCTCAACGCCACTTGTTGCGTTTGCAGCCAATGGATCAAAATATGAAGGGCTGGAAATCGGGTCCTATCAAGACCTTGCAAAATGTGACCTGGTCATGCGCGAACAAGGTTCTAAAACGCGCCAAAAACTGGAGGCGGCAACCAAGAGCGTAGGAGTAAGCTTGAGGCCTATAATCGAGGCGCAAGGGCGTGAAGGAGTCCGCGAAATCGTCGCGTCGGGCGCCGGTATCGGTATCGTTTCGACGGCGGAATTCGGATCAGACGAAAGGTTGTTCGAACTTCCGCTGCCAGCCCCCTGCCCGGTGATGAGCGAGTACCTGATATGTTTACGCGGCCGCAAAGAGCAAAAACTTATCAAAGCGTTTATGAATCTGGCCGAAGACAGTCTAAGGCAGCCTGAAACTATTGGCTGAAGCGAAATTGCCTCCACAATAATGAAACTATTAATCTTTGTGGAAGCGTTGACCGTTTACAACCTTTCAATCGCGATCGCAGTGCCTTCACCACCACCAATACAAATGGCTGCAACGCCTCGCCTCAGACCTCGTTTTTCAAGTGCGCTCAACAGCGTCACCAAAATGCGCGCGCCCGATGCACCAATCGGGTGCCCCAGTGCGCATGCGCCGCCGTTCACATTGACCTTGTCGTGAGACACGCCGAGCTCGCGCATAAACGCCATCGGAACGACTGCAAACGCCTCGTTCACTTCAAACAAATCTACGTCGTCGATGTCCCAGCCCAGTTTCGCCAGCAACTTTCGCGTCGGCGGAATGGGGGCTGTCGGGAAATTCTCGGGCTCGGCGGCATAACTTTCGTAACCCATGATACGCGCGCGTGCCTTCATGCCTAGCTTTTCGGCTTGTTCAGCACTGGTGATAACCATCGCCGCGGCACCATCCGATATCGATGACGCATTCGCCGCAGTAACAGTTCCGTCTTTGTGAAAAGCAGGGCGCAATGTCGGGATTTTTTCGGGTCGGGCATTCGCTGGCTGCTCATCCTTCCTGATCGCCACGGTCGCTTTGCGGGTTTTCACTTCAACCGTTGCGATCTCACCTTTAAACGATCCGTCTTCTTCCGCCCTTAAAGCACGTGATAAGGACGCTAATGCATATTCATCCTGCGCCTCACGCGTAAACTGGAAGTTTTGGGCGCAATCGTCGGCATAAGTCCCCATAAGGCGGCCCGGTTCATAGGCGTCTTCCAAACCGTCAAGGAACATGTGGTCCTTCATCTCGATGTGGCCCATCCGTGCGCCACCGCGTGTTTTGATCGATAGATACGGCGCGTTTGTCATACTCTCCATGCCACCTGCAACGACAACATCGGCTGAACCAGCGCGCACCATATCGCTGGCGATCATCACCGTTTTCATGCCAGAGCCACACATCTTGTTCAACGTGCTGGCAGGAACCTCTTTAGGCAACCCGCCAAGAAAACCTGCCTGCCGTGCCGGCGCCTGTCCGACACCGGCGGAAAGGACGTTACCCATAATCAGTTCGTCAACATCGACCTCGTCAACGCCAGCGCTTTTCAACGCTGCCGCAATCGCAATCCCACCCAGTTCTGGCGCAGTTTTCGCCGACAACTCTCCTTGAAACCCGCCCATTGGCGTGCGGGCATATCCCGCGATTACAACTTCGTTAGTCATGATATACCTCTAGTATTCAGGCTGGTATTAAAGTGCCTCGATGATGGTCGCATTGGCTATGCCACCACCTTCGCACTTGGTTTGCAAGCCATATTTGAAGTCGGGCGCGTAGTGATGAGCAGAATACTGTTGCGGTATCTGCTCTACACCATCTCGAAGCTTTATCCCAGTATTCATCCAATCGAGCATATGCTATTAGAGAACGTTTTGTGGTCGAGCCTTGGTGACTCGGTTCTTAATGAATATAATATATTATTCGACGCATAGTGATGTGAAAGATCAGTTACTACCGGCCCCATCAGGAAAACTCTTCCAGATTCACTGCAGGGTGTAAAACCGATTAGCGGCGCTCCAGCGGCCTCTGTGGAGGCGTATAGAAGATAATTTAGCGACCGATACCGCGCTTTACAATATTAGTAATAGTAGCGCCTAGTTTCTTGAAAATCTCTCGAAAAGAGCCGAACAAGTTGCCAACCGCGTGTTGCGATCTGGGGCAGCAACACACGGTTGGCTTTATTACCACGGGGACTGGGAAAATATATTCCGTGGACGATCAGAATTACTTTTTACTGATGTAGGCATTACTCGTTACTTTTCTGTTCGTGGTTATAGTTTTAGATGATTCTTGTGGCAGCGCTTTGTCGACAATTTGTTAACATTGCAACGGTATTCACGTGAATAAGTTCAAACTGCCCAAGTTTTCAACTTAGGCGATATGCCTGAATTAGTAGGAACAACTATGCCCACCTATCCCCCACCCTCGTTATTTGGGGCATCGCTGCCATGAATCTTACATAGTGTTTTGGATGAACGATGTGATTGATAAAGAAAAATAGGAAATTAATAAATAGCTAATTGGGCAAGGTTGTCATAGATGCTTCGCTCCATGAACTACCATTCTTGGTTTAGTTGATTAACGTGCCAAATTAGCCTTTAAAATACCTTCATCAAATTTGCGGCCAACGACCGCTTTGAGCCCTTTTCGGACTTTAGAATGGCTGACGTGGGTTCTGGAGCACATCGCTGACCACAAGATCAACAAACTAGACGAACTGATACCGTGAAATTATAGCCCAGAAACGTAAGTGGCGGTCGTTACATCAAATTTACATATACTTTCATGTATTTAGCACAAATATTGACGTAAGTTATATCAATACTACTGTCGGCTGATGGGGTCGGTCAGACCGACTGTCTGAGGGTAGAGAGTATGACGCGACCGAATAAGAGCACCAGCAGTTCACGATTTTAAAGATTAGGAGAACGAACCCGCTTTCTTTAAATGTTAGCCCCGAAATAGACCGTAATCTTGTAGCGACAAAATTTGACGGAGGTGATAATGCCCAGTGTACCGGAATTGGCAGAACGAAATGCGCCACACCTAAAAACTGACGCATTCTTACGAGGATTTGGCAAGTTGATATTGTCAACGTTCTATCGTCAAATAGAGGTAGTTGGGATGGAATTGATGCCAACCACTGGCCCAGTGATTGTAGTGGCAAATCATGTTAACAGCATTGTAGATGGAGCCTTACTTACAGCCTACTTATCTAGAATGCCACGGCTATTAGCCGCCAGCACTGTATGGGAAAACAAACCAATTGCCCCACTTCTGAATGCAGCAGGGGTCATTCCGATCTATAGGCAGCAAGATGCGGGTGGGACGGTGAATAACAAAGAGGCCTTCTCCAAAGCTTATGATTTATTAGAGTCTGGCGGTGTACTGTCTCTTTTTCCAGAGGGAATTACCCATAACGAACCGTTCGTATCTCCCGTAAAGACTGGAGCTGCACGTATTGCTTTGCAGGCGGAAGATCTACGCGGCCCACTTGGAATTAGGATTGTTCCGGTCGGTTTGATTTTCGACAATAAAAGTAAATTTCGCTCACGTGTGCTTCTGCAAATGGGTCCCCCTATCGATCTAAGTTCGATAATCGAAAAATACACTCAAGGAGACGACAAAACGCGTAGAACTGTAGTGAACGAACTAACCGAAAACGTAATGACTGCCATCAGTGAACTTACACACAATTACGAAAATTGGGACGAGGCGCGTTTAATAAGTCGCGCAGCAGCAATATGGTCGCGACCTATCCTCGACTTACCTTCCAAAGAGATCCTGTCTGAAAGGTTTAAGAAACAGCAACTTTTTCTGCAAGGGTACAGATGGATGACCAAAAATCATCCCAGACGCACCACAGCAGTCAAAAATGTGTTGATTGAGTACGATGAGTATCTGTCTAGTTTTCGCTTGAGAGATGAACAGGTCGGCGCTGAATATCCAGCGCCTTTGGTTATAAATTTCATCGGCAGGGCTATCTTTACACTGCTAATTCGTACAAATATTTCGTTGCTAGGTACAATTTTGAATTTGCTACCCTATTTTGTAACCAAATTGATAGGTGGTAGTTATGGGCTGGATCAAAGAGCAACGTGGTCAATTTTCCCTAGTTTGATGGTATTTCCGGTGTTTTGGTTAGCGGAAAGTATTGGCATCGCAATAATAAGTTCGCAGTGGTGGGGTATGTCTTCGGGCGCAGCCATAGGTAGTGCTGCGTTTATTCTTGCTCCGATCAGCGGTCGCATCGCACTTACATTCCATGATAAACTTCATCAATTATTTTGCGAAGGTCGAGCCTGGGTGCTCCTCAGGGCTAAAAAGAGGCTAACCGGTCATCTGGTGGAAAAACGACAAGAAGTTTTGGAGCAAATACAAAAATTAGTTGAGGTGTACCAATCTGTATCAGAACCCAAATCTAGTTGAGTAGGGTCTATCAATTATTACGGTTAAGAAACAATGGAGCTGAGAGAAATGCAAGAATACTCTTCGAAAAAAGGTGTGTGGGGCTGGATGCTTTTTGATTGGGCAGGACAACCCTTCCACACCCTAGTAATCACGTTCATTTTTGCACCGTATTTTGCGACAACTTTATTCGCTGACGAAGCAGTTGGGCAAACGCGTTGGGCATTTCTTATCGGTGCTGCCGGCATTCTCGTTGCCGTTACCGCCCCTTTTCTAGGCTCGATTGCCGACAAAACTGGCCCTCGCAAACCGTGGGTGTTTGGATTTGGTGCGCTATTTGTTGTTGGGTCTATTGGGCTTTGGTGGGCTGCGCCGGGTATGGAAAACCTATTCTGGATCTATGCAGCCTTCATTGCTGCTTTCGTCGGCGCAGAGTATATGATTATTTTCACCAACTCAATGCTGCCTGATCTGGTCCCGCGTGAAGATGTCGGACGCCTCTCCGGATATGGTTGGGCTCTTGGCTATGTTGGTGGTGTTCTTATCCTATTCTTTGTGCTGGCGATGATATCTACAGCGCCTGGATCAGCCAAAACCTTGATAGGTATCGAACCCATATTCGGATTGGATATTGCAAAAGGGGAACCCGCGCGCGCGTCTGGACCGATTTCGGCAATATGGTTTATAATCTTTGCCATTCCTTTCTTCCTGTTTACACCAGACAAACACAAAAGCACAAAAATTAAGAACGCCGTCGAAGACGGTGTTGGAGGAGTTCGAGAGAGCTGGCAAAAGATAAAGAAACTTCCACAAATCTGGATGTTCTTCCTATCATCGATGCTGTACCGCGACGGGCTCGTAGTGTTGTATACATTCGGCGCAATCTACGCAAAAGGCATACTCGGCTGGACATCATTTGAATTGGGAATTTTTGGGATTTCAGCCGCCATAGCCGGAGCACTGGGCGCCTGGGCGGGCGGTTGGGTTGATAGCCGCAAGGGCCCAATGCCTGTGGTGCAATTTTCTATAACCGCGTTGCTGATTGTCAGCATTGCTGTACTGACTATTACGAAAGAGACTGTGTTACTAATACCGGTTGAAGTTGGATCATCTCTACCAAATATCGCGTTTTTCATTTGCGGTGGCGTGATCGGAGCTGCAGGTGGAGCGATGCAAGCGGCCTCTCGAACTTTGGTTATTGTTTTTGTGGATGACAAAATTTCAATGACGGAAGCTTTTGGAATTTACGCAATGGCTGGCAAAGCCACTGCATTTGTCGGACCTATACTGGTAGGTATTGTTACTGCTATCACAAGCAGTCAGCGAGCAGGCATCTCTCCAGTAGTTGCCCTATTCGTTGTGGGCATGGTCCTATTGATTATGGCCAAGAAAAGGATGTCACAAGTTGCATGAAAACAGGTTTTTGGGAGTTTGTATTGCGCTGATATCCAGTATTACCGTGCAAGCCCCTTAGACTATTGGAGGCGCTGGTGCCCCAGCTGCAAGGGTGACGTGCACCATTTATTATGCACTACAACATGCCTCTAAATCAATCTAGAATCGAGGATATTTATGGCACAATCAATTCTCAATCCTATGCTTGAGTGGGTAGATCGTGGCCCCGATCGATTGCTCTACACATTTCTAGACATAGCGGGTCAGCCGACAGAGCAGTACAGCTATGAAGCCTTCCTTAATCGCACAACTGAGATTGCAGCCCACGTGCACCAAACCTTGCCTAAACTCGGAGTTGGAGATCGCGTGCTGCTAGCCTATCCGCCGGGCCTCGAAATGATATGTGCTTTCTTTGCATGCGTCCGGCTTGGATGTATTCCAGTGCCAGTGTATCCGCCCAACGGTCAGGGGTTCAGAGCGTCGCTCTACCGGATGAATTTTATCGCAAAAGATTGCGCAGCAAGCGCGGTACTCACCGACAGGGGGTACTATTGGTCGATGAAGCTGAACCAAACCCGACATCGCATTGCGACGCTAACCTTCGGCCGCGATACTGTTTCGGTTATTCCCTGGATCGCAACCAGTGAAGCCGCCGGCGGCAGCGCGGGAAGTTTTCCCGAAGGGCACTCGGATGTCCTCTTTCTGCAGTACACATCGGGTTCGACCAGACAACCCCGCGGTGTGATGGTCACGCATGACAATCTGCTCGACAATGCCGATGCTGTAGTTGACCATCTACCGGTCGGCGTGTCGTGGCTACCGCAGTATCACGACATGGGCTTGATCGGGTATTACCTTAATTTTGCATTGAAGGGCGGTACCACATACGGATTTTCGCCAATCGATTTCATCCGACGGCCTGAACTATGGCTGGAAACGATCAGCCGCTATCGCGGCACGGCGACATCAGCGCCAAATTTCGCCTACGAGTACTGCCTGCGTCCGGGCAAACTGCCTTCAAAGACTTTTGAATGTCTCGACCTAAGCTCTTTGCGCTTCTTGATGACCGCTGCAGAGCCAGCCCGTCCTCAGGTTTTTCAGGATTTTATAACTCGGTTCGCCCCGTATGGCCTGACACCCGAGAGCCACTTTTCTGCCTACGGGTTGGCAGAATTTACGCTGGCTGCAAGCAACTATGGGCGCACCATTCTGCGCGTCGACAGCGTGACATTGCGCCGAGGTACTGCCCAGAAAGTTCCGCCGGGCGCGCCGCGCGATGATAGCACCGAGTTGTTGAGCTGTGGTCGGCCCGTGGGGTCGACTGAAGTCCGTATAGTGGACCCAAGCGAACTTGGCTTAGTCAGCGATGGTCAGGTCGGCGAAATTTGGCTCGCGGGGGGCAGCCGCTGCGCGGGGTATTGGGGCCAACTAGAACTCAGCAAAGTGACGTTCGAAGCGACGCTACCGCAAGAACCGAACAAGCTCTGGTTACGCACTGGTGACCTAGGGTTCCTGAGAGAAGGTGAGCTATACATCTGCGGCCGCATCAAAGATCTCATCATCATCCGAGGCCAGAACTATTACCCGCAAGATGTCGAACAACTGGTAGAAGGAGTGGCGGGTGTTCGCAAAGGCTGTGTCGCGGCTTTTGCACATGATGATGGCAGTGCTGAGCGTCTAGTGGTTGTGGCCGAGCTCCGCGACCCGCGGCAGTTGCCAGATACGGGCGAACTGAACCGTTGCGTTCATCAGACATTGGGCGTCGCAGTCGACAATATAGTCTACATCCAGCCCCGCACGATACCCAAGACGAGCTCGGGCAAGATCATGCGCCATAAAGTTCATCAGCACTTCGTGGATGGAACACTCGTGGTCGTTCAAGAGGCGCGTCCATCGACCAAGCCAAATGCGGTCACGGCGACCGTAGCTATACGGTCATCTCTCGATGGTCTTGGGCAGGTCTTTTCGGCTTTTAGTCTGTCCGGTCGCGAGGAATGGACTCTGGCCGAGGCCGGACTCGATTCGCTTCGTCTCGTCGAGTTCGCCGAAGAACTCAAGGAATTTCTTACAGATACCGGCCATGCCGATTTGAATCATGCTGTCGACGTTCAGGTACTGCAAAACATTGCAATCTGTGAGCTGGCTGACTTGCTGGAACAACTCGCCACGTCGCCAACCCATTCGCGTCTGCGATTTGTGAAAGCGCTGACCGACCTCGCCCACGAACATCGCGAGCTTGAACAGGATCTTATGAAACGTGACACACGGCTTCGGTTTAACCCAAAGCACTTGCCATTGATTGCCGACACGATGTCGACACAAAATACAGGGGTTTTGCTCACAGGCGGCACAGGGTTCTTCGGCCCTTTTTTGCTCTCCAGCTTACTGCAGCAAACCAGCCGGGATATTTATGTTTTGGTGCGGGCCGCCGACGAAAAGCACGGCCTCGAAAGATTGCGATCGGAACTTCGTACCATAGCGCCGGACCGCCCAGTGCGGAAAGACTGGCTTGACCGAATCCATCCGGTTTGCGGTGACCTGACACAGACAAACCTCGGTTTATCTACGACGCGCTGGAATACCCTAGCTGAACAGGTCGACAGCATCTACCACAATGGTGCTTGGGTGAACTACCTTTACGACTACGGAACTTTGCGCGCGGCCAATGTCGGCGGCACCAACGAAATTATCCGCCTAGCTATGAGCCACCGTCCAAAAGTGCTCAACCACATCTCAACGACCTTCGTGTTCGGGTGGTCGGCCAAAGAGGTCCTGTACGAGAAGGATAACAATCAAGATCTTGACCTACTGGACTTCGGTTATAGCCAGTCCAAGTGGGTGTCCGAACAGGTGGTGCGAGACGCGATGCGTCAAGGTCTGCGCGCCCGGATATTTCGACCGGCTCTAATTACTCCGTCAATCGATGGCAGGGGTGGATCCTTCGACATAGCCGTGAGATTGCTGACCTTCATGGTACAACACGGCATCGGCACAACGGCTGCTAATCAGGTCAGCTTCAGCCCTGCGGACCAGACCGCTGACAACATCGTGTCGGTTGCATTGCAGCCAGCCAGCCTAGACAAAACTTTCCACGTGACTCGTGACGATTATGCGTCCATGCAGGATGTCACTAGCATCCTAGCTGACTTGTCGGGTAAGTCTTTCACTCACTATCCCATAACTGCATTCATTCCACAGGTCACGTCGCGCTGCCAGCAGGGCGACATCCTCTTCCCTTTGCTTGATTTCTTTCTGCGATCAACGGATAATATAGCTGCAATGGAGTTTAAACGCTACGACAACGCAAACTACCGACACTATCGTGACCTCGCGCCGCTGAGTAAGGCCGATCCGCCGCTTGAAGATGTGGTCCTTGGAATCTGGCGCTTTATGTTGCACCACCAGCTCGTTAATCGTTGATCTTGACACGAAAGGAATTCCTCTATGCTTGGCAATCTTAGCACCAAAGTACCGCATGTGCCACGCTGGACTGCCTTCATCGATGCACAGGACATGGTTCGCAACCCGGTTGAGGTTTTGGAGAAGTATCGCCAGGATCTGGGCCCAACCTTCACATTCCATTTTGGCGGTGCACGGCGCGCCATCGTATCGACGGATCCCGAGTTCATCCAACATGTGCTTAAGGGTAACCGGGGCAACTACAAAAAATCGGACATCCAGACGGACCGGATGGTTGAATTTCAGGGCACAGGGCTGGTCAACATTCACGGCAAGCCTTGGTTGCGCCGGCGCAAACTTATGGCGCGCGGCTTCAACGCACAGCGGTTATCGGAGATGTTGCCGGTTCAGCAGATGGTACTGGACGAACAGATGCGCCGCTTTGACGTCGAAGCCGAACACGGTTTGATAGATATACACGATCAAATGGTGCGTATCATCCTTACTCTGGTGGGCACATCGATCTTTGGCCGCAGCATGTGCGAGGAAAATCTTCAACAAATCGCCAACACCACTTCTGATATACAGGGGTTTGTAGTACGCCAGATTGTGCGGCCCTACTTGATCCCATGGTTCCGCATCAGCGGTCAGTCCAAAAAATACCAAAAGCTGCGCTGCGCAGCTGACCGCTTGGTGTTAAACCACATTGCCGCGCGCCGAGCTGCTGGTACTGGCGAACTCGATCTGTTGCACATCTTACTTAACGAGCCTTATCACGACACGGGTGTACCAATGTCGGAAGCGCAGGCCCTGACCGAAGCCGTACAGATGATGGTGGCAGGTAATGAGACCTCGTCGAATGCACTTACTTGGGTATTCTACCTGCTGGCTCAACATCCAGAACACATCGCTTTGATACGCACAGAAATAGAAAAGGGTATCGGCGACAGCCCGATGAACCATGACAATTTGGCCGCTCTGGAGCACACCATTAGGGTGATCCAAGAGGCGCTGCGACTTTATCCACCGTTCTGGATGTTCGACCGCATGGCGATCAGAGCAGACGAAATTAAGAATGCCAGTATCACCGCGGGCACAATGGTGATCCCTTATATCTACGGTCTTCACCGCAACCCATCAATTTGGGACGAACCTGAGAGGTTTGATCCTTCGCGCTTTGAGCGCGACCAGATTAAGACCCGCCATCCGTACAGCTATATTCCATTCGGCGGCGGCCCCCGCATTTGCATTGGCAACAACATGGCGATGTTGCAAATACTACTGATCGTCACCACCTTTGTTCGACGATACGATTTTGCACCTGCAAGCGGTGAGCCGGTTTGCATCAAACCCATGATGTTACTACGACCGGACGGCCCAGTGCACCTGCGCTTTGTTCGCAGGTGACGCCGTTGACTAGGATGTTCCCGCAGCCCATTGCGTCTCTCATTAGACTTGCGGTGATAACGCGCGAGAACGGTGGCGTGGATGCACGGCGAATGCACAGGTTGGTCGCGCTTATGGCCCGTTACCTGTTGTCCGAGCCGTTTCGGTGGGCCGAGCGAACTTGGGTAGCTCCCCGTGTTGCGGAGCACGTAATTCCAAGTGACCCAGTTTTTGTTCTCGGTTACTGGCGCAGCGGTACAACCTATCTTCAGAGGTTGCTAAGCTGTGATCCACAGATGGTAACCCCGTCACTGTACGATTGTCTGTTTGCGGATATGTCCGCGGTCACCAGAACTTGGCTGGAGCCGACATTGAATGCGGTAGCTCGTACACTGCGGCTTAAATATTCTGTGCAGCGTATGCCGTTGGACTTCGGCCAACCGAGCGAAACCGACGTCGCCCTATGTATTCAACTTTGCCTTCAGTCTAGCAACTGGGGGCATATCTTCCCCCGCCGTTTTAACAATTGGATGAACCGTTGCGCCTCGGATCCCATATCTGAAGAAGCACAGAATTGGCTCGACGCAACCGATACTTTCCTGCGCAAATGCTCCTGGGCTGCCGACGGTCGCCGAGTGGTGCTGAAATCTCCAATCTATACCGCCCGCGTGCCACTGCTTTTGCAGCGCTACCCCAATGCACGCTTTGTGTATATCCACCGTGATCCTATTTCGGTGTTTCACTCCAACCGTTACCTTTGGAGCGTTATCTTAAAGCACTTCAGCCTGCAAAATTTAACCAGCGAGGAGGTTGATGCGACGATAATCCAGTCCTACCGGTTCTTGCTGGAACGTTATTTGCAGCAGCGCGATCAAGTGCCCCCGTCGAAGCTAACCGAATTGCGATACGAGGACTTGCTGAAAAATCCCGAATCTGAGATGATACGAATCTACAGTCAACTCGACCTAGGTCCTTTGCCGGATACGGTCCGCGATCAGTTTGCGCTCCACAATTCTTACCACTCAAACGTATACAAAAAGGCTCCTACACTCGAAGCACTCCTGCGCGAGGAATGGGCATTCGCATTTCGAGAGTGGCAGATGTAAAATCTTGGCAATACTAGGGCTTGTTGAGATTCAGGATTCACATTTGGTTTAAATTCTGGCTCACTTCTTCAAAAAGGGAGGTTTGCAAGGTTGTACTCTAATGCAGCCCTTCTTCGTGCCAATTTGGCGTTAAAAGGTTTTTAAATTCATAACACCGCATTCCTTCGTCCAGTAAATCCTTCCCAGGGTGAACGTTGCGCAACCGGCATCGGTAACAGCGTCCACTAAATCAAACGTCTGTTTTGTCCGCATACCAGCCGTTGATCGACAAACAGCGAATGGCCGTAAAATCCCCGACCAGGCTTCGATACAAAAGGCGCCACAGCGGCATTTCTTCTGCCGCCCACCAAGCCAATAAATCCAGTCTATAGCCCTTCAGCGCGCCTCTGAGGGACTCTAGATTTCACGCAGCTACCGTTGCGGCGAGGTAAATTGTATTGCAGCGCGCTATCAAATACCTGTTTCATGAAAAAGATAAGCGTCAGGTCCCCACCGACCCCCACCCCTCCGATATTGGCGTCACATTTGCCAGATATCGTACATAATGTTTTGGATGAACGGCGTGATTAATATCAAAATTAAAAAAATCACATATTAAAATATATTTGGAGCTGTAGGTTCGTTCCCTGAACAACCATAGGAGCCACGCGCAGAGTTAACCGTAATTCCCATTCGCCACCTCGTTCGCTTCCGGCCCATTGTTGCCGTTTACAAAGAGATAACATGCTTCAAAGAAGCACGGAAAGCAGCCGTTCGCTGATGTCGCATTGAGATTTAGTGACCTGACAGTAGCTGTGCGAACGAAGTGGGCCTTCGATACTTACAAATGGAAAACTTAAAGCGACCCATAGCGGTGTAAATTTATAGTGCGATGACCCTAATCACAAACTATTGGCGTTAGGAAAATTGCTTCACGAGTTCGATGTTCACATTTTCCAAAAATCGAGCTGCGGCGACAGGTAGGGTTCGCCCCCGAAGATAGCCAGCAACTAGAACACCGCCAGGGATTCCGTGAATGTCCACCGGAACACAAGCAAGTCGATCTTTCTTCAAATCTGGTCTCATATTTATTCCGAGGCTAAAGCTGACTGCAGCGCTGTCCTGAGACATGAGGCGTAACAAATCGAGGCTGTTGGACTCCAGCACCGGTTCCAATGTAATCCCAACCTTTGCTGCCGCCGCGTCGAGTACCTGACGGATGCCTTCCGGGTGCTTGGGAAGCAACAACGGGAAATCTATGCAATCATATATTTTCAACAACTCTCGTGTAGCCAACGGGTGTTCTTCCGACATGATGCAAAATAATTTTTGAGTACCGGAATAGACAGTTTGAATATCTTTTAGCCGAATAGGTTCAAACACGATGGCGATGTCATTTGTGTTGTCCAGAAGCGAGGTTTCCGCTTCTCCCCGCTCACACAGATTGACACTAAAAGTTACGAAAGGAAATTCGACCAAGTGGCGCTTTAAAAGCGATGGCAAGAAAAACTGAACTACTTCGCGCGTTGTTGCGATATTGATGTGGCCGGCACGCATCCCGGACAAATCGGCGATTCGAGATTTGACGTGATCCATGTCGGCGATTTGATCTCGAATGTATTTAAGAAGAATCTCACCAGCAATGTTTGGACGTAATCCTGATGGATGGCGCTCAAAAATCTCCACACCCAGCTCTTGTTCAACCCCCAATATCCTGCGATTAAGAGCAGAGGGTGTTATTCCCAACTCCTCGGCCGCACTTCTTAGCGAGCCGGTTCTGGCAATTTTTTCAATGTACTTAAGGACCAGTAAATGTCGCATTGCTCGGGCTTGTCCTACTTAAAAATCACAAGTGTTGCAATAAATGCAACGCGTTGCTGATTTCTTAGCAACAGACATCAACACATACAACCAATATAAATAGGTCAACGATTCCTACCCAGATGCGGGTAAACTTGAAAAGGCCACTCCGATGAACACGCTATTCAATGGTGTCAAATCATGAAACAGAAACTAGTTATCATAGGCGCGGGCATGGCTTCGGGCCGGATGCTGGAAGAGCTGTTCGATATTAATCGCGACGCATTTGATGTTACGCTTTTCGGGGCTGAACCACACGGAAACTACAACCGAATTATGTTGTCGCCTGTGTTGGCAGGGGACAAAACATTCGATGAAATTGTTACACATGACGTCGACTGGTATCGCGAGCACGGGGTAAACTGTAGATTTGGTGAATCCGTGATCAAGATTGATCGCAAGAAAAAGCAAGTTATCAGTGAAGGCGGTATGACTCATTACGACAAGCTGGTGATCGCCACCGGTTCGGCCTCGTTTTTGATCCCTGTGTCGGGAAATGATTTACCCGGTGTTATCGGTTTTCGGGATTTGGACGATGTAAAAAAGATGCTCACTGCATCTGACAAACCAAACGGCAAGGCGGTGATAATTGGTGGTGGGTTGCTGGGGCTTGAAGCGGCGGCGGCACTGAACGCGCAAGGAATGAAGGTAACTGTCCTTCATCTAATGGGGCATCTTATGGAGCGCCAACTTGACCCTGCTGCCGGATATTTGTTGCAAAAGGAGTTGGAGCGCCGCGGTATTAACGTGGTTTGCAAAGCACACACAAAGGCAATCCTCGGGCACGATCATGTTGATGCGGTACTGATGGAAAATGGTACAATTCATGATGCTGACATCGTTGTTATGGCGGCTGGAATTCGTCCCGAAACGCGTATAGCAACTGAGGCGGCACTGCGTGTAGAACGTGGGATTGTTGTTGACGATGCGATGGTGACCATTGACCCAGACATTTTGGCGTTGGGCGAATGTGTTGAACACGATGGTACGGTTTACGGGTTGATAGCCCCGCTTTACGATATGGCCAAGGTTCTTGCGCGGACGCTGACTAATGAGACTGCAAAATTTGTGGCGCCATCTGTATCGACCAAGTTGAAAGTCACCGGCGTGGATTTGTTTTCTGCCGGAGATCTCGCCGAGGGCGATGACCGCGAGGAAATCGTGTTTCGCGATCCTGGCCGCGGAATATATAAACGTCTTATTTTACAAGATGACCGTATCGTCGGCACTGTGATGTATGGTGATACGACCGATAGAAGCTGGTTCTTTTCTAAAATCAAAGCGAACGAGGATATCAGCGAAATTCGCGACACGCTGATCTTCGGTCCTACTTTTCAAGGAGGCGAGCCGCTGGACCCGTTGGCGGCCGTTGCAGCCTTACCCGATGACGCAGAAATCTGCGGCTGCAACGGCATTTGCAAAAGTACAATCACGAATGCGATCACCGGCGGCGCCCATGATTTAGCTGCGATTAAACTGACGACCAAAGCATCAGCTTCCTGTGGCAGTTGTGCTGGTTTGGTCGAACAAGTTTTGGCAGTTTCTTTGGGAGATGACTTCGTTGTACCCACGCCGCAATCAATTTGTGGCTGCACGGATTTCACACACGAAGATGTTCGTCGGATCATTAAAAGTCAGCAACTAAAATCAATGCCGGCAGTTATGCAAGAGTGCGGTTGGAAGACCTCATGTGGTTGCCACGTATGCCGCCCGGCGCTGAACTACTACATGATTGCCGAGTGGCCGTTAGAATATCAAGACGACGCTCAAAGCCGTTTAGTAAATGAACGAAATCACGCCAATATTCAGAAAGACGGTACGTATTCTGTTTTACCACGGATGTGGGGCGGAATGACCACGCCAGACGAGCTGCGTGCGATTGCAGACGCCGCCGACAAATACAATGTGCCCGCTGTGAAGGTAACTGGGGGTCAACGTATTGATTTGCTTGGCGTCAAGAAAGAAGACTTGCCTAACATGTGGGCCGATTTGAATGCCGCAGGGATGGTTTCAGGCCACGCCTACGCCAAGGGATTGCGCACCGTTAAAACATGCGTTGGTACTGATTTTTGTCGCTTCGGAACGCAGGATAGTACGGGGCTTGGCATCAAGCTGGAAAAAATGCTTTGGGGCAGTTGGACGCCGCACAAAGTTAAATTGGCGGTATCCGGTTGTCCGCGCAACTGCGCAGAGGCGACCTGTAAGGATGTGGGCATTATATGCGTCGATAGCGGCTTTGAGGTCAGCGTTGCCGGCGCTGCGGGTATGGAGCTGAAGGAAACTCAGCCTTTGGCCAAAGCGGCAACGGAAGAGGAAGTGATCGAATTAACCATCGCCTTCATCCAGCTTTACCGCGAACATGCCCGTTATTTGGATCGACCCCATAAATGGGTCGCCAAGGTTGGATTGGATTGGGTTATTGCGCGTGTTGTCGATGACATCGTGGAACGCGCAGCCTTATGCGAGCGCTTTGAAATCTCGCAATCCGTTTATCGCAATGACCCGTGGGCAGAACAATCCACACCGGAATTCGAGCAACGCAAATGGTCGCCGCTTGCTGACCTGACGTTGGAGGCCGCGGAATGAGCAACTGGATAGACATTGCAAGTTTAGACGACATCCCCAGACGTGGCGCGCGCGTGGTTAAAACGCATTCAGGATGTGTGGCGATATTTCGTACACATGACAATCAGGTTTTTGCTATCGATGACACGTGCCCACACAAAAAGGGACCATTGTCTGAGGGGATTGTGCACGGCACCGCGGTTACCTGCCCTTTGCACAACTGGGTTTTTGATTTGAAAACCGGAATGACACAAGGCAACGATAAAGGTAGCGTTGCTACTTTCGGTGCACGGGTGGAAGACGGTCGAATACTGCTGGATGTTTCCCGTTTGGTGGCAAGGTTAGTTGCATGAGCCAAGTTCGCACAACATGCCCGTATTGTGGCGTTGGCTGTGGGCTAATAGCCACGCCGAAGGGCGAAATCACCGGCGACAAGGATCATCCCGCCAATTATGGTCGCCTATGTTCCAAAGGGGCTGCATTGGGCGAAACACTTGGGTTGGAAGGCCGTCTGCTTGCACCCGAAATCGACGGAAAACGTGCTAGTTGGGATGAGGCTCTCGATCTGGTCGCGTCAAAATTTAGCGATGCAGTTAGCGAACATGGGCCAGATAGCGTAGCTTTCTATGTTTCGGGGCAACTGCTGACCGAAGACTATTACGTCGCCAACAAGTTAATGAAAGGCTTTATTGGTTCGGCAAATATCGACACTAACTCACGCCTTTGCATGGCCTCGTCTGTGGCTGGACACAAGCGCGCCTTTGGAACGGATACAGTTCCTGTCGATTACACGGATTTGGAAGAAGCTGATGTAATTGTTTTGGTTGGCTCAAATATGGCGTGGTGTCATCCGGTCTTGTTCCAGCGAATTCTTGCCGCCAAAGCACTGCGGCCATCATTAAAGATTATCACCGTCGACCCGCGTAAAACGGCGACGGGCAAAGCGGCAGATTTGCACCTTTCCATTCACCCCGACGGTGACACAGCTTTGTTCAACGGTTTGTTGGTGGAAATAGATAGACGAGGCGCGGTAGATCAAAAATATATAGACGCTCATGTAAATGGCTTTAACGTGTCGCTTGCGATGGCTGAAATCAGTGACGGCGCTGACACCGGATTGTCAGACGTGGAGTTGCGTACTTTTTACAACCTCTGGATCGGCGCGGAAAAAGTAGTGACGGTGTTTTCGCAAGGTGTGAACCAGTCAGTTGCTGGAACTGACAAAGTTAACGCGATTATTAATTGTCATTTGGCAACAGGGCGTATCGGGCGCCCTGGGATGGGGCCGTTTTCTATAACTGGACAGCCAAATGCGATGGGCGGGCGCGAAGTGGGCGGCCTTGCTAATATGCTCGCCTGTCATTTGGATATAGAAATTGCGAGCCACCGCGAGACCGTGCAAAAGGCATGGCAATCCCCGACAATTTGCACAAAACTCGGCCTCAAAGCAATTGACCTCTTTCAGGCGTGCGAGCAGGGTAATATCAAAGCTCTGTGGATCATTTCAACCAATCCAGCCGTCTCGATGCCTGATGCAAACGCAGTAATTCATGCCATCGGAAAAGTTCCTTTTACCGTAGTCACGGACGTAACACATACCGATACGACAACCCTTGCCGACGTTCTTTTGCCCGCAACCGCATGGGGTGAGAAATCCGGATCGGTTACGAATTCGGAACGCCGAATTAGCCGGCAACGTGCCTTTTTACGAGCGCCCGGGGAGGCAAAGCCAGATTGGGAAATAATTTGCGAAGTGGCCAAGCGAATGGGTTGGCAGGATGCGTTTTCATACACTTCACCCGCTGATATTTTCCGCGAATATGCAGCACTATCGGGGCTGGCAGCAGTACACGGGCGGGATTTCGATATCGGCGACTTGGCAGCGCTTAGTGACACTGAATACGAGAATTTCAAACCATTGCAATGGCCTGTCAGCGATAAGGCGAATACTGGCAATCGTTTTTTCGAGGATGGGAAATTCTACCATGACGACGCAAAGGCGCGCATGTTTCCAGTATCTTCGTTGCTCGCGCAACCAGATCCGATCGGTGTGTTTCGCCTAAATACCGGCCGTATTCGTGATCAGTGGCACACCATGACGCGCAGTGGGAAATCGGCGCGCCTCAGCCAGCATTCAGCCGAACCATTCGCCGAAATGCACTCGGAAGACGCCAAACAAATCGCAATCAATGAAACTGAACTTCTCGAAATAACATCACCGCAAGGGCGCGCTGTTGTACGAGTAATATATTCGCCTAATGTGCAACGCGGAACAGTTTTCGTACCGATACATTGGAGCAATGCGAATTCTTCAACAGGCTTGGTTAACGCGTTAATCGTTGACGTATGCGATCCGGTGTCTGGCCAACCGGCGCTGAAAGGTAGCCTCGTTCGTCTGCGTCCGTATCAAGCGAAATGGTATGGTTTTGCGGCCTCGGCCGCGCAGTTGAAACCGAAAGGCGATTATAGTGTCGTTGCGCGGACACCTACAGGTTGGAGCTGCGAACTTGCTGGACGCGCCACACCAGAAGACTGGGAAATAGAAGTCCGCTTTGTGTTGGGCATCGACACGGGCGAAATCAGTATTTTGCGCGATGCCGCAAGGCGTGTTGTCCGCGCAGCGTTATACGATGGTCCCACATTAAAAGGGCTATTCTTCGCGTCGCCTGAACCCGTGGAAGTGTCGCGCGCCCACGCAATCTCCCAGATCAATACCGAAGTATCCGCTTTATCAGCATTAGCCGGTTTACCGATGTTGGATCAACCTAATCCCGGTCGAACAATCTGCGCTTGCTTCAATGTTGGCATCAACACACTGCGCTCTGCAATTTATGGCGGGGCTAAAAATGTCGTTGCGCTTGGCCGTTGTACCGCGGCCGGAACCAATTGCGGTTCCTGCAAATCGGAATTGCAAACACTGATCAACACCACCCCAATTCTGACAGCTGCGGAATGATAGGAAACAAAATGCAAAAAACCGTTGAAATCTCGAACACAGATAAAAACCGTGCTCTTGGACTAAGTACGTTTGCATTCACGATGTGTTTCGCCGTGTGGACAATATTTTCGATCATAGGTGTTAGCATCCAGCAAGAACTGGGCCTTTCGGACACCCAGTTCGGATTTTTAGTAGCCACTCCGGTGTTTACGGGTTCGATCAGCCGGTTGTTCCTCGGGATATGGACCGAGAAATTCGGTGGTCGGATTGTGTTCCCACTACAGATGTTGGTGACTTCGGTGGCCGTTTGGCTGTTAACGTCGGTCCATACCTATGAAATGTTTCTAGTTGCAGCTCTCGGATTAGGGTTTGCAGGTGGTTCGTTCATTATCGGCGTTTCATATGTGTCGCGCTGGTTCGATACTAAAAACCAGGGAACCGCGCTGGGGATATTCGGGGCGGGAAATGTCGGCGCCGCTGTCACAAACTTCGCCGCACCATTTCTCGTTGTGGCGTTTGGTTGGGAGGGTACAGCCAAGGTCTACGCGATAGTGTTGGCAGCGACAGCCGTTCTGTTTTACATATTGGCAAAAGATGACCCGAGCCACAAACTGCGACAATCAACGAGCAAAGACGGAATGTCACTTGTAGAACAACTTGCACCCCTAAAAAATGCACAGGTCTGGCGATTTGGCGTCTATTATTTCTTTGTGTTCGGCGCATTTGTGGCGCTCGCATCTTTCTTACCTCGGTATTACGTCGGCGCATATGGGTTAAGCCTGACAACTGCCGGAGTGCTTGCGGGTCTATATTCCTTGCCAGGTTCAATCTTTCGCGCTGTTGGAGGCTGGATTTCTGATAAGTGGGGCGCACGATTTGTTATATATTTTACATTTATTGCGTCACTCGCTTTGCTTTTGGTAATGGCTTTTCCAGGAGGATCTTTTCAGGCTAGCGGAATAACCGGGCCAATAGAATTCGAAATTGCTACTTCACTGTTCTTATTCGTGACACTTACAATATTTCTCGGTTTTGTAATGAGCTTAGGAAGCGCTGCAGTTTTCAAACATATCCCAGTATATTACCCACAGCATGTCGGTGCAGTTGGCGGTCTAGTAGGGATGATCGGGGGCTTGGGTGGCTTCTTTCTTCCAATAGCGTTTGGCTATTTGTTAGACATAACCGGAATTTGGACCGCTCCCTTTATGCTCCTATTCTTTTTAGTCGCTGTCACTGTTATTTGGATGCATTTGGCGATTGTTAAGATGACATCTCATAGCGATGGGATTCTTATATCACAGGGTTAAGACCTATCAATTTTCAAGACGACGGACACCACAATTGCCGCAGGCACGAAAAACGACCCCGTCGACAGCATGAACCGGAAATCTTAAACGCCAGATATGACACCGATGGCGTGCAGCTTTTATTCGGATTCAAAACGTGTGCGGAATGACGTATCAAGAACGAACTTGGCGTAACCTTGAATTGCTCGGATTATAAGAAAGGTTTTTCAGCTCTGCTTGGCCTAGATGCTAGGCGAATAGCCCAGGCAAGGGCAGTAAAAACAATTGTCAGCACCACCGCAACAACCGCGTTCGCGATGTAAAAATCAACACGGCCGGACCATTCGAGGCTGTTGAGAAAGCGATAGGGTAGCCCAGAGGTAACAGATCCAACCGGCGAACTGTTCAAGGGCTCAACGGCCGCTTCAATCCATACAACATAAACCGCGATAACGCCGATCACTGCGGCAAGTGAGCGGAATGGCTTGCGAAACGAACGGTGAATGAAGAGCGCGTCAATTATCTGCAAAGCCGGTCCAAGACCATGCCAGTAATACTCCTGCCACCAGACGCCCAATTCCCCTGACGCCTGAAACGCGTAAGGGTCCGCAAAATAGATCCGCCAATAAAGGATCACGACCATGACGTTAATGACGGCTGTCATGCCGACAAACCCATCAATGCGCTTTTGATTGCGCCCAAGACTGATCATCAACATCGCAAAACCCGAGGTGCAGGAAAATACCAAGGCCCAGTTTGTCAGGTAGCGATAGGGCCCTCCGAAACCATCGTAGTCCCCTAAAAAAATCATCCTGAGAACATAGAACGCCGCGAGCAGGAATACGACCCAGCGATATGTCAGAACTGATTTTGACTGATCCATGATACTCTCCCCAGCGCCTATGCGCGGGCAGAGTATATATTAACCGAAAAAACAAATGAAATATAAAACTGTAAGGTGCGGTTGCTCGAGAGACATCCTTACAATCAATACGGACTTAACGATCTCTTAGAGGCCCAAATGAGGGCATCTTCAAGGCGGTCATCCCCCCAAAAGACTTCACCATTTACGACAAAGCTTGGTGAACCGAATACACCAAGAGATTTTGCCTCTAAGGTTGCCGTATCTAAGGATGAAGCAACGGCCGGAGACATTGCCAAATCTAAAATACGATCAGGGTCCTGTCCAATTTCAATCAAGCTGCGTGACATGTTTGGTTCTTCTCCCGCTGCATCGCCAGATTCAAACCAACGGCGGTATGTAGCTTGAGTGTAAGCGTCTACCCAACCCTCTTCTTTTCCCAATATAGCTATCTGATTTGCAATCACTAACCCCGATAGAGGGTAAGGCGCTGGGATTTTTGGTGTTAATTCGTAGCGCATAGCCCGCCTCTCAATATCACGCCACATGTATGCCGACTTAATTGGCTTATTCGAGAAGGGCACATTGTTTTGCTCTACCATGATATCACGCACATTAAATGGACGCCAGACAACAGTCACTCCAGCTTTGCGAGCCAAATCCGGTATTCGCATGACAGTCAAGTAACTGTAGGTGGAACCAATTGAATACCAAAAATCGATCGCTTGTACTAACTCTTTTGACACACGCTTTGCCTCTTTTTAGATTTAGTAATATTCATACTCAAATACAGAGAATGATATGTCATGTTAGTCGAAGCGTCGCTGTTCGTCATCAGACGGTTTTGGTTCCAGAGGCCGCGTAAGTTAGGTGATTATCTGACTCATCTGGTTGATAGTACTATGCAGAGAACTTGCGGTGTTGCAAGCGGCGCGCTTCGAGTGTTTTGCGTTTGATCCTTTCTCTTTTGTTTAGAATGGCTTGAGCCCGCCCGGGTGTTGTCACATAAACTTCCGCGATTTGCGCGCGGCGGCGTCTACCGGTAACTGGTGCTGATGGATACGCTCACTATCAGCTATAAACGCCACCGTTTCCCGCCGGAGATTATTGCCCACGCTGTCGAAACAGCAAGTGTAGCAGGCCCTCGGGCAAGATTTGCGAACGAGGCCGAGGCTGGTGGGGCAGATATTTGTGTCGCTTATACGACGCGCAGCACGGGCCGAGGTCGAAACTTCTGTACAATTTGATGTTCAAGGGTGAGGTTGTTAATCTTGGATCTCCGATTAATAAAGGCAAAAATTCCATGAACACAGAATCCTTAACTAGTTCAAAGGGAACCCTGCCAGATAATCTCTATGTTAATTTTATCGATTCAATTGGAACTGAATCGTTTATCGCGAAGATTGCTAAATTAATTGAACAATATTTTCCGTTTGAAGGTCTCGTTGTATTTTTGTACAGCAAAAAAAGTGCACCCACTACTCTTGGATGCTTTGGAAGCGCTCTGGAAATGCAAACAGGGATCGATAATTATCTTAAATATACATACGTTTTGAACCCTGTTTATCGGGCCTATCAAGACAATGCAGCAGCGGGTGCATATGTAATTTCGGATTTGAAACCTGTCGACTATAATGAAAATGCTGCAAAATCAGATTTGCAGGTACGGATCGACCACAAGGAAACCATTGGTTATCGCACACCTGGTTGGCACAAAAAAATGACCGATGTAGTCGGCTTGATACACTTGCCAGATGACAAAATGATCGAATTTGATTTCATAACAACCCAGCGCGGTGATCAGACTAAAAATTGTTTTGAAGGTTTGAATGATATTTACCCAATACTTTCGAGTGTTCTGCTGAAACACTTTGAATTCGCAACGCATGATTTCGACACTTCAAATGCAAATTCGAGCCTTGAGTCTCGATTTCAGGAATTTGGACGATCAAGTCTGACTGATAGGGAACAACTAGTAACGAAGATGATTCTGACAGGTCATTCAAGCAACTCAATAGGGTTGAATTTGGGAATTTCACTGCCAACTGTCAAAACACATCGGCGCAACATATACGTCAAACTAGAAATATCATCTCAGGCGGAACTATTTAATTTGTTTGTACAAAATCTGCTAGAAGGCACTAATTAGAGAATTTAATATCCCTCCCGATATTCTGAAATATGCGTCTCATCCCTTAGGATGATACCAAGCTCCAATCCAAACGTTGTTACTTGTGTCACCAGATTTCACATGGTGTGGAACAAACTGATTCGAATAATTGGAGCACTACATTGGATTTTCCTGTCGCTGATATCCGGAGACTCTTCCCGGCCTTATCGCAATCTGACAATGGTCAGGATCGTGTTTATCTTGACAATCCGGCCGGCACACAAGTTCCGAGTTCTGTAGCGGCGGCTGTCGCGAATTATATGGTCACCAATGCTAGTAATCTGGGTGGGCACTTTGCGCCCAGCGTGACCACCGAAGAAGTGACGGTTCAGGCACATGAAGACGCGGCACTATTTCTGGGGGCTAAATCAGCCAGAGAGGTTATAATCGGCCAAAGCATGACAACGCTGACATTTCATCTGTCACGCAGCATTTGTCGCGACTTTCAGCCGGGCGATGAAATTATCATTTCGCGAGTCGAGCACGAAGGAAACGTCGGCCCGTGGCTTGAAATCGCAAAAGACAAACGCCTCAAAATCGTATGGGTCGATTTTGACAGCGATACGTGGTTGATTGAACCTGAACTGCTTACCAAAGTCCTAACTGACAAGACCAAACTTGTTTGCCTGAACTATGCAAGCAACATGACTGGCACCATCAACGATATTAAATCGCTTGCCAAGTTGGCCAAAGATGCTGGCGCGTTGGTATTTATTGACGCTGTTCAATTGGCACCCCATCATTTGATTGATGTGCAGGAATTAGGTTGCGATTTTCTCGTTTGTTCATCCTATAAGTTTTTTGGCCCACATTTGGGAATACTTTGGGGAAAAGAAGATATTCTTGCTGCACTACACCCCTACAAAGGGCGTTGTGTTTCGAATGAGCTGCCCGACCGTTTTGAAACCGGTACGCCGCAATTCGAACTATTGGCCGGCCTGTCGGCCACCGTTAATTATTTCGAAAAATTGGGTCAGCGCAGTTCTTCATCTGAATCCCGCAGAGAGCTTATTTCCGTCGCTTACCAACATTCCCGAGACTACGAAGAGCCGCTGACCAATATGTTGATCGACGGTATCAGCCAAATTTCTGGGATTTCAATATTTGGGATCACTAATCCTAATCGCGTGCATGAACGTGTGCCGACCGTCTCTATCAGGCATTCAAGAACCAAACCTACGGACATCGCGAAATCTTTGGCCAATGAAGGAATTTATGTCTGGCACGGGCACAACTACGCTTATGAACCGACCCGATTCCTGAATATTCCGGGAGACGAAGGCGTGGTCCGAATTGGATTGGCACATTATAACACGATTGACGAGGTCAACCGCGTTATCCGTGCCATCGATGAAGTAACTTCTAACGATCACTAACTATAATAATTACTCAACCTTGGAGGAAACAATGAAACTAACCACTTTGAAAATTCTAACAGCTGCGGCGGCAACGCTTTTTGCTGCTAACCCCATTTCTGCGGAAACACTGCGGGTCGGCATGGAATGTACCTATGCGCCGTTCAACTATCGGACCGCAGACGGTGAACTGACCGGATACGATGTTGACGTGGCAAATGGTGTTGCCGAAATCATCGGTGCCGACCTTGAATTTGTTTGTCAACAATGGGACGGTATGATTCCGGCACTTCTTGCAAACAAGTTTGACCTGATCGTAGCTTCGATGTCGATCACCGATACTCGCATGGAGAAAATTGATTTTTCCGGCCCATACCGGGATTCCGTTGGTCGGTTAATCGGCAAAGCCGATGCAGATCTAAATCTGTTTGACGATGCCGGCAACCCAATTGCCGAAAACTTCGCGGGTCTTCGCGTAGGTCTAGAGCGTGCGTCTACGTATGAAAACTGGTTCAATGCAGTATTGCCTGATGCGAAAATCGTTCTATACGATGGTTCCGAGCCACTGTATCTCGATTTGCAAAATGGTCGTGTCGATATGATCATGACTAACCCGATGAAGGCTCAACTCCGGTTCCTAGGCGAAGAAGCAGGCGGTGGATTTGGTTTCGTAAGCCCGGCAATCAGCGAAGTTGAATATTTCGGCATCGGTGTTGGTATCGGATTGCGCCAAGGTCAGAACGAATTGAAAGAGCGCCTGAACGCTGCGATCAAAGAGCTGATCAACAATGGTTCGTTGACCGAATATGCTCTGAAAATCTTCCCATTCCCAATCCATAACCCGGCTTGGGGCGAATAATTAATATCTAACAAAAATTATGTAACGGCGCAATAATGCGCCGTTACACTTAACATTACATTCTTAAACAACTCTAACCAAAAACAAGAACGGGTAGTTCCGATGGACGCAGTAACCGGTTGGTGGGACGACTACTTTTGGGGCTCTTTAGTTGTTCTGCAAGTCTTCTTTTTCTCTTTAATTTTAATGATTATATTTGGCCTGATTGGCGCAGCAGCAAAGTTGTCAAACAGCAAGGTCGCCCACAAAATCGCAAACGGCTACACGGTTGTATTTCGTGGAACACCTGAAATTCTGGTGATACTTTTACTTTACTTCGGCTCGGCTATTGCCATCACTGCGATTGCGCAGATATTTAACCCTGAAATTAAATTTTTGGACGTTCCGCCTGTTTGGGCCGGTACAATCGCTATTGGACTGATTGTCGGTTCATACGCGACCGAAACCTTTCGCGGGGCATTTCAAGGCGTAAGACCAGGTAGCGTCGAAGCCGCCCGCGCCCTTGGCATGTCAGACCTACAGACATTCATCTACATCCGAATACCTGAAATGTGGCGGCTTGCTCTTCCGGCGTTTGGTAACCACATGTTGTCGCTGATTAAGGACACGGCGCTTATTTCAATCATTGGCCTGAACGAGACATTTTTTGTCGCAAAACAAGCCATCGCGTCCACTGGAAAACCGTTCACAATGTACATCGTTGTCGGAGGTATCTACTTGGCATTTTCTTCGGTCATAACGTTGTCCGTCATGTTTCTTGAGCGGTATGGCAACAGACATATGAGGGATGCAAGATGAACTTTGATATTTCTCTAGTCACCGGCACGATCCCGAAAATGTTGGTTGGAATTGGCCTGACGTTCGAGCTGATGTTTTTGTCGGCGATCATTGGCCTGATACTGGCCATTGTACTGTTATTGATGCGTATAAGCGGAAAATGGTATTTGGGTTGGCCTGCACAAGTCTTTATCTATGTTTTCCGGGGCACACCGATATTGGTGCAAATATTCATCATTTATTACGGCTTGCCACAATTCGAAGCCGTACGTGACAGCATATTCTGGCCGATCCTGCGGGAACCATTCGGAAGCGCTGTTGTCGCGTTAAGTTTGAATACAGGTGCGTATGTATCCGAAATTCTGCGTGGTGGCGTATTGGGTGTTGATCGCGGCGTTCACGAAGCGGCAACCGCATTGGGATTGTCCGCCCGCCAAAAGTTTATCTACATCACCGCACCAATCGCAACACGCCTCGCAATTCCGGCCTATAGCAACGATTTCATCAGCCTGATGAAAGCAACATCTCTGGCTAGTACCATCACGTTGATGGATATGACAGGAATTGCGCGAACGATCGTTGCACAAACTTTTGCCCCGTATGAAATCTTTATCTCACTCGCGATCATCTACATGATCCTTACATTTATCATTCAAAAATCGTTTGGACGGTTTGAAAGATACATGAGCAAATATGTGAATCCATGAGGTCCGACATGACGAATACCGACACAATACCCCTAATTCAGCTGAAGAACGTCGACAAGTTTTTCGGCAGTTTTCAAGCTTTGTCAAATATTGATCTGGAAGTCAGAAAAGGTGAAAAGATCGTGGTTTGTGGGCCGTCAGGGTCTGGTAAATCAACCTTGATCCGGTGCATTAACCGGCTGGAAAGTCACAGTGCAGGGCATATTTTTATCTCCGGCAAAGAACTGACTGACCAAGTAAAAGATATCAATGCGATCCGCCGCGAAGTCGGAATGGTGTTTCAAAGTTTCAATTTGTTCCCTCACATGACGATCGTGAAAAATCTGATGTTGGCACAGCAACTTGTGCGAAAAACCAACAAAGTTGAAGCCCGTGAAACAGCAATGCATTATCTTGAGCGAGTAAAAATTCCGGATCAGGCGGATAAATATCCGGTGCAATTGTCTGGCGGTCAACAGCAACGCGTTGCCATCGCCCGTGCGCTTTGTATGAAACCTGAAATTATGTTGTTTGACGAACCGACATCAGCACTTGACCCTGAAATGATAAGCGAAGTTCTCGATGTTATGACCGGTCTGGCCGAAGACGGGATGACAATGATCGTTGTCACGCATGAAATGGGATTTGCCCGGTCGGTCGCGGATCGGGTGATATTCATGGATGTAGGCGAAATCGTCGAAGAAGCGGATCCGGAAACATTCTTTAATAATCCCAAACACGAGCGGACCAAAAACTTCCTTAGTCAAATTCTCCAACATTGAGAACTAGAACACATGACTCTAAAATTACCGCCGCACGAAGATTTTCTGGATTTTGCCGAGAAGCTTGCCGACGTTAGTAGAATAATGCTGCTGGCCGCAGCGAAAGTGACTCCGGAATTATCGATAAAATCCGATAATTCTTACGTAACCACCGCCGACAAAGCCGTGGAATTAAAACTACGCGAGATGATTGGCGAAGCTTTCCCAACCCACGGTATCTTGGGCGAGGAGTTTGATAATATTAACGTAGATTCCGAATTCGTGTGGGTATTGGACCCTATCGATGGAACCGCACCGTTCATTGCAGGCATCCCGGTTTATGGAACATTGATCGCTTTGGCGTGTAATGGAAAACCGTTTATCGGCGTCATGGATCACCCCGCCACATCTGAACGTTGGACCGGTGTTGCAGGCAAGTTTGCTAAACTGAATGGAAATCCTGTAAGTGTGAAATCCTGTGAAGGCCTAAACACCGCGTTTGTGACCTGTAGCAACCCTGACTTTATGACCAAAGCAGAACAAGTCAGTTTCGCCGAAATTCGTAAAGTTGTACCTTATGTACAGTATGGTGGATCATGTTACGCTTACGGCGTACTGGCGTCTGGTCGAACAGATATCGCAATAGACAGTGGTCTGGAATCATTCGATGTCTTTGCCAGCGCCGCGGTCATTCAGGGTGCCGGCGGGTACCTTACCGACTGGAGTGGCAACGAAATTGACCTCCAAACGTCAGGCCAATTTATCGCAGCGGGGGACAAAAATTGCCTAAACGCAGCAATCCGTATTTTGACGCTCAAATAAATGGGATGAGCCCAACAAATCAATACTATGTGATGTTGCTCAAGAAGAACGAAAAGTTGAATTATGAACAATCTGGTGAAAAATATCGGTACAGCCAATCAACGGATCAAGGCGGTTGATGGTGGTGTGCGCGAAACGCCGCTAGACAAATCCGGGATTTTCAGCGAGCGCACAGGTGCCGAATTTCTGCTCAAAGGCGAACATCTTCAACGCACCGGCTCTTTCAAAATGCGCGGTGCTATGAACAAAATTCTGTCGCTGACTGAAGAAGAGCGGCAGCGAGGGATTATCACTGCGTCGTCCGGGAACCACGGTATGGCAACGACACAGGCAGCGTTGGTGGCGGGCATTGATGCAACTATCTATCTGCCCGAAACAGTGCCCGTTCCCAAGCTGGAAACAATGCAACGATTTGGTGCAAAAACCGTACTGGTATCGGGCAACGGCGTGCAGGCCGAAATAAACGGTCGCGCCGCCGCCAAGCAAGAAGGTAAGGTCTTCGTTTCCCCCTATTCCGACCTTGATGTCATCGCCGGTCAAGGCACGGTCGGTCTGGAAATGGCCGAACAATGTGACGATCTAGCCGCCGTGTATGTAGCGGTTGGTGGCGGTGGTCTGATCTCCGGTATTGGCAGCTATCTGAAGGCAAAAATGCCCGGGGTAGATATCATCGGCTGCTGGCCCGCCAACGCTACCGCGATGCTCAGATGTATGCAAAAGGGCGAAATTCATGATGTTCCCGAAACTAATACCCTGTCCGAAGCAACTGCTGGCGGTGTCGAGAAAGGGGCAATCACTTTCCCAATCTGTCATCAAGTAATTGATCGCCATCTGCTAATCACCGAGGACGAAATAGCCAGCGCTATTCGCGACATGGCGGCGGCAGAAAACTTCATTATCGAAGGCGCTGCGGGCGTTGCACTGGCTGCTGGGCTCAAGGACGCTAAAGCCTACAAGGGCCGCAAGATTGTTGTGGTGGTCTGTGGACGCAACATCGCGATTACGACATTTCGTTCAGTTATGGGATTGAGCACGTAAACGTTGATTTTTTCACAATTTCTTAGGATAAAAACATGACTGCGCTACCGATTATTTCTCTGGAAACTATCCAGGCGGTGTTGTCACATAAACTTCCGCGATTTGCGCGCGGCGTCGTCTACCGGCAACTGGTGCTGATGGATACGCTCACTATCAGCTACAAACGCCACCCTTTCCCGCCGGAGATTATTGCCCACTGTCTGACGTCAGCGCCTATGGGTCCAAATAGCGCCATTTACTAAGAGAGTGTTTCTGGCTCATCGTAACCACTGAGGAGTGGAACATGAGACAGACAACTGGAACACGCAAAAGCCATGGCGATAAGATCGTCAAAGA
>JBBWVU010000073.1:0-287944 GCA_050256375.1 Paracoccaceae bacterium | reverse complement strand
GGCCTCTAGCGAGCGTCTAGCGTCTGGAGGAGCCTTCACAGATGGGTTCCTCCTTTTTCGTCTGAGTGAACGCTGGGTGGGCGCTGGGTGGCGCTGAGTGAACTCTGAGTTTTAGGGTGAAAAATCCGAGTAGGTATATATATACGTATACCTTCCTGCTTACCCCCCTCATGGGCAACGTAACACCCTGAATCAACCAACAACCCACCCCACCCATTGGGCATTGGATTGGGTACAACTGCGCCCTAGTTCAGACCGCACTGATTGGCGACGGAATAGCATTAACTAATTGGAATCATTAGGTCTCTATCAGTCCCCAGCCGATGGTCACTTTAGAGGCTGAGCTGATCGGACAACAGCCACAGGTCAGTCATTTTCCATGTCGAAATCGTATCATCTCGGGATTGGCGCAGGGTGTTCTCGTTGTCGAAGGTGCCAGCAAATCCGGCAGCTTGATAACCGCGAAAAACGCTCTGGACCAAGGTCGCGAAGTTATGGCGATTCCTGGAAATCCGATGGACGGCAGGGCGGCTGGTTGCAACATGTTGATCCGTGACGGGGCCACTTTAGTGCGGACCGCAGCCGACATTATCAAGGCGCTAGCCATTCCCCCTCAGTCTCCGCCAAAGTCCCCCGCCTCAAAACCAGCGTCGAAGAACCCAAACAAATCGCTGCCCAAAACCCTCCTGTCTTTGATCGGCGCCTCGCCCATCCAAGAGGGCATTCTGATGCGGCAAACGTTTCGCCCGACGCAAGAAGTCATGTCAGCCCTCCTCGATCTGGAAGTTACGCAAAGAATTGAAAGGTTCGCTGGTGGAGGTATAGCCCTTACGCCGTGAAGCTACGGCTCGTCTACGTTCTCAAGCCAGTGTCGCAGCAGTGCCTGCTCTTGCCGTTTGGCCTTCCCGCTCCAGTTTTTCGCACCCGGCGGGCGTTCACGCTGCGCTAACGGAATACTTTTACGCTCAGCCAAGTCCGCCGTGAAAATTGCGAAGCTGTACTTGCGGCCACCCCTTTCGAAATAACCTGCCAGTCCTCGAGTGAAATTCAGCGTTCCTGTCTTGGCAACAATCGAAGTCCCATCCATCTCCATCAGATCGCCCCTTCGATCAAGCAAATTGAAACGCTTCAAGAGCCCATTCAACTCAGATTGGCTATCGCGATGCGCCAATATCCCAGCCATCTGCGCAGCGCTCACTCGTGACAGATCAGTCAGCCCCGAATGATTTTCAAATTTGACACCTGCCACCCCCAAATTATCCTGCACCCACTTCTCCATAACAAGCGTGGAATCCAGCAACGATGACGGCACGTGTCCAAGCGTTTGTGTCGCCGTTAACCCGATACATTCCGCTGTTAAGTTATTGGAATACTTCAACATCCATCTAAGCACCTCGTCCATTGGATTGCTCTCGAATCGAGCCAACTCAGTCGTGGAAATCGGTGCTACCCCTCGTTCGTGTACAGGCAGTTTTAATCCGGAAACGGATGCCAACGTCCGAAAAACCTCGCCCGCATAATCGGCAGTTTGGCGCACAGGCAGCCAACGCCCGCCCTCTTTGCCCAGCGCCGAGCGTGCTACCGACCAATGATCTCGACCATTTCGTTTGGAATATTTGAAAACCGGGGCGCCGCGATCTTCCGCCCGAATTCCTATCCAGCGAACCAGCGGCTTGTTCTGCACAGCGCGCGCATCCAGCGTCAGATTGTAACCATCAACCGTTTGTTTCCATCCGAAAAATACCCTGTTGAAATTGAGGTTCAAACCGCTAATCGACGGGTTGTATCCCAAATGCACTGGCTGATCCGGATCAATCTGGTTGATGGCGGGCAAAGCCGAGTGATCCACGACAAACCGGCCTGAAATCCCGTGAACACCAGCATCCACTGCGGCGCTCGCCAACTCGGCCAGCTCATCCGTGTCCAGCGCCGGATCCCCTCGGCCCACCAGATACAGGTCGCCTTGCACTATACCGTTAACCGTTGGTCCAGTGACCAGCAACCGTGTCACAAACCGATAATCCGCCCCCAAAACCGACCGCGCATAGATTGCTGTCACTATTTTGGTCACTGACGCGGGCGGCAAGGTCATATCAGGTTGGTACGAATCGAGCATTTCACCATTTTCCGCATCAAATAGCGCAAAACTGGTATTTTTCGATAAAGACACGTCAAGCAGGCCAGCCGAACGTCGAAAACTTGTCGAACTTCGAAACGCCGGTCGTACCGCCGTACTTGGCGGTTCAGCCAATGCCAGACTTGGCAGCGCGACGACTGACGCAATGAAAAGTCTACGATCCATCAATAATCACGTTATTTCCAAGTCCCATCTGCACGAATTTGCGTTGACGAAATATCGAACACCGGCCCATCCAGCAAGCACCAAGCTGGTGGCGCTTGCATCGGTAACGCCCGTGCCGACGCTGCAGGCAATCTGGCAAAAGCATACTTCACCGCCGCCCGTGATGCCCCTGCGTTCAGATGTTCGCCGGGCCGTGAAGTTACGCCGATCGGCACTTTTCGAACAATAGCCTCCCACCGCGCCCATTTATGAAAATCAACCAGATTGTCAGCCCCCATAAGCCAGACGAAATTCACCGTAGAATAAATCTGCGACAAACGATCAATCGTATCCGCCGTGAAACGAGTCCCTAATCGCGCTTCAATATCGGTCACTTCTACTTTTGGATGCTGCATAATCTTCCGACACGCCACCATGCGCCGATCTATCGATGCGGGCCCCGTAACTTTCAGCGGATTACCCGGGCTAACCAACCACCAAACCCGATCCAACCCGAACCGCCGCAGTGCCTGCCGCGTGATATGCACATGCCCCGCATGCGGCGGATCGAACGAACCGCCCAGCAGGCCAACCCGCATACCATCAAAAGCTTTCGGAAATCCTAACATGTCACCCTTTTCCCCGCACAAATCGCCCCTGTCAACGCTTATGCATTGCCCCGCCGCGCGCGTTTGGATAAAACGCCTCAAACGAATTCACTTAAAGGGTGGCACCATGGCTTCTTATCAATACGTTTACCATATGGAAGGGGTCTCCAAGACCTACCCCGGCGGCAAGAAATTGTTCGAGGACATCCACCTTTCCTTCCTGCCCGGCGTAAAAATCGGTGTTGTTGGTAACAACGGTGCCGGTAAATCGACGCTGATGAAGATCATGGCCGGCCTCGACAAGGATTTTTCTGGCGAGGCATGGGCCGCCAAGGGGGCGCGTGTTGGCTACCTACCACAAGAGCCCAAGCTCGACGAGACCCTAAGTGTTCGCGACAACGTCATGCTCGGAGTCGCCGAGAAAAAGGCCAAACTTGACCGTTTCAACGAAGTCGCCATGGAAGTCGCCGACAATTATACTGAAGAGCTGATGGAGGAAATGACCAATCTCCAAGACGCCATCGACGCCGAGAACCTTTGGGATCTGGACAGCCAGATCGACGTCGCGATGGAGGCACTCGGTTGTCCCCCCGACGATTCCGAAATTTCCACACTTTCAGGTGGCGAACTGCGCCGTATTGCCCTTTGTAAACTGCTGCTCGAAGCCCCTGAAATGCTGCTTCTCGATGAGCCGACCAACCACCTGGACGCGGAAACTATCGGCTGGCTACAGAAGCATCTTATTGAATACAAAGGCACAATCCTGATCGTAACCCACGATCGGTATTTCCTTGATGACATTACAAGCTGGATTCTGGAACTCGACCGTGGCCGTGGCATCCCGTGCGAAGGCAACTATTCCACATGGCTGGAACAAAAGGCAAAACGCCTTCAGCAGGAAGCCCGCGAGGACAAGTCCAAGCAAAAAACCCTCGAACGCGAGCTGGAGTGGATGCGCCAGTCGCCCAAAGCGCGCCAAGCCAAATCCAAGGCCCGTATCAATTCGTATAACGAAAAGGCCAACCAGTCCGAGCGCGAAAAAATGGGCCGCGCCCAGATCATCATCCCTAACGGCCCGCGCCTTGGTTCCAAGGTGATCGAGGTCGAAAATATGGCCAAAGCCTTCGGCGAAAACCTGTTGGTCGACGACCTGACCTTCAGCCTGCCACCGGGCGGCATCGTCGGCGTGATTGGACCCAACGGCGCGGGTAAATCGACCCTGTTCAAGATGTTAACTGGGCAAGAACAACCCGACGGCGGCTCCGTCAGTTTTGGCGACACCGTGCAATTATCCTACGTCGACCAATCCCGAGACTCGCTCGCCGACGGCAAAACGGTGTGGGACGAAGTCTCCGACGGGCTGGACGTCATCAAACTGGGCGACGCGGAAATGAACTCCCGCGCATACGTCAGCGCGTTCAATTTTAAGGGCGGCGACCAACAGAAAAAAATCGGCATGCTGTCGGGCGGTGAACGCAACCGCGTGCACCTCGCCAAACTGCTCCGCTCCGGCGGCAACGTCCTGCTGCTCGACGAGCCAACCAACGACCTCGATGTCGAAACGCTGCGCGCGCTCGAGGATGCGCTAACGGATTTCGCCGGCTGCGCCGTAATCATCTCGCACGACCGCTTCTTCCTCGACCGCCTATGTACCCACATGCTGGCATTCGAGGGCAACAGCCACGTCGAGTGGTTCGAGGGCAATTTCGAGGACTACGAAGCCGACAAAATCCGCCGCCTAGGGCCGGATTCGGTTAATCCGAAGCGGGTGAAGTATAAGAAGTTTACGAGGTAGGGACCTACAAAGGCTCCTTTTTCAACTCGTTGATAGCCTCCAGCAACCTTATTGTAGCGTTTCCGTCTAGCGCTGTGCCCTCGTATCTAACTTCAAACAAACCTTGTAGATTCGAGGTCAAATTTACACCATTTTTGACAAGCAGAATAAATCTCCGGTCATAAAGAGCCATTGCTGCGCCTATTTCGATTAGAACGTTGGGATTCAATATCACGTGTTCATTCGCGTCGCTATCTATCAGTTTCAGCTCGTCTTCGACATGAATAATCGCTGCGCCGCAACTCCGCATGTCCTGCATAACTTTTTCAGGTACGGGTTTCGAAACCGATTGCTTTTCCACGCTGACAACGGCTGTCAATTCTCCAAAAGAGAGGAGTTTTTTAATCGACTCAATAAAATCTTTATTTTTTCCATGCGTAATAAAAACTTTCTTTGCGCGTTCCTTCAATTCAACTGATGTAACCGCACCACTCTCGCCATCATTTTGTTCGCGCAAAGGTTCAATTTTAGAAGTTTCGCCGATAGACTCCTCCAACCCGTCTTTGCCGTCGTCAATGCCTGTAGTAGGCTTGTTAGTACTAGGTGTCTTGGTATTCGACAGGTTAATAAATTTTTTCCCTTTGATCTCGCTAACTAGTCCTAGCTCTTCTTCGCCGTCAATGATGTGGCCAAGAACTTCGGCTCCTCGTTCCTTTGGCACCCCCATGTCCGAAAGAACATTTACCGCTATGTCCTCTCTCGGGACGGGGCTGCCATCATATTTTCCAATAAATTCTTGAATTACACGCGGCTTCAAAAAGGCTTGGACTTTTTCTCTGTCGTCAGCCCCTTCTTCCAATGAGGTTGTAATCTGTTTGCCAAGGTCCGTTATCGAAATTTCTGCAGCGTGGGACCCGCCTTCTGTGAAGCCCGTATGCTATTGCCGCGCCCGTAAGAATTTTGAATTGAGTTGAAGCGGGTGTCAAATCCATAGCTGCTGCGACGTTTATAGGTTTGGTTGGCTCTGATCCGAAATTGTCTGTTATCGCCTGTGCCACTCTCACTGCGTCCCGAAGAGGATGAGCAGGGACATCTAATTGACTAACACGTTTCCATTTAGATTTTGGCTTTTCTTGTTTTCTGGGTTGCGGTGTTTTAGCCAAGAATAAATCTTTGGTTTGAACAGAGTTTCTCAAAATGACATATCAATAAATTCCATCAAATTCAAGCTGTGGTAGAAAAGAGTAAAATTTACTACCACGCCTCCCCCCTCAAAACAAATCCCCATGCCGATCGCGCTCCGCATGCGCCTCAACATATTTCGCCATCCGTTCGATCATATACATCCGCAACACCTCGTTCATTTTAGCCAGATAGCCCGCGCCGCTGCGCTTAAAAAATTCACCACATCCGCGTCAAATCTCGCCGTGATGCGGGTGCGTTTCGGGCGGTCGGGGTATTTATCCTCCAGCGAGTGCCAGTCGTCGGGGAAATATTCGCGGAAAAGCGTCTGCGTCTTCATGTCAATTTCGTAGCGATACAAGCGAATGCGGCGCAGGCTATTCTCCATGGCGGCCTCTGCCACGCGTTCGGATTTGGTGGGTTTTCGGTCAATGTCTTCTAGAATCAAAAAATGGCCTCCTGAAAATTCAAAAGGCCATTATGCGTTTAAAAGGTTAATTTTTCGTGCGCCAAGATTGTACATACGCGTTGTGCGCACGAAAAATCACCGCAAAACGAATTAGTTAACGGCTGGAACCATGCCTTTGTCCGCCGCCAATTCGCGCATCTTCTTTTGCAATTTCTCGAACGCCCGAACCTCGATCTGGCGGATACGTTCGCGGCTGACACTATAGACACCGCTCAACTGTTCTAGCGTTTTGGGCTCCTCGGACAAACGGCGCTCTGTCAGGATGTGTTGCTCCCGTTCATTCAACTCGGCCATCGCCGCAACAAGCAATTCGCGCCGCTGTTCCAGCTCGTCCTTCTCGGCGTAATCCGCCGCCTGATCCGCGTCTTCATCCTCAAGCCAGTCCTGCCATTCCGCAGCCCCCTCACCATCGGATTTCACCTGCGCATTCAGGCTCGCATCGCCACCACCCATACGGCGGTTCATCGAGATCACTTCTTTTTCCGTCACATTCAGTTGCGTGGCGATTATCTTAACGTTTTCAGGACGTAAGTCGCCTTCTTCCAACGCGCCAATCTTGTTTTTGGCCTTGCGAAGGTTGAAAAACAGCTTCTTCTGCGCCGACGTCGTACCCATTTTCACAAGGGACCAAGACCGCAGCACATACTCTTGAATGCTGGCACGAATCCACCACATGGCATAGGTCGCTAGACGGAAACCCTTCTCGGGATCGAACCGTTTCACAGCCTGCATCAGGCCGACGTTAGCCTCGGAAACCACCTCGGCAATCGGCAAGCCGTACCCGCGATAACCCATCGCGATTTTCGCCGCCAAGCGCAGATGCGAGGTCACCAACTGGTGCGCCGCATCGCTATCCTCGTGGTCCACCCAGGCTTTCGCCAACATGTATTCCTGTTCAGGCTCCAACATTGGAAATTTACGGATTTCCCGCATGTAATTCGACAAGCCCTGTTCAGGCGACGGTGCCGGTAATTTGGTATAGTTGCTCACAAGTCCTCCTACGGTGCTGTTTAACGCACGTTGAGTATGTATATGGCATTAACATTAGCCGGTTTCAAGGTTCTATTACTAAATCATTAACAATTAATTCATGCAAATAACTTTTCTTCAATAATCAGCAAATTGTCGCTTTGACTCTAACCCTTGCGTTCCTTTATGTAACCTTAAAGTATCATTATGGAACGTAAAGGTTTGCGATTCCAACTTAACACAGGGCGCTACAGATGAGTATTTTTACCAGACTAAAGACCGATTTTTCAGATTTATACCTCAATATCATTCCGTTCGGAATGTTCATGATATCCATTGCCTACGCAGGTGAAGCGATAAATATTTATACCGACGACCGCTGGGAAAGCGTGTTCGAGATTTTTCAGCGGTTCTTCGCCATCACCATTCTTGTGGCCGGCATTCCAGCAACCATCTACAACGCATTTCTAGAGATCAGAAAACGCAGGCAAACTCCGCGTCCAACCAGCGTGATCGAGGCCGGGTTTATGCAAACCCAATACAACACTTCCGCCGTTCGCTCCTTCAGTTTCGTGTTCATTTTTTTACTCGCTGCGGAACAATTGGGGCCACGTATATTGCCTGACATGCCGGCGAAGTTCTGGCTGGAAGTCGTCATCTCTGCCACCCTGATGTTCTTCAGTATTTCGTTCTGGTTTGATATGTTCAATTCAGACACCGATGAAGCGGATGAGTAAGATTCTCGGCAATCGGATCAACGTCTACCGCGCCGAGCATCGCCTGTCTCAGGCCGATCTGGCAGACGCCATCGGCGTTTCGCGCAAGACCATCAGCACGATTGAGGTGGGGCGGTTCATCCCCTCCACAATCATCGCACTACAGATCGCGCGGCATTTCGACGCAAAATTTGAAGACGTCTTTTGGCTTATAGACGTTGAGAAAATCGAAAAGAAGTGAAGGGAAATAGAAGTGTTGGAACTACGTCCAAATTGCGAATTTTGTGACCGTGACCTGCCGCCTCAATCACATCAGGCCATGATTTGCTCTTATGAGTGCACCTACTGCCAAGACTGCGTCGAGAATACTTTGCACAATGTTTGCCCGACCTGCGGTGGTGGATTTGCACAACGACCAATTCGACCGCAAAAGGCGTGGCGCGAAACGCTTTCACTTGGGCTGGCAAACAATCCCGCATCGCAAACACGGGTTCATTCGAAGTTCACACGAGCCGATATAGACGCCCATGTTCAACGCATACGACACCTTGCGCCTGAAAATCGATGAACGCCTAGCTGCGTCGCAATACTTGCATCACTGCCTCGAAATCTGCAGGCAGTGTTGCTTTGAATTCCAATGCCTCTCCCGTCACTGGATGCACAAAGCCCAGCGTCGCCGCGTGCAGCGCTTGTCGCCCGAACGCGCGCAATTCATCTGCCGCCTCAGCCGAGATCGCCCCCTTCGGGATGGCGCGGCGGGAACCATAAACCGGATCGCCAACCAGCGCGTGGCCAGCATATGTCATATGCACGCGAATTTGATGCGTGCGCCCAGTCTCCAACCAGCAATCGGTTAGCGAGGCCACAGGTTTTTCCAACGGTCCGAATGCCTCGACCACCCTCGTTCGCGTAATTGCGTGCCGCCCTGCATCGACCACAACCGTCATACGTTTGCGATCATGCTTATGTCGCGCGATGTTACCCGAAATTCGGATCACGCTGCCCGCCTCGAAACTCACACCTTTAACACCAGCCAGTCGAGGGTCAGCCCCCGAAGGTGCCCCCCAAACCAGTGCCATATAGTGGCGGTCCATATCATGCGCCGCAAACATCGCCGCCAACCCATGATGCGCCTCGTCCGTTTTCGCAACAACCAGCAGACCGGATGTATCTTTATCGATCCGGTGCACAATGCCCGGTCGCTTTTCCCCACCGATTCCCGAAAGACTATCGCCGCAATGATGTAACAAAGCGTTAACGAGCGTGCCCGACTCGGAACCCGGTGCCGGATGCACCACCATTCCCGAAGGTTTGTTAACCACGATCAGGTACTCGTCCTCAAATATCACATCCAGCGGGATATCCTCGGGCATCGCCTCGATTTCCGTCGCCTCGGGCATTTCGACCAGCCAAACCTGCCCAGCCGAAACCTTGGATTTAGGTTCGCGGGCAATCGCGCCGCCTTCCAGTCGCACCGCCCCTTCCAGAATTAAATTCTGCAAACGCGACCGCGAAAGCGTCACGCCCTCTGGCACAACTGCCGCCAAGGCTTTATCAAGGCGAGAAGCAGGGGTCAGCCCCAGTTCCAGCCGCAACGGATTTTCAAAAGGGTCTGCCATGAGCGAACCAACTCCTCAGAACGACGTGATACCCGAACCCACCAACCTGCGCTTCTTGCGTCGATTGGTGACGGTGCTGACCGCGACAATGATATTGGGTCTCCTAACCATTGTCGTGCTGTTTGTCATCAAGTTCATGGGGCCAGTCACGGCCCGCCTGACGTTACCCGACGAAATCACCCTGCCAGCCGGCGAAACTGCCCAAGCCATCACCCAAGGCACCAGCTGGATCGGCGTGGTCACCCTCAACGCCGACGGAATTGAGCGTATCCACATTCTGAACCTAGACGGAACCCCTCGCCAAGTCGTAAACATAACGCCATGAGCCTTCCAGCCGGATTCCTTGATGATTTGCGTGAACGCACGTCGCTGACCCAAGTGGTCGGGCGTAAGGTTATGTGGGATAACAAGAAATCCAACCCAGGCAAGGGCGACATGTGGGCACCCTGCCCGTTCCACCAAGAGAAAACTGCCAGTTTCCACGTCGATGACCGCAAGGGATTCTACTACTGCTTTGGCTGCCATGCAAAAGGTGACGCAATCGGATTCGTCAAAGAAACTGAAAACGTCGGCTTCATGGAGGCCATAGAAATTCTCGCCCGCGAGGCCGGAATGCCCGTTCCGAAATCCAGCCCGCAAGAACAGGAACGCGCCGACACTCGCAAGACTCTGGCCGATGTGATGGAGCAGGCGGTTAAATTCTACCGCCTGCAACTGCACTCCGCCAAAGCTGCAGAAGCCCGCGCTTACCTTGAAAAACGAGGGTTTCCTGAATCCACACTGGAACGCTTTGAAATCGGTTTCGCTAGCGACTCCCGCACCGCCTTGTTCGAAGCTCTCACCGGTAAAAACATTCCTGCCGAACAAATCATCGAGGCGGGCCTCTGTATCAGGCCAGACGACGGCGGTAAACCATACGATCGTTTCCGTGGGCGCATCATGTTCCCCATCCGCGACGCCCGTGGCCGCTGCATCGCATTCGGTGGCCGCGCCCTGGACCCGAATGCGCGCGCCAAATACCTAAACTCCAACGAGACACCATTGTTCGACAAAGGCCGCAGCCTTTACAACCACGGACCAGCCCGTGAAGCGTCCGGCAAAACCAACGCCTTGATCGTGGCCGAGGGATACATGGACGTGATCGCGCTAGCGCAAGCGGGGTTCAACCATTCCGTCGCCCCACTCGGGACTGCAATCACGGAAAACCAGTTGGCAATGATATGGCGCATATGCCCCGAACCGGTAATTGCGTTAGATGGGGACAAAGCCGGCGTTCAGGCTGCTCGCCGCTTGATTGATCTCGCCTTGCCCCTGTTAGAAGCTGGAAAATCCCTGCGGTTCTGCATCCTCCCCGAGGGCCTCGACCCAGACGACCTGATCCGCGCACAAGGTGCCGAGGCCATGCAAAAGCTGTTGGACGCCGCCCAACCGATGGTGAACCTGCTGTGGCAACGCGAGACCGAAGGCAAAATCTTCGACAGTCCCGAACGGCGCTCCACTCTTGACGCCAGCCTCCGCAGCGCCATCAAACTGATCAAAGACCCAAACCTGCGCAGCCATTACGGCGCGGCCATTAACGAGCGGCGACAAGCCCTGTTCGCGCCTGCCCGCAAGGACAACAAGCCGTGGCAGGGCAGCCCCCGACAAGGTGGCAAACCATGGGGAAACCGTGCGCCAAGCGGCCCGACGCCAAGCGCAAAATCTTCGATGTTGGCCCAATCAAACGCTGGCCCAGCGACAGACGCCCGTGTACGTGAGTGCGCCATCCTGCTGGGCTGCATCAATCACCCTCAACTGGCCGAAAAGTTCGAGACCCAACTGGAACGCGTCCGCTTTTTGTCACCCGATCTGCAACAAATACGCGACGCCCTCTTGTCCTCGCTTTCAGACGCCCTAAATATGCGGGACACGGAACAACACATACATCTAACGCAGGCGATGCAGGCCACCCTTGGCTTTGCACCTATTCCAAAACTGTCGTCCATCGGGCAAGTCCGCGCAAATCCATATTTGCACATCGGTGCAGATATCACGCTCGTGGCGCAGGCGATCAAGGAAGAATTGGCCAAACAGGTCGCCGTCCTCGGCATCGTGGACGAGATTGAAGACGCTGAAAAAGAAATAACCGGAATTGCTGATGAAGGCCTAACATGGCGAATCAGTGAGGCCCGCAAAGAACAGGACAAAATTTCTCGCGAATCACTTAGCGATGATTCGGACAAAAACAGTGACGACAACAGCTTATCCAGTGCCCGAAGGTTGCTAAATCAGGAAGGCTGGAAAAAGAAAAAGCGTCACTGACCCTTGCGAATCAGTGATTCGAAGTAGAAATTCCCTACAAACCAATTTTCAGTCTGCTGATTCGCGACTGAACCACATATGGAGTAGCCCATGGCCGCTAAAGCTAACGAGCAAAAAACTGGCGAAGATCAACAGGATAACGCAGGTCCAATGCTTGATATGAGCCAGACCGCGGTCAAGAAAATGATCGCTCTGGCCAAGGCACGCGGCTATATCACCTACGATGAGCTTAACCAGTTCATGCCAGCCGATCAGGTTTCGTCCGACCAGATCGAAGATATCATGGCAATGCTCTCTGATATGGGCATTAATATTATCGAGGGCGAAGAAGCCGAAGATGAAACCACCGACACCGACGTAGAAGAGATCGGCGCGACAACTTCACGTGAACTCGTCGCCGCTGCGGCCACCACCGAAACGCTTGACCGCACCGATGACCCCGTCCGCATGTACTTGCGCGAAATGGGTACTGTTGAGCTGCTGTCGCGCGAAGGTGAAATTGCGATTGCCAAACGCATCGAGGCTGGCCGTTCTACCATGATCGCTGGTCTTTGCGAAAGCCCGCTGACGTTCCACGCGATCACCATCTGGCGCGAAGAGCTGCTGGAAGAGGAGATCATGCTGCGCGACGTGATCGACCTTGACGCGACCTTCGGTCAGCAGATGGAAGAAGACGAGGAAGAAGTCAACGGAGCCACCAAAACCGAAACTCCCGTCGTCGAGAAAAAAGAAAAAGAACAGGTTCTGGACGCGGACGGAAACTCCGTCACGCAGGACGAAGATGATGACGACGAGGAAGAGGACGAAGCAGCAAACCTGTCGCTAGCCGCGATGGAGGCTGTTCTGAAACCCATCGTTCTGGAAACATTGGACCAGATCGCTGCGGATTATGAACGCCTGGCTGAAATGCAAGAAGGCCGCATGGCCGCCGCCCTCAACACCCACGAAACCTTCACACTTACACAGGAACGCGAATACCAGCGCCTGCGTACCGAAATTGTGACGCTTGTGAACTCCATGCACCTGCATAACAACCGTATCGAGGCACTGGTTGACCAGCTTTACGGTATCAATCGCAAGATCATGAGCCTCGATTCCGCCATGGTAAAACTGTCCGATCAAGCCCGTATTAATCGCCGCGAATTCATCGACGAGTACAAAGGTGCCGAGCTGGATCCGGACTGGATGCAACGCGTCTCTGCTCTGGGAACCCGTGGTTGGGATGTTTTGACCGGCGATATGAAGGACAAAGTCGAAGATGTCCGCAGCGAAATGGCCGAAGTTGGCCAATACGTCGGCGTTGATATCTCTGAGTTCCGCCGCGTTGTGCAGCAGGTTCAGAAGGGCGAAAAAGAAGCCCGTTCCGCCAAGAAAGAAATGGTCGAAGCCAACCTTCGCCTCGTGATTTCGATCGCCAAGAAATACACCAACCGTGGTTTGCAGTTCCTCGATCTTATTCAGGAAGGCAACATCGGCCTGATGAAAGCCGTGGATAAATTCGAGTACCGCCGTGGTTACAAATTCTCGACTTACGCGACATGGTGGATTCGTCAGGCGATCACCCGTTCAATCGCAGATCAGGCCCGTACTATCCGTATTCCGGTCCATATGATTGAAACGATCAACAAGCTGGTTCGGACAGGTCGCCAGATGCTGCACGAAATCGGCCGTGAGCCGACACCCGAAGAACTGGCCGCCAAGCTGCAAATGCCGCTTGAGAAGGTCCGCAAGGTTATGAAAATCGCCAAGGAACCGATTTCCTTGGAGACTCCAATTGGCGACGAAGAAGACTCGCAACTGGGTGATTTCATCGAGGACAAGAACGCCGTTCTACCGCTGGAAAGCGCCATTCAAGGCAACCTGAAGGAAACCACGACACGGGTGCTGGCGTCCCTGACACCTCGCGAAGAACGCGTGTTGCGAATGCGTTTTGGTATCGGCGTGAACACGGACCATACGTTGGAAGAAGTCGGACAACAGTTCAGCGTGACCCGCGAGCGTATTCGTCAGATTGAGGCGAAGGCATTGCGAAAGTTGAAGCATCCGAGCCGCTCACGCAAACTACGCAGCTTCCTGGATCAATAACCGCAGGGTGCGTGGTCTCCGCGCACCATTTCGAATAATGAACCACAAACCCGAACCTTTCACGCCCGACGATCCGTCCTTCAAGAAACTCGTCAGCAAGCCCGAAGCCCAAGGACATGGCTTTGTTGGAAGGTTTGCAGCTCGATGGGCGTCTGGTGAGTTTCTCTTCGACAAACCGGGCGAAAAACTTCTGGCAATCAGGCACGATCATCAAATCATCGCATTTGGCAGAATTTGTTTTGATCCCTACTCAAGCGACCCAAACGCCGGACGGCTCCGCCACCTTTACGTACTTGAAGAATGGCGCGGCAGGAACCTTGGCGCCTCGTTGGTTTCAAGCTTGACCGACAGGCCACATCCCTTCGCATCATAAGACTTCGCACGGATGATCATGCGGCCAATTTCTACGAGCGGCTTGGCTGGATTCGCAGTAGTGCCAAAAACACGACGCATGAACTACTTGTTTAAATCGAAGACCTTTCGCCCTACGCCAACCCCCTCCATATAGCTATTTCACTTCCCCCCTACCCAAAACCTAGAACCCTCCCTATACTGGCGAAAAAATCAATCAGGCAGTAAATTTACGAGGTCTCATATGCGGTGCCCCTTTTGCGGAAATATCGACACTCAGGTTAAAGACTCGCGTCCTGCCGAAGACCATGCAGCCATCCGGCGGCGCAGGGCGTGCCCTGCCTGCGGCGGACGCTTTACCACTTACGAACGTGTGCAACTACGCGACCTCACCGTGGTCAAGAAAAATGGCCGCCGCGAGGATTTCGACCGCGACAAGCTGGATCGTTCCATCCGTATTTCCATGCAAAAACGCCCAGTTGAGCCGGACCGCATCGACCAGATGATTTCGGGCATCGTGCGTCGTCTTGAAAGCTTGGGCGAACCGGACATTCCGTCAGAGAAAATCGGACAAATCGTCATGGAAACACTGGCGCGTATCGACACCGTCGCGTATGTGCGCTTTGCCAGCGTTTACAAAAACTTCCAGGCGGCCGATGATTTTGAGGAATTCGTTCACGAACTCCGCCCTCCTTCCGACACCGAATAATGTCAATAAAGGCACAAGACGAACGGTGGATGCGGCTGGCCCTCAGCCTCGCCTCCCGGGGACTTGGTCGTGTTTGGCCTAACCCCGCCGTCGGCTGCGTGATCGTCAAAGACGGCAAGTTGCTTGGCCGAGGGCGGACAGCGCGCGGCGGCCGTCCCCACGCGGAAACCATCGCCTTGACGCAAGCGGGCAAGGCTGCAAAAGGGGCAACCGCTTATGTAACGCTCGAACCCTGCGCCCACCATGGTAAAACCCCGCCCTGCGCTGATGCGTTGGTCACGGCCGGCATTGCGCGTCTGGTTTGCGCGTTGGACGATCCCGACAGCCGCGTCGCCGGAAAAGGCTACAAAATTCTGCGCGATGCGGGCGTCGACCTTACCGAAGACGTGCTGATGGACGCGGCTTCCGATCTCAATCAGGGTTTCCTGCTCAACCGCACCATCGGGCGGCCAATGTTCACATTGAAAATGTCCAGCACCATCGACGGACGCATTGCCACTGCAAGCGGCGAGAGTCGCTGGATCACCGGATCCGAGGCACGACGACAAGTCCACCTGATGCGCGCACGCCATGACGCGGTGCTAATCGGGGCCGGAACCGCCCGCGTCGATGATCCCTTGCTGGACGTGCGCGATTTGGGCTTATCTGGCGACAATCCCGTTCGCATCATCCTTGACGGCGGTATATCTTTGCCCTTGACCTCGCGCTTGGCCCGCACTGCCAAAGACGTGCCACTGTGGATTTGCCACCGCGCGGGTCTCGATAAAAAACGGCGCAAGACTTGGGAGGATATTGGCGTAACGTTGATCGAAGTTAACCACTCCGATACTGGCGAGCTGGACCTTGCAGACATGGCGAAACAACTGGGAAAACGCGGCATCACACGCGTCTTGTGCGAAGGTGGCGGCCGCGTCGCATCCTCAATGATCGCCGCCGACCTAGTGGATGAATTGGTGACTTTCACCGCTGGCATGGCCCTTGGATCGGACAGCGCCGCCGCCTTCGGCCCCCTGCAAATCGAGGCGTTGCGCGATGCGCCGAGATTCCAGCTGCTCGAAACCTACACTGTTGGCGAAGATATAATGGCCCGCTGGAAACCTACCGCCAGATAGAAGCCCAGTTGGCAATAATCCCTTGTACCTTGGCAAGAGCGCGTAATTTTGGCGGCGTGTTCGCCTGACCCTCGGCCAAACGGCCCACGATCAGCTCAGCAGTGCACGGTAGGCCCGAAACACGATCGACATATCGCGGGTAATCCACGAGCGCCGCATGCACCAGTTGATCCAGCGTCACCGCGCACCCACGCCTTGAACACTTCGGCCCCATGTCGCGCGTCAACCCCCAGCCCGCATAAAACGGTGCCCCTGAGCACGTCACATCCTTCCCGCGCATCAACGCCTCGAATCCCAGCAACGAGGTCATCGTCCATACTTCGTCACAACCCTCAATCAGCTTTACGGGGTCAGCGTTTGTCATCACTGCATCGCTGTAATCCTGCGCACCCAGCTTACCGTCCCGCAATCCAGCCTCAACGTCTGGGTGCGGTTTGAAGATGATATAGGCATCTGGGTTGGCCATCTGGGCAGCCCGTAACAATCCAAGGTTCGTGCAGGCTTCGCCGGCACCGAGGCGGATCGAGGCGTCATTCTCAACCTGCCCAACAACCAGAATTCGGCGGCCCTCGGGGATATCCGGTAGCGCGACGGCTTTAACGTTATATTTAGAAACGCCCGCAGCCAATATCCGTCGCCGTAACTCGGCCGCGCGTCGCAAGGCAAATGCGGGAAGGCCGTCTGAGGCAGCGATCGACCTTTCCAATTGGCTTGGTCGTGTCGGATCATAGTATATCCCGCACTCGTCCAGCACCAGCGAGGCAGCTGGCGTCAGCGACGCGCTCAAGCCCGTAGACCGCAGAAACCTGTCCAGTAGCGGCCCAAGTTTACCACCCGGAACATACAAAACGCGTTCGCTTATACCTTCCTGCGCCGCGATCTCCCGCACGATTGCTGGCAGCGGTTCGCGCCCGTCCTCGAAAGGATGCGCCTTGAAGACAAGCAGATGGTGCGACGGGCCGCCTTTGGCGAACTCGGTTATTACCCGCCGGATAAACTCCTCGACCGAGTTGAAATCCGAGTGGTTTCGCAAGCTTTCGTCATGGCTAAGCTGCAGCAACGCCAGATGATAGATCGCCCCACTGCGCAACAAGTGCCGCGTTCTGATCCGCCGCAATATCCCGTGGACGGGCATCAGGATCAACTTGCGCAAATAAAATCCAAGCTCAGCCGCGACCGATATCTGCCTGTGCGGGCGGTATTTCCTGAATTTTCGACCCGGAATCGACAAGATCAGATGATACAGAAACCCATAAAACACATGATGCCAGGCCGACCCCCATTGGGCCGGAACCTCTGGCACATCGGTAGGGTTAACCTCGACCGCGCGGCGAATTTCGCCCATGTCCAAATCCATCAAAGTCGAATGCCCGTTCGTCCCGCCACGTTCGTAAGTTGCCCAGTAGGGCCGCAAATACCCCTCTTCGAAGCAATGCGCCGTAATTCCGCGTTGTTGGGCAATCAGCCGCGCTGTCGCATGGATCGGGCGGCTGTCGCCGTATAAAACAATGTCTGTGATGCCCTTTGTGTCCAGATAAGCCTCAAGAAACTCGGGCCAGTCTTCGGGGTGCCCGCTGAACGCGGTAAAACCCGGATTCCCGCCCCAAAACACCGCATCGCCGCGATTGAACCCGATCCGGTAGAAATCGGATCCCGTCAGCACAATCTTCGCACCCAATTGGCGAAAAAACGGGCCGTGTGGGCCTTGCAGGAACAAAAACTTGCGGTGCGGCGTCAAAATGGCGGTCTTCCATTGCTGGAAAGGTAGATTTAGTCCAAAACCAATAGGCCAAATGCCGGATTCGCGCGAATACAAACGCCTGCCCCTCTTGCCCCTGCTGGCTCGGCGCGCTACCACAATTACTGAAACGTTAAAGGAGCAAGGCGCATGTTTACAGGCATTGTCACCGACATCGGAACCATCCAGTCAACCGAGCATCGCGGAGACTTGCGCGCCCGTATTTCCTGCTCCTATGACATGAACGGCGTAGACCTTGGCGCATCAATCGCCTGCGACGGTGTTTGCCTGACGGTGATTGCCAAAGGCGACAATTGGTATGACGTGGATATTTCCGCCGAGACCGTGTCAAAGACTATCCTCGACACATGGGCGACGGGCGAACGCGTAAACCTTGAACGCGCATTGAAACTTGGCGACGAATTGGGCGGGCATATCGTGTCGGGTCATGTTGACGGTCTTGCAACAATCATCAAGATGCAGGACGACGGTGACAGCACTCGCGTTACTCTGACCGCCCCCGATAATCTGGCAAAGTTCATCGCCCAGAAAGGTTCCGTCACGCTGAACGGAGCGTCCTTGACGGTCAACGACGTAAACGGCGCGGATTTCGACATCAACTTCATCCCCCACACCAAGACGCACACCACTTGGGGCGAGGCGCAGGTCGGAGATCGCGTGAACCTCGAGATCGACACCATGGCCCGCTATGTAGCCCGTTTGCAGGAATGGGACAGTTGAGCACCCTTGGCCATAACAATGGCCCCACGATGGAGGCAGGTGCCGGTTGGCGCAAGCATTGCTGGACCAAGGCACGTCACGAACTGCTGCCCACACTGCCCATAGAAATCCTGCGAGTCCGCGTGGCCCGCGCCAAGGAACTGGGACTGGATTATACATCCTACGCCTCGATCCGTGCAGCCAGTGGGCATGACGTGATCGCGTTCCTGTTTTCCTCGAACGCGCTGCGTGTATTCCCCAAGACGCCCGAAATGCCAGCCGACCGACTGCACAAGCTGGCGGAAATCACGGACTGCAACCGCGCGGTCGCAGTTCATCGGCCACTTACACCGGAAAACCTACTGCCTTACCAAGTTCTTGATCACGCGTTCGCCGCCCCCAGATCCACAGACACATGGATCGAGACCCGCAACCAGATCCTGACCTATTTGCAAACTGACCGCCTGCCGCGCGACGGCGTCGTCATCGTCGGCGACACCTCGCAAGAGCGCGCATGGGTCGCTGCGGGCCGTCTGGCCGGATACGTCCCCGCCGACCAGTTTTTTGCCCCTGAAGGAGCCACCCCGTGACTGAAACTACTATTTCCACAATCGAGAAAATTATTGACGACGCCCGCAATGGTCGCATGTTCATTCTTGTAGACCACGAAGGCCGCGAAAACGAAGGCGACCTTGTGATCCCCGCACAAATGGCCACGCCAGATGCGATCAACTTTATGGCCACGCACGGGCGTGGGCTTATTTGTCTAACACTGACCGGCGAGCAAATCGAGCGTTTGGGCGTGCCGATGATGGCCTCCAGCAACTCGTCACGCCACGAAACCCCGTTCACCGTCTCAATCGAGGCCCGCGAAGGCGTGACCACTGGCATTTCGGCCCACGACCGCGCCCAGACAGTGTCCGTGGCGATCAATCCACAGGTCCAGACCGTCGAGATCTCTACCCCCGGCCACGTCTTCCCGCTAAAGGCCCGCCAAGGCGGCGTGCTGGTGCGTGCAGGCCATACCGAGGCCGCAACAGATATCTCACGCCTCGCCGGGCTGAACCCCTCAGGCGTGATCTGCGAGATCATGAACGACGACGGTTCCATGGCGCGGTTGCCCGATTTGATGTTGTTTGCCCAAAAGCACGGCTTGAAGATCGGTACAATCGCCGACCTGATCGCCTATCGTCATCGCCACGACAATCTGGTGCATGAAACCGGTCAGAGAACTGTGACTTCGACGTTTGGCGGCGAATGGAGCTTGCGTGTCTTCACCGACCAGACTACGGGCACAGAACATATCGCCCTAACCAAAGGTGACATTTCCAGCCCCGAACCTGTGCTGGTTCGCACCCACGCCCTGAACCCGCTGGAAGATTTGTTGGGCCTCGGGCCCTCGCCCGCCGACGAACTGCCGCGCGCCATGCAGATTATCGCCGACGCGGGGCGCGGAGTTGTGGTGCTGTTCCGCGAACCAAGCCAGAAGCTGTCGTTCGCCGATGATGCCGCCCCGCAAACCCTTCGCCAGACCGGAATCGGGGCACAAATCCTTTCCAGCCTCGGTCTGTCGAAAATCGTGCTGCTCACCGATAGCCCTATGCCCAAAGTGATCGGGCTCGACGCCTACGATGTGACTATCACCGGCACACAACCCATCCATAAAGGCGCTTAAGCATGGCCCAAGCCGAAACCCACCACACCCTCCAAGTTCCAAAGTTTGACACCCCGACAAGCGTGTTGATCGTCGTATCGCCTTATTACAAAAACATCGCCGATAACCTCGTGGCAGGCGCAAAATCCGCCATCGAAACTTCGGGTGCTATGGCCGACCTGATCGAAGTTCCCGGCGCACTCGAAATTCCGACAGCCATCAAACTGGCCAGCGGAGCCTACGACGGCTTTGTGGCCCTTGGCTGCATCATTCGTGGTGAGACCACCCATTACGACACGGTCTGCAACGATTCATCACGGGCATTGTCGATGATGGGCCTAGACAAAATTTGCATCGGCAACGGCATACTGACCGTCGAAAACCGCACCCAAGCCGAGGTTCGCGCCGATCACGCTGGGCAAAACAAAGGCGGCGGTGCTGCGGAAGCCGCATTGCACCTGATTGCCCTAAAGCGACACTTTACAAAGGGGGGCGCTGGGCGTATTGCCCCAAGTTCTGAAAACATCCTGATGGCTGGGAAGGCCTACAGGGATCAAGGAACCGAATGATGTCTGACAAGTCCAAATCTACTCGCGACGAAAAACGTCAAATGCGCTCGGCGGCGCGCCTATATACTGTGCAAGCCCTGTTCCAGATGGAAGCCGGCGGCGAGGCACTTGAGGACATCCAGACTGAATTCGAAACCTACCGTTTCGGCGCTACAATCGGCGGAGACACTTACGCCGAAGGTGACCTGAACCTGTTCCGCGCATTACTGTCCGGAGCCGTGAGCATGCAAGCAAAGATCGACCAGATGACCGACCGTGCTTTAGTTGCCAAATGGCCCATCGACCGCATCGACTCGACGCTCCGCGCTCTGTTCCGCGCAGCAGGGGCCGAGCTGGTAACGCAGAATACCCCTCCCAAAGTTGCGATCAGCGAATTTGTTGACATCGCCAAGGCTTTCTTCCCTGAAGGCCGCGAGTCAAAGTTCGTCAACGCCGTGCTGGACCACATGGCCCGCGAAGCACAGCCGGAAGCCTTTAGCTAAACACGGCGCAAGCCAGCAAATCACGCTTTACGATCACATGACATCAATTTCGAAATAATAACGCCCGGCAGTAGTTTGCTCGGGTATCTTTTTGAAACCAGACTTTTCCAACACGCCGACCGAAGCGGCGTTGTCGCGGTCGACTCCGGCAACTAATCGCGCCTGCAGACCACCTTTGATAGCTGTAATCAACCCCGTAATCATCTCGGTCGCATAGCCCTTCCCCCAATTTGGTTCACCAAAAAAATAACCTAATTGAACTGTCAAAGCCTCCGATTTCTCTGGATTTTTGAACAATAAGATCAACCCGACCAATGCCGCCGTATCACGCGCGTGGGCACATAGTACTTCGGTTTCATTGGCCCGTGCATCAATCCACTTCGAGATCGAGTCGTGTTCCGCGGAAAATTGCATCGAGAGCGGCAAGCGGTGTGTTACTTTCGATGTGATAATACGGTTGAGTTCTTGCTCAAGTTTTTCCCGTTTAAAGGAGTCACTCAAGATCACCTCCCAGTTTTCAATCTGCAATCTGGCGGTTTCGAATGTTAAATCGGATGTCATAGGCCGATTTGTGATCCACAGCGGCTGATAAGTCCAGTCCGGATGGCTGCGCATCGAGGCCAAGAACACATCTGGCTTTTAGCAATCCATTTATCTAGACTTTAGGTAAAGCCAATGTTCGGAGACAGAAATGTTCGCAAAACAAGACCTGAAGTTCGACCCGATCCCCCTGCCCGACCACGTCGACATGCCCCCCGCAGAAATGCAGCAGGCTGCTGCGGATTTTCTTGCCCATATGCGTAAACGTCACTCGGTTCGAGACTTTACCGACCAGCCGGTCGCACAATCCGTGATCGAGGATTGTATCCTGACAGCAGGCTCCGCCCCTAGCGGTGCGAACCATCAGCCTTGGCATTTTGTGGCCGTGAAATCCTCTGACATCAAAGCCCAAATCCGCGAGGCTGCAGAAATTGAAGAAGAAAAATTCTATGCGGGCGGTGGCGGGGATGAGTGGATTAAAGCTCTCGAACCGCTTGGCACATGTGTGGACAAACCGCATCTGACGACCGCCCCTTGGTTGATAGTGGTGTTTGCTCAGCGCCACGGGAAATTCGCGGATGGGTCGAAGTTCAAGAACTATTACGTGCCCGAAAGCGTCGGGATTGCCACGGGGTTCCTGATCGCGGCGCTGCACACGGCTGGCCTGTCTTGCCTGACGCACACCCCGAACCCGATGAAGTTCCTCAACGGGTTACTTGGGCGTCCATCTTCGGAAAAACCGGTGATGATTTTGGTCGTGGGGCACGCAGATATGGATGCGACGGTTCCATCGGTCGCTAAACTTAAGAAACCGTTAACGGAAATCCTGACGGTTAAGTAGCCACGGCCCTCAACTCAAATCCGTAAACGGGTTGTACGTTGCCGACCAGACATACCCGTCTGGATCGGCGAAATGCGCTGAATACCCGCCCCAAAACGCCTCCTCAGGTTCCCGCATAGGCATTCCACAGACTTCAATTGCCAGCTTATAGACCGCGTCCACCTCGGCTTTACTGGCGACGTTATGGGCAAATATCACACCGGAAAACTCCGCCGTATTAACAGGCACATTAGCCCCCTCCGCCAACGTCTCCTTCGCATAAAGCGCCAACCACGAGCCCTCCATGATCAACATCGGGTGGTCGTCATCCTCAGTCGGGTTGTGCAGCGGAGATCCCAACCCGTCATGATAAAATTTCAGGGCCCGCGCCACATCCGCAACCCCCAACGTAATCAGACTGATTTTGTTTTTCACGTCACTTCCCCTTCTTGGCCCGCCGTTTATCCTGCGCCACTCGCGTCATTTTATGGAAGCTTTTGTTACGCGCCCGCGTTTCGGAAATCGTCTCGACGGCGTATTCGTCCTCACGCACCAGCTTTTGCCAACGCCCGATCCGTGCCGTGTCCAGTGTGCCTGCCTTCACCGCAACCAAAATAGCGCAACCCGGTTCGCTTTCGTGTTTGCAGTCGTTGAATTTACACGTCAACGCCAAGTCCGAGATATCCTCGAACACCGCATCCACAGCCTCGCGGGCATCGACAAGCCGCAAGGCTCGCATGCCGGGCGTGTCGATCAACCAGCCCCCCGAAACCATCCGGTACATGGACCTCGCCGTCGTTGTATGCACGCCTTTGGCATCATCTTCGCGGATACCCTTAGTCAGAATTTCCAGCCCCGTCATCGTGTTGGTAATCGTCGATTTCCCAACACCAGATGACCCCACCAGCGCCACGGTCTGCCCCGTGCCACACCAAGGTGCCAGATGTTCGACCGTATCACCTTTGGTCGCGTCAATCGTCACCGTAATGACGTTCTGCAGCTCCGCCGCCCGCGCCATGTATTCCGTAGGATCATCGCACAAATCGGCCTTGGTAAGCACCAGAACCGGTTCAACCTCGGCCTGATGCGCCAATGCCATATAACGTTCCAGCCGCGCGATGTTGAAATCGGCGTTGCAGGATGACACGATAAACAACGTGTCGATGTTCGCCGCGATAAGCTGCGAAACTGCCTCCAGCCCTGCCGAGCCGCGCTTAATCAGGCTTTTGCGGTCCAGCACGCGTTCCACCTGAACGCTGTCCTTTTCCGTTAGCACCCAGTCCCCGACCGCCATACCGTGTTCGACCAGATCGCGGTGCATGGGCACACGCAACGGTCCATCCTCGCCCATCGTTTCAAGCGAGTTGCGATGAACCTCGGTCACACGCAGCGGGCGCAGGGTTTCGACGTCTTCGATTGTTAGCTGGGATTGATAGAATGCCCCCCAACCCAGTTCGGGTAGCGTTATTGTTTCATTAATCATTGTGATAAAAGCCTATGATAAATTCGCAAGAACCCCTTGCGAGTTGCGTGGGGTCTGGTTTCATCGGGCTTGAATGCATTGCGGCCATACGCGGCCTAACGGCACGCCCGGAGGGTGATTACATTTGTCATAACTTCATCCTCCTTAATCCGGCGTTAATTAGGTGAGAGGCTGGACAACGACCCAAACGGGACTCGTTACGGCTGCTTCCTTCCGGATCTGACCGGGTTGGCGAGGCGCTCGCCCGCGCCAACCTCTCGATTCTTGAGATAACAATCCACGGGGCGAATGGCAAGGGGTGGCCGCGCGCAAGTTTACTGCTGATTTTGCGGCAACCCGTCTTTGATATCGTAGTAATCGCCTTTGTCGGCAACGAAAATATGCATGTGAAGTTTCGTGTTCGTAGGCGTATCAAACGCCCCCATCGAGACCGCGATCCAGTCCATATGCGGAGGATCAAAAAACATCGGAGAGCCGCAGGTGCTACAAAACCCGCGCCGAACTTTTTCAGAGGAATCGTACCACTTCAGACTTTCGGCCCCGCTTATAGCGATCGCGTGGCGCTTTACATCCGTCGCCGCGTAGAAGTGCCCCGAAGTTTTACGACAGATCGAGCAGTGGCAAGCGTCAGGGGCGGACAAGTCGCCCTTTATTTCAAACGATACTGCGCCACAGTGGCATGAACCTTTGTGCATGTTGATATCTCCCGTTTTATTTACCGCAAACCCTAGTCGCTTGTCTGGACTTGGGCAACGCCCTGGCGCAATCTGCCTGCAACACAGGAGATATTAATGTACGACATAGAAACCGTAACCTTCGCGGGCGGCACGCTGGATCGCGCGGCGCATTTGCGCGAGGATGATAGCCTTTTGCAGCAGCCGGACGCCCGTGCGCTGCCCCTGTGGCATGGCAAACCATTGGTTGATACCACCGCGATGCCCTGCGCCTTTCGTGGTTGCCAATGGACGCCGAGATTCTGGCCGAAGCGACGGTCGAGCCGATATTCCTTGGCCTACAGGACGGTTCCCCGCGCTTTGCCTATGATGTGTCGGCGTGGCAGGCCGAAGATACCGACGTTGTGGAAATGGCGAAATTTCGTGATGAAAGCCGCAACCAGCACCCCAGCCTTCCCGAACCGGTGAAATTCATCGATTTGCGATCTGTGATGGCCGACCTTGGTCATGACGATGCGGGCGACGCTGCGACGGCCAAGGGGATTTTTGGTTGGCATGAGAAGCACCGATTTTGTTCGAACTGCGGGGCGGGCACAAACATCGTGCAAGGCGGCTGGCAACGCAATTGCCCCGCGTGCAACCACCTGCATTTCCCGCGCACAGATCCGGTGGTGATAATGTTGGTACTGCACGGCAACGATGTGCTGCTGGGCCGCTCGCCGCATTGGCCCGAGGGGATGTTTTCATTACTGGCAGGCTTTATGGAGCCGGGCGAAGGCGTGGAAGAAGCCGTGCGCCGCGAAGTTTTCGAGGAAACCGGCGTGCAGATCGGCGAGGTGGAGTATCTGACCAGCCAGCCATGGCCGTTCCCCTCGTCCCTGATGATCGGCTGCGTGGCGCAGGCATTAACTACCGAACTGACCATTGACCCCGTCGAAATCGAAGCCGCGAAATGGGTTAGCCGCGAAGGCGTGGCGGAATCTTTTTCGGGCAATGATCCTGAACTTTTACCTTCTCGTAAGGGTTCTATCGCACAATTCCTGCTGGAATGTTGGCTGGCCGATAGGATATAACGCGCAGACGCAATTTAAACATTCTCAGAAAATTGATGCAGCAGCGGAATATGTTTTCGCCCGTATTACGGATTTCAAAAAGGTCGAAAACCATAGCGGCCCGAAAGGATTCAGCTTCAAGCGCAAGGGGCGTTTACCGGTGCGGATCGGGACGCAGTGGGATATTTCGGTGCCTGTTCGCTGTCGCACCAGACGGTTCAGCGCCGAATTAAGCGAACACGTCCCGCACCGCACATTGTCCTACAAATCCACCAGCGCAAGGTATCAGGCGGCCATGTCGCTAAGCGTGATCGCCGATGGCGAAAGCACCTGCCGCTTGGAAATGCAACTGATCGCGAAGTCGCGCTGGTTTGCCACGGGATTGGTGTTCAATACCATTCGCTTGGCCCGTCGCCGGATTAACAAACGCTTAAGAACCGACCTGAACGCATTCGCCAAACGGATGACCATAGAGTATCGCGATCGATCGAAATCGAATTCGGCGCGCGCGGGTTAAACAGCTTATCTGACCGACGTGCGGTATGCGTCCATTTTATATACGCCCAGAATATCCAGATGGGTGGTGAAATACGCCAACTCTTCCAACGCGCGGTCAACGGCGGGGTCTCCGGGGTGGCCCTCGATATCCGCATAAAACTGTGTGGCCGTAAAGTTCCCGCCAACCATATAGCTTTCTAACTTCAACATGTTCACGCCATTCGTCGCAAACCCGCCCATAGCCTTATAAAGGGCTGCAGGAATATTGCGCACCTGAAACACGATCGTAGTCATCATGTCGCCACCAGATGGGCGCTCCGGCTCTGGTGCCATCACCAGAAAACGTGTGGTATTATGCTGGTTATCCTCGATATTTTCGGCCAACGTCTCCAATCCGTAGATCGAACCAGCAAGTGCCGAAGCCAGCGCGGCAACCTCGGCGTCCGCGGCCTCAGCTACGTGTTTGGCGGAGCCGGCAGTGTCCACACCCGTACTGGGCTGGATCGAATGTTCTTTCAAGAAACCACGGCATTGGCCCAGCAGAACCGTGTGGCTCAAGGCGTGTTTGACCTGCTCCAGCTTAGTGCCCGGAACAACCATCAGGTTGATGTGCACACGCACGAAATACTCTCCGATGATGTGCAAACCTGTTTCCGGCAACAGGTGATGAATGTCCGCAACCCGCCCATAAGTCGAGTTCTCGACGGGCAACATAGCCAGCTCTGCACGGCCGTCCTTAACTGCAGCAACTGCCCCTTCAAAAGTGTTGCAGGGCAATACTTCCATGTTCGGGAACATCTCGACACAAGCCTGATGCGAATAAGCGCCTAGCTCACCTTGGAAAGAAATTACATTTGTCATCCTAATACCCTACATCGGTCGTTTCGTCGCGCTTCTACACCTTGCAAAGCGATAGGGGAAGCGGCTAGAACATCCCTCAGCATATTAAGGGGGCGTAGCCCTGACAAAACAAGGTGAAGACACCCATGGATACTATGACAACAACAAAGATTGTCGGCGGCGTTTGCGGCAGCCTTTTGATTTTCCTATTGGTAAAATGGGGTGCTGAAACAATTTACACTAGCAGCGACCACGGTGAAACCGAGGCAGCTTATGTAATCGAAGTTGAAGGCGACGATACCGAAATGGCATCCGGCGAAGTTGAAGAAGCCGCTGGTCCGACTTTCGGCGAGCTTTACGCCGCTGCTGATCTTGCTGCTGGTGAAAAAGTATTCAAGAAATGTAAATCCTGTCACAAACTCGAAGACGGTGCGAATGCAACTGGCCCGTTCCTGTACGCAATTCTTGATCGCGATATTGGTGGTGTAGACGGTTATGGCTATTCCGACGCACTGTCGAGCATCGAGGGCAACTGGACTCCGGCGCAGCTCGACGCGTTCCTGAAACGTCCGAAGGATTTTGCACCGGGCACGAAAATGTCCTTCGCGGGCCTGAAGCGCGAAGACGATCGCGCCAACGTAATTGCGTATTTGGCCGGCATCGGCGGCTAATCACTTAAAATACCCTGAAAAACCGCGTTTCGACGCGGTTTTTTTTGTGCGCTCACGAAATTGTCGCGGGATCGTGGCTTGCTATTGAAACACGGTGAGGTCTAGCATCACCTTAACGAAATATTATCGAACTGGTGGACGTCACGATGATTCCGTACAAAAACAAAACACTGTTGATTGCAGCCGAATGCGAAGACACACGTTCGCTTAAGGGCACTTGGGCGGGACTTGGTCTAGCCGTACTATTTTTGACCTTCGCGACGCTTTGCGCCAGCCAGATGTGAAAATATCGAACGCGAGGACCCATGACGCCGAGGCTATTGCCGCGATCTGGAACCCATTGATACGTGATACGACGATCACTTTTAACAATGTAGAAAAGTCCGAAGAAAGCCTGCATGACATGATCATGGAACGACAGGCTGCCGGATATGCGTTTCTGTTGGCGCAGGAAGACGGTCAGTTGGTTGGGTTCTCAACATATGGTCAGTTTCGTGCAGGCGTTGGTTATGCACAAACGATGGAACACACAGTTATTCTGAGCGATGCGGCGAAAGGCACGGGTGTTGCGGCGGCATTGTTGGACGCGCTTGAGGTACACGCAAAGGCACGCGGGGTGCATTCTATGCTTGCAGGGATCTCGGCGGATAATATTGCCGCTGTGAAATTTCATGCGAAGGCCGGATATTCGCAGGTTGGCGTTATCCCGCAAGCGGGGCGTAAGTTTGACCGATGGTTGGACTTGATATTGTTACAAAAAATTCTTTGACCGTTTGTTAACAACCTTCGGTTTCACATTCTTATTAATCTGTTAAGCTATATCTATGTCAATCTGGACCCGCATCTCCGAAGCATTATCCGCGCTTGCAAAAGGCGAAGGGCTTTCTGCGATCTTCGAAAACCTGAAACGCCCGCCTGAAAAGAGCGTGGCGTTTACCATCGCGGTCATCGCACTGGGCGCGAAAATGGCCAAGGCCGACGGCAAAGTGACCCGCGATGAGGTTATAGCCTTCAGGCAAGTGTTCCAAATCCCGCCTGAAGACGAGGCCGATGCTGGCCGTCTGTTCGATCTCGCCCGCACTGACGTGGCCGGATATGAATTTTATGCTACCAAAATCGGCAAGATGTTTGAGGACGACAGCGCTATTTTACGCGATTTGGTTGAGGGACTGTTTCATATCTCGATGGCGGACGGGCATTACCACCCTTCCGAGGATGCGTTTATCGAAGACGTTAGCCGGATCTTCGGGCTGCCCCTGCAGTTGTTCACCTGTTTGCGCTCGCGCTATGTACCGGGAGCGGCACCGGACCCCTACTCGGTGCTGGAAATTGAACATGGCGCCGACCTTGGCGAGGCCCGCAAGGCGTGGAAGCGGCTGGTGCGTGAGGCGCACCCCGATAACCTGATTGCGCGGGGATTACCCTCGGAAGCGATTGCGCTGGCCAATACGCGGCTGATCACCATAAACAATGCTTGGACCGAGATACAGCAGACCCACGAGGCCGCCTAACATGCGGATCGCCACGTATAATGTCGAGTGGTTCGAGGATCTGTTCGACAAGGACAGTAATCTGCAAATGGATCAGGGCTGGTCACGGCGCTATGACGTTCGGCGGGTAGATCAGGCAACAGCAATTGCCGAAGTGATCCGGCAGGTCGATGCGGATTTGATCCTGATCGTCGAGGCCCCCAACACAGGGCAAACGCAGGACACCGTGAAAGCCTTGGAGGGGTTCGCACAGCATTTCGGACTTCGCCAGAGCGCGGTGACCATGGGATTCGCCAATGAAACGCATCAAGAGCTGGCCGTGATGTACGACCCTTACGTGGTGCGCGTTACGCATGATCCACAAGGCGCAATTTCGGATGGCAGTTCGGATGCCGTAGCCCCTCGGTTTGACGGGAAATTCCGGTATGACGTTGAAGTAGACGGCCAGGCAGGAATTTTCGAGTTTTCCAAGCCGCCTGTCGAGCTGTCGGTTGAGTATTTGGCAAAAAAGAGAAATCTGCGAATCATTGGGGTCCATACCAAGTCGAAATCGACTTACGGGGCGAAGGATGCCGCAGACGAGCTGCGAATGGTGGTTGAAAACCGTCGTAAGCAGTTGGCGCAGTGTATCTGGATCCGGCAACGGGCCGAAGCCCATCTGGTAGCAGGTGAACCATTGGTGGTTTTGGGGGATTTCAATGACGGGCCTGGAGTGAACGACTTCGAGACCCTGTTCGCGAAATCCGGCGTCGAGATCGTGCTAGGTGATGCGGGCACGATGGAGATGGTCGAGCCACATGCCGCGATCATGCTGGACCCGCGGCAATCGTGGTCGCTGGCGACTTCTCGGTTCTATATCAGCAAATATAAACGCTATCTTAACGCCTTGCTGGACTATGTAATGCTGTCACCCGATCTGGCGCAAACGGCGGCCCCAGCTTGGCGGATATGGCACCCGTTTGATGATCCCGAGTGTTTTAAGGATGATAATTTGCGCGACGCGCTGCTAACAGCCTCGGACCATTTTCCGGTGAGCGTGGATTTAACGTTTTAAGGCTTTCGCCTCTGCTGTTGTCAGCTTATCAGTATTGAAATGCTTTTCAGGAGACCATTATGTTCAAACACACCGAAATTTTCAGAGACAACCGCGAAGCTGCCACCGATGGCAATATGGGCGACCTGCCCGAATGGGATTTGGACGATTTGTATTCTTCAACCGACGGGCCGGAAATCACCGCTGATTTGAAGTGGTTGGGTGATGAAGGGCCAACTTTTGGCGCCGATTATCAAGGCAATCTGGATAAGCTGGACGCGGCTGCCATGCTGGAATGTGTGCTGCGCTATGAACGCATCCAGCAGGTCGCAGGGCGCGTGATGTCTTATGCGGGGCTGCTGTATTACCAAAACACGACGGACGCGGATCGCGGCAAGTTCATGGCGGATATGCAGGCGCAAATTACCGATATGTCGGCCAATCTGGTGTTTTTCAGCCTAGAGATGAACAGGATCGAAGACGACGCTCTGGCGGGTTTGCTGGCAGAGAATTCTGATCTAAACCGCTACAAACCGGTGTTTGACAGTATACGCAAGATGAAGCCGTACCAACTGTCCGACGAGTTGGAAAAGTTTCTGCACGACCAATCTGTCGTTGGGATATCTGCATGGAATCGTTTGTTTGATGAAACCATGGCAGCGCTGACTTTTGATGTGGACGGCGAGGAGCAAACGTTGGAGGCGACGTTGAACCTGCTGTCAGACACGGATCGTGCACGACGTGAAGTCGGCGTGCGGGCTTTGGTCAAAGTGTTCAGCGCGAATACGCCGCTGTTTGCACGCATTACCAACACGCTGGCCAAGGAAAAAGAGATCAAGGACAAGTGGCGCGAGCTGCCGACTCCGCAAATGTCGCGCCACCTTGCAAATGATGTCGAGCCCGAGGTGGTGCAAGCCTTGCGTGATGCGGTTGTTGCGGCTTACCCGAAGCTGTCGCATCGGTATTATGCCCTGAAGGCCAAGTGGCTGGGGCTGGACAAGATGGAGGTCTGGGATCGCAATGCTCCCTTGCCCGGCGAGGACGATCTGGTTATCCCGTGGGATCAGGCGCGCAGCATGGTGATGGATGCATACGCAGACTTTGATCCGCGTATGGCCGAACTGGCGGCGCCGTTTTTCGACAAAGGCTGGATTGATGCCGAGGTTAAACCGGGGAAATCTTCGGGCGCATTCGCACATCCGACAGTTACCAATGTCCATCCGTATGTGATGCTGAATTACCTTGGAAAACAGCGTGATGTGATGACTTTAGCGCATGAACTCGGCCACGGTGTGCATCAGATTCTTGCCGCCGAGCAAGGCGAGTTGTTGGCGGATACGCCTTTGACTCTGGCAGAAACTGCGTCTGTATTCGGCGAGATGCTGACGTTTCGTAAACTGTTGAATAATGCGAAAGATCGGGCTGCCCGCAAACGTCTGCTGGCGGGCAAGGTTGAGGATATGATTAACAACGTCGTCCGCCAAATTGCGTTCTACGACTTTGAATGCCGCGTGCATGCCGCGCGTGCCGAAGGGGAACTGACACCAGACCAGATCAACGCGATCTGGATGGAAATCCAGCATGAAAGCCTTGGCGACGGGTTCAACTTTATGGAGGGTTACGAGACCTTCTGGACCTACATCCCGCATTTCATCCACTCACCGTTCTATGTCTACGCTTATGCATTCGGTGACGGTTTAGTGAACGCGCTTTATGCCGTTTATGAAGAAGGCGATCCGGAATTTCAGGAGAAGTATTTCGATTTACTGAAAGCGGGTGGTTCTAAACATCACAAGGAACTATTGGCGCCTTTCGGTCTGGATGCCAGCGACCCTACATTCTGGGACAAAGGCCTGTCATTGATTTCCTCAATGATTGACGAATTGGAAGCGATGGAGGGGTAAAACCCACGACAAAGAAGGCGTTCGGGTAAACCCGCGCCTGATTTGTCTGATTTCGTGAAAGGCCCTGCTGCAGGACCGATGTGGTCTGTCGGGTTAAATAGACCGGAGTTAGCAAAGCTATCGCGCCGGTTGCCCGACACTGAACGTGCCAAGCGGTGTCTTTTTCCAGAAAACACCGCCGCATAGGGCGCGTGTTCTTGCTAAACTGCGTTGCCCGGCGCGATAACCCTATGAACGTTTCAAGTCCTGCCCAGCCCGCATATTACTACGCGGAAAAGGTTAAGATTCGGTTACTAAACGCGAAATTAGTCGTGGAAATGACAGGCGACCATGTGATTTTTCCCCGTATTTTTCCAAACCGGCTTTTCTTGCGCGCAAATATCCTTGACCCGTTGGCAACGTGTTCGAAAGACACAACCAGATGGTGGGCTTATGGGCGACGGTAGGTCTCCCTCGATCAGGATCAGTTCCTTGTCCTTCTCGATCGTCGGATCAGGGATCGGAACGGCCGAGATCAACGCCTGTGTATAGGGATGGCGCGGCGTCGTATAAAGATCTTCGCTGTCGGATAGTTCCAGCATGTTGCCAAGATACAGAACCATAATACGGGTACTGATATGCTTGACGATGGAAAGGTCATGCGCGATGAAAATCAGGGCGAGGCCCATCTCTTCTTGCAGTTCTTTCAACAGGTTAACCACCTGCGCCTGAATGGATACATCCAGTGCCGAAACCGGCTCGTCGCAGATAATCAGCTTCGGTTTCAGGATCAACGCCCGCGCGATGCCGATACGCTGGCACTGCCCGCCCGAGAATTCATGCGGGTAGCGGTTGACCAGATTTGGCAACAAACCAACCCGCTTCATCACATCGGTAACCTGCTTCTTAATCTCGGCTTTCGGAGTTTTTGGAAAGTGGGTTTTGACCGGTTCGGCAATGATTTCACCGATATTCATGCGCGGATCGAGGCTTGCCAAAGGATCTTGAAAAATCATTTGGATTTCTTTGCGATGCGAACGCATTTCCTTATTCGAAATGCTTAACAAATCGTCACCAAGCCACAAAACCCGACCCGTTTCAGCCGGAATCATGCGGATAACCGCGCGGGCCAAAGTTGACTTGCCGCAACCGGATTCACCAACGATCCCCAGCGTCTCGCCTGCTTTCAGCTCAAAACTGACACCGTCGACAGCCTTCAAAACGTCGGGTTTCGTCCATGGCATCGCGTCGCGCACAGGGACCTTGAAATAGACCTTCAGGTTTTCGACGTTCATGATTACTTCGTTGCTCATACCAAATCCTCCGTCGCTATATTACAGGCGCGCATGTGTCCGTCCGGGTCTCCGGTCGGGACCAGATCAGGCATAATCGTCAGGCAATCGTCAACCGCAAACCGGCAGCGCGCCGCAAAAGGGCAGCCCTTGGGCAATTGCATCATGTTGGGCGGGTTACCCGGAATCGTGACAAGCTCGTCCGAAATGATGTCGAGGCGCGGAACCGCGCTCATCAAGCCTTGGGTGTAGGGGTGCGTGGGCGCAGCATAAACGTGCTCGGTAGTGCCCACTTCCATGACCCGGCCGCCGTACATAACAAGGGTTTCGTCGCTGTTTCCGGCAACAACACCAAGGTCATGCGTGATCAGGATAATCGCCGTATCGAGGTCTTTTTTAATGTCGTCCAGCAGGCGCATAATCTGTGCTTGCACGGTAACATCCAGCGCGGTTGTCGGTTCATCCGCAATTATCAGTTTAGGCTGACACAGCAAGGACATTGCAATCATCACACGCTGTCGCATACCACCCGAAAATTCGTGCGGGTACATACGTATACGATTTCTTGCCTCGGGGATCTTAACCGCGTCCAGCATCGCAATGGATTGCTTGACGGCATCCGATTTAGACATGCCTTTATGATGCACAAGGACCTCGGCCATTTGGTCCGAGATTCGCATATAAGGGTTAAGGCTGGTCATCGGGTCCTGAAAAATCATCGCGATTTTCTGAGCGCGAATGGCATTCAGTTCGGGGCCCCGCAGCCCAAGAATCTCGTTCCCTTCAAACATGACACTTCCCGTTGCATGTCCATTTTGAGCTAGCAGACCCATGATTGCGAAAACAGTTTGGCTTTTGCCCGAACCGGATTCACCAACGATGGCAAGGGTTTCGTTATTATCAACCGAGAAGCTAACATCGTTAACAGCTCTGACGGTGCCGTCAGGTGTCGAAAATTCAACGCTCAGGTTTTTTACTTCAAGTAAGTTCATAGCGATTACCTATCTTTCGGGTCTAGCGCGTCACGCAGACCATCGCCAATGAAATAGAAACAGAACAGGCTGGTCACAAAGAACGCCAGCGGGAACAGCAATTGCCATTCGGTGTCATAGCGAATTGTCCTTGCCCCGTCCGAGATCAACGCCCCCCAACTGGTGCTGGGCTCCTGCACGCCTAGTCCGAGGAACGAGATGCCACTTTCCGCCAAAATCATACCTGGCACCAGAAGCGATGCGTAAACCACGACGACACCCAGAAGATTGGGAACCACATGGCGGGTGATAATCTTCGCGTTTGTCACACCGGTCGCACGGGCCGCCTCGATAAACTCTTTGCCCTTAATAGACAGGGTTTGGCCCCGCACGATGCGGCTCATGTCCAGCCAAGCCAGCAGGCCGATGGCAACGAACAACATCAAGATCGATCGGCCAAAAACCACTAGCATCAGGATCAAAACGAACATACCCGGGATGGCCATCAGAATGTCCACAATACGCATCATGATCTGATCCGTGCGCCCGCCGACGTAACCCGATATAGCACCGTAAAAAGTACCAATGAGCACAGCCACAAATGCCCCCACAAAGCCCACGGATAGGGAAATTCGTGTGCCTTGGATAACGCGGGAATACAGGTCGCGGCCCAATGAATCCGTGCCAAAGAAATGGCCTGTTTCAAATGATGGTTGCCCTTTTTCAGCAACCATTCCCAATACGGACCAGTCGATTTGTTCGTTCGTCCAAACCGCGAAATACGGCCCGATGAAAGAAAACAACACGATCAACGTCAAAACAAACAGGCTAACGGTGGCCGCCTTGTTTTGCAGGAAACGACGACGTGCATCTGTCCAAAGAGATCGGCCTTTTACAGCGTCCATTTCAGCAAGATTTTCTGCCATTTCATGAATTTTGGCTTTATTTGCTACTATCATTTCTACCCCCTAATACCGGATTTTCGGATCGATCCACGCATAGATCAGATCAACGAGAAGGTTGAATATAATGGTTAACGAGCCAACCAGCACCGTTAGCCCCATGATGACCGAATAGTCGCGATTCAATGCGGCATTAACGAAGTGAATTCCAATCCCGCCAGTGCTGAAATACAGGTCGATAATAAACGATCCGGTAATAATTCCCACAAACGCAGGCCCAAGATAAGAGATGACCGGCAACATCGCCGGTTTCAGCGCATGGCGCAAAATCACGGTGCGTTCCGGCAAACCTTTGGCGCGTGCGGTGCGTATGAAATTACTGTTCAGGACCTCTAGCATCGAGGAACGTGAAATCCTTGCAATCGACGCCATATAGCTGGTTGAAAGTGCAATCACCGGCATCACCAGATGCTCGAAATCGCCGCCGTTCCAACCGCCACCGGGCAGCCAGCCAAGCCATAACGTGAAGACGATCACCAACAGCGGAGCCATCACGAAATTCGGCAACACAGCCGCGCCAATAGAAAAGCCGACAGCGAAATAATCGATCCATGTATTTTGTCTAACCGCAGCAATAACACCCAGCGGGATGCCAAAACCTACAGCAACAACGAACGACCAGCTACCGTATTTGATCGTAACGGGGAAGCCCTGTGCGATGATATCATTAACCGAACGGTCCTTGTATCTGAACGACGGTCCAAAATCGAACTCGACGAGGATTCCCCAAACATAGTTGATGATTTGTCGCCAAAGCGGTTGATCCAGACCGTATTTGGCCTCGATATTCGCGAGTACCTGTGGTGGAAGCGGTTTTTCCGACGTGAAGGGGCCACCCGGGGCGGCGTGCATCAGCACATAAGAAAACACGATCAGGATCAGCATAGTCGGTATGGCGAAACCCACTCGCTTGATCACGTAATTTAGCATGTCATTACCTATAAGAATTTTCGCTCGGCGTAGTGTCCCGAACTGACAAAGAACAGCACCGCGCGAGTTAACGCGCGGTGCCAGATTTCAAAGCGTACTGTTACTCAACGATATAAAGGTCGCGGGAGTACCAATTGCCTTCAACGTTGCCGAAAGGCCAGCCTTTGAGGCTTGGCGAATACAAACCAACACCAGTGTAGTGATACACAGGGATCAATGGCATTTCTGTCGCTACGATTTCTTCGATGCGAGTGTAGTTGGCAGATGCATCGTCCATAGTTCTGGCGGATTCCAACAGCGCGTCAACTTCAGCGTTCGAGAATTTGCTGTCGTTGTAGCCAGAGCCGGAGTTAACCAAATCAAGGAATGTAGATGCCTCGTTATAGTCACCACACCAGCCAGCACGACCGATATCGTAGTTACCGTCGCCTTTGGTCTGCAAGAATGTTTTCCATTCCATGTTCGCCAAAGTCACATCAATACCCAAGGTTTCTTTCCACATCTGAACGATCGCAGTCGCGATGCTTTTGTGGCCCTCGGAAGTGTTGTACAGAAGCTCTAGCTCAAGCGGATTGTCTGAACCGTAACCGGCGTCAGCCAACAGCTCGACAGCTTTTGCATTACGCTCGTCTTGCGACATCATACCGAATTCAACTTCAGGTACTTCGAAACCGGCAGTTGCACCTGGTGTAAAGGTGAACGCAGGGATCTGACCAGCTTGAAGGATGTTTTCAGTAATGATTGAACGATCAACAGCATACGAAAGAGCCTGACGAACGCGGATATCTTTCAGCGATTCAGGACCATTTTCGCCCATGTTGAGGCTATAGTAGTATGTACACAGACGAGGGTTAGATTTTGCCTGCTCAGGATATTCTGCTTTCAGACGCAGATATTGACCTGATGGAACGCGACCAATGGTAAGTTCGCCAGCTAAATACCGAGTTAGCGCTGTGTCATCGCTAGCGATAATCAGAGCCGTAACCGTATCAACGATAGTAGCTTCGTTGTTCCAGTAAGTAGTGGAACGTTCACGAGTACTTGTTTCGCCCAGAATGTGCTCGGTTAGAACGTAAGCACCGTTACCAACCATGTTTTCAGGACGAGTCCATTCAGCACCATGCTCCTCGATCACCCAGGAAGGTGTCGGGAATGTAGTTGCGTGTGTTGTCATCGACGCGAAGTATGGCAGCGAAGCTGTCAATGTTACTTCGAATGTCAAATCGTCAACCGCACGAACACCAAGAGTGTCTGGGGCTTCGTCGCCGGAAAGAACGTCACCAACGCCCGCGATGGCCATGATTTCCATGAACCACGAGTATGGGGAACCTGTTTCTGGGTCAGCCGCACGACGCCAAGCGTATACGAAGTCATGTGCTGTTACAGGGTTGCCGTCGGACCATTTAGCATTGTCACGCAAGTTAAATGTGTAAACGGTTTTGTCGGCGTTCGTTGTGAAGCCAGTCGCAACACCCGGAACTAGGTTGCCGTCGCCGTCCTGATTCATCAGACCTTCAAAAAGGTCGCGCGCGAATGCGGAACCGCTAACATCTTCGATAATTTGTGGATCGAGCGATGTCGAGTCGTCTAGCAAGCTGTACGTAAATGTTTGGTCATCAGCCAATGCTTCGCCCGTTACCGGGTGCGTACCTGCTGCGAGCACGGGTGCTGCTGCAATGGACGCTATTACGAAGCCTGCTGCCAAGGGTTTGGCAAAATAGTTCATGTTATTTCCTCCAATAGTTTCATTTTTTTGCTTTGCACAGTGTACGACTTTTGCCGCCACCTATTAACGTGCAAAACATCGCAACAGACTGCCCCACCCATAAAGCACTTTCAAGAATTTACCTCACGTAAACATCATAAATCGTGAACAATATGCATTTATACAACCTTGGCGGGTTCCACATTCAGAATATACCGTGAAAATGTGGCAACCGCATCACATCCGATCGCGCAAACTGAACCAGAGCATTGCGAGAATTAACAGTGGCAGACGCAAATTTACCCCTCCAGGGAAGCGTTTCGTCGGAACATTTGCCATTATATCGAAACGTTCCGCCGAACCCGAGATCGCCTCGGCCATCAGTTTTCCTGCCAAGGTCGCCGTGGCCACACCGTGCCCAGAATATCCCGATGCCGACAGAATATTCGGACTTAGGCGGCGGAAATCCGGCATTCGGTTCATCGTAATTCCCAACGTCCCGCCCCACGCGTAATCAATTCGGTTGTCTGCGAGTTGCGGATAAATTTCCAACATCGGTTTTCGGGCTTTTTCGGTCAGGTTCTTTGGGAACTTATAACCATAGCTTTCCCCACCGCCGAAAAGCATGCGGTTGTCCTCGGACAGACGGAAATAGTTAACGACGAACTTACTGTCGGCCACTGCCACGTCATCGCGGATCAGACTTCGCGCCATGTCCTCGCCCAACGGTTCGGTGGCGACTATGAAATTGTTGATCGGCATCACGCGCGCCGCAACCTGTGGTTCCAGATTGCCAAGATATCCGTTTGCGCCCAGCGCTACAAACTTGGCTTTGACCGTACCGCCCTGCGTGCGCACCTCGGCCGGCTCTCCGCGATTGATTTTCGTAACGCGCGATTCCTCGAATATCCGAACACCTGCCGCCTGACATGCCCGCGCCAACCCCAACGCGAAATTCAGAGGGTGCAAATGTCCAGCGCCCCAATCCATCGAACCGCCACAATACGCCTTGGTGCCCAAAGCGGACTCAACGGCGGAACGATCCAGCATTTCAATCTGGTCATAGCCGTAATTTTTGCGCAGCTTTTCCACGTAATCATTTGTGTGACGAAGGTGCCCTGGCTTCAACTCTGTGTGCATAACACCGGGCTTATATCCGCACGCGATGCTGTACTTTCCGATCAACTCGCGAACTGTGGTTTTGGACTCTTCGCCCATTTTCCACAATGCACGGGCGTGATCCTTGCCCACCATCTTTTCCAAATCATCCTGTTCAACCCGCTGGCCAGACCCGACCTGCCCTCCGTTTCGGCCCGATGCGCCGAAACCAAGTCGTTGCGCCTCTAGCAAGATCACATCGTATCCGCGTTCCGCCAGATGTAATGCCGTGGACAACCCCGTATAACCCGCCCCGACAACGCACACATCACAGATTTCGTTGCCGTTAAGAGCGGGAAACTTGTCTAAAGGTTGTGCGGAGGCGGCGTAGTAAGACGCAGGATATTCGCCCGCACGATCGTTAACGGTAAGTAAATCCATCAGACGTTCAGAAGCAGATGCTCCCGCTCCCACGGGCTGATGACTTCGAGGAATGCCTCGGCTTCGTGGCGTTTCACGGCTTTGTAAACGCGGCAGAACTCTTCGCCCAGAATTTCCGATAGTTCGGGCGCCCCGTCGAACAAATCAATCGCCCCAAGCAAGCTGCGTGGCAGGGCGCGGGGTTGTTCATATGCTTCACCGGTCTGAGCGTCGCGAGGCTTCAGGCCTTGTTTCATACCCAGATACCCACACGCCAACGATGCTGCGAGCGCCAGATACGGGTTCGCATCCATGCCCGACACCCGATTTTCCACGCGGCGAGCAGCAGCGCCAGAGATCGGAATTCGAATACCCGTGGTCCGGTTATCCGCGCCCCACTCCAAATTGATCGGGGCAGAGCCAGACGCCACGAAACGGCGATAGGAATTCACGTAAGGCGCGAAAAAGCTGATCGCGTGGGGGATATATTTCTGCTGGCCAGCGATGAAATTATAAAACAGCTCAGTCTCTTTGCTGTCCTTGTCGCTAAAAATATTCTTTCCAGTTTCATCCAGTACCGATTGGTGAATATGCATCGCACTGCCCGGTTCGTCCTGCATCGGCTTGGCCATGAAGGTTGCGAAACAATCGTTCCTTAGCGCCGCCTCGCGGATCAGTCGTTTGAACAGGAACACTTGGTCAGCCAGTTTAACCGGATCACCATGCACCAGATTGATCTCGATCTGGCCCGCGCCGCCCTCTTTAATAATCGTGTCGATTTCCAACCCGACCGCCTCGGCGAAATCATAAATATCGTCGATCACAGCGCCATAGTCATCCACAGCCATCATCGAATACGCCTGACGGCTTACCACGCGACGACCCGTGCGACCCATTGTAGGTTCAATCGGTTTGGCGGGATCAAGATTCGGCTTGGTCAGATAGAATTCGATTTCAGGGGCAACAACAGGCGTCCAACCCTCGGCCTTATACAACGCCAGAACCCGTTTCAGCACATTGCGCGGAACGACTTCGACGGGATTACCTTCAAGGTCGTGAACATCGTGGATAACCTGAATGGCCACGTCATCGGACCACGGTATAGCTACAGCGGTGGAATAATCCGGCGTTAAAACCATGTCGGGTTCCGTCCACTGGTCGGAAATCTCCATGTCCACGTAATCACCGGATACCGTTTGATAGAAAATCGACAGCGGCATGAATGTATGGGCAGAGCGCGCAAACGTGTTTGACGGCATCGCTTTACCACGCGACATGCCCACCAGATCACCGATGATGCATTCCACCTCTTCTACGCGACGGCCATCCAGCCATTCCTGCGTCGCCTTGGGGAAGCGCGAGACGAATTCTTGTGAGTTACGAGCCATGGTTATCTTCTTCTGATTTGGTTGGGTTATCGCACACTTAAAACAGGAACTGTGGCCAAAAGCTCGACACGGTGCGAGACTCCGCCGCGCAATGTCGCTTCGATATTACCCATCCCGCGCGTGCCAATCACGATCATATCGACGTTACAGTCTTTCCCACATTTCACAATCGAGCGTGCGACCGGACCTTTAATAACCTCGGTTGTAACGTTCGTGGCACCCGCTTCTTCGGGGCAAACTTTGGCATTAGTCACAATGTCCGCAGCCATTTTTTCCAAAATGTCTTTATTGCCACCAATAATATGCTCTGCATCCGCGTACTGCAGTAGACCTTTTGGCAAGTTTTGGCTTTTGAGCACGTATAGAACGCGTAATTCTGAATTCATTGCGCTCGCGATTGAAGCTGAATAATCAACAGCCTTCAGCGCGTGATCGGAGCCGTCAACGGCAACAAGGATAGTTTTAATCATTTATTAGTCCCTCTTAATATTTTGTTAATCTGCCATTACGATGGCATGTAATTTGGCCTCTGAATAGGGTTCACGACTATCCGCGCACTAGAGTCGCCCGACTTCGACCCCTTTCGCACCCTTCTTCTGCGCGATCAGGCACAGCCAATCGTGTGCGACCGTCGCCGCCGCCAACGCGGTGATTTCGGCGTGGTCGTAGGGCGGTGATACCTCAACCACGTCCATGCCGATCAGATTTAGCGATCCAAGCCCGCGTATCAATTCCAGCGCTTGCCAACTGGCCAGACCGCCCATAACGGGGGTGCCCGTGCCCGGCGCGAATGCAGGGTCAAGTCCATCCACATCAAACGAAATATAGACCGGCGTGTCGCCTGCCCGTTCCTTGATGATTTTCAACGCTGCGTCGATGCCGTTACGATGCACCCAAGGCGCGGTCAGGATTTCGAAGCCGTGATCGCTGTCGTTATATGTGCGCAGCCCTATCTGGGTGGATTTGGTGACATCTATCACCCCTTCTGCTGCCGCACGGCCAAACATGGTGCCATGGTCCAGCCCGCCGTGATCTTCCCACGTATCGCAATGCGCGTCGAACTGGATCAGAGTGACAGGACCGTATTTCTCGGCGTGAGCTTTCAGCAGCGGGTAGGCGACGAAATGGTCTCCTCCGAAGGTTAGCATTTTGGCACCGCTTTTGATGATCTCGGCTGCGTGCGCTTGGATGTCCACTGGAACCGTTTCGGGGTGGTGCGGGTCAACCATGCAATCACCCCAGTCGATCACGGACAGGGTTTTGAACGGGTCGAAACCGAAGGGAAAAGCCTCCAGTTCCGCCAGTTGAACCGATGCCGCGCGGATCGCACGCGGACCAAGCCGGCAGCCGGAACGATACGTGACGGAGCTGTCATATGGCACACCACTAACCACCACATCCACGCCCTCGATATCGCGCGAATAGCGGCGGCGCAGAAAGCTGAGCGCCCCGCCGTAGGTCATTTCCGCCCAACGCTCGTTATTGCCTTTGGCGCGAAATGCTTGGTCACCAGTGCTCATGTTTTTACCTTTTTACGCATGAAGAACCACGAAATTGATATGCCTATGGCTACCACAACGACGATCAGCGTGGCCAGCGCGTTGATTTCTGGAGTGACCCCAAGGCGAACCTTCGAGAAAATTACCATCGGCAAGGTGCTGGCCCCCGGGCCCGACACGAAACTGGCGATTACGAGATCGTCGAGCGACAGCGTGAAGGACAATAACCAACCCGAGATCAGCGCAGGAGCGATCATCGGCAAAGTTATATCGGAAAACACCCGCATGGGTTTCGCGCCGAGGTCAGAGGCGGCTTCTTCGATCGCATCATCCATATCCACCAGTCGGGATTGCACCACGACGGCGACGTAAGCCATGCAAAATGTAGTGTGGGCAATTATGATTGTTACCATGCCACGACCGGCGGGCCAGCCGAACGCTGCCTCCATCGCGACGAACAATAGCAGCAGCGACAGACCGGTTATGACTTCGGGCATGACCAGCGGTGCGGTGACCATTCCGGTTAACAACCCGCGCCCGCGGACCTTGCCGAAACGAGTCAGGACCATGGCGGCGATTGTGCCTAGAACCGTGGCCAAACTTGCGCTTACCACGCCGATTTTCAGGCTAATCCATGCGGCGCCAAGGATTTGCGGGTCGTTCAGCAACTCGCCATACCATTTGGTGGACCAGCCGCCCCAAACCGTCACCAGCTTGGACTTGTTGAAGCTGAAGATCACAAGCGATACGATCGGGATGTAGAGGAACACGAACCCCAGAAAGGATACGATGGACAGGAAGAGGCCACGTTTCATGTTTCGGCCCCCTTCGATTGCGCCATGCGCAGCAGCATGATCGGTATGACCAGAAGTAACAGCATTGCAATGGCGACGGCGGAGGCAACGGGCCAGTCACGGTTCGAGAAGAACTCGGTCCACAGGATCTTACCGATCATTAACGTATCGGGGCCGCCTAGCAGGGCGGGAATAACGAACTCGCCGATTGCGGGGATGAATACCAGCATCGAGCCCGCGACGATCCCCGGCAGGGACAGCGGGATGGTGATACGGAAGAACGTTGAAATCGGTCCTGCGCCGAGGTCGGCCGAGGCCTCCAGCAGCGCATCATCCAGCTTCACAAGATTGGCATAAAGCGGCAGGATCATGAATGGCAGGTAAGTGTAAACGATGCCGATGTAGACGGCGACATCGGTTTGCATGATGATTATCGGCTCATTAATCAGGCCGAATTTCATGAGCAACATGTTAAGGACACCCTTGGTTTTGAGGATGCCGATCCACGCGTAGACGCGCAGAAGGAACGAGGTCCAGAATGGCAACACGATCAGCAGCAACAATAGCGAGCGTTTCGGTTCAGGGCTGCGCGCGATGTAGTAAGACATCGGATAGCCGATCAGCAGCGCCAGCTGCAAAAGACAAGGCCGTGGCCAAAAGTATTGAACGTTTCATCGTAGTCTCCCTAGGTTATTTGGTATTCGCCACATATCGGGCGTAATGGTTATATTCTGGCACCAGATCACGTAAACAAATCAAGCACTTTTTTTGTGATTTAATTCATTTAGACAACCTCAAGGTAGCTGGCGATTTCAAAGTCAGTCATTCTGGCGGCAAATTGCGCCAGCTCCTGTCGCTTGGCCAAAGCATACACCTGCCGCATCAGCTTAGGATAAATCGCAGCGTTGGTTTTACCGTTCTCGAACAGTGTAATCGCCCGCCCCCAATCTTTCGGCAACTGTGGCAAATCCAGCGAATAGGCATCGCCCTCGACAGGATCAACAGGCAGATTTCCCGCCTCGATACCCTCAAGGGCAGCGCCAAGCACAGCGGCCAGTATCAAATACGGGTTGGCATCAGCCCCCGCCACACGATGTTCAATCCGGCGCGCCTTGGCAGGCCCACCCGGAATACGGATCGCGGCGGTACGGTTTTCATACCCCCAGCAAATCCCAGTCGGCGCATGTGACCCCGGGTCCATCCGGCGATACGAATTTAGATGCGGAGCAAAAATCAGGCCAGATTCCGGCATCGCCTCGATCAAACCATTGACAGCGTGGAGCATCACATCCGTGCCCTCTTCTCCGCCATTGTCAAAAATGTTGCGCCCCTCGGTGTCCAGCACACTAAAATGCACATGCAGCCCGCTGCCCGCCAAATCCAGATATGGTTTAGCCATGAACGAAGCCGCGAAACCGTGTTTTCGTGCGATTCCCTTGACGAACCGTTTAAAGAAAGTCGCATCATCGGCGGCTTTCATCGGATCGGGACAATGCATCAGATTAACCTCGAACTGTCCTGTTCCATTCTCAGCGATCGCCGCATCCACTGCCACATGATGCTTCGCGCAAGCATCATAAACGTCTGCGAAAAACCCCTCAAAAGCATCAATTTCACTCATGGAAAGGACATCATCTCCCTCCAATCGCCGACCCGTCACAGGCGAGCGTGGAGGCTTTGGCTGCGCTCCCGCTGGATCAGTCAAATAAAACTCCAACTCCATCGCACATACCGCGGTCAAACCAGCCGCCTCGTACCGCTCCAGAACCCGCGCCAAAACTTGCCGAGGGTCCACGGGTGAAGGTGTTCCATCCTCCTGCCACATCCAAAGTGGCACCATCGCAGTCGGGCGTTCCAGCCAATCCATCGGTATCAGCCCGCGTCCAGTAGACCGCGCAAAACCGTCAGCATCGCCGGTATCGAACACAAGTGGATTGTCGTCCGTATCCGTGCCCCAAATATTCACCGTGCTAGTGGAAAGCGGCATTCGCGCGCCCTCTGACAACACCTTATTTAATTGAGAAACCGGCAACCGCTTCCCGCGCCACACTCCGTTTAGATCGACAACCGCTGCCCGAATACTGCTTGCATCGGTATTGTCCTCAAGCCACGTCATACCATTCGCCTTAATAATATCTGTCCGGTCACTATCCGAATGAAACCACGCGCGGCTGTCAACCGAATTCGCTAATTTCCCTTTGTCGTCGGTCAAAATAAAGTCTACAACTCAGCAATTCTTCTTTTCATAAATACTCAAATTCCAAGGCCGACCCATGAAAACCGCGTTAACCTTTCTGACACTGTCGCTGGCCTCCATCGTGACCCCGGCTGTCGCTCAGGACCCTCTGCAAATCGGGTATTTCGCTGAATGGCCCCTGCCCGCCCATTACGGCCAAATCTCGGGCGCATACGACGAATCCCTCGCCGTGCCCACGGTCTGGACATCTTTTGACAATAGCAATGCCATGTATGCAGCCCTTGAAACCGGAGCCATCCAAATTGCCCTTTCCCAAGGTCTAGTGCCGTTCCTGCCGGTTGCCAACGACGGGTTGGATTTCAAAATTGTCGACATCGCCGTGTCCTATCCATCAGGCGAAAACTGCTTCGCGCATCCAGACCTGAAATATTCGCCCGAAAGCCCTTTTACTCTAAGCAACACGACCGCCGCGCTCGCGGTTGGAACACTCGCGCATTTTAATCTGAAGCGGACACTGGAAAATTTCGGCGTAGATCCCAACTCCATCGAAATGTTGAATATGCCCCCAGCTCAGGCCGCTGCCGCGTTGCAACAGGGGAAAGTTGACATCGCCTGCGGGTGGGGCCCAGCCTTGCAAACGCTAGAGGGTTTCGCCACACCGCTCCTTTCCGAAGCCCAAAAGCAGAGGCTCGGGATTTCGAATTACGACACAATCGTAATTCGTTCAAATTTCGGCACGGACAATCCCAAAGTCGTCGCGCGGTTTTTGCAAGTTACTGCAGACCTGAACGCTAGTTTCAACGGCAGCCCAGCCCGTATGATCACCGATATTGCCACAGCGATGAACATGACCACCGTGGGCGTGACAACCTCGATGCAAGGGTTCAGGTTTCCAAGCACGACGGCGAAACTCGGGGATGAGTGGCTAAACGGCGGGGTGCAAGACCACCTGAATGCACTGACAGGGTTTTTTGTCGCGCAAGGAACTCTGAATGATGCACTTGACTCGTACGACGAATTTGTCGATGCCAGCTATCTGAAGGCGGCCTCGGAATTACCGCTTATCGACGCTGAATAATGTCACAAGCCGAACTTGCGGCGGATTTGCGCACTTGGCAAACGCGACCATTAATTGCATAAATCTGCATGTATAAATATAAGCGCCCTCTGGGGTCACTAAATCAAACGGGAGGGCGGTCACAAAAATGACCAAGCATCACCAGCCACAACTCGATACTTCGCCGCACATCAGCGACGAAATTCGCCACACCACATGCTACATGTGCGCGTGTCGTTGCGGAATTAACGTCCACCTTCGCGACGGCAAAGTTGCCTACATCGAGGGCAACAAGGACCATCCCGTTAACCAAGGCGTGCTTTGCGCCAAGGGCTCTGCGGGCATCATGCAGCACTACGCACCATCGCGCCTGAAAGCGCCGATGAAGCGCGTTGGCGAGCGTGGCGAAGGCAAGTTCAAGGAAATTTCGTGGGACGAAGCCTATGAGATCGCCGCTGGCTGGTTGAAACCTATCCGCGAAGAAGCCCCTGAAAAGTTAGCGTTCTTCACTGGCCGCGATCAGTCGCAGTCCTTCACAAGCTGGTGGGCGCAGGCGTTCGGTACGCCAAACTATGCAGCCCACGGCGGCTTCTGTTCCGTTAACATGGCGGCTGGCGGCATCTATACGATGGGCGGCGCGTTCTGGGAATTCGGTGCGCCGGATTGGGAGCACACCAAGCTGTTCATGATCTTTGGTGTGGCCGAGGATCACGACTCCAACCCGATCAAAATTGGTCTGGGCAAGCTGAAAAAACGCGGCGCTAAAGTTATCGGCGTTAACCCTATTCGTTCAGGCTATAACGCGATTGCGGATGAGTGGGTCGGCATTACGCCGGGTACGGATGGCTTGTTTATCCTGTCGATGATTCACGAATTGCTAAAGTCCGGCAACGTCGATCTCGACTATCTGATTCGCTACACCAACATGCCGTTCTTGGTTAATCAGGACAAGAATAGCGACGAGCACGGCCTGATCCTGCGCGACGCTGACGGCAAACAACTGGTCTGGGACCGCGTAAAAGACGCCCCTGCTGCTTGGGACGCGAAAGGCGTTAAGCCTGCGATGAAGAGTTCGTATGAAGTTGACGGCGTGCCTTGCACACCTGCCTTCATGCTGTTGGCCGACAAGTATCTGGCCGATGAGTATAAACCCGAAGCTGTCGCCGATCGTTGTGGTATCCCTGCCGACCGGATCAAATCCATCGCTGCCGAACTTGCAAAAGTCGCTTTTGGCGAGCAGATCGTTCTGGATCGTCCATGGACAGACTTCCGTGGCGAAAAGCACGAGCAGATGATTGGTCGCCCTGTGTCCTTCCACGCGATGCGCGGGATTTCGGCGCACTCCAACGGTTTCCAGACCGCGCGGGCATTGCACACGTTGCAAATCATGCTGGGCTCGGTCGAGGTTCCCGGTGGTTTCCGCTTTAAGCCGTCCTATCCAAAACCCGTTTCGGCACACCCGAAACCGCACCATGATGTGACCCCCGGCAAGCCGCTGAACGGCCCGCATCTGGGGTATCCTCGTGGGCCTGAAGATCTTGCGATTGATGCGGACGGTAAGGCCAAACGTATTGATAAAGCGTTTACATGGGAGAACCCGCTATCGGCCCACGGCTTGATGCATATGGTTATTTCCAATGCGCATGCTGGCGATCCGTACAAAATCGACACGCTGTTTATGTATATGGCGAACATGTCGTGGAATTCGTCGATGAACACCAGCGGTGTGATGGATATGCTGACGGATAAGGATGAAAACGGCGATTATGTAATCCCGCACATCATCTATTCCGATGCGTATTCGTCCGAAATGGTGGCGTTCTCGGACCTGATTTTCCCTGACACGACATATCTTGAGCGTCACGACTGTATTTCCCTGCTGGATCGCCCGATTTGCGAACCGGACGCCATTGCAGACAGCATCCGCTGGCCCGTGGTAGAACCTGACCGCGATGTTCGCGGCTTCCAGACAGCACTCGTGCAGCTTGGCGCGAAACTTGGCCTACCGGGTTTTGTGAATGAGGATGGCACCGACAAGTTCGAGGATTACGCCGACTATATCGTGTCCCATGAACGTCGTCCGGGCGTAGGCCCACTGGCCGGTTTCCGTGGCAAGGACGGCAAAGGCAAGGGTCGTGGTGAACCAAACCCGAACCAGATCCAAGCCTATATTGACAACGGCGGCTTCTGGATTGACCATATCCCCGAGGAAGCCTCCTACTTCAAACCGTGGAACATGGATTACCAGAACTATGCGGTAGAGCGCGGCCTGTTTGACAGCGTTCAACCTTATGTTTTCGATGTCTACCAAGAAACCATGCAGAAATTCCGCCTCGCGGCTGAGGGCAAAGGCGACATTCAACCGCCCGAGCATCTACGTGAGCAGGTTCGCGCAAGCATGGACCCACTGCCAACATGGTGGGAACCGTTTGAGCAAACCTTGGTCGACAACGACGAGTACCCCTACCACGCGCTGACGCAACGCCCGATGGCGATGTATCACAGCTGGGGTTCGCAGAACGCATGGTTGCGCCAAATTCACGGCCACAATCCAATGTATGTGCCAACCGATATCTGGGAAGCCAATGGTTTCGAGGATGGCGACTGGGCGAAAGTATCTTCGCACCACGACTCGATCACCGTGCCTGTCGCATTGATGGAGGCGCTCAACCCCAAAACGGTTTGGACGTGGAACGCGATCGGCAAACGCAAGGGCGCTTGGGCGTTGCAGGATGATGCTCAGGAAACCACAAAAGGCTTCCTGCTAAACCATCTGATCCATGAACTGCTGCCCTCCAAAGGTGATGGCCAACGTTGGTCCAACTCCGATCCGGTTACGGGTCAGGCAGCCTGGTTCGACCTTCGCGTGAAGATCGAGAAAACCGAGACTCCGTCGAACCTGCAATCGCAACCAAACATCGCCTCGCAGGAATCCCCTGTTGGTCGCGGCCCCAAAAACGTTGAATACGGGAAGGAGTGGAAATGACTACTTTACCACAATCCACCGAGAAAAAGCTCGGTTTGGTCATTGATCTGGACACCTGCGTCGGCTGCCACGCCTGTGTGATTTCCTGCAAGGAATGGAACACAAGCAACTACGGCGCGCCGCTTTCAGACATGGACGCCTACGGTGCAGAACCCGTCGGAACTTTCCTTAACCGCGTGCATACGTTCGAGGTTAAACAGGAAAACAAACCCGCACAGGTAACGCACTTCCCGAAATCCTGCCTGCATTGCGAGGACGCACCCTGCGTCACCGTTTGCCCCACGGGTGCCAGCTATAAACGTGTCGAAGACGGCATCGTTTTGGTAAACGAAAGCGACTGCATCGGTTGTGGCCTTTGTGCATGGTCCTGCCCTTACGGTGCCCGCGAAATGGACGCCGCCGAGGGTGTAATGAAGAAATGCACACTATGTGTTGACCGAATTTACAACGAGAACATCCCCGAGGAAGACCGCGTGCCTTCCTGCGTTCGCACCTGCCCTGCAGGCGCACGTCACTTCGGTGACTTCGCGGACCCCGAAAGCAACGTCTCGATCCTGACCGCCGCGCGCGAAGGGTTTGATTTGATGCCCGAACAAGGCACCAAGCCGGTTAACAAATACTTGCCACCGCGTCCGAAAACAGACGTTGAACAAATCGACATCCTCGGCCCCCTTTTAGCCCGTCAACCCGAAGAAACCGGTGGATTCCTCGGTTGGCTTGACCGTACATTGGAGAAACTCTGATGCATCCAGCAATTTCAGTAATCATCTTCACCGCACTTTCCGGCCTTGGTTTCGGCATGATGGTGTTCCTCGGGCTTGGCATGCTGGACGTGTCCGGCTGGGTAGCCTTCACCTTCGTGGCCATCGCATACGCGCTGGCTGGCGGCGGTTTGCTATCCTCGCTTTTCCACCTCGGCCACCCCGAGCGGTTCCTCAAAGCCTTCACCCAATGGCGCTCAAGCTGGCTGTCGCGCGAAGGCGTGCTGTCAATGGCAGCGATGGGTGTTTTCGGTATTTATGCACTGCTGTGGATTTTCATGGATAACCGTATCGAATGGCTCGGATACCTCGCGGCATTCCTGTCGGTGTTAACCATCTTCAGCACCTCGATGATCTACGCCCAGATGAAATCCGTCCCGCGTTGGCACACACCAATGACTTCCGTTATGTACCTGATGTACGGGTTTGCCGGTGGGGCTTTGCTGACCACGCAAGTTGTTCTGGCAGGCTGGCTGATGCTGGCCCTCGCCATCGTGCAGATCGCAACATGGGTTCTCGGGGACGGCGCATTCGCCAAAACCGGTTCCGACATGGGTACGGCCACAGGCCTTGGTTTCTTGGGTAAAGTGCGCCTTCTGGAGAAACCACACACCGGCACCAACTACCTGATGAGCGAGATGATCCACGTGATCGGTCGCAAGCACATCATGAAGTTGCGGATCATCGGCTTGGGTCTAGGCTCGGTAATTCCTGCCGTGTTGCTCTTGGCATTGCCAGCCAACCACATGATCGCGCTGGTCGTGATACTGGTCCACATGGTAGGCTTGTTCGCCCAACGCTGGTTGTTCTTCGGAGAAGCAGAACACGTCGTCGACCTGTACTACGGCCAACGTTAATCATTATCAAACTACCGAACCGCGCAGAGAGCAATCTTTGCGCGGTTTTTTATTGCCAGTGCCGGATTGCTATTATTTCCACAGTAACAATAGCAAAATACCGAGGCTGACCAAGATGATCCCACCGACCTCGCGCCGGTTAGAGCGTTCGCGGAAAATCAGGACAGAGACGGCGAAGGTGAACAACAGCTCGATCTGTCCGACAGCTTTGACATAGGCCGCATTTTGCAGCGTCATAGCGGAAAACCAGCCCAGCGAGGCAAGGCCACCTGCTAGTCCGACGAGCGCGGATACCCGCCAACTTTGCAGCACCCGCCCGATTTGACGAGGGTCTTTCCACTTCAGCCAGATAGCCATGATAACGGTTTGAAACGCCAAAACGCAGGCCAGTGTGAAAGTGGCGCGAATGATGAAATCGCCGCTTTCCAGTGACAGTGAAGCACCCCGATAACTGATGCCCGAAACAGCAAAGGCAGTCCCTGACGCGATCCCGACAAGCGTGCCGCGATTGAATACTCCGCCGCGCAACCCGTTGATCGAAGATAGCAGCACAACCCCAACAAGGCTGACCAGCAAAGCCACGCCTGCCATCAGCGTGATCGCATCGCTTAGCACCACTATTCCAAAAAGCGCCGCCTGTATGGTTTCCGTTTTGGAAAAAGTCGTCCCAACAGCGAAGCTCCGCAAGCCGAACAGGTGGACAAGCAAGGCAGTCGCGGTAATTTGGGATATACCGCCCACTGCCACAAACGCACCGAAACGTGCATTCGGAACGGGAAGCTCATACCCGCGAACCAACACCAGAACCGCCAGTACGACCATGATCATCGGGACTGCGAACACGAACCGCGAGAAAGTGACGCCCGTTGTGCTAAGCCGCCCCTTAAGGTGCTTTTGCAGCGCGGAACGAACGTTTTGGAAAAACGCCGCGCCGATGGCTATAACAACCCAAAGCTCCAATCATGCCTCCCTCAAGTCCGCCGTCCCGTTAGACTGGCAAATATCGTAGTACGTATCAAGTTCGTCTTTACCCGTAACAACGAAGCCGTTCCGCAGACAAAAATCGTTCGATTTGCTGCCATTTAGGGCGCATAAGCGCACAGGCAAATCGTTCTCAGCGGCGCAGGCTTTTGCAAATGTGACAACCTCGCCACCAATGCCCTGACCCTGTTCTGATGGCAAAATGTACAAGTGATCGAGAAATACACAGTCCTGAAGTTGCTCCAATACGAAGAGCCCGACGACAGCACCGACCGTCTCGATTTTATACGTAGTTTCGGGATCAAACCGTTCGAGAAACCGACTGCGGGCGCGCGCTGGATCGAACCTGCCAACTGCCTCCAGACTAGGACGCATCGCAGCGACGCGAATGTCGGGCGACTCCCTGTCAGAAGGTGTGGCCTTACTGTATGCGCGTTCCATTAATTACAGGGCCTTTGCAAGGGCCCGCAGCGGCACCTTCTGGATTTTGCCTGTAGAGGTCTTCGGCACCTCCATAAACACCACCGCTTTAGGCACTTTGAAACGCGCCAGATGTTCGCGACAATGCGCGACGATTTCGTCTTCTGTCGCAACCGAACCCGGCTTCAGTTCGACAAACGCACAAGGAGTTTCACCCCATTTGTCGTCAGGCCGTGCAACCACGGCACAAGCCAGAACCGACGGATGCGCATAAAGGCAGCTCTCGATTTCGATGGACGAGATGTTCTCACCCCCCGAAATAATAATATCCTTGGCCCGATCCCGCAGCTGAAGATAGCCATCAGGATGCACCACACCCAAGTCGCCAGAATGGAACCAGCCGCCCTTGAATGCCTCGTCCGTCGCAGCCGGATTGTCCAAATATCCTTTCATGGCGATGTTGCCACGCATCATCACTTCACCCATGGTTTCACCGTCGTGCAGAACCTCGATCATGGTTTCAGGGTCCAGTACCTTGGTGTCTTCCTGCACCACATAACCCACCCCTTGACGCGCCTTCAAATTCGCCTGTTTGCCGATCGGCAGGTCATTCCATTCCTCGTGCCATGCACAAGAAACGGCAGGGCCATAGGTCTCCGTTAATCCGTAAGTGTGGGTCACATCGAACCCCTCTTCCTTCATGGACTGCAGAACTTTCGCGGGCGGAGGCGCCGCCGCAGTCATCACCTTGCAAAGATGGTTAAAGGGGCGCTTTTCGTCCGTCGCGTTGACCATAAAGCTAAGCACAATCGGCGCGCCGCACAGGTGGTCGACACCATGATCCGCGATACCGTTATAAATATTCGCCGCCGTCACTTTGCGGATGCAAACGTTCGTGCCAGCCTTTGCAGCAACCGTCCAAGGGAAGCACCAACCGTTGCAATGGAACATCGGCAGCGTCCACAGGTAAACCGGATGCGCCGCCATGTTCCATTCCAGCGTGTTGCCAAGCGCATTCAGATACGCGCCGCGGTAGTGATATACGACGCCCTTGGGATCGCCCGTCGTGCCGGAAGTATAGTTAATGCTGATCGTGTCCCACTCATCGGCTGGCCCTTCGTAGGAAAATTCAGGATCTCCGCCCGCGATGAACGCCTCGTAATCCTGCGCGCCCAGCAGTTCGCCACCCTCGGCATCCGGATCGTCAATATCAATCAAAATGGGCGAACCATCCGCCATCGCAAGAGCCGCTTTCACAATATCGGAAAACTCGCGATCCGTAACCAGTAACTTGATCTGCGCATGGTCGATAATATACGCAATCGTCTTCGCATCGAGGCGATAATTCAGCGCGTTCAGCACCATTCCGGCCATCGGAACGCCGAAATGCCCCTCGTAAAGCTCCGGCGTGTTCATCGCCATGAAGCCGACAACATCGCCTGCTTGCAGCCCCGATTTCGTCAACGCCGAAGCCAGTTGACGACACCGCGCGTAGGTCTGCGACCAACTCCGGCGTGTCTCGCCGTAGATCACTGCGGTATGATCAGGGAATGTCCGTGCCGCGCCTTTCATGAAGGATACAGGCGACAGCGGCGTATAATTCGCCGCAGTTTTGGGTAAGTTCATATGCGCATGGGTCATCGTCAGTTCCTATATTTTCGGGGCACTCTGTCACCCCTTACGAAGCGAAGTAAGCCCAATACCTGTAGATTCAAAACCGCCATCGACCGCTAACACCTGCCCATTGATATAGCTGGCCATGTCGCTGGATAGGAAGAAAATCGCCTCGGCTATCTCCTCCTCGAGCCCATAGCGGTTAAGCGGGATCACGTCGTGATAATCGACGCGAATTTCGGCGGAGTGCACCTTCTTGGCCATCTCTGTATCGACCGGACCGGGGGCGACGGCGTTTACACGTATCCCCTCGTTTCCCAGTTCTGCGGCTTGTTGTTTGGTCAGGTGGATCAACGCCGCCTTGCTGGTGCCGTAAGCCACGCGCAAAGTGCTGGCGCGCAGACCAGAGATCGATACGATGTTCACCACCGCACCGCCCCGTTTCAACAGCAATGGCGTGCAAGCCTTCGTGCATATGAACGGCCCGTTAAGGTTAACGGCCATGATGCGAGACCACGTTTCTATGTCAGTATCCGCAATCGGCCGGAAATCCGCGATGGCGGCATTGTTCACCAATGCATCAATCCGCCCGAACTTTGCGTCAATCGCGGCAACACTTGCTGCGACCTGATCAGGCGCTGACACATCACACGTAACGGCCAGCGTATCATCCGACTGGCCAATATCTGCAACCGCCGCGTTCAACGTTTCGGCGTCTATATCCAGCATCGCAACCTGCCAACCTTCAGCCAAAAACTTTTGCGTAGTCGCCAACCCGATCCCTCGCGCAGCACCCGTCACCAAAACCAGTTTTTTGCTCATGCATTAATCTTCCGTAAATTTGTTATCCCGAGGGAATCCACGCGGTGCCATCCGGCCCGACGCCGCCCGTTTACCCATCCAGTCACCCAGATCGGACTCCGTCCGCGTACGCCCGGCGGGGTCTTTCCAACTTAGACCATCTGCCAGATTGAACGTCTTGGCATCCGACAGCTCTCCCTCTTTGTCCGCGTATTTCTGCAAACGAACCCCCTTGCCACGGCCCATTTCGGGCAGTTCCGACAGTGGAAAAATCAGCACTTTCCGGTTCAAACCCACACAAGCAACGTGATCACCATCAATCGGCTTACAGATCAACGCCCGCACACCCGCCTTAACGTTCAACACCTGCCGCCCCGAGCGCGTTTGCGCGATCACGTCGCCTTCGGCCACCACGAAACCATCCCCGTCCGAGGACGCCATCAGCAATTTGCGCCCTGCCTTATGGATGAACAAATCGACCATGTCGGCCTCGTTCGGCATATCGACCATCAGGCGGATAGGTTCTCCCATCCCGCGTCCGCCGGGCAGATTGGAGCAGGCAATCGTGTAGAACCGCCCGTTGCTGGCAAACGCCACGATCTTGTCGGTAGTTTCCGCGTGGAAAATAAACCGGCCCTCGTCGCCGTCCTTGAATTTCAAGTCCTGATCCAGCGCCACGTGCCCCTTCAGCGCCCTGATCCATCCCATGGACGAGCACACAACCGTAATCGGCTCGCGTTCAATCATCGCCTCGATCGGCACTTCTTCAAAATCAGGCGCATCGGCCAGTTCGGTACGCCGCGCGCCGCCATCACTGTTCTTGCCGAACTTTTTGCGAGTTTCGCGTAGCTGTTCGGATATCTTCGTCCATTGAAGGTCTTCGCTGTCCAGCAGGTCTTCGATCTCGGCACGCTCGATCTTCAGGGCATCCCGTTCTCTGCGCAACTCCATCTCCTCAAGCTTACGCAGCGAACGTAGGCGCATGTTCAAAATTGCTTCGGCCTGCACATCCGTTAGGTCAAACTCGGCGATTAACGTAGGCTTAACCTCGTCCTCGTATCGAATGATCTCGATGACACGATCTAGGTTCAGGAAGGCAACGATGAACCCCTCCAAAACCTCAAGACGCGCATCGATCTTACCCAAGCGGAACTTCGAGCGGCGCAACAGTACCTCGCGACGATGGTCAATAAACGCCTTAAGAACCTCTTTCAATGTCGAGACTTTCGGCATGCGTCCGTCGATCAACACGTTCATGTTCATGGAAAACCGAACCTCGAGGTCCGTCTGCCTAAACAAAGTCTCCATCAACACGGTCGGATCAACCGTTTTGGAGCGCGGCTCCAGCACCAGCCGGATATCTTCGGCAGACTCGTCACGCACATCGGCCAAAATCGGGATTTTCTTGGCGTTAATAACCTCGGCGATCTTCTCGATCAGCTTGGACTTCTGTACTTGATACGGAATTTCCGTGACAACCACCTGCCACATGCCGCGCCCGATATCCTCGATTTCGTATTTCGAGCGCAGCCGGAACGACCCCCGCCCCGTTATATATGCGTTCAGAATGTTTTCGCGCGGCTCCACCAGCACACCACCCGTCGGAAAATCCGGCCCGGGGATCAAGTCAACCAACGTCTCGTCTCGCGCGTTCGGCGACTTGATCAGATGCAGCGCTGCAGCGCAAAGCTCGTCAACATTATGCGGTGGAATGTTCGTTGCCATGCCCACCGCGATACCGGTGGAACCATTCGCCAAAAGCTGCGGAAAGGCAGCTGGCAGCACGACTGGCTCCTGCTCGGAACCGTCATAATTGTCCTTGAAATCAACCGCGTCCTCGGACAGACCTTCCATCATCGCCACGGCAGCGTGGGTTAAGCGCGCCTCGGTATACCGCTGCGCCGCAGGGTTATCCCCGTCAATGTTACCGAAGTTTCCCTGACCATCCACCAACGGATATCGCACCGAAAAATCCTGCGCCAGACGCGCCAGCGCGTCGTAAATCGCTTGGTCGCCGTGGGGGTGATAGTTACCCATCACCTCGCCGACAATCTTGGCACATTTTCGGTAACTGCCCGTCGGATCCAGCTTTAATCCGCGCATCGCGTACATGATCCGCCGATGCACCGGTTTCATCCCATCACGCGCGTCCGGCAAGGCACGATGCATGATCGTGGACAGCGCATAGGTCAGATACCGATCCCCAAGCGCGCGGCGCAGCGGTTCGGACGTCATCGCGCCGCCATCAGGTATATCGGGGGTGTCAGTCTTTTTTGCCATACATGTGGTGTATATCGGACCCATGAAGGGGTCCAGCGGGAAAACTACTTTACCCCGAAAACGATAGACCAGGTTGACAGGCTGTTTCACCCAAAGCTAGCGTACCCGTCAGAAATCTAAATCGAGGAACCCCATGCCAATCCTAAAACCACTTGAAACAACGACGCTAGGAGCCTTTCCAAAGCCAAGCTATGTACCCGTGCGCGACTGGTTCGACTATTCACGAGAAACTGGTGGCATGAACACCGCCCAAACGACAAAGGATTACACCGCCGACATCGAGAAAAACAAAGATGCCCACGAGGCCCTGTTTATCCGCGCCGCCAAAGAGGTGATCGACATCCAGCTTCGCGCAGGCATATCCATCCCTACAGACGGAGAGGTGCGCCGCGAGAATTACATCCACTACCATTGCCGTCACCTTGAGGGCTTCGATTTCGACAATCTGGAACACCGCGTTCTGCGCGACGGCGCCTATGAAACCGACCTGCCCGCGATCCGCAAAGCGATCACACACAGCGGTAAAGCCTATGGAACGCACGATTGGCGCGCCAGCCAGAACGTCAGCCCTGTGCCGGTGAAATTCACCCTGCCCGGCCCGTTAACCATTATGGACACCACGGCAGACTGTTTCTACGACGACCGCCCCAAGCTGAACGCAGCGTTGGCCCAAACCGTTAACAAGGAGATCCTCACGCTGGTTGACGCTGGTTGCCAGTATATCCAAGTCGATGAACCACTGTTTGCCCGAAAGGTTAACGACGCGTTAGCATTTGGTATGGAGGGGTTGGAACGATGCTTCCACGGAGTCCCCGAATCCGTCACCCGCATTGTCCACATGTGCTGTGGCTACCCCGACCACCTCGACGATCACGATTACAAAAAAGCCGACCCCGACAGCTACCACCAGCTAAGCGCCGCTATCGACGTCGCCGACTTTGACCAGATTTCCATCGAGGACGCGCATTGTTGCAATGACCTTAGCCTATTGGGAAAACTGCAACATAAAACCGTCATTTTCGGCGCCGTCGCCATCGCCAGCAGCCGCATTGAAACGGTCGAAGAAATCGAGGCGCGCTTAAAGCACGCCCTCAGCCATATCGACCGCGACCGTCTGGTTGTTGCACCTGACTGCGGGCTTGGTTTACTAACGACGGAACTTGCCGAAGCCAAGCTGACTAATATGTGCAAAGCTGCCGCTCTCGTATAACAAAGGTTAATTATGTCTCAAAAATCTATTTTAATCACCGGATGCTCGTCCGGTATCGGGTACGATGCGGCCCACACATTAAACAAACGCGGCTGGAGCGTTTTCGCGACATGCCGCGCCGATGCCGATTGCGAACGCCTGCGCGGCGAGGGTCTGGAAAGTTTCCGACTGGACTACCAAGACGAGTCCAGCATCGAATCCGCCATTAACGAAGTGTTAACCCGCACCGGCGGCACCCTAGACGCCCTGTTCAACAACGGCGCCTACGCCATCCCCGGCGCAATCGAGGACATGTCCCGTGACGCCATGCGGGACATCTTCGAGACCAACGTGTTTGGCCAGATCGACTTGTCCAACCGCCTGATCCCGGTGATGCGTAAACAAGGCTTTGGGCGTGTGATTTTCAACTCGTCGGTCTTGGGTTTCATCTCGACCCCCTACCGTGGTTCATATTGCGGAACTAAATTCGCCCTCGAAGCACTCGTAGACGCCCAGCGAATGGAGCATAAAGACAGCCCGTTGGAGTTCATACTGATCGAACCCGGCCCGATCACGACAGAATTTGGAAACAACGCAATCAAGCAGTTTGAAAAATGGATTGATCGGGACGCAACGCATCACAACGACGCTTACACGGCGATGCTTGACAAACGCAACGCATCAGCCGGCAAGAAAGACTTCTCGGAACTCCCGCCGTCCGCCGTCACCAAAAAGCTAATCCACGCGCTTGAATCCCGCCGCCCGAACCCGCGATATTACGTAACCTGGGCCACACATTTCGCTGGCATAATGCGTCGCATCTTACCTACACGCCTGCTGGACAGCATTTTATCGCGACAGTAGGGCCCTTGGCGCGGTCCATGAAATAGCCTAAAGCTGCGATAAAAGGAGCATATCATGACCTCGGACCCATTATTCTACCTAATCATCGTCGCCTGCATCGCGGTGTTTGCCGTCCTGATGCTGGGCGTTGGCAGCTTTGCCAAAAGCGGTGAATTCCACAAGAAATACGCCAATATAATCATGCGCTGGCGCATTGGATTACAATTTTTCGCCGTCCTGCTGATTGTGTTATACGCATGGCTTCGCAACGGAGGTTAACATGGTTACGCTAAGCAAAATCTATACCCGTACCGGCGACCAAGGCGACACCGCCTTGGGCAATGGTGACCGAGTGGCGAAACACTCGGCCCGCGTTAATGCATACGGAACGGTGGATGAAACCAACGCTACCGTCGGGTTGGCGCGACTGCATGCAACAGGTGAAATAGACGTGGCCCTATCGCGCATCCAGAACGACCTGTTCGACCTTGGCGCAGACCTGTGCCGCCCTGAAATGAAGGCCGACGCAGACGCTGAATACCCGCCACTTCGCGTAACCCAGCCACAAGTAGACCGCCTGGAATCCGAGATCGACGCGATGAACAACCAGCAGGAAACGCTGAAAAGTTTCATTCTGCCCGGTGGAAGCGCCCTGTCTGCCCACTTGCATCTGTGCCGAACCGTATCGCGCCGTGCCGAGCGTCTGGCAGTGGAACTGGCCCAAACCGAAAGCGTTAACAATTCCGTAATCAAATATCTGAACCGCCTGTCTGACTGGTTTTTCGTGGCATCCCGCGCGGCCAATAATAATGGCGCCGAAGACGTTTTATGGGTCCCCGGCGCCAATCGTTAATAGCGCGTTAAAAGATCGCGGCCCGAATTGCGTCGGCTAAAACCACCTCGCCAGCTGGTGTCAGATGCGTATTAGTCGCCCCTTGATGCCAAACTGTCCAGTCGCCCTGCACAACGTCACCCGCCAGAATCAGATCACGAATATGGGCGTAGGTATCGACATATTCGACCCCTTCGGCCATTGCCGCTGCCCGCTGCAATGGCCGAACCGAGGCACGCGGGGTTTGTTCGCTGTTAACCGTATCGCCACTAGTGTTAAAGTTTAGATAATGCGAACCCACAACAAACACCTGCGCAACGTCCTTTGCCTTAACTGCCTGAATCCAGCCGGAAATATTCCCGAAAGTATCCACCGCAACAGCGTCTCCACCTATCGGAACAATGGTTTATGCATCGTTAACAATTACCGAGCTGCCAGTTAACGACACAATCATCCGCCGCTCGCTGTTAACCAGAATCCAGCCGCCAACGGCCAGTTTCCCGGCATCCGCCACATCAAACGCAGTCGCCGTCGGTTGCGGCAACGCCAAAACTTCGGTCACCTCATCGTTAGATCCCGCATAGATACTGGCGATACTTGGAACGTCTTCGGTAAACAAATCATTAACCTGCGCCAACATCTGCACCGAGCTCGCACCCAAAGCCCCGAAATTCCGCGCCACGATCCCTTCGCCAACACCAACCAAGGCGGGATAAAACGCGACCTTGTCCATCCCGAACGAACCATTTGACGTATGGCTACCCCCTTTAGCGGCATAATACGGCGCTAGCGGTTCCAGCGTTAGACGACAATCGCGAATGTCGTCTCTGCAAATCACCGCAATCTCGGCCAGATGGCCATCCAGAACCCTTAAAGCTTGGTCAGGGTATCCCCCCAAACCAACGTGGCTTGGTGTTGCGGCCGACAACAACAACTGATCGTTGGTCTGAATGCCTACATCATCCACCCAACTACGCCCGTAAGCATCTGCCCCGACGAACGTCCGGTATTCCGTATCCGCCGCCAAAACCGGAGAGGAAACCTCGGTATCGGCGCTAATCCCGTCACCAGTCACCAGCCGAAACCCCACACCGCTGGTGGTATACATTGCAAACCGGTCGTCGCCACTGTTATCGACCATGAACAGATACCGCTGATCGACACTATCCGCCGAATTCAACGTGAATCGTGCGTAAACGTGCATCGCGGTCGTGTCGTACGGGAAGGCATCGGTCGCCATCGCGATGGCAAAATCCCGAAGGGCAGGCAGGTCCAAACCCTTGGCACCGACCTGCCACGGGCCAACGCCGTAAAACGATAAGACACGCAACGTTCACAACCATCCGGCCATTTGTGAAATCAATGGGAAACCCGTCCCGCGCGCCCAGCACATTGATGGCTCTGAACGGTTTGAGACCGCGCATTTCGCGCCCCCAAGCTCCATTTTCAACGAAAGTTGCGTCCGCTTACCACAACGCCACAATATTTGTTGCCGTCGTGCCACTTGCCAAAACCTGGTCGGCTCGGATCGGCAAAACGCCCACAGGCACGGATTTAAACACTACCGAAATTGGCTGCCCGATCATGTGAACCGAAATATCCCCCGCAGTACCGACATAAATCGAACGCGAAGTGTTTACCAAATCGTTAGCGTTGCCCGACATCACGGCCAAACCCTCTCGCGCCGGAGATTCCAGACCACCCATCATGTTTTTATACGTATCAATCGCCATATTTTACCCTTTCAAAGACACACGAACCACTCAACGCGGGCGCGTATTAATGTTTTGTTAATTCTTGGGATGTTGCAGACGGTAAGACGGACCCAAAGGTTAGGGATTCGTTTCCAGCCTGTCTAATACGATTTTTAACGCAAAATCATGAATAATTGGTTAATTCTGTAAAAATTTGAAGTTGACGTTATGTTCTTGTTGCAACGCAGCAAAACTACTGTTTCACTCGATTCGATACATTTGGGAAGATTGTGACGTCAGGAGTCGTTTTTCGATTTCAAACATGACAAAAAAACAGTATTCCTCAACAAATTGGCAATCCCCCGCTGTTAACGGGGCATTAACTCGGAGTTACGCAATTATGAAGGTGCTTGTGCCTGTCAAACGTGTGATCGATTATAACGTGAAAGTGCGCGTAAAAGCGGACGGCAGCGGTGTTGATCTGGCAAACGTTAAAATGTCTATGAATCCTTTCGACGAAATCGCCGTAGAGCAGGCAATTCGTCTGAAAGAAGCCGGTAAAGTCGAAGAAATCGTCGTGGTTTCCATCGGCGTAAAGCAATCGCAGGAAACTCTGCGAACCGCTTTGGCCATGGGTGCTGACCGCGCGATCCTGATCGTAGCGGCGGATGACGTCCACACCGACCTCGAGCCGTTGGCTGTTGCGAAACTTCTAAAGGCTGTGATCGACGAGGAACAACCCTCGCTGGTGCTGGCCGGAAAACAGGCCATCGACAACGATATGAACGCTACTGGCCAGATGCTTTCTGCATTGCTGGGTTGGTCCCAAGCGACTTACGCCTCCGAGCTGGAGATTGATGGCGACAGCGCCACCGTCACGCGCGAAGTGGACGGCGGATTGCAAACGATCAAGGTGAAAATGCCTGCAATCGTAACCGTTGACCTTCGTTTGAACGAACCGCGCTATGCCTCCCTGCCAAACATCATGAAGGCAAAACGCAAGCCGATGGACGAGAAAACGCCTGCAGATTACGGCGTTGACGTTACACCGCGCCTGACGATCTTGGGCACCGTCGAGCCTGCCTCTCGTTCCGCAGGTGTTATGGTTGCCGACGTGGCCGAGCTGGTTGCAAAACTTAGAGACGAAGCGGGAGTTCTATAATGGCTGTTCTACTTCTTGCCGAAACCAACGGCGCCGATCTTTCGGTTGACCAAACTGCCAAAGCTGTAACGGCTGCAGCCGTACTTGGTGATGTAACGGTTCTTTGCGCCTCTACCGGGTGCTCGGGTGCTGCCGAGGCGGCTGCGAAACTCGACGGAGTTGCTAAGGTTCTTTGTGCCGACGATGCCGCTTATGGCAACGGGCTGGCTGAACCAATCGCCGATCTGATCGTATCGCTGGCTGGCGATTATGAGCACATCGTTGCCCCCGCTACAGCATCGGGCAAAAACATCCTTCCACGCGTTGCGGCCCTGCTGGACGTCATGGTGATTTCCGATGTGACTGGCGTAACTGATGTCAACACATTCGAGCGCCCGACTTATGCAGGTAACGCAATGCAAACGGTGCAATCATTGGATGCTACCAAAGTGTTAACAATCCGCACTGCCGGTTTTGATGCGGCTGGTTCGAACGGCTCGGCAACGGTTGAAGATATTTCGGCGGCTGCCAATCCAGGTCTTTCCGAATGGGTCGAGGACAAAGTTCAAACCTCTGACCGTCCAGAGCTGACATCCGCAGGGATCGTAGTATCCGGCGGCCGCGGCGTTGGTTCCGAGGAAAACTTCGCGATTATCGAGAAGCTGGCTGACAAGCTGGGCGCCGCCGTTGGTGCTTCGCGTGCTGCTGTCGATTCAGGTTACGCGCCGAACGACTGGCAAGTCGGCCAGACGGGCAAAGTTGTGGCTCCGGATCTATATATCGCCATCGGTATTTCCGGTGCGATCCAGCACTTGGCCGGTATGAAAGATTCCAAGGTTATCGTTGCCATCAACAAAGATGAAGAAGCACCGATTTTCCAGGTTGCCGATTACGGCCTGGTTGCCGACCTTTTCGAGGCTGTCCCAGCGCTCCATGATGCCCTAGATTAATCTTTCATATCAATTCTTTAAGGGCCCGTCGGATTAGACGGGCCTTTTTTGTGTTTGACTAAGTTGTAATTCAGCCGCCACTGTTGCCGCGATTTCGGAGTGCACAGCTCGCGTCATCCAACCGGTGTCCCTACGTAGGGTGCTGTCAGACTAATTCGAACTAGTCTCAGTTTCCCGAAATTAGCCAGTAGTTAGGCGGAACAAAGCAGCCGCCACTCGGAGAGAGCTACGGTGCGATTAAGCTTGAAATTATCTCGTAAATAAAGGTGGCGTTCTTGGTTGAAATGATTGTGGATAGAAGAGTGGGCGGCGACAAACTTTTGCAAACTTCGCATACGCCGGAAGCGCAACATAGCACGTTCTCGTCGTCGAAACGGGAAGTATGAGTTTTCCGCCCGGTTATTCTTCCACCGACCTACTTCTTGTCGATTAGCATTACCGATAACTTTCATCGCCGCTCCGTATGAGCGGAGTCTATCGGTCACAATCACCTTAGGTGAGCCGTAACGTTTCATCAATTTTCTGAGGAATTTCAATGCTGCGTTGCGATCTCGCCGCTTTGTGACATAGGTTTCTAGAACTTCACCCTCGTGATCCACAGCCCGCCAGAGGTAGTGCATCTCGCCATTGACCTTCACAAAAACTTCGTCAAGATACCACTGCCAATTTGAGTAAGATCGCATCCGATTGATCCGCTTCCGCCGGATCTCAGCTGCGAACATAGGACAAAATCTGTTCCACCAAAACCGTACGGTTTCATGACTGATTTCAATCCCGCGCTCGTGAAGCAAGTCCTCCACATTCCGAAGCGATAATGGGAAGCGAACGTATAGCATCACAGCAAGGCGAATGATCTCGGGGGAGGTTTTGAAATAACGGAAGGGCTGGCTTTTGTCATCCGAAAAGGTTAAATCGCCACCTTGCCCACTTCAACTAAATTTTTGTCTGACAGTACCGTTCAAACTGCTCAACACGCGCACCCAACTGCGGATGCCTTTTTCAAAGCTGCGCAGGTTGTATTTTTCGTTTGGCGCGTGGATTTGATCGTCATCTTGGGCAAAGCCGATCATCACAGAATTCATCCCCAAAATTTCTTGAAATAAGCCGACAATTGGAATGGAACCGCCGCCACCGACAAAGACATTTTTGTTTGGCCATTCAGCGCTCAGGGCATTTGAGGACTGCACAAAAACCTCATCTTCGCTTGGCAGAACAGTGGCAGGGGCGGTGCCATGCTCGGCAAATTCTACCGCGCAATCTGGCGGCAGCATGCATTTGACATAAGCGCGAAAATTCTTGCGGATCTGGTGCGGATCTTGCTGCCCGACCAGCCGAAAGCTGATTTTCGCGTGGGCTTTGGCGGGAAGCACGGTTTTGAACCCAGCACCCGTATAGCCGCCCCAAATGCCGTTTATCTCAGCTGTGGGGCGCGCCCACAGTTGCGCCAACGTGTCAAAACCTTTTTCGCCAGCCGGATGGGAAAGACCCACTGTGCCAAGATATTCTTTGGCATCAAATCCGAGGCTTTCCCAGCCCGCGCGGGTGGTATTGGATATGGGCGTTACGCCATCATAAAACCCATCAATCGTAACGCGGCCAGTTTCATCATGCAGCCCTGACAAAATGTCCGACAGCACGCGTAACGGGTTGGCGGCTGGCCCGCCATATGCCCCCGAGTGCAGGTCCATATCAGCGGCGGTGATGGTCAGTTCTTCACCCAAAAGACCGCGCAATGTTGTGCAAATGGCCGGCGTGTCGGCATCCCACATGCCGGTATCACAAACAAAGGCATAGTCGGCGCGCAACTCATCGGCATTTTCTTTTAAGAATGGCAACAGTGAAGGTGAGCCGCTTTCTTCTTCGCCCTCAAATAATATCGTGGTCTTGCAGGGAAGCTTGCCTGTTTCAGCTTTCAGCGCGCGGCAGGCTTCAACAAAGGTCATCAACTGGCCCTTGTCATCCGAAGCCCCGCGGGCGCGGATCACTTTGCCCAAAAGCGTGTCTTCGATTTTCGGGTCAAAAGGATCACTGTGCCATAGATCCAGCGGGTCTACCGGCTGCACATCATAATGGCCGTAAAACAAAATATGCGGACCGTCACCATCATGATGGGCAACCACCATCGGGTGGCCCGTAGTGTCGCGCCGACTGGCATCAAAGCCGATGGATTTCAAGTCATCCACCAGCCAATCAGCGGCGCGATTGCAATCACCGGCATAGGCTTGGTCAGTTGAGATGCTGGGAATACGCAGTAGCTCAAACAAACGCTCCAGTGCGGAGGGCATGGCGGCGGTGGCGGCATTTAGAACTGTATCAATGGTCATTTTGGCCTCTGGGTCTTAGAGCAAATTTATACTGCCAATACTGGTGCCGCCGCACACAAACAAGGTTTGTCCGGTGACAAAACCATTGGCAGGGTCACAGAAAAACATAAAAGCGTTTGTTACATCCTCGGTGCGGCCAAGGCGGCCAACCGGAATGCGCGCCGCCAATGCACTTTCCTGCTCACTATTTTTGGGGATAATATCCCAGAAATTATCGGTTTGAATGGGTCCGGGGGCCACAACATTAACCGTAATGCCATGCTCTGCAAGCTCAAGCGCCCATGTGCGGGCCATGCCGATCATCCCGGCTTTGGTTGCCGAATAGGCGGTGCGGGTCGGGGCACCCAATGCCGCGCGAGAGGCATTAAACATCACCCTGCCAAACCCTTGTTTTTTCATATTGGGCAGGCAGGCTTGAAGCAAGGTCAGCGCCGACCCAAGATGCAACTGCGCAAGCCCCGCAATATCTTCGGGGGTGGCCTCCTCAACCAGTTTTGGCCAAATCATGCCCGCATTATTTACAAGATGCGTGATCTCAAAATTGTTGCCAATCTCGGTGGCGACTTCCCGCACCGCAGAGGCATCCAGCAGGTCTGCGCTCATGGAGACCAGATTCTCGTGGGTCCAATCCGGAGCACCGCGGGATAAGGAAACAACACGATAGCCATTCTTTAGCAATCTCTGCGCAAGATCTGCGCCAATGCCTTTGCTACCGCCCGTAATCAGGGCTGTGTATTTTGTCATTTTCTATCCTTTGAAACAAGCGCCAGCACGCGCAAGGGGCTACCGGTTCCGCCTTTGATTTTAAGGGGGGCCGCTATTAAAATAGCCCCTGTGGCTGGCAAAAGGTGCAGGTTTTTAAGGCATTGAAGCCCAAACTTCCCCGCGCCGTGCAGCAAAAAATGCGCTGGATAGGGCGGCACATGATGCATACCTTGGCCCGCATCAGTGCCGACGGTTTCAGTGCCAAACCCGCGGATATTGCGACTAAGCAAAAGTTCCAATGCTGCTGGGTTTGGGCCGGGTGAATGCGGGCCGTCATCACGCATGTTCAAATAATCTATACCGCTGCGCTTTGACCAATCGGTGCGCATCAGCACCCACGAATTTTCCGGAATTTCGCCATGGGTTTTTTCCCAATCCAGAATGATTTTCGGCGTTAGGGCAAAATCATCATCCTTTGCTGCCCCCGCCGAGCAATCAATCACCACACATGGGCCGACCAGATTGCTGGGGTCAATTTCATCAACCGCGCCATTGGGGATATCACGGCCGGAAATCCAGTGAATTGGTGCGTCAAAATGGGTGCCGGTATGTTCGCTCATGGAAATATTATGCCATTTCCACGCCGGTCCGCGATGGTCATAGGCTGATACTTCTTCCATGCGAAACCGGGCGCATTGGCCAAACTCCGGCGGCAAGATAATGACCGGGAAGTCAGGATCAAGCGTGTGGGTCAAATCCACAACCTCGATCTCGTTATTGGCGAGGCCCAAGCCCATGTTTGTTAGTGCATCACTCATGATTGCCCCCCTGTCAATTCCCGCTCCAGCACTTTGGCATCCCGCTTCCAGCGCTCAGCAATGTCTTTGGCAAAATCGCCACAAAACACATCTTCCAGCCCCTCAACTAGGCCGTTAACAAGCGCGCGCGCCAAGGCGGGCCCCGCCACTTTGGGTGGCGGCAAGGGCTGGTGCCATTCGTCATCTGTTGGCCCGACATACACGTTCATGACCCGCAGGCCAGAGGCCCGAAACTCAGCGCGCAGGGTTTGGCTTAATGAGCGCGCCGCCGCTTGACTGGCGGAAAAAGCGCCGTAATCAGGATTAGCGGCGAGGGCATAGGCCGATAGAATATTCACAAACGCCGTGGCAGAATTAGTGCCATCGGCCACCCGCGCGGCCATGCCCGGGCCAAAAGCCTGTGCAAGGCGCATCATGCCAAGGGTGTTGACCTCAAATTCATCGCGGGCAAAAACCGTATCATGGCCCAAAACCCCGCCGGGGCGCACAAAACGGGCGGTATTGATTAAAATGTCTGTTTTGCCGCCTATTTCGCCTGCCAATTCAGTGACAGATCGCGTGTCGGTTACATCAAGCGGCACGATATGAACATTGTCTATTTGCAGCAATTCGTCTTTCCAAGGTCCGCGTAGCCAGCCCTCAGATTCCCCCACAAACACCGTTGTAGCCCCCGCTTTCAGCAGTGCTTTTACCAGTGGTACGGTAAAAGGATACCGCCCATCCGAAATAAGGATACGGCGGTGCTTTGGGTGGGATGTTAAGCTGCGCAAAACGGTGTCATCTTCCATGAGTTCAGTCCTTTTAAAGGGCAGCGCGATCAAAACGCCTTGTCCGGCTTTATCAAGTTTTAGGGCCATTCTAACCTTGTCACCCCGCCCTACATCGCCGTGCAGGTGGCAAACAGCAACAGGTCCGGCGGCCAGTTTGACCGACCCCATACGCCACGGCAGCCGCTCCCTGAAATAGGGGTCGGGCGATACATGAACACGGGATTCAGCCAAAATAGTGGCTTCGGTATCGGTTTCTTGCCACGATAATTCAGGTGACAGACAGGAGCAGCAGGCATCCCGCGGGGGGTATTGGATGGTGCCGCAGCGCCCGCAATGTTGCAAAGCAAAGCGGCCCTCTGCCGCCATAGCCGTGAGGCCAATGGCCGCGCGCGAGCGCATAGTCGGTGGCAAAAGCGGTGATTTTGTGCGCAGTAGCAGGTTTTTCTTTTTGGGCGGCAATAGTGGCTTGGTCATAGATCAGCCCCCGTTATAATCGCCGCCGCTGAGCAAATGCCACGGTCATAATTGATCATGCCAAAGCCCGAAACCATGGCGCGATTGGCATTTTTAACCTGTGTCGGGCCTGCTGTGTTAGTGACTTGGCGAATGGCTTCAACCAAGCCCAGATAGCCCCCTGCCGCACCCGCTTGGCCAACCGATAGCTGCCCACCTGAGGTGTTATGCGGAAAGCTGCCTTTGATTGTTAGGTCGTGGCGGCGCACAAATTCCGGCGCTTGGCCTTTTTCACAAAACCCTAAATCCTCAAACTGCATCATCGAAATTACGGGGTAATCATCATAGGTTTGCAAAAGGTCAATATCGCTGGACTGGCACTGGGCCATTTCATAAAGTTCATCGATGTCCATCACCCAACCGCCGCGAAGTTGGATAGGGTCTTCGGGAAAGGCATTATGGCGCTCAATCGCGCCGGTAAGTCGCGCAAAAGGCAAGCCGCGCGCCATCGCATCTTCTTCGCGCATAACCAAAAAGGCTTCTGAACCAGCGCAGGGCATAACGCAGTCAAACAGGGCGATCGGGTCCGAAATGGGCCGTGCGCTAAGGTATTGCTCTAGGCTAAGCGGGCGTTTCATTAGCGCGTGCGGGTTGCGCAAAGCGTTGTCTCGCTGTGCCACGGCGATGCGACCAAAATCCTCTCGGGTGGCGCCGTATTCGGCCATGTAGGCATCGGTGATTAGGGCAAAACTGGCATTTGGTCCACCGAACCCATAGGGAAATGTTGCATCCATTGAAAAGCGCGAAAAGGAGGACAAAAGCTTGCGAAAACTGTCGACATAGTTGTTGTCTCCGGCCACGCAGGCCACAATATCGGCATCCCCCGCTTGAACGGCGCGCGCAGCACGGCGCAGGGCGATAACGCCGCTTGCACCGCCAGTTGGCACGGAATCCAGCCAGCGCAGGGTTAGGCCAAGATGCTGGGTTAGCCCAACAGGAGTATCGGGAAATAATGTGAAACTCGACACCGAAAAGCCATCTATTTGCGCCGGTTTTAGCCCCGCCGATGCAAGGCATGTATCAAGGGCACGCGCGATCCACCAATGGGCGGTTTCCTGCGAATACCGAACATAAGGAATGGTTGTTGGCGCAACCAGAACCACCCCCTCATATGATGCACGCTTCACGCAGCCACCCGTTTTTTCATATGCCTTGTATCAAAGACCGCGCCTGCTATAAGTAATTCTGCGGCTTGCGCCTTTAACGTTGCGCGTTGAACCTTTTGCGTCGACGTCATAGGAAGCGCGTCCACAAAAGCAATAAAGCCCGGCACTTTGTAATAGGCGATTTGCTGTAAACTCCATTCCATGATGTCTTTTACCATATCCGCGTTTCTGGATTTGTCGACAACCACGCAGGCAAACACTTCGTCACCGCGAATGGGGTCAGGCACCGAAGTTACGCCGATTGAGCGAATGGCAGGGTGCTTGAGCAAAACAGATTCGACCTCCACGGCGGCAATATTTTCACCGGACCGCCGGATGACATTCTTTTTGCGATCGACAAAGAACATCGAACCGTCTATTTCTTGGCGCACGATATCTCCGGTATGAAACCAGTTATCGAGCCATGCCTCATCGGTTGCCGCCTGGTTTTTAAAATACCCTGCAAAAAAACCGTGACGCGGGTTTGCGCCCGCGCGCCGCACCAGCAATTCACCCGAACCGGAGCTTACCTGCTGGCCCGCGTCGTCAACAATCTTGATCTCCAGATTAGCTTCGGGCGCGCCAAGGCAGCTTTCACCGGTTCTGCGCGGCAGACGGTTGGCGCAAATAACCGCCCCCGCGCCGGTTTCTGTCATAGCCCATGCCTCGACCAGCGGAAATCCAAAACGGCTTTCAAACTCATCATGGATTTTGGGGTCAACCCCCGCGCCAAACCCGAACTTTACTGTAGGGAATTTCTCTTCTGAATTAGGCTTTGCGCCCATCAGCATAGAAGGCATAACCCCCAAATAATGCAGGCAGGTAGCGCGACTGTCGCGCACCGATTTCCACCAACTGCGCGGGTGGAACCGATCTAGGATTGTTAGGCACCCGCCAACCGCCACCATCGCCATAAACGAATAGGCCATGGCGTTCATATGAAAAATTGGCAAAGGGGTGATCATCCGCTCGCCGCTGTTTTCCAGCGCACATAACCCGCCTGTTGTTGAATACCATTCACCGGCTTCAAGAAAGTATGTGTTGGTCAGAATGCAGCCTTTTGGCTGGCCGGTTGTGCCGGATGTATAAAGCAGCGCCGCCTCGCAGTTTTCGCGGCTTCCCTCACGAAGGGCTAGCGCGGCATTGCTGCGCGGTGCAGGGATTTGCTCATCAAGGCCAACAACTTGCAATGAAACATCGGTCTGCCCAACTGCCTCGCGCAGGTTTTCAATACGCTGAGATATTGCAACTGCCAGCGCCGGCTCGGCGTGGTTGGTTATATAGGCAATTTCGCTGGTGCGCAGGTAGGGGTTGATTGGCACAACAGACGCGCCAAGCTTGTTGAGCGCCAACCACCAGATAAAAAAGGCTGGGCGATTTTCAAGCAAAAGCATCACCCTATGCCCGCGCCCATAGCCTGCGTCTGACAGGCGCGCGGCTAAGGTTTCAACCTTGCTCATCGCCTCGGAATACGTGATTTCCCCCGCCGGAATACCGTATATTTCGGCGGTTTCAGGCAAGGTATTCACAAATGGGCGCAGCGGGTATTTTTGGCAGGCATCTGCAAATTCGGCATAGACTGACATATTTGAGGTGTCCGTCATGGTAAAAGCTGAATATTTCGGAAAGCCGCGTCACAATTTAACAATTCTATCCGCTTATTGGCGATTGAAATTTTGCCCTCCCGAAGGGTCAACTCATGGCGAACGGTCAGCGCCAATAGCTGCTGTTCGTCAAGCCGCGTTTCAACATAATGCATAAATGTTGTTGTTATATAACGGTTATTCTCAATGTCCATCTCATCAACAAAGGGCCGTTGCAAAACATGGTGACAGCGGCTTTTGGGCTTTTGCGAAAAGGTTTTGACCCCGTTTAAACGCTCCACACGCAGTTTCAGCATAAACAGGTCTTCATGCATAAGCGACGTTGTGGTTAGTCTGTCGGTTTGCTGATAATCCAGCGGCATCCAGTAAATGCCGTCGGGCTGCCACAGGGCCAACCACTCATCAAATCGGCTCTCGTCCAGCATGCGGGCTTCATTGTAAATAAAATCAATCAGATCATCTTTTGAAATGGTCATTCCGCGGCCCCCTCGTTCATTGTCATAAACTTGACCCAGGCATTAAACTGGTTGCGCATCTGGCGCTCGGTGGTGCCGTTTTCTACGGCCTCGACCTCAAAATCTTCGTCTTCCTCATAAAGCCGCTGTAAATTGACCCATTCATTGGCGTCAGATTCAAGCCCCTCCTGCGCGCGCTCATACATTTCCAGATCATCATGCCCAACAATTGATGTAGGCGCGTTGATCATCCGGTTATACATTGCAGTGCGGGCGGTAAGGGCCTCTGGCGCGCCAACAAGGCGGTAGATATAACTTTCCACAATGGTTTTGTTGGCGGCCAGCGGGATAAAAACCCGCAGTTGCTGGATAGGCCCCTTGATCATGATATTTGGAAAATACACGGTATTGTGGCGGTTATCGTCCAAAATGGCTTTGGCTTTTTCTTCGCCATAGTTTTCCGTCAACGCCTCCATATACCCCTCTATCGCTGAATAATCCGAGTGTATGGAATGGTGAACACCCGTATGCCCATGGCCATTGGGCCATGTGCGAATGCCCATATCTTCAAAGAATTCATAAGGCGACATAAACGGTGCGATAATTTCCATGGCGGGGGGCAGCGGCGTGCCCTCGGGCTGGTCCAGCTCCTCCCATAATCTGGTTGCAGTTCCAGCGCTGCTTTCATGCGCCACCATCGGGTGGCAGGTATCGGTTTGGTTTTCGACCAGCATTTTCCAATTGCAATGGTGCAAATACCGCAAAGGCGGGCCAGCTACCTCCAACCGGCCTTCAGGCGAGCGATCAACCATATTGTCGAGTGACGACAGCGACTCGCCGAAAAATTCCTCAAAGCTGATGCCCTCCGCCGCCATACGGCAAAAAATGAAGCCGCGATAGTTTTTGACAGCGCCAACGGAGGACAGGCTATTATTGGGGTCTTTCTTGTCAAATCCAGTTTTTTGATAACCTTTGGCCAGCGGCACCGCCAACAGGTTGCCGTTGGTTTTGAACGACCACGCATGATAGGGGCAGCGGAAAAACTTGCCGGTGTTGCCAATGCGGTCAATCACGATTTTTGTGCCTTTGTGCGGGCAACGGTTAAGGAGCACGTAAACCTCGCCATCAGAATGGCGCACCTGCACAACCGGCTGATTGCCGACTTGCGTCGCAAAATAATCACCCGAATCTTTGGTTTGGCTTTCGTGGCCGACAAATATCCAAACATTCCTGAACAGGTTTTTCATTTCCAGCCGATAAACATCTTGGCTGATATATACATCGCGATGCACGTGGTGGCCCTTAAACAATCCGGACACGGTGCTGCTATTTTCAGAATGATCTTTCATATCTTCCCCCTAAATATCCAAAACAAGACGCGGTGATTTTGCCCGGCTGACACAAATTTGCATCACGTCATTGGCTGCTTTTTCATCGTCCGACAAAATAACATCGCGGTGGTCCGGTACACCGCTGATCACGTCTGTTTGACAAATTCCGCAATCACCGCGCTGGCAATCAAACATGATATCCACACCCGCTGCGTCCAAAACACCAACAATGGTTTGCCCGACGGGAATGGTAAAAACCTGACCCGTTGAGGAAAGCTCAACCTCAAACGGCTGGTCTTTTTCTTGTGACTGGGGTGCGTTGAACAGTTCAAAATGAATGCGTTCCGCGGCAATTCCTGCATCATTTGCCAATTTTTTGGCGGCTTCAATCATGCCCTGTGGCCCACAAATATAAAGGTGATGGGCGGTGGACAAATCTGCAATGAGCTGCGGCAGATCTAGTGCCGTTGTGGGATCATCATCAAAATGCAAATGAAGCTGCGCGCCAAACGCTTGCGTAAGGTCATTACAATAGGCGGCGTTCTCAGCACTGCGCGCGGTAAAATGGAACTCAAATTCTTGATTTATGGCGCGCAATCTGGTGGCCATGGAGATCATCGGTGTGATGCCAATACCACCTGCCAACAGCGTGGCTGGATGTGCTTCGTCCAGCGGGAAGTCGTTTTTTGGCGGCTCAAATTCAATACCGCTGCCTTCAAGCAACCCGTGCATATATTCTGATCCGCCCTGACCGTCTTTGTCTAGTAAAACAGCGATGCGGTATGATGTAGTGGTGTCTTGCGGCCACTCAATAAGGGAGTAACATTTAACGTTGCCATTTGGCACAGCCACACGAATATGCGCGCCTGCAATAAATTCAGGCAGGTCAACATCGGCACTTAGCGAGAATTCCTTAATCTGGCTGGTCAGGCTTTTTGTTGCCAAAATTTTTGCTTGAATTTTCTGGTCCATTTTAAACTCCCCAAAACAATATGAATTTTCATATAGTCTATGTCAAGGTATTTCCGGCAAACCAGTATAGATATTGGGAATGTTCTGAACTAGTAATACGACTACAAACAAATTAGGCGCACCGTGACCCAAATACATGACCCTCTCAAAAAATCCGGCTTTGTAGCGGATTACCTTTTGTATTTGCTGGCCGCAGCCAGTGATTCCGCAAGCGCGGAGTTTCACAAACAGGTGCGGCTTGAGGGGCTACGGGTGCCGGAATGGCGGGTTTTGGCGGGGTTATATGACCAAGACGGCATGATGGTCACGCAGCTTGCAAAAATTTCGCTTACTGAGCAATCACGGCTCACCCATATTATTGCCCAGATGGAAAAGCGCGGGCTGGTGCAAAGATGTGGTGACCCAGAAGACCGCCGCCGCGTGCGGGTACACTTTACCGATGAGGGCAAACGGATAGCGGATATTCTGGTTGCAAAGGCCAGAAAACACGAAGAAAACTTGCTAGAAGCCCTTCAGGATGGTGACAGCTCCCGCCTGAAGCCTGTGCTGCGGGACCTGCTGAAAAAGCTTGAAACATGGCCTAAGTAAACGAATGCACGGTTTTAAGAGCGCCGTCTAACGCCTCGCCTTTCTCATCCAAAAGCGCAGCTTCACGCAAGCGCCTCAGCCATGCCGCTGCATCTGGACGGCCAGTCAAGGGCCCCAGCGCGGCCAAAATACGGTCATATTTCGATAGCCCACGCGCGTGGGTGTCTGAATAGCCTTTTATCAGCCGCCGACATTGCAGGATTTCGACGGCTAGATCGTAGTCCTGAACAATGGTTTCCCGCGCTTTGCTTAACCAGCCGTCAATGTGATTTTGCTCGTCAAAATGGCGTAAGCTGCGCAGCCGGTATCGCCGCAAGCCGCCGATAATATAAAGCATTAAAAAACTGCCAACGCGATCAGTGCGAATGCGCCTTCCCTTGCCAAACCACTTATTGAGTCGGTTTTGCCATTTTTTGCTCGCCCTTATGCGCGTGCCCATTTTTTGGGGCAGCAGGCTGGTAATTTCTTCGGCGCGCGGATGAAAATACTCTGTAAGCTGGAGGGCCTGCACACTTTCAACCCGCATTTCGGCATAAATACGGCCCAGTCGTTGGCCACGGGTTTTCAGGTCTGCAACTTTGATGATATCGTCATAGGCCATCGCATTTGCCAAGTATTTTGCCAGATTATAGCTGAACGCATATTCTTGCTTTGGGCTATCATTGACCACCGAAGCCTGAATAGTGTCCAAATAGGTTTGCCCGTATTTAACATCCTGAAAATCAACTACGTTTTGCAGTCCCGCCAATGTAATATCTTGAATTTCCACTGGTAATTCTTGGATTTGTCGCTGCAAGCCTTCCCACGCGGCCAATAGTTTTTGTCCTCCCGTTGGCACGGTTATTGCTGCTGGTTTTGTGCTTGTTGGCTTTTGCAAATCAGGGTTTTCAACCGCGTCAAAGGCTGCGGAAAAAGCACGCAAGCTTGGCTTCACACCTTTGCCACCCGCAACGATAGATGCTTCAAAGGCTTCGCGCGAAAACGGCAGGCATTTGGCCCCCGCCAGCGCACCAAATAAGCTTGCAGAAATGACTGAGCCGTTGCGCACAGCCATGCTGTCCAAATCAAACATGATAAGCTGTTTGGCAGCCACTTTGGCGGCGGCCATCACATCAGCGCTTTCAGCGATCCCATCCCCCGGTGCCATCTTTTCTGAAACCGCAAGGGATCTGTGGGTTGAAGCAATCAGCGTTGTGCGGTCTGGTGTCACAAATTCGCGCATTATCGCCCGGCCAGCTTCCATCAGCTCTGCGGCGATAACCACGTCCACATCCCCGACTGAGGGCGCAAGCGAAAAAACCGGCGTTTTGCTGCTTTTTGGCGCCATTTCAACATAATAAATCGTGGCCCCAGTGCGTTGCGCCACGCCTGCCACCGATGTCGCTTGGCAAATATACCCCTGCGCCCGCGCCATCGATTCTATCCAGTTGGTCAGCACGCCGCCGCCTTGGCCACCGACAGCAAAAATGGCAATTTTCAGAATTTCACCGCGGTCGCTCATGGTGTTTCTCCGCCAAAATCAAGCCGCTTTCGGCCCCGCCTGTTTTGCAATGCACCAATAAACTTTTGGCGCATGCTGCCGACAAATTTTTCAAATCCGGTCGGGTTATGAACAACCACCGCTTGGTAAAATGACGGGCAAAGAATGGCGGTGTCGGCGACTTCGCCGCAATTACCGCAGCCCACGCAGGTTTGGTCAATATGAGCAACTGGGTCGTCTCTGAGCGGGTCATCAAGCCGCTTGAGGGAAAGCGACGGGCAACCGGAAAGGCGGATACACGCGTGGTCACCCGTGCAAATATCCGCATCCACACCAAAGCGCGGCACCAAAACGCGGCGGCCTTGCTTGATGGCAGCATTCCGAAGCGGTTTTTCACGGCGTTGTTTGTTGAGCATACATTCAGAGGACGCAACGATAACCTTTGGCCCGTCATAATCGGTTGTCAGTGCTTCCTCCAGCGTAGCGCGCATTTTGCCAACATCGTATGTATGGTCGATCTGGCGGATCCACTTAACGCCGATTCCTTTCAGCGCCTCGCCAATCGGATTTTGGGTGGATTTTGTGGCATTATCTGCACGCGAAGACATCACATCTTGCCCGCCCGTTGCAGCCGAATAGTAGTTATCAACAATCACGGCGACCGAGTCTGATTTATTATAAACCATATTGCCGATCGAGGTGGACAGCCCGTTATGCCAAAAACCGCCATCGCCAATAAAGGATATGGCGCGGCGCTTGCCCCCGCCGTCAAAGGCGGCGTTGGAAGCGGGGCCAAGCCCATAGCCCATGGTCGCGCCGCCAATTTCAAACGGCGGTAAGGTGGAAAACAAATGGCAGCCAATATCGGCTGAAATCTGGTGTTTCCCCAGCTTTTCCTCAACCATTTTCATGGCAGCAAAAATCGGCCGCTCGGGGCAACCTGTGCAAAATCCCGGCGGGCGGGCGGGCACGGTGGTTGAAAGGTCAGGCACATCTGTGTTGGGTTTGTTTGGCGCACGGTCTGCATCCGAGAGCATCTCTGGCGCGGCTTTTTTCAAAAAATCTGTCATGCCCGCAAGCATCGCCTGTCCGGTGTATTCGCCAAAGCTAGGCAAAAAGTCTTTGCCATGAAGGCGCACGTCACTGCCGTTTTTATACAACATGTTTGTCAGGCTCTGCTCGATAAATTCCGGCTGGCCTTCCTCAACCACCAACAGCGAGTCTTTGCCTTCGCAAAACGCCAAAAACTCGTCCTGAACCAGTGGATAGGTCACATTTAGCACATAAATGGCAATATCGGTTTTGCCATAGCTATCCGCCAGCCCTAACCGCTGCAAAGACCGGATAACGCTGTTATACATGCCCCCTTGCACAACAAGGCCAATTTTGCAGCGCTTTTCCCCGAATATCTCGTTCAGCTTGTTATCCGTGATATATTTTTCCGCAGCCGGCCAGCGGTTTTCCATTTTGTCCTTTTCTTGCAGATAAGACATGGGCGGCAATACAATGCGGGCATTGTCACGCTTGGGGTTAGACAGCGCGTCTTTCACCGTCAGGGGCGGTTTTACATTATTGCGGGTTGCAAAGCTGCCTGTCACATGGCAAGCGCGAATGCGCACCATAAGCATAACCGGTGTGTTTGACGCTTCTGACAGCTCAAACGCGTGTTTGACCATAGACACAATTGAGGGCAGATTGGGCCGCGGGTCCAACAGCCAAAACTGCGATTTCATGGCAAAGGCGTGGCTGCGCTCTTGCATGATCGACGACCCCTCGCCATAATCTTCGCCAACAACAATCACCGCGCCGCCGGTCACGCCAGACGATGACAGATTGGCCAGCGCGTCTGAGGCAACATTCACCCCAACTGGGCCTTTAAACGTAACTGCCCCGCGAATGGGGTAGTGCACGCTGGCCGCCAACATCGCCGCCGCCGCTGCTTCCGAGGCGTTGGCCTCATAGCGCACCCCGAGTTCACCCAGCAGCTCTTGCGCGTCAGACAACACATCCATCAGGTGCGAAATCGGCGCACCCTGATAGCCGCCAACATAACCAACACCGCTTTCCAGCAGCGCTTTGGTAATGGCCAAAATACCTTCGCCGGTAAATGTTTCACCATCCCCGAGCCTTAAATGTTCAATTTCAGCTTTAAATGATCTTTCCGCCATGTCGCCCCACTTTGTTTTGCCATTTTATAGATTAATTTATATGAAATTTCAAATTAATCTATGGCGATTTGCATTTATCTTGATTCGGTGCGCATCCTGACAATGGGGTATTTTACCATCCCAATTTTTGTTACCAAATGGCGTTGCACTGCCACGTATCGCTTCACCAGTTCTGCCAGCTCTGATTTGGGACAATTGAAAAGCACAGCTATGGATCGCCCAACGAATTTTTTAAGCAACAAAGCATAGCGGATTGGCTAAATACGAAGCAGCTTTTGATACCGCTTGAGATGGCGTTCCATGGCGTTTGATGCGCCTTCGGGGTTACCACCTTCAATGGCACGCAAAATGCTTTCATGGTCCAGCAGTGATAGCTCGGCGTGCTGTTCCAGATCGGCTTTGTGTTCCATTAATTTAATCAGAGGCGAACGAAGGCCCTTCCACAAATGGCGAATTATGGCTCTGTTCAGGTTATTTTCGGAAGCGGCTGTGATTGCCCCGTGAAACATTCCATCCGCATCATTTGCAAAACTGGCCGAACGCTCGGCTTGGGTTTCAAAATCTTGCCAGCCAGCCTTAAGCGCGTCACGCATGGCCTCGATATGTTGCTCCGTCGCCCGCTCGGCAGCAATAAAGGCCAGTTTTGGCTCAATAAGCAGGCGTGTATCGATGATTTCAGAGGGCGAATGGCCAACATCAAACAAGGTTTCGATATCAATTGCAGATTGCGGCGCGTTTCGCACATAACTGCCAGATCCGCCGCGAATTTCGATAAGGCCTTGAATTTCAAGTGCTAAAAGCGCTTCACGCACCGTTGGTCGAGACACTTCAAGCAATTCAGCCAATGATCGCTCTGTGGGCAAGCGTTTATCAAGTTTGAATTCGCCAGCATGAATTCGCTTGGCGATATCGGCAGCAACTTTTTGGTAAAGACGAATATTGCCTTGTATTTGGAACATTTGTTGCCTGTCGATTTTGCTAAACTCGTTTTTGTGTTTGTTTGTCAAACATAGAACAATGGGCAACGTCAAGAAATAACCGTTGAAGGCTGCCCGGCTCTGGGGTGCGGGTTGAACGGAAACGTGACAACAATGGTTGGCCATTAATGCTGAATTCTACGTTTACGTCACCACCCGTCAATTCTGTTGAAACAACTGGAATTTCGACCTCGATATACTGCTCGCCTTCAAGCCGTTCGCGTTGGCGATAGACGTTTTCGGGCCGAACACCCAACACGATCTCGTGGCCCGCAGGTGGCATTTCACCAGCAAACAAATAGTGATCAACCGCATAATCCTTACCTCCAATGCGCACATGGGGGACATCATTTACCAGCTCGAATGTCCCTGCCAGAAAGTTCATTTTTGTCAGGCCAATGAAGGTCGCGACAAACATATTTTCCGGCTTATGAAACAATTCATAGGGTGTGCCAAATTGCTGAACGCGTCCTTTATCAAGCACGGCCACTTTGGTCGCCATTGACATGGCTTCGATCTGATCATGCGTCACCAAAACAAACGTAGCGCCCAACTGTTTGTGAAGGTCCCGCAGCTCCACGCGCATTTGATTACGTAATTTAGTATCGAGGTTTGACATCGGCTCATCGAGCAGAAATATATCGGGATCGCGCACCAAGGCACGCCCGATAGCAACCCGCTGGCGTTGCCCGCCAGATAGCTGCGAGGGCCGGCGGTCCAACAATTCGGTTATGTGCAAAAGCTTGGCGACCTTATCAACGGCGGCTTTGCGGTCGGCCTTTTTTACCCCCTGACACTCAAGGCAAAAACTGATGTTCCGCGCCACGGTCATTGTCGGATATAGTGCGTAAGATTGGAAAACCATGGCCACATTGCGTTGGCTGGCATCCGTTCCCGTCACATCCTCGCCTTTGATTTTTACGGTACCTGCGGTGGTTTCTTCCAGGCCTGCAATACAGTTCAATAGCGTTGATTTTCCGCAGCCACTGGCCCCCAGAAGCACAAGAAAGTCGCCATCCTCAATGGTGATATTGACATCCGACAACACCTCGATATTGCCGAATTTCTTTTGAATATTTGTAAGTTCAAGTGACATGTTCAGCCCTTTACTGCGCCTTGCGTCAAGCCACGGACAAAGAATTTTCCCGCGACAAGAAACAACAACAAGGTCGGCAATGCAGATATCATTACCGACGCGATATTTACGTTATGCTCTTTCACCCCATAGGACGAAGAAACGATATTTTGAACAGCGGCCATAATTGGCTTACGGCCACTTTCCCCAAAGGTTAGGGCAAACAGGAAGTCATTATAAATTCCCGAAAATACCAGAATGACAGCCACGATTATGATCGCGGGCGACAGTGGTAAAATGATGTGGAAAAATATCCGAAAGAAGCCAGCGCCATCCATGATGGCCGCCTTAACCAGTTCATTGGGTAAGGTGACGTAATAGTTGCGAAACAACATGGTTGTCAGCGGAATACCATACACCGTATGAATTAAAACCAGCCCCGCGGTTGACCCAAAAAGACCAAGTTCGCGCAATGTTATCGCAAGCGGAATAAGGAACAATTGAAGCGGGATGAAACTGCCAATCAGCAGCAGCGAAAACATAATGTCGGCGGTTTTTGTTCGCCATTTCGCCATGACATATCCATTTAATGCGCCCAAAAAGATTGCTAAAAACACGGCAGGAATGGCAATGCTGAACGTCGCAAGAAAATAGGGGCGAATGCCCTCGCATTCCATCCCCGTGCAGGCATAAGACCACGCTTTTAACCACGGCTCAATTGTCCAGTTTTCAGGCAAAGCGATTATCGATGTTGTGCGAATTTCGGCCAAAGGTTTGAACGAGGCAACAAGCATCACATAAAGCGGAGCCAAGAAATAAAGCGCACCAACAAATAGCGCACTATAAAGCGCAGCGGTTTTGGTTGTAAAACGAGGCTTGATCATTCTTTCCTCCGAACTTCATACAAAAGATAAGGCAAAATGATCATAATCATTGTCGCCACCATGATAACAGCACCGGCAGAGCCTTGGCCGATTTTGCCGCGCTCAAAGAAATAGTCGTAGACATAGCGCGCCGGAACATCCGAAGCGAAACCCGGGCCACCTTTTGTAAGGGCCACAACCACATCAAAACTGCGAATAACCTGAAAGCCCAGCAACATGATTGCGGTCAGCATTGTTGTGCGAAGCTGTGGCAAAATAATATTGAAATACACCCGCCATGTCGGCACGCGGTCAATCCGCGCGGCATACCATGTTTCATTGTCGACCGATTTGATGCCGGACAAATACAGGATCATGATCAACCCTGTCCCATGCCAAATGGCGGCAAAGGCAACCGTGTAAATGGCGTAGTCGCTGGAGACCAGCCAATTGAATTTGAAATCTTCAAAACCCATGTCGCGCACCAGCGCTTGAATACCTGTGGTCGGGTTGAGCAGCCATTGCCATGCAAGGCCTGTTACAACCAATGACAAGGACATCGGATAAAGATAAAGCGTGCGAAAAAGTGCTTCGCCTTTGGTGGCGCGATCCAGCAGAATCGCCAGCAATATTCCGAACAAAAGGCAGCCGCCCACATAGAGGCCACCGAAAATAAACATATTTTTATAGGCGACCCACCAACGAGGGTCAGCAAAAAGTTTTCTATATTGCTCCAGACCACCAAAATTGTGGCTGGGCAAAAAACCTGAATCTGTGAATGACAAAAACACAGTATATCCACCAAATCCCCAGATGAAATATAGCGCGATCACCGAGCATGGCAGCAACACTAACAAGGCTTTGACACGATTAGGTGAAAAACGACGCATGGCAATACCTTTCAAAAAATTGGGGACGGAAATATGCCGCCCCCAAAGGCTGTGTTTAGTTAGGCATCATGCTGATTAGCATTGCATGGGCATCTTCTGCCGACATGTCGCTGCTCCAAAAAGCAGTCAGCGTGTCCTTAACAGCTGCGCCGATATCGCTGGCACGACCATTCCAGTGCGTTACCGTGTTGCCGGTTTGCATGGCAGCAACGGCTTTGGCTGGGCATCCCTCAAAGTCGTCAGCGCTGGCGCCGATAACTGCTGGAAGCGTGCCTTTTGCACGTGCTGCGGCGATCTGGGTTTCAGGGTCCATCACGGCGCTGGCAAACAATGCTTGCGCGGCCATGTCTTCTTCAGAACCACCGGCAATGAACTGGAACCCGTCTGCAACAGCAGTGATGCTGCTATCCCATGGTGTCAAACGGCAAGACCATTGGCCACCCTCATCACCCATGTCAGAAAACGCACCCGCAGCCCAAGGACCCATGAAGAAATAGGCGCCATCACCAGCAATCAAAAGTGATACTGTATCATTCCAGCCCCGACCAGCGCTACCTTCGTCTGTGTAGCCGCGAAGTTCGCCCATCATTTCAAATGCGTTCAGCACTTCTGAACTGGCAACAACATCGGCATCGGCCGACATCACACCATCATAAAGCGCGTCACCACCCGAGGCCAAAATAACGTGGTCAAACAGGATGGCGATTTGCCAAGCATCGCCACCGATTGCAATCGGTGTTTTGCCAGCTGCTTTCAGAACCGGCAGACTTGCCATGAATTCTTCAAAACTGTTCGGCGCTTCAATGCCTGCGGCTTCCAAGACGTCATTATTGGTGTACATCCAGTTGATGACATCAACAAAAACCGGCGCAGAAACGTAATTGCCCTCATATTTGGCAATTGCGGCCAAACCTGCTGGCAAACGTGCGTCCCAATCTTCGGCATCTGCAACAGCACTTAGGTCTGCAAGCAAACCATTGTTAGCAAAGTCTTGCGACGTGCCGCCCAGAGTTGATTGCAAAGCCATAGGTGGCTGGCCACCGATGATGCGGGTCTTAACCGAAGCAATGCTTTGTTCGGTGTCTGGGAATGTGGTTTCTGCCCACACACCACCCAAAGACTCATACTGCTCACGGAAAATCCGCATCGCGTCAACTTCGTTTTCTGCATTCCAGTTGTGCGAAACGTCGTCGCCAGCCTGAACGCCTGTTACGCCCAACATCAGCGCGCTGGCCGATGCTAGTAATGCAATGTGTAACTTATTCATTATCGTCTCCCTATTTACCGGTGTTCCAATTTTAAAGCCATTGCACTATCCGGTTTAGCGCAAAAGCAATTTACCTAACCCCTATTTAGGCGTTAGGGCATTCCACCATTCCGAAATGACCCGCAGACATGTTTTCATGTCATCCCGGGTTCCGATCGAAATGCGAATTTCGTTATTTGCGCCCGAAACTGGACGCGCAATTATTCCTGCAGCCTGTAGTGCGGTGTCAACTTCATTGGCCTCTGTGCCGCCAGCCCCAAAATCAATGAGGGCAAAATTTGTATGGCTTGGCACTACTTTTATGCCTAATTCGGCTAGCCCTGCGACAAACCAATCCCGTGTTTCATTGACCATCTTGCAAACACTTTTCAGATAATCTTGATCGCGCATGGCAGCGGCGGCAGCCGCAAGGGCGGGTGCGTTGGTATTAAACGGTGTGCGCAAACGCGATACTGCGTTCATCACAACAGTTGGCGCGGCAACCCAGCCAATACGCAGCGCAGCCATGCCATATCCTTTGGAAAATGTCCGCGTTACAATCACCCGACCTTCGGGTTTGAATAAGGTTTCCAGACCACTGTCATAATCATCAGCTTGCACAAATTCGGCATACGCCCCGTCGAGCATCAGCACCACATCGGTTGGTAGTTCCACATCAAGGCGCTTTATTTGGTCAACATTCAGATATGTGCCTGTCGGGTTATTCGGCGAACATAGATAAACAATTTTGGTATTGGGTCGCACGGCTGCCAAAACACCGTTGATATTTATGTTATGGTCAATTTCAGGCACTTTTATAACTTCAGCCCCACTGGCTGTTGCGTAAATTTCCGCCATGGTGAAACTGTTCTGGCTCATCACCACGCTATCATCTGGTGAAAGCAAAACGCGCAACACAAGCCCGATGCCTTCCTCAGATCCGTTGGAGCAAAACAAATTGGCCAGATCAACGCCATGCACTTCTGAAATTGCGGCGCGTAAATCGGCCTGTGACCCATCGGGGTAACGGCCCAATTGCATCGCAGTTTCATTATAGGCACGTTGCGCAGCAGGACTTGGCGGATAAGGCAGCTCGTTAGAGGACAGTTTGATTGGCTCAGCCACGCCGTCAATGGTTGACTGCCCTTGCTTATAAGGGGCGATGCTGTCCAAGTTTGATTTAGTTTTTACGTTCACAATATGCTCTATTCTTGCTCAAAAATTTGAATCATGACTGATTTGGATTGTAAGTATTCCGATATGCCCAACTGGCCCAGTTCACGGCCCCAGCCAGACTGACCATAGCCACCAATAGGCATGGCAAGGTCGGGTATGTTATGGGTGTTTACCCAGACAATCCCGCAATGTATCCGCCGCGTTACCCGCATTGCGCGGCTAATGTCGCTGGTCCAGACGCTGGCTGCCAAACCAAAGTCTGTGCCATTGGCCAGCGCCACGGCTTCGTCTTCGGATTTGAAAGTTGAAACCACCAGAACCGGCCCAAAAACCTCGTCTTGCACCAGCGGGTCGCTTTGGTCATCCAGCGTCAAAATAGTTGGAGGGTAATAGCACCCGCCGCCTTTGATCGGCGCACCACCACATAGCAGTTTTGCCCCACGCTCAATTGCGGCATCCACTTTTGACTGGATAGCCTGCAAATGTTTCCGAGACGCAATTGGCCCCATCTGGGTATCCGCTGCAAACGGGTCTCCAACCTTCAACGCGTTTGCTTTTTCGACCAGTTTTGGCAGCAATTCATCGCGCATATCCGTATGCAGATACAAGCGCGACCCTGCCACACATACTTGGCCGGAATTGCCAAAAATCGCATCTGCCGCGCCATCAACGGCGGATTTTATGTTGGCATCAGGCCAGACCAAAACCGGAGATTTCCCACCCAGTTCCAGTGTCAGTTTTTTCAAATTGCTATCGGCTGATTGGTGCAAAAGCCCCCGACCAACGCTCGTTGATCCGGTAAAAGCCAGCTTATCAATGTCAGGATGTGCCGCCATCACAGCCCCAACCACCGAACCAGGCCCGGTTACAATATTGATAACCCCGTCCGGCACGCCCGCTTGCTTGGCCAGCTCGGCCACCCGCAAAATGCTAAGCGGTGTTGTGTCGGCTGGTTTTATCACACAGGTGCAACCCGTGGCCAAAGCCGGTGCCAGTTTCCAGCCCGCAATAACCAGCGGGCCGTTCCAAGGCAAAATCATACCAACCACGCCGACAGGTTCTTGCAAGGTAATGCCGTGCAGATCCCTGACAGGAAAGCTAAGCCCCGCCGAACTGCCAGCAATTTTTGTGCACCAGCCCGCGAAATAGCGGAATGTTTCAGCAAAAAACGGGACTTCGCCATGCAGGGCCGCGCCAAAAGGCTTACCCATAGACAAGCACTCCAGTTCGGCAAGCTCCTCAACATGTTCTTCAATCAAATCCGCCAGTTTCCACAGGATTTTCGCCCGTTGGCTGGCATTCATGGCCGCCCAATCGGGCTGCGCGGCACGAGCAGCCGCAACTGCTTGATCAACTTGAGCCGCGTTGCCCACGGCTACTTTTGCAAACACAGTATCATCCGCAGGATTGACCAAATCTTTGGTCTCACCTGTTTCAACCGGCGCGCCCGAAATCCACATTGGCCAATCTTTGGCCAAGCGCGCCGTTGTTACGGATGATATTGCGTGGTGACTCATTCAGAGGCCTCCGGCGCGTTAGGACCGCGAACAGGTGCTTCTAGAATGTATTGCCAAGGTGCTGGTAAATCATGCGCTTGATGTGCTTCGATAATCACCGGACCGTTGCATTTAAACGCTTTTTCAAGAGTCACACGCAGCTCGTCAGGGTTTTCAACTTTCATTGCCGTTGCACCAAAGCTTTGCGCAAACTTCACAAAGTCAGGGTTGCAAAGGTCAGAAGCAATAAAGCGACCGTCAAACCATTCCTTTTGTTGGCGATGCACATTTGCATAGCGATTATCGTTAAACACGATGGTCACCAGATTGATCTGGTATTCGACCGCGGTTGCCAGTTCGGTCGCTGTAAACAAAAACCCGCCATCGCCCGAAACGCTAACGACCGGACGGCTAGGGTTGGCAACTTTGACACCAAGTGCCGTGGCAAACCCATAGCCAAGCGTGCCTTGAAAACCGCAATTTACGTGGCTGCGCGGATGGTAAATTGGCAGGCCAAACCACGATGTAAAGCCGACTTGCGTAATCTCGTCGCAGAAAATGCCGTCTTCCGGCAGCACATCGCGGATGGCTTTTAGATATGCCATTTGCGGCCCGACATTTTTTGTCATCTCCGCGTGCAGCTCGGTTTTTAGCTTGGTCAACTCTGCTTCGCGCGATGCGGGCTTCGTTTTCAACTCGCCGTCAATCATCGGCATAATCGCCTTCAGGCTTGCCTTTGCATCGCCGTGTAATGCCACTTCGGGCGCGTCGTAACGGTCAAACTCATTTGCATCAATATCAAGGCGGATGATTTTAATATCTTTGTCCACGCCCCAATAAAGCTGCGGGTATTTCAGGCGCGTGCCGATAGCGAACACAACATCCGCGTCTTTCCACAAGCGACGGCCAGCAGGGAAAACCTGCGCGTGGTAATCGCGGTCATCCATGATGCCACGGCCAGAGCGAAAGCAGGTAACTGGTGCCTCAATCAGGCGTGCAAGCTCGTTGACCTCTGCCGAGGCGTTCATCGCGCCACCGCCTACATAAATAAGCGGCCGCTTTGCGCCTGCCAAAACCTTGGCTGCCTCCGCAAGCAATCCCGAATCTGCCGCCATGGGTTCGGGCAACTTTGCCGCCGTGCAGGGCAGTGCCGGGCCATCGTCGCCCATAACGTCCTGCGCCATTTCAAGATGCACAGGGCCGGGTCGGCCAGTTTGCATCTGAACAAAGGCTTCATTGATCATTTGTGGGGCTGCATGGGGCGATTTTATCCGCTCGGCATGTTTCAATACACTACGCATCGTTGCAAGTTGATCAGGAATTTCATGCAAATACCCACGGCCTGAGCCGATCCCATCAGTGGGAATTTGCCCACACAGGCTAAGCACCGGCGCATTTGCGGCCCAGGCGGTTGAAAGTGCGCCCATGGCATTCATAATACCGGGGCCGGGCACAACTGAGAAAACCGAAGGTTTACCCGTGGAGCGCGCCGCGCCAAACGCCATATAAGCTGCGCCCTGTTCGTGGCGCGAGCGAATTATGTTTAATTTTCCGCCGCTGCGCTGGATGGAGTCAAAGAAATTGTCCAATTGCCCGCCGGGCAAGCCAAACATGGTTTCAACACCATTTGCCAGCAATGAGTCTACAAGGCTATCGGCACCAGTTCGGCGCGCGCTTGTTTTTGATTTATCAACGTGTTTCATAAATATTACCAAGGATTAGGTGTAGGGTGATCGTCTGCGGTGTTCGCTGACGATGATGATGTGTCTTCTTTGCCGGCACCAAACAGGCTTTTCAGCCCAAACCAGATAACGCTTGGCCGCAGCAAAGATTTGAAAACAATGCGCACGTCACGCGGGCTAAGAATAGCCTTTGTCGGAATGGCATCGTCCTCCGAATTTTCCATCACCAGCGCCCCATCCTGCACGCGCAGGCGGGCGATGGTGATGTCCATGTCAGCGATGGGAGTAGTCACACGCATGGGATCAGTCTTTCCGCAAAGCGCCACGGCTTTGCGCGCCTTCAATCCGCGATTTCAGCAGATCGGAATGTTTCATACCCACTTTGTCAAACGGCATCACAAATTGGCCGCGCTCATACATACGGTCCATAGACTCGTAAGCGCCGGTCATTTTATGCGCCAGATTGCGCGGCGGATTGCCAGACGGGAACAGGTTTGGCGGGTAATTCGGGTTTTCGTAAATTTGCCGGAACGCCTCGGTGCGTACATCCACCCACATATTGTGGTTGATACGGGTGCGATGCTCGCGCAGCGCTTCAATATCAATGGTCGCGGCCAAAACCTGCTCCTGCGGATAAGGCGCCTTGCGCATCATCATGCCGGTGTAATCAATGGCAAACGAATTCCCCGCACAAAATGCTTTGGGATAATACTTGTAATCAACGGTGCCCCAGTTTGACCCCAACAAATACGCCATGTTGTCATGGGCGCGGGTACGACGGCTGAATTCCCAGAAATCCCACGGCGCGGATACGCCTTCAACTTCTTGCAGCGCTACCGGATGGCAGATCACTTCAACCCCGTTAAAGCCAAGCGCGCGGCTGGCCTCTGGTGTGGCCCCATCATGGCAGGTCATGCAGCCCAGCTTGCCGATATCTGTATCAATGACTGGAAAAATATCTTTGATGTCGCCGCCAAACACTTCGCGGTATTCGTCCCACATATCATGGGGCGAAGTGCCCAGCCCGATTGAGGCCGGAACGTGGTATTTGTGGTAGCGCAGCTCAACCCCGTCTGGGCCCAATATAAACGCGGTATTAAACCAGCGATCAGGGAATTCTTTAACCTTTTCAACCAGACCACCACCGGCGATGTAAAGATTGTATTCCTTACATTTGTCCACCAATGCCATGATTTCTGGGTCTTCAAAGGTAATGGCTTTTTTCATGAAGTCTTCAAGACCATGCTCACCCTTACCCGGCGTTGTTACGCCTTGCAGAAAGTATTCGGGGAAAACGATCAGGCGCACTGGCACTTCCCAATAATAGCCAACTCCAAAATCAATCAGATCAATGGCGCGCTCCAAGTTGCGCTTAATGCCCTCACGGTCATTGGCCACCTCAACGTGAGGTTGCATGACAAGGGCGGTGTATTTTTCGATGGGTTTACGCATGATATTCCTAGCTCAATGGGCGATGCGGCATGCCGAAATCTCGCAGCATGACATTTGCAGTGATGGTGCCCATTGCGGTGATACCACCGCCAGGGTGGCAACTTGGCCCCGTCATGTAAAGGTTTTGAATGGGGGATTTGTATTGCGAATATCCCGGCAGCGGGCGGAAATAGCCCATCTGCGAAAGCAGCCGCTCGCCCCCTGTGGTATTGCCGCGCACAAAGGATGGGTTTGCCTCCTCAAGGCTGACGCCCGTCTCGTGATAGCGGCCCAGAATGTTGCTATCATCCATGTTTGTAGTATAGCGACGCAGCACTTTCAGCAGCACATCATCGGTGTATTGCTCAATAATATCGGCCCAGCTTTGGCCATCTGAAAGCTTGCTTGGCACGAATGTATCCAAGATCAACGTATGCTTGCCGTCAGGCGCGCGCGTTGGGTCCAGCTTGGTCCAGCCAGCTGACCACAGAAACGGGTTGCTTGGCGGCTTGCCCATCAAAATCTCGGCATATTGCACATCAATATCGTGCATCGTGCCAAAAATGCGGTGGAAGGCACAGCTATCCATATCCGCACCATTTTTGAATTTTGGTAGCTCGTTTAGCGCAAAATGCACCCGCGCAATTGAAACAGTCCCATATGAGAAATTCTCGCAAGCGCGCACAAAGGCAGGGTCCAAATACTTAGGGTCGGTGCAATCCTGGAACGAGACTTTTAGCCCCAAGCCGGTCACAACGCCCTTGCTGGCGGAAATTTCTTCTCCCGAGCCCAAGCGCACGCCTGTGCAAGTGTTATTGTCATCCACCATAAATTTATCAACCGGCGCTTCGGTACGCACTTCGCCGCCACGGGCCTCGATATATTTGGCCAAAGCCTCGGGCAGCATTTTGCTGCCACCTTCTGGAATGGCAGCGCCATATGTATGAATGCCGGGAATGAGAATATAGAAAGACTGCCCCGTCGCCTCGGTATCCGGAAATATTTGCGGCGCCAAAGCCCAGCCTAGAATAAACGCTCGAACCGTTTCATTCTCAAAATTCTGCAATACAAACTGGCGCGAGGAAAGATTGAACTCTTGCAGTTTAAGCAAGCCCTCATAACTACCCTCAAGCGCCGATGTCATCGCGGCAGGCTTGGAGGGCGGCGAGAACATGCCCTTAATGAAACCATCCTTTATCTCAGCCCATTTGCTGTAAATCTCGCGATAGCGATCTGCATCTTTCTGGGAGTAATACGCAATGCTTTCGCAGGTTTTCTCAATATCTTTGTAAACGATAATGCCCGGCCCGTCCGAATGTGGATGTCCGGTAATATGGTCTTCTTCCCACAAATATTTCAGACCGTATTTTTCAAGCTCGGGCAGTAATTCCTGAAAATCAGGGTTGGCATGAATCCACACATGCGAGGACCCAAAAAGATCATGTTTAAAGCCGGGCTCGGTTACCTCACGGGTAATGCAGCCGCCCCCGATCCATGGGTTTCTTTCAACAACACATACTTTTAGGCCGTTTTTGGCCAGCAATGCACCACAAGCCAGACTATTATGCCCGCCACCTGCAATTACGACATCAAATTTTTGCGTGGTCAATTTTAGCTCCCAATTTGGCCTTACCAATAAATCAGTAAGGCATTTCGGTCAAGCCATTTATGGTAAATGCATTGCTGATTGCGGAATTATTGCGCCTTGATGCATAACAACACGCGCCGCAAGGGCCTGTCCGGCCTTCACCGCACGCAATACGTGTCTCGATTTCAAGTATTCGTGCAAAAACCCACCATTGAACGAATCACCAGCAGATGTTGTGTCCACGACATTTTCCACCTGTGCAGGCACGACTGTTTGGCATTCGACCCCGCTAAATATATCTAGGCCATCAAGGTCGCGCGAAATTAATATTGAATCTGCGCCAAGTTCCCTCAATGCTGCCGCATGCTCATCTGAGGTCATGATAGAAAACACAGCGTCAAATTCATCCAAACCGCCTTTAACAATACTGGCAGATTTTATAAAAGACGTATATATTTCAGCTATTTGATGGCTATGTAATGATTTTTTCCACAACGATGGCCGATAGTTAATATCGAACATAACGACACGACCATCTGCACGAAAACTGTTGACCAATTTTAGCAGCGAAGCACGTCCTTCATCATTCATTATGGCAAGGGTAATACCGGAAAAATATAATGCGCTGTATGATGATGCAAATTCAAGCTCGGCTTTTGCGTTAGGGCCAGAAAGCACTTCTCGGGCCGGCGATTCTTTGCGCCAATAGCTAAAACTCCGATCACCGTTGTCAGATACCTCAATTGCATAAAGCCCCGTTTGCCGGTTTGGCGAAATCACAGTCTTTGGTAGCTCAAGCCCTTCTTTTTGCAGAGAATCTACAATTCGGCTACCAAAAGAATCATTACCAATTCTGCTAAGGTATCCTATTTTGGCCTGACCAATTGAGAGGCGCGACAAATAGATTGCTGTATTTGCTGTATCACCGCCAAACCCGACATGTGCCACGCCATCCGCTGTCAGGCCCGATAGCTCGACCATCACTTCGCCAACACAGACAACAGACCTCATGCGCTTTGCTCCAACGCAAAAGCCACACCGCGTAATTCAGCCAAACCCTTTAGGCGACCCGCATAAGAATAGCCAGGGTTACTGGCACGATGGCGATCACAATCCAAAAGGTGGCCATGGTCGGGCCGCATCGGAATTTGCCAATCCGCCCGTCCTTCAGCTTTCCGGCGCTTTTCTTCTTTCAGAAGAGCGCGGATCAAGCCAACAATATCGGTTCTACCCTCTAGGTGTTCAGACTCATAAAAAGACCCATCCGGCTCAAGCGTAACATTGCGCAAATGCAAAAAGTGAACGCGGTCTGCCAAGGCTTCAAACATGTCGCCAATTTGGTTTTGCGCAGCCGCCCCAAGCGAACCCGTGCAAAACGTCACGCCATTTGCGGAAATATCCGCTGATCCAAGCAGCCATTTATAATCTGCCAAGTTGGATACAACCCGTGGTAAGCCAAATAAAGCTATCGGCGGGTCATCAGGATGCATGCAAAGCAGCAAGCCTAGTTCTTCCGCCATGGGGGCCACCTTTGCAATAAAGCTGCGCAAATTGTCCTTAAGATCAGTTTCCCCGATGCCGTCATATGAGGCCAGCAATGCGGTGAATGATTGCCGATCGTGGTGTAATTCAGCGCCGGGTAAACCAGCAATCACGGTTTGTTCAATCCGGTCAATCTCTTTCACCGTTAGCTGTGCAAAACAAGCCTCGCCCGCCTTCAATTGCTCCGGCGCATAATCATCGGCGGCCCCCTTGCGCTTCAGAACATGCATATCAAAAGCCACAAATTCGGCCATATCAAAGCGCAGCGCCCCTGCGCCATCGGGCTGCGCCCAATCAATATTGGTGCGCGTCCAATCCAACACTGGCATAAAGTTATAGCAAATCACCTTGATTCCACTGGCCGCCACCGCGCGCATGGAGTTTACAAAAGCATCAACATACTGCCCAGCATCTTTGCCGCGCTTAATATCCTCATGCACCGGAATGCTTTCAACCACATCCCAGCTCAGCCCCGCTTTTGCGATCAGCCCCGCGCGGCTTGCCACATCTTCCGCGGTCCAAGCCGTGCCGGTTGGCACATGATGCAGCGCTGAAACAATGCCACTCACGCCCGCCTGATTGATTTCCGTTAAAGAAATCGGGTCATTCGGCCCGAACCATCGCCATGTGTATTTCATGTTTCGAAACCTTTCGCTTTGGCCTCAAGCTGCTGTTGATACATCGGCCCGCCACGCCAGCGTGGAAATCCGTATGCGTTCACCATAACCACATCTATGTCATCCGCATTGCGGGCAATGCCTTCAGCCAAAATCTGGCCACCCTCGGCCTGCATAACGCCCAATATTCGCGTTATAATCTCCGCATGCGCGATATTCTTGCGGATAATGCCCTTGCGGCTGGATTCCGACAAGATCAATTCTTCCACCTCGGGGTCAACCTTGCCAATGCTTAACGTATAATCATACCACCCTTTGCCGGTTTTGCGGCCCAAGCGGCCCATCTCACACAGCTTATCAGCAATATCTACATACCGTTGCGACGGATCGCGCGTCGCGGCCTGCCGCTTTCGCATCGCCCAAGAAATATCCAGGCCAGCAAGATCCTGCATCTGGAAAATGCCCATCGGCAAGCCAAAATCCAGCATGGCGCGGTCTATTTCCCACGGCAGCGCACCGTCTTCCAGCATGTATTCACATTCGCGCCGATAGGCCGACATAATGCGGTTGGCGATAAAACCATCGCACACACCCGCAACCACGGCGATTTTTTTGAGCCGCTTAGCCAAAGCCAAACCCGTAGCCAGCACATCATTGGCAACTTTTTCGGGCGCAATAATTTCAAGCAGTTTCATTATATGGGCCGGAGAAAAGAAGTGTAGCCCGATAACCCGCGAAGGGTCATCCAGCGTCGCCGCAATCTGGTTAACATCCAGATAAGAGGTATTGGTTGCCAAAATCGCGTCTGGGCGCGTGGCGGCCTGAAGGGCTTGGAACACTTCCTTTTTTACGGCCATATCTTCAAAAACGGCCTCGATGACCATATCCGCCGCTGCCAGATCATCATAGCCGGTGCTGGCCAAAAAAGCCGCGCAGAGCGCAGAATGCTTCTCCTGCGTCAGAAGCCCACGCCTTAATGAGCCAGCAAGAATATCAAAAACCCGTTTTTGTCCCAGCTCTGCTGCGCCCTTATCTCGCTCGATCATAATCACGTTGAAACCAGCCAAAAGACACGCCGCCGCAATGCCGGCCCCCATCGTGCCGCCGCCGATTACCCCGATCTGAGCCAGTACCCGCGCCGGCACATCTTTGATCCGCTCGATCCGTCCTGTGGCGCGTTCAGCAAAGAAAATATGGCGCAAAGATTTTGATTGCGGATCGGCCCTTAAGGTAAAAAAGGTGGCACGCTCGGTCGTTAGCGCTGGTTTTGGGTCAAGGCCTAGCGCATTGCGAATGGCCATAATTGCCGCAAGCAGCGAATTCTGCCCGCGGGATTTTTTCAGTATGGCATCTGCTTTTGCATCAAAACCCGCTTGATCGTAAGGCGCTTTCACTGGGCGGCTAAGAGTCGGGCATGGATCGCCATTGCTTATCATTTGATGGGCATACTCAACCGCAGCCTCAATTAAGTCTCCATCCGTGATCCTGTCCACCAATCCAGCATCCAGCGCCGCGCTGGCCGCAATCGGCTTGCCAACGGCCACCATTTCCAACGCCAGTTCAGCCGATACAAGGCGCGGCAAACGCACCGTTCCCCCCGCACCCGGAATAAGGCCGAGCAAAACTTCGGGCAACCCAAGCTTTGCATCGCCCGCTGCCATCCGCCCATGGCAGGCCATTGCCAATTCCAGCCCGCCACCTAATGCGGTGCCATGAATTGCCGCCACCCACGGTATGCCGGACTTTTCAATCCGCATACATATATCGGGCAGATGTGGTTCCATTGGCGGCTGGTCAAACTCATTAACATCGCCACCCGCCACAAAGGTTCGGCCCGCGCAATACAGCACCACCGCCCGAACTTTCGGATTCTGCGCAATCTCGTCTATGGTATCGCTCAGGCCTTGGCGCACAGCTTGGCTGGTGGCGTTGACGGGCGGATTGTTGATCTCAACCCGTGCAATTCCATCGTCGGTACAAACGGAAACCGTCATTGAAAAGCCTGAATGCCGGTTTGCGCGCGCCCAAGAATCAGCACATGAATATCGTGTGTACCTTCATAAGTGTTCACCGCTTCTAGGTTCATTACGTGGCGAATTACTGGATACTCGTCGATTACGCCATTGCCGCCATGCATATCACGGGATTCGCGCGCGATGGCCAGCGCCTTGCCACAATTATTCCGCTTCATCAGGCTAATCGCTTCGGCGGAAATCGTATGGTTATCCATCATCCGCCCTAGCTGGATGCACCCCTGCAACCCTAGTGAGATTTCGGTTTGCATATCTGCCAGTTTTTTCTGAATCAGCTGATTGGCCGCCAACGGCTTGCCAAATTGCTTGCGTTCCATTGTGTAACAGCGCGCCGCATGCCAGCAAGCTTCGGCCGCCCCCATTGCGCCCCATGCGATGCCGAAACGGGCGCGGTTTAGGCAGCCAAACGGCCCGACAAGCCCCGTAACATTTGGCAACAGATTTTCCCCCAGTACAAAAACCTCGTCCATCTGGATCATGCCAGTAATGGAGGCGCGCAACGAAAATTTACCTTCGATCTTAGGCGCATTCAGGCCCTTCATGCCCTTTTCAAGCACAAAACCACGGATTTTGCCATCATGGGCATCTGACTTCGCCCAAATGATAAACACATCGGCAATAGGTGAATTGGTGATCCAGTTTTTGGCGCCGGAAAGCAGATAGCCCCTATCGGTTTGTTTAGCGCGGGTAATCATTCCGCCCGGATCCGAGCCGTGGTCCGGCTCCGTCAGGCCAAAACAGCCAACCCATTCGCCGCTCGCCAGTTTTGGCAGGAATTTTTGCCGCTGCTCATCTGTGCCATAGGCAAATATCGGGTGCATCACGAGGCTGGACTGCACCGACATTGCCGAACGATAGCCGCTATCTACTCGCTCCACCTCTCGCGCGATCAGCCCGTAAGAAACGTAATTGGCGCCCACGCCGCCAAATTCTTCAGGCAGTTTGGCCCCCAACAGGCCCAGCTCTCCCATTTCGCTCATGATCTCACGATGAAATATTTCGTGTCGATTGGCCTCAATAACACGCGGCAGCAGTTTGTCATCGCAATAGGCCCGCGCTGAGTCGCGGATCATCTTTTCCTCGTCACTAAGCTGGTTTTCCAGCAAAAAAATATTATTCCACTGAACGTCAGCGGGTTTTTGGCGCGCCTGTTCTGGCGTATGTCGAGTCATGGCTTTTCCTTTGTTTAGCCAATTCATACCCGACAAGCATTAATATTTCAAGCTTGAAAGTTTAGGCTTGAAATATTTCAAAATGCGCGTATCCTGAAGGTAGATAATTAAAAACCAGAAATGCCGGGAGCTGTTAAAATGAAGGTGATTTGTTTAGGTGGCGGACCAGCTGGGCTATATTTCGCGATATCCATGAAATTGCGAGACCCCTCCCATGATGTCACGGTATTGGAGCGCAACCGTGCGAACGATACCTTTGGCTGGGGTGTGGTTTTATCAGATGATGCGCTGGACCGCATGCAGAGAAATGACCCCAAAAGCACCCAAGCAATTCGGGATCACTTCATCTATTGGGATGATATCGCGGTTGAGCATGATGGTACGCGCACTGTTTCAGGCGGCCATGGATTTGCCGGTATTGGCCGGTTGCAATTGCTGCTGCTCCTGCAAGAGCGCGCCCGCGAACTTGGCGTTAACATGCAGTTTGAAAGCGTCTTCAAAAGCGCTGAGGATTACCGCGAAGACTATGATCTGGTAGTGGCAACCGATGGCATAAATTCGCTTGTGCGTAACGAGTACGAAGATACTTTTCAGCCAGACATAGACACCCGACTTTGTAAGTTTATCTGGCTCGGAACACACCAAAAGTTTAATGACGCGTTCTCGTTTATTTTTGAAAAAACCCCGCATGGCTGGATGTGGGCGCATGTTTACCAATTTGATGATAACACCGCTACATTTGTGGTCGAATGCGCGCAAGCGACTTGGGATGCTTGGCGCTTTGAGGATATGTCCAAAGAAGAAACCGTCGAAACCTGCCGCAAGGCTTTTGAGAATCACCTTGATGGCCACGCTCTGATCTCAAACGCGGACCACCTGCGTGGCTCGGCTGTTTGGATGAATTTCCTGCGTGTGATTGCGGATAAGTGGTTCCATGAAAACGTTGTGTTGATGGGCGATGCAGCGGCCACCGCGCATTTTTCCATTGGTTCTGGCTCTCGCTTGGCGTTTGATAGCGCCATCGCATTGGCCGATTATTTGCACAGTGAGCCGAGTATGGAGCAAGCTTTTGAACGCTATCAGGAAGAGCGGCGTGTTGAAGTATTGCGCCTGCAATCCTCGGCCCGAAATTCACTGGAATGGTTTGAGGAAGTGGAACGCTACCTTGATCAAGACCCCGTGCAATTCAACTATAACTTGCTTACACGCTCCCAGCGCATCAGCCATGAAAACCTGCGCTTGCGAGACCCTGCATGGGTGGAAACAGCCGAACGATGGTTTCAAACCCAAGCGGGTGTTGCCAGCGACGCCCCCGTGCGTGCGCCGATGTTTGCCCCCTTCAAGCTGGGCAATATGGACCTCGCCAATCGCGTGGTAGTTTCCCCAATGGCGCAATACAAAGCTGTCGATGGCTGCCCGAACGATTGGCATTTTGTGCATTATGCAGAGCGCGCCAAAGGCGGTGCCGGTTTGGTTTACACAGAAATGACCTGCGTTTCCCCGACCGGGCGCATTACCCCCGGCTGCCCCGGCCTTTATACGCCGGAACACGAAGCCGCGTGGACGCGTCTGATTGATTTTGCCCATCGGGAAACCGACGCAAAAATGGCAATGCAAATCGGACATGCGGGCCGCAAAGGTTCCACACAACTCGGCTGGGAGGAGATGGACGCCCCCTTGATAGGTGGTAACTGGGATCTGCTTTCGGCATCGGCCATTGCGTGGTCAAAAAACAACACAACCCCAAGTGAAATAAACCGCGCCGAGATGGACGCGGTACGCGACCAGTTTGTAGCCTCAACCCAAATGGCCGCGCGCGCGGGGTTTGATATGGTGGAGCTGCACGCGGCCCACGGTTATCTAATTTCGTCGTTTATATCGCCGCTTTCAAATGTCAGGGAAGACGAATACGGTGGCAATTTGGAGAACCGCATGCGTTATCCGCTCGAAGTGTTCCGCGCCATGCGTGCCGTTTGGCCAAAAGGCAAGCCAATGTCTGTTCGGATTAGCGCAAATGACTGGGCAGGAGATGAGGGCGTAACGCCGCAGGAGGCGGTTGAAATCGCCCGCATGTTCCGCGATGCTGGTGCTGATATCATTGATGTGTCTGCCGGCCAAACCAGCATTGAGGGCAAGCCTGTTTATGGCCGCATGTTCCAGACCCCGTTTTCCAACCGCATCCGCAATGAGTTGAACATGCCAACCATGGCGGTTGGTAATATCTATGAAACCGATCACGCCAACTCTATCCTTCTTGCTGGCCGCGCTGATTTGGTTTGTGTTGGTCGCCCACATTTGGCGGCCCCATACTGGACCCTGCATGCAGCGGTCGAGTTGGGCGACAGGATGGTGCAGTGGCCCGCACCTTATCAGGCTGGTATGGACCAAGCCTATCGCTTACGCGAAAAAGAGCTGGAGGCCGTAAGAGTATGACTATTGCATGCAAACGCGTATTAATTACTGGAGGCGGCACTGGTGTCGGCGCTGATATGGCTTTGGCGTTTGCCAAGGCGGGCGCAGACGTGGTTATTTGCGGGCGGCGTTCAACACCGCTTGAGGCTGTTCAAGCCAAATCCGACGCTATTAATATAGTCATTGGAGACGTTACTGACGAAGTTTCTGTGGCCAACATGTTCGCGGTTGCAGGCCCCGTGGATATCGTGGTGGCAAATGCAGGCGCGGCACAAAGCGCCCCGCTGGCCAAAACCACGCTCGATGAGTGGAACCAGATGCTGGCGGTTAACCTGACAGGCGTTTTTCTGACACTGCGCGCGGGCCTTAACCAAATGAACGGCTGGGGGCGGCTTATCAGCGTGGCCTCTACTGCGGGGCTAAAAGGCTATGCGTATGTCGCGCCTTACTGTGCGGCCAAGCACGGGGTAATCGGGTTAACCAGATCATTGGCGCAAGAAGTGGCGCGTAAAGACATTACCGTAAATGCGCTTTGTCCGGGGTTTTTGGATACCGAAATGACCGATGCTTCGGTGGCCAATATTACCCAAAAAACCGGAATGTCTGAGGACAAAGCCCGCGCCTCGCTGGCCGCGCTCAACCCGCAAAATCGCCTCATTCAGCCATCTGAAGTTAGCGCTGCAGCCTTATGGCTTTGCGGTTCTGGAGCTGAGGGCATAAACGGGCAGGCAATTCCCATTGCAGGGGGCGAGCTTTGAGCAATACGGCTTCACTTGAGACACGACGATTGCGGGCATGGTTACGTTTGCTGCGCTTGACGCGCAGCACCGAAAACCATTTGCGTGAGTTTTTGCGCACAAATTACAACACAACACTGCCGCGTTTTGATGTTGCCGCCGCCCTGCACCGCGCGGGCCAGCCTATAAAAATGAGTGCCCTAAGCCAAATGCTATTGGTTTCAAATGGCAATGCCACCACGGTTATTGACCGGCTTGAAAAAGATGGAATGGTGCAGCGTGTGCTGAATAAAGAAGACCGTCGTGTCGTTTTGGTCGCATTAACCGTTGCCGGCCAAACATGGTTTGAGGACATAGCAAAAGCGCATGAAACAGAGGTCAATTCACTGTTTTCCGGCCTTGGGCCAGCCGAACTGGATACAATTCGTGACGTGCTAAAACGCGTAGAAGGAGAGAATAAATGACATTAATGGCCGATCTGAACCCACAGCATTTTGAGTGGGAATATGATAACCGCGTTGCCACCATTCGCCTGAGCCGCCCTGAGCGCAAAAACCCGCTAACCTTTGACAGCTACGCAGAGCTTCGCGACACGTTTCGCAACCTTGTTTATGCTGAGGACGTAGACGTGGTGATTTTTGCCTCTAATGGCGGTAATTTCTGCTCAGGCGGAGATGTCCATGATATTATCGGGCCGCTTGTCGGTATGGATATGAAAGAGCTGCTGGCGTTTACTCGCATGACCGGAGATCTGGTTAAGGCCATGATCGGCTGCACCAAACCCATTATTGCTGCGGTTGACGGTATCTGCGTGGGCGCGGGTGCTATTATTGCCATGGCGGCTGATATGCGGTTAGCCACACCGACAGCTAAATGCGCCTTTTTGTTTACCCGTGTTGGCTTGGCGGGATGTGATATGGGGGCATGCGCGATGCTGCCGCGCATCATTGGCCAAGGCCGCGCCGCTGATCTGCTCTATACTGGTCGCAGTATGAGCGCCGAAGACGGCCATAGCTGGGGATTTTGGAATGCGCTGCATTCAGCAGACCAGCTCCCGATCGAGGCCAAAAAGCTGGCAGACAGGCTTGCGGGCGGGCCTACATTTGCCCACGGTATTACCAAAACCCAGATTAACCAAGAATGGAATATGGGGCTAGAACAAGCCATTGAATCAGAGGCGCAGGCGCAGGCGATCTGCATGCAAACGCTGGATTTTAAGCGAGCTTATGATTCCTTTGTTGCCAAAGAAAACCCAAAGTTTGAGGGAAATTAATGTCTGATACATCCTTCCTGAATTGGCCATTTTTTGCTGCCACGCACAAAACCTATACCCAGGCGCTGGATAGTTGGGCCACCGATAACCTAAACAACATTGACCACCACGACGTCGATACCGCGTGCCGAAAATTGGTCAAATCACTGGGCGCGGCTGGCTGGCTGAATTGCACTGCCGCTGAAGGTACTGAAAAACTGGATGTGCGCAGTTTGTGCTTAACCCGCGAGACTTTGGCGCGCCACGATGGTTTGGCCGATTTCGCCTTTGCTATGCAAGGGCTGGGCACCGGCGCAATATCTCTTTTCGGCACCGCGGATCAGCAAGCAAGCTGGTTGCCCCTCACCCGATCCGGCGAAGCCATTGCCGGCTTTGCCCTGACAGAGCCACAATCTGGTTCAGACGTTGCCAGATCAACCATGACCGCGGTGCAGGACGGCGATGAATTTGTCCTCAATGGTGAAAAAACCTGGATCTCAAATGGTGGCATCGCTGATATTTACACCGTTTTTGCCCGCACCGGCGAAGCCGCGGGCGCGCGCGGACTTTCAGCCTTTATTGTGCCCGCCAACACCGCTGGCCTAAGCGTCGCTGAGCGACTTGAAACCATTGCACCCCACCCGTTGGCCACTCTCAAGTTTGAAAATTGCCGCATTCCTGCCTCAGCCCTATTGGGGTCACGCGGCGCTGGGTTCAAAATTGCCATGTCAGTGCTGGATGTGTTCCGCCCAACGGTTGCTGCCGCCGCGCTTGGTTTTGCCCGCCGTGCGCTTGATGAAAGCCTTAAGCGCGTTAACGCGCGCCAAGTTCAGGGGGCAGCGCTATTTGAAATGCAAATGGTGCAGGGGCATATTGCTGATATGGCCATGAACATAGACGCCAGCGCCCTGCTGGTTTATCGCGCTGCCTGGGCCAAAGACCAGGGTGCTGCACGCATCACCCGTGAGGCAGCAATGGCAAAGCTATTTTCAACCGAGCAAGCGCAAAAAATCATCGACCAAGCGGTGCAATTGCACGGCGGTGACGGCGTGAAATCCGGCGAAATGGTTGAAAGATTATACCGCGAAATCCGTGCTTTGCGGATTTATGAGGGGGCATCTGATGTGCAACGCATAATCATTGCTCGCCAAACCATGGGGGAATTGGGCCTGTGAAGGGGAAAGTTTTCACCGTTCAGCAAAAGGTCTTGTTCCGCCATTGTGATCCGGCAGGTATTGTCTTTTTCCCACGATATCTGGAAATGGTTAATGACGCGGTTGAGGCATTTTTTGATGGCGTTCTAAAAATGCCTTTTGAAATATTGCATAAAACCGGCGCGACCCCGACGGTTGCCCTCACAACAGAGTTTCCCGCTGCCAGTTTTCACGGTGACATGCTGGAAATATCAATAACCCCTAGCAAATTGGGCCGAACTAGCCTTGGCCTGAATACCATTGCGCGTTGTGATGGCGAAACACGTTTTATCTGCGATGCAACATTGGTTTTTATAAATACGCGCGGAAAACCAACGCCGTGGCCCTCATCGGTTAAAGACAATATCGCCGCCGATTTTGGAGAACACAATGACACATAAAATAATTCAGCCCGAAGGTTGGCTCCCCGCCAGCGGCTATGCCAACGGTGTTTTGGCCAAAGACGGGACACTGTATATCGGCGGGCAAATCGGCTGGACTGCTGATCAAAAATTTGAAACCGACGATTTTGTGGCCCAAGCTGAGCAAGCGCTGCAAAACATTCTAGATGTCGTTAAAGCCGCCGGTGGGCAGGCAACTGACATAACACGGCTAACTTGGTATGTGATAGATAAACAAGAATATATCAACCGTTTAGCTGAAGTTGGCAAAGCCTATAGAAATGTGCTTGGCCGCCACTTCCCAGCCATGTCTATGCTGGTTATCAAAGAATTGATCGAAGATAGGGCGGTTCTGGAAATCGAAGCCACAGCTGTTGTTCAAGCTGCTTAAGCCGGTCGGAACTTAAAGCGTTAAGCCGCCAAAAGTGGTCACAAGATTTCGGAACGGTGTTTAAGATGGGTCAAATCGTAAGAGAACGATATTATTAACAAACGCCTCATTTTAATCGTTCGGATCACGGAGCAATAAATGGTGGGCAAGGATTATGATTTGAAAGTTCGGCTGCATTGCAGGCTGCTGTTGCTAGCGTGGTTGGCCCAGTATTAGCAACTGAAGCAGGAGGTTTTGAGATCCTGAGCTTTATGGCCATCATTCACCGCTTGGCAGCGTAAGTAAATCATGCCCGAGAAGGGATAAACAGTTATTAAAAACGCCATTGTCAGGTTTGCGACAATCGGCGCGGATGTGACGTGAAGCCACAAACACGGTCGACATAGGTTGCGGCGTCTGATGCGCATTATACACTTTGTGCCTTTCTATCAGGCGGCGGACAGCAGCAATTTATGCCCACAGCACAAAACTTGTCCTTGCAACTTTCTCGAATTCAATATCCGAGAGTTTTGCAGCTGACGGTGGAACTCAATAACGCGTTTTAGCCTCTGGCACCATGCCCCCTCTAGCTCATAGATTTTGGAGCGTTGAATCCGACACAAAACGACATGCTGGACACGATAGTGCCTATTAATTATTCTTGGAAACACAGACAGCAGACACTTAAGCTATAATGGAACAACAATGCGACTCGCCGGCCTCGACATAGCTCGCTTTCTTGCCTTCATAGGAAGTTTATGTGACAACACCCCCAAAACGATACAAATCCACCCCCTCGGTGCTGTCGATTGTGATGCCGTAGGCTAAGCGCCCCACGTACGAACTTGATTCCCGCTACACTCGCATCGAAACCTTTACCGAAGGTTAACGGCGCGCATAAACAGGTTGCCCGTCACCCGCACACCGCCTATGTTCACGGGGAAATCACAGCCAGCGAACAAAGGGTTTTTCCATGAATATCAAATCGGTCGGTGTCATCGGCGCAGGTCAGATGGGTAACGGAATCGCTCATGTTTTCGCTTTGGCCGGGTACGAAGTTTATGTGAACGACGTCTCGCAAGATGCCCTGGATTCTTGCAAAGCCCTGATAACCAAGAACATTGCTCGTCAGGTCGCCCGCGAGAAAATTACTGCGGAACGAATGGAAGCGGCGCTGTCCAACATTCGTATGGAGTCGGATATTGCGGTTATCGGAAAAACCGATCTGATAATCGAAGCAGCGACCGAGCGCGAGGAAATCAAACACCAGATTTTCGCCAGCCTTGCACCGCATCTTGGCAAGGATACGATCCTGACATCGAACACCTCGTCGATCTCGATCACTCGATTGGCGGCGGCTACGGATCGGCCCGAAAAGTTCATGGGGTTTCACTTTATGAACCCCGTTCCGATCATGCAACTGGTTGAACTCATTCGCGGAATCGCAACCGACGACGGAACTTATCAATCGCTCAAGGCTGTCGTGAAAAAGCTTGGAAAGACCTCGGCCAGTGCCGAAGATTTTCCGGCGTTCATCGTTAACCGTATCTTAATGCCGATGATCAACGAGGCCGTTTACACCCTTTATGAGGGGGTCGGTACGGTCGAGAGTATTGATACTTCGTTGAAGCTGGGTGCGAACCATCCTATGGGCCCGTTGGAGCTGGCGGATTTCATCGGGTTGGACACGTGTCTGGCCATTATGAACGTGCTTTATAACGGTTTGGCTGACACGAAATACCGTCCCTGCCCACTGTTGGTAAAATATGTCGAGGCGGGTTGGCTGGGGCACAAATCAGAACGCGGGTTCTATGATTATCGCGTCGATCCGCCGGTTCCCACACGCTGACACGCGGGCGTTAACGTTTCGCCTAAATCACGTGTTTCTCGTGTGCACAAACCGTATGTACAATTTACGTTAACGTTTTAAGCAACCAACGCCTTGCTGCCCATATCGAGGTATTTCCGGCGACGTGCCGAGACCCGCTTCTTGGGGTCGGCTTCCGATAATTCTGCCAGCAATCCCTTGATCATGTCGGCGACAGACTGAATCACGGCATCGGAATCTCGTTGTGCACCTCCGACGGGCTCCGGAATTACATGGTCGGCCACACCCAGCTTTTCCAGATCCTGCGCGGTCAGACGCAAAGCCTCGGCTGCTTCGCGCATCTTGGTCGCGTCTTTCCACAGGATCGAGGCGCAGCCTTCGGGCGAAATCACCGAATATACGGAATGTTCCAGCATCACCAATTTGTCGGCCGCCGCAAATGCGACCGCACCACCCGAGCCACCCTCACCAATGATAACCGCAATCAGCGGAACATCGATTGAAAGGCATTTCTCGGTTGAACGTGCAATCGCTTCGGATTGGCCGCGCTCCTCGGCACCTTTGCCGGGGTACGCGCCAGTGGTATCAATCAGCGTTATAACCGGAAGACCAAAGCGATCCGCGAGGTCCATCAGGCGCACCGCTTTGCGATAACCTTCGGGGCGCGCCATGCCGAAATTACGTTCGATACGGGATTTAGTGTCGTTACCTTTTTCGTGCCCGATCACCACAACCGGTTGGTCATTGAACCGCGCCAAGCCCCCCATAATCGCGTGGTCATCAGCGAAATTGCGATCGCCCGCCAGAGGGGTGTATTCGGTGAATAATGCGTCGATGTAATCTTTGCAATGCGGACGGTCAGGGTGCCGCGCCACCTGACATTTCTGCCAAGGCGTTAATTTCTCATACATATCTGCAAGCAAAGAGGCTGCTTTGTCGTCTAGCGCCGTGGCTTCTTTGGTGACATCCATTGCCTCGTTCTGTCGGGCGAGGGCGCGCAATTCCTCGGCTTTTCCTTCGATTTCAGCAAGCGGTTTTTCAAATTCAAGATAATTTTGCATCATGCCAGCCCCGATATAAACGTTAACAGATTATATGACGCCGGCACCTTTGGATTGCAAGTTAGAACCTCGATTTGTGCCTATCCGGTGATCATCTCGGCCTGTTTTACGATGACTTCGGCCTGCTTGATCGAGGCGATGTCGATCAGGCGACCTTTGTAAACAGCGGCGCCCTGCCCTTCGGCGGTCGCTTGCGCCATAGCGGCAAGAATCTCGCGCGCCTCGTTGATCTGCTGTTCGGAGGGCGTGAACACCTCATTCGCCAGCGTGATCTGCTTGGGGTGGATCGCCCACTTGCCAACCATGCCCAGCGTCGCCGAACGGCGTGCTTGCGCCATGAACCCTTCGTCATCCGAGAAGTCGCCGAACGGGCCGTCAACGGGCAGCAGGCCGTAAGTGCGGCACGCAGCAACAATGGCCACGGTCACGGAATGCCACGGGTCGCCCCAATGTTTCTCGCCGTTTGGCGTGTGCATATAGTAGTTTTCCTGCGTGCCGCCGATCCCGGTCGTCTGCATACCCATCGAGGCAGCGTAATCCGCCGCGCCAAGGCTCATCGCGACCATACGCGGGCTGGAGGCAGCAATTTCCTCAATGTGGGACAGGCCTGCGGCGGTTTCGATGATTACCTCGAAGTTAACTGGTTTGGTGCGGCCCTTGGCGGCCTCGACCGCGGTCACCAATGCATCCACGGCGTATATATCCGCAGCACAGCCGACTTTCGGGATCATGAACTGGTCGATACGATCACCCGTCTGCTCTAGAATATCAACGATGTCGCGGTACCAGTATTTCGTATCGAGACCATTAATACGCACCGAAAGAGTCTTGTTGCCCCAGTCGATTTCGTTGATGGCTTTGATGACATTTGCGCGGGCTTCGTCTTTGTCAGACGGGGCTACGGAGTCTTCGAGGTCTAGATTGACAACGTCCGCGTCACTTGCTGCCATTTTCTCGAATATCGCTGGACGCGAGCCTGGTCCGAACAATTGGCAACGGTTCGGACGGGCGGGAGATGCAGGTTGAATCTTGAAGCTCATAGCGGAATCCTTGCGGCAATGAAGTTACGTTTGCTTTGGGCTTTTCATCACAATCTTGCGCTGCGGAGTCAATGGAAAAATGCTGCAACTGCGAAATAGAAGTTACATGGCAACGCCACGATGCCCAAGTTCCGCTGCTTTATTGGCTACGTACAACACATATCCGGCGGTCAGTACGGCCAAGACAGACGATCCGAGCATCATATACAGCAAAGGGAACGCCCCCGTTTCCAGCGTCAGCATTGTGCCGGTGATCGCGGACAGCCCAGCGCCCCCGCCGATCATCACTGCACCGCCAAGGCCCGAGGCACTGCCGGCCAGATGCGGGCGCACGGACACAATACCGGCGTTGGCATTCGGCAACACCATACCGTTGCCGATGCCTACAAAGCCAATGCTTCCAAAGAACGATATTGGATAGTCGTAGCCAGCGTGAAACAGGACCAGCGCGACTACCATCCCCAGCACCGAAACCAAGCCGCCCGACAACATCATCCGGTTCATACCAACCACATTCGATAACTTGCCTGACAGGAAGTTACCAAACATATATCCGATCGAGATAAAGGCGAAAAACATGCCCATTCTAGCCGGATCTAGGCCCAGAATTTCGATTGCCACGAATGGCGCGCCGCCGAGAAATGCAAAGAATGCGCCCGACGCGAAGCCCGCCGTCAGGGCGTATCCCCAGAAGCGGCGCGAGCGGATCAGCTCGGGGTAGGCTTTGAACTGCGCCTTGAAGCTGGCGGATTTGTGCTGGTTGGTCTCGCCGAGATCAGCCCAAACCAGCCACAGGCCGAGTGCGCCGAACGCGAACACCAATGCGAAAGAGCTTTGCCAACCGAATGTCTGATCCAGATACCCGCCTATCATCGGGGCTACCATCGGCACCAACGACATGCCCATGGTGATATAGCCGATCATGCTGGCTGCCTCCCATGGCTCAACCATGTCGCGCACAACTGCGCGGGACAGGACCATACCAGACGCGATGGCTGCTTGCGTAAACCTGAATGCAAGGAAGATACCCGCGTTTGGCGACAAGATGCAGCCTATAGTTGCCAACAGAAAAATGGCAATTGACCACAAAAGCACGGGTCTACGACCAAAGCGGTCAGACAGTGGTCCAATGACAAGCTGCAGAATCGCGGTGGTTCCGAGGTAGGCCGAAATCGCCAGTTGCATGACCCCGTATTCCACATCGAAATAGACCGCCATTCCCGGAAGGGATGGAAGAAATATGTTCATGCTCAGCGCTGGAATACTGGCTAGCATCACAAGCGTTATTATATGTGGCGGAGTCGTCCGGCTTAGCCAAACAGCGCCCTCGGACATTGTGGATTTACTCATGGCACAACCGTAGGCCGATTTTTCAAAAGCGCAATCGGAAACGTCGCGTCGCGAGCTATTGCAAATCGGCGAAAGCGGCGGCAATTCGTTTTACGGCTTCGGTGACCAGCTCACGACGGGTGGCGATGTTGAAACGCAAGAAATTCTCGCCGCCTTTGCCGAATTCGGCACCCACATTGGGCGCAACTTTTGCGGTTTTCACCACACGATCCGTGAACTCTTCCCGAGTCATGCCAGTGTCGGCAAAATCTACCCATGCCAGATAGGTCGCTTCAAGGTTCATCGAGCGGAGGCCGGGAATGGCATTAATCCCTTCATCGAATATACGCTTGTTTTCCGCCATATATTCGCGGCAGTCGTCCAGCCATTCCTCACCACCGTTATAAGCGGCCTCGGCCATGTGATAACCAAAACGGTTGGCGGAAACCTTGCCCGCATTCATGGTCGCGATATATTTTTTGCGAAGTTTTTCGTCAGAAATGATCGCGTTACCGATGTGCGCGCCAGCAATGTTGAAGGTCTTTGTTGTTGCGCTCATGATTATCAGGCGGTCGCACACTTCCGGCGCGGCCAGCGCCATTATTGTGTGCTTGTTGCCCGCATAAACCAGATCCTGGTGGATCTCGTCCGAGACCAGTATCAGGTCATGCTTGATGCAGAACGCAGCGACGGCCTGTAGTTCCTCAAGCGACCAGACGCGCCCGCCCGGATTATGCGGCGAGCAGAAAATCATCAGCTTTTCGTCGCCCTGAAGCTGGGCTTCCAATGCGTCGAGGTCCAGCTCGTATCGGCCGTTGTTGTTGACCAATTCGCTTTCAACAATCCGGCGATTATTCGCATTCAGGAGCGAGGCGAAAGCATGATAAACAGGTGAGAACAGGATTACGCCGTCGTTTTCCTGTGTGTAAGCCTGCACAGCCAATGCAATTCCGTTGTTTACACCGTTAACGCTTAGTATCCACTTGGGGTCAACTTTCCATCCATGACGACGGTCCATCCAGTTACAGATCGCCTCCAAATAGCTGCGCTGGTCGCCGTAATATGTGTAAACACTGCCATCGACCAGTTCCCGCATCGCGTCGGACACGCATTGCGGAGACCTGAAATCCATATCGGCCACCCACATGGCGATGCCTTCATCGGCACTGATGCCGTAAACGCGGCCCATATTATCCCATTTATCCGAATGTGTGTTGCGGCGGTCGATTTTTTCGTCAAAGTTGGTCATAACAGGCTCCGTCTGGTTAAGCGCAAGCTACTCTTTTCGTCGCCGTGGGCAAGAGGAAACCTTGCACCAATCCACAGCATCGCTTAAATGCCCCGCATGACATTACGAAACATCCTGTTACACCCCGATCGACGCCTGAAAAAGGTGTGTGAACCTGTGGCTGAAGTAGACGCGAAAATCCGCAATTTGGCGAACGATATGCTGGAAACCATGTACGACGCGCCCGGCGTTGGCTTGGCTGGTCCGCAGGTTGGTGTGCTGAAACGGATATTCGTGATTGATTGCGCAGAAAAGGATGCCGCACCCGACCCGATGATCCTGATTAATCCCGAGATCACATGGGTTTCCGAGGAGCTGAACACTTACGACGAAGGCTGTCTTTCCATCCCCGAGATTTACGAGCCTGTAACTCGCCCGGAAATGGTTCGGATGTCGTATCTTGATGCCGATGGCAAACTGCACGAAGACGAATTCGAGGCGCTTTACGCCACCGCCGTTCAACACGAGCTGGACCATTTGGACGGCATCCTGTTCATCGACTATATTAGCAAGATGAAACGCGCGATGATCACCAACAAGATGAAAAAGCTGAAGAAAGAACTTGACCGTGGCTAGGCCTTTCCTGATGTACCCCGACAAGCGTCTGCGCACGGAGTGCGCGCCGGTCGAGACGATTGACGACGGCGTTCGCGCGATTTGGGATGAAATGCTGGATGCGATGTACGGGATGCCGGGCGTTGGCTTGGCAGCCTCGCAGGTCGGAGTGATGCAACGGCTGGCAGTTGTGGATTGTTCCGGCACGCATAATGCGGCGATCCGCATGGCGAACCCTGAAGTCCTGCACGCCTCCGCCAAGATGAACGAGCATGACGAGGCAAGCCCGAATCTGCCCGGTCTGTCCGGCAAAATAATTCGCCCTCGCGCAGTGACGATTCGATTCATGGACGAGAACGGCGAGATGGTCGAAAAGGACTTCGTGCATCTGTGGGCAACTTCGGTGCAGCACCAGATTGATCATTTGAATGGCAAGCTGTTCATCACGCATCTAAGCCCTGTGAAGCGCAAGATGCTGCTGGCCAAGCACGCCAAGAACATGAAACGGAGGGGCTGATGCGTTTGATATTCATGGGCACGCCGGAATTCTCGGTCTCGGTTCTGAATCAACTTGTCAGCGTGGGGCACGAGATTGCCTGCGTCTATTCCCAACCGCCGCGCCCCGCTGGTCGCGGCAAGAAACCGCGGCCTTCTGCTGTGCAGAAACGGGCCGAGGAGTTGGGGTTGGAGGTACGCACTCCACTGAATTTCAAAGATGCTGCCGAACTACGGGCGTTTACGGACCTTAACGCCGATGCGGCGGTCGTTGTTGCGTATGGTCTGATCTTGCCGCAACCGGTTCTAGATGCGCCTCGGCTTGGGTGCTTTAACATCCACGCCTCGCTTTTGCCGCGCTGGCGCGGGGCTGCCCCCATTCAGCGGGCTATTATGGCGGGCGACGCTGAAACCGGCGCTTACATTATGCAGATGGAGGCAGGGCTGGATACTGGTCCGGTTTTGATGCGCGATGTGACGGCAATTGAGGCGGGTGATACGGCAGCAAGTCTACATGGCCGTCTTGCCGATATGGGCGCGCGCCTGATGGTTAACGCCTTGGCAGACCTTCCGAACCTGACGCCCACGACTCAATCGCTTGAGGGTGTCACTTATGCCGCCAAGATCGACAAAGCCGAGACCAAGATCGACTGGTCACAGCCCGCAGCGCAGGTTGACCGTTTGATCCGCGGCATCTCACCCTTCCCCGGCGCATGGTTTATGCTGGGCGGGCAGCGGGTGAAGGCGTTGTTATCCGAGTGCGTGGGCGGAGACGGTCCGGCAGGCGTTGCGATTAACGATACGTTAACCATTGCTTGTGGTGAAGGAGCGATCCGGTTGCTTAAGATTCAAAAAGCTGGAAAAGGACCACAAACGGCGGATGTGTTCTTGACGGGGACCAAGGTTCCGGCAGGGACAATTCTGGAATAAGCGATTGCCCGTTGGCGGTTGCGGATATACCCTCGATGCAAACGAGGGGATAACCATGCCACACGATCACCACGACCATGACCACGATCATTCGCACAGCCTGCTGCCATCAGACCCCGAGCTTCGAGTACGCGCACTGGAAAGCATACTAGTAAACAAAGGTCTGGTTGACCCCGAAACGCTCAACACCCTGATTGACACTTATGAAAACAAGATCGGCCCCAAGAATGGCGCTCGAGTCGTGGCTAAGTCGTGGGTTGACGCCGATTTTCGCAACCGGTTGCTAGAGAACGCGACCAAGGCCATCGCCGAATTGGATTATTCAGGGCGACAAGGCGAGCATATGGTGGCCGTCGAGAACACGCCTGAACAACACAACATGGTCGTTTGTACCCTTTGCAGTTGCTATCCGTGGCCGATTCTGGGCATCCCGCCCGCCTGGTATAAATCTGACGCATATCGCAGCCGTGCGGTGCGCGAGCCGCGTAAAGTCTTGGCTGACTTTGGCGTGACTTTATTACCAGACCAAAACGTCCGCGTGTGGGATTCGACTGCCGAGGTTCGTTATCTGGTAATCCCAATGCGCCCCGAAGGCACCAAGGGTATGACCGAGGAACAACTGGCCGAGATCGTCAGCCGTGACAGCATGATCGGCACCGGCTTGGTGACGATATGAACCGCGTACATGACATGGGTGGTCGTATAGGTGACGGTTCGGTTCCTGAAGTTGATGCGCAAGACATGTTCCACAGAGATTGGGAAAAGCGAGCGATGGCGATGACCCTTGCCACCGGAGCGCTGGGGAAATGGAATATCGACGCATCACGTCATGCCCGCGAATTGCTGGAGCCCGAGGATTACCGAAAGTTCAGTTATTACGAAAAATGGGTTTCTGCGTTAACCGATATTCTGGTGCAAACCGGACTTCTGGACGAGGTTGATCTGAAAAACGTGATTGCGTCGGACACACAACCCGTGCCTTTGAATGAAAAAGCATTGCGCCCGCAAAACGTTCTGGCAGCGATGGGCGCACATGTGCCCTACACCCGCGAGGTTGGCCCGACCGCCCTGTTCGCAATTGGCGACTATGTGCGGACGGCAAGTCAAAACACCAACCGTTTCGTAAAAGGCGGGCATTCCCGACTGCCCGAATACGCTATGGATTGCGTTGGGCGCATCGTTGATCTGCATGGAACCCACGTGTTGCCTGACAGTAACGCGCACTTCAAAGGCGAAAACCCTGAACCGCTTTACGGCGTAGAGTTCACCGCTGAGACCCTGTGGGGCGTCACGGCAGAGGGCGTTGGGGACACCATCGTCCTCGACCTTTGGCAAAGCTATCTAGAGGCGGAAGGCGAATGAATATTCCCACCCCGCCGGCCAATTTCAAGGCCCCATGGCACGGGCAAGCCTTTGCGCTTGCGGTGACCTTAAACGAGGCGGGTGTGTTTGGTTGGCCGGAATGGACACAGGCCTTTGGCGAAAGCCTCGACACAATGCGTAAGGACACGCCGCTGGACGGGTCGGATAATTATTATACCGCGTGGATCGCGACGCTGGAGCGGATTTTGTGTGATCGCGATGTTGTTGCTGCGGATGCACTGGCGCAGATGAAAAAAAACTGGGCCGAGGCTTTTAACACCACTCCGCACGGCAACCCTGTGAAACCGAAGATGGCAGGCGAGTAGTTTAGCGCTCCCTCTTATAATCACAACAACGTGATTCTATGTTAATCCCATTAACAAACCGGAGGGAATCGTGAATTTAATATTTATTGTTATTGTTGGAACGGCGGCAGGATTTATCGTCACGCGCATGTTCAAACTTGATATTGGCGTGCTGCCAACTGTCGCTATTGGCGTTCTTGGCGCCCTAATTGGTGGCCTTGTGTTGCGTCTGTTGCTGGCCGCACTAGGTATTTTCGCTGGCCTTCTGGGCGCAATTTTGGGCGCGGCGCTGCTAATCTGGCTGTATCAGTACTATTTCGGCAAAACGTAGGCCGCCGAACTACTTGCGGCGCTTCCCTTTGAACGGAGCCATCCCTTCGTTCGCAAGCTCATCTGCGCGCTCATTACCCGCATGGCCTGCGTGACCCTTGATCCATTCCCAATTGATCGAGTGCCGCGCTTGTGCTTCGTCCAGCAACTTCCATAAGTCTACGTTTTTGACGGGCTTGCGGGCGCTGGTTTTCCAGCCGTTCTTTTTCCAGCCAAACATCCAGCCAGTGATCCCGCCTTTGACATAGGCACTGTCGGTAATCAGCGTCACGGTTGAGGCGCGGCTAAGAGCGCTTAGCGCCTCGATTGCTGCCATCAATTCCATGCGGTTATTCGTGGTATCCGCTGCACCGCCCGAAAGCGTGCGTTCTTTGACGACCTTGCCGCTTTCGGTTGCGATCAGCAACGCGCCCCAGCCACCGGGGCCGGGGTTTCCCGAACAGGCCCCGTCTGTGTAAATAGTCAATTCAGCCAAGTTTTTGTGCCACCATAGTCATGCCGTTAAACGGCGTTCCATCATATCCCGTGCTATCCGCAAATGTGACCTGTCGGACCTGAATGTCCAGCGCTTGTAACGCCGTATTCAAATCAGCCTCGGTGTGGTGGCAATAAAGCCGCCCAAGGTTATCGCGGCGCGTCTCGGTTCCCTCGTGGATTCCGATCAAAAGCCAGCCGTCAGGTCGTAATGCTTTGCTGATCCGCGCCAGCACATCGGGCAAATAGTCCCTTGGAACATGCTGCAAACAGAAATTCGCCCAAATCGCGTTGAATTCGGCGTCAAAATCCAGCCCGTCGAAGTCGGAGCAAATGGTGGTGATCCCCTCGACCTTGCGAAGTTCCTCCAACATGCCCTGCGATCCGTCAAAGGCCGTGACGTTAAACCCAAGCGCATGAAAAGCGCGGGCGGCATTTCCTGCACCGCAGCCGAGATCAAGCACAGCACCACCCGCAACAATACGGTTAGCGAAATTCTTGAACCGCTCGGACTTGCCAGCTTTGGGGTAACATTTGGCGTAGGTCCGGGCTTCTTTGTTGTAGAACGCGGTGGTCTCGGGATCTTGCGTCATGCTCGCAGCACTCGTGGAACTTTGAATTCGACGTTCTCTTGTGCCGTCTCGATGATCTCGACCGTAACTTCAAAGCGATCTTTGAAGGCATCGATGACTTCGTTAATTAATTCTTCGGGGGCCGAGGCGCCCGCCGTTACACCGATCGAGGAAATGTCGCCCAACGCGTCCCAATCGATATTCTTGGCCCGCTGCACCAGTTGCGAATAATCACAACCCGCCTTTTGCCCAACCTCGACCAAACGACGCGAGTTCGAGGAATTCGGGGCACCAATCACTAACAACGTGTCGGTTTTCGCGGCAATCGCTTTCACCGCCTCCTGACGGTTGGTGGTCGCGTAACAAATGTCCTCTTTGTGCGGCCCGACGATTTTGGGAAAACGTTCGGTCAACGCCGAAACGATTTCTACCGTGTCGTCCACCGATAGCGTGGTTTGTGTAATAAACGCCAACTTCGCAGGGTCACGCGGCGTGATCGTGGCAACATCCGCAGCCGTTTCAACCAGCAAGACTTCACCCTCGGGCAGTTGACCCATTGTTCCGACGGTTTCGGGGTGGCCAGCGTGGCCGATCATCACCATCTGCAAGCCGTTGCCGGAATGACGATCAGCCTCGTTATGGACCTTGGTCACCAGCGGGCAAGTTGCGTCGACATAGATCATCTGGCGGGTTTCCGCCTCGGCTGGCACGGACTTAGGCACACCGTGGGCAGAGAAAATCACCGGGCGGTCTGTTGGGCACTCGTCCAGTTCCTCGACGAATACAGCGCCTTTGGCCCGCAGACCATCAACAACAAACTTGTTGTGAACGATCTCGTGGCGAACATAGACGGGTGCGCCCCATTTCTCGATCGCCATTTCAACGATCTTGATGGCACGATCAACGCCTGCACAAAACCCGCGCGGAGCGGCCAGATATAATGTCAGAGGTTTAGGCATAGATTGCTCCGCTTGTTCGTTCCTGTACTTAATAGCGGAGCAATGACTTGAATTACAGCCCTAGTCTTCTTCGGAATTGACATGCGTGTCGTCGGCGCGCGCAGGGCGGCCAATCACGTCACGTAGCTCATCCAGCTCGATAAAGTTGTCACATTGGCGACGCAGCTCGTCGGCAATCATCGGTGGTTGCGAGCGGATTGTGGAAACCACAGAAACTCGAACCCCTTTGCGTTGCAACGATTCGACCAACGGGCGGAAATCACCGTCGCCCGAAAAGATCACGATATGGTCCAGATATTCCGCCAAATCGAGCGCGTCAACGGCCAGTTCGATATCCATGTTACCTTTGATCTTGCGACGCCCCATAGAGTCAGTGAACTCTTTGGCGGGCTTGGTAACCATCGTATAGCCATTGTAATTCAACCAATCGACCAGCGGACGAATGGGGGAATACTCTTCATTTTCGAGTAAAGCGGTGTAATACATGGCACGTAGCAATTTGCCACGGCGCATAAACTCGGTACGTAACAATTTATAGTCAATATCGAAACCCAATGCCTTGGCGGCGGCGTAAAGGTTCGAACCGTCAATAAATAGAGCTAAACGCTCGTCGCGATAAAACATACTTATCTCCAAAGAAAATGCTGGAAATTCCCTGAGAATACAGTGAAATGGTCCAGCTGCACATTACGTTAAGGATAGGTGGTATTGTTTACGATGCAAGATACAAAACGCTGCAATATGGCCCATTATTGCCTGATTGCACTAGGTGCGAACCTACCCTCCGCCACCGGAACGACCCTTGAAACACTAGAGAAATCGCTAGGGTTGTTTCCGTTGGAATCGTTAAAGATTGACCGAATCAGTAAATGGTTTTCGACACCGGCGTTTCCCGAAGGCTCGGGGCCAGACTTCGTTAACGGTGCCGTTAGGGTTCAGACAACGCTGGGTCCGGACGAAGTTCTGTCCGCCCTGCACCGGATCGAGGCCCAGCTGGGACGCACCCGTGAAAACCGTTGGGAACCCCGCCTGTGCGACCTTGATCTGATCGCATACGACGATCAGATCTTGCCCGATCTGGCCACATTCCAGCGCTGGAATGCCCTTGATACGGCCAAGCAGCAAACGGAAATACCCGATCAACTGATTCTGCCACATCCGCGTTTGCAAGACCGGTCGTTCGTGCTGGTTCCGCTGAACGACATCGCGCCCGACTGGAGGCATCCGATCACGGGAATCACCGTTTCGGAAATGCTGGCGGCCATTCCGCCCGAAGAATTGACCGAAATAAGCGAAATAAGCGTCTAGGACCGGCGTTACGGCCTTGCTTTTCCTTATAATCGGGCTTAGATGTGCGGTCTTCCAATACGCCCCCTATCTCATGGAGCATGACGCATGGCACGAGTAACCGTTGAAGACTGCATCGACAAAGTCCCTAACCGCTTTGAACTGGTAATGCTTGCCGCACATCGTGCGCGCGAACTGTCGCTGGGTGCGGAACTGACCGTCGAACGTGACAACGACAAAAACCCTGTTATTGCGCTTCGCGAAATTGCCGAAGAAACTCTGACGGCCGAGCATCTGCGTGAAACAGCAATCGAATCGCACCAGACCCAGATCGAGGTTGATGAAGCTGAAGAAGATCAGATCACTCTGCTGATGGGCACCGAAGAAGGCGACAGCGCCGAAGACGATATGTCCGAGGAAAATCTGCTTCGTGCCTTGATGGAAGCACAAGAAGCCAAGTAAGCTACGGCACGGGGGACACTCCCCTAACGGAGCCTGCCAGATGATTGATGTCGACGATCTGCTTGATCTCGTCCGAGCCTATAATCCGCAAACCGACGCTGATTTGATCCGCGAGGCCTACGCCTTTGGCTTGGCCGCGCACGCTGGTCAGTCTCGCAAGTCGGGCGGGCCATATTTCAGCCATCCCATCGAAGTCGCGGCCCTGCTGACCGAGGTCAAGCTGGACGACGCCACAATCATCACCGCCCTTCTACACGACACGATCGAGGATACGGGCGCAACCTATAAAGAAATTGAAACGAAATTCGGTGAAGAAATAGCACAACTTGTGGACGGCGTTACCAAATTGACCAATCTTGAGCTGTCCTCGGTTGAAACCGCGCAGGCCGAGAATTTCCGTAAGCTGCTGCTGGCCATGTCCAAAGATGTGCGCGTACTGCTTGTCAAACTCGCTGACCGTTTGCACAACATGCGGACCATCAAGTCGATGACGAGTGAGAAGCAACGCAAAAAAGCACACGAAACAATGGAGATTTACGCGCCGCTGGCTGGCCGCGTGGGTATGCAGTATATCCGCGACGAGCTGGAAGACCTGTGTTTCGCGGTCCTCAACCCTGACGCGCGCAACTCGATCATGCGGCGGTTCATTACGCTGCGTGCAGAAACCGGCGATCTTATTCCGGTGATTATCGAAGATATTGAAAAAGCGCTGGCCCGCCATGACGTCGAAGCGCAAGTGACAGGTCGCGAGAAACGCCCCTATTCGATCTGGCGCAAGATGGAAGAAACCGGCCAAGGTTTTCACCGTCTGTCCGACATCTACGGCTTTCGCGTCATCACTAAAGACGAGCGCGACGCGTATATCGCGCTAGGGGCTGTGCACCAGCGTTGGAAGGCGATTCCAGGGCGGTTCAAAGATTACATCAGCCAACCCAAAACCAACGGGTACCGCTCGATCCAGACCACGGTGTCGGGGCGCGATGCCAAACGGGTCGAGGTGCAAATCCGTACCCGCGAGATGCACCTCGTGGCAGAATCCGGCGTTGCGGCCCACTGGTCGTATCGTGACGGCGAGCGCTTCAAGAACCCGTTTTCTGTGGACCCTTTCCACTGGCTGCGCGGCTTGATTGACGGCTTTGAAAACGCCGAGAACCCCAATGAATACCTTGAGCACGTGAAACTGGAAATGTTTCAGGATCAGGTTTTCTGCTTCACGCCTAAAGGCGCGGTTATCAACCTTCCGCGCGGGGCGACCCCGATTGATTTTGCTTATGCCATCCACACCCGCATTGGTGACAGTTGTGTAGGCGCAAAGATTGACGGTAAACGTGTGCCGCTTTGGACACGTTTGCGTAATGGTCAGTCGGTCGAAATCATTCGCGCCGACAGCCAACGTCCACAACTAAGCTGGGAAGACATGGTCGTCACTGGCCGCGCGAAATCCGCCATTCGGCGTTCGCTACGCGACGAGCACAAAGCAGGGCACATCCGTCTCGGTGCCGAAATCGCACGGGTTGCATTGGGGAAAATCGGCAAGAAAGCAACCGACAAGGCTTTGGCCACCGCAGCCAAGAATATGGGGTTAGGATCGAAAGATGATCTTTTAGCGCAGATTGGCACGACACAGGTCACAGGCAATGATCTGGCCATGGCCTTATACCCTGAACTGTTGAAAAAAGCCGAAGTTAAAGGCGAGAAGCCTGCCACCGAGGTGGTTGGCCTTAAAGAAGGTCAGAGCCACATTCCGGCGAAATGCTGCAAACCGCTGCCCGGCGAACGCATTGTAGGTATAACCGTACGCGGGCGCGGGGTTGTCGTGCACACGATCGATTGCGACGCGCTGGAAGCATACGAGGGCGAGCAGGACAACTGGATCGACCTGCGTTGGACCGAGGGTATGTCGACGACCACGCACAACACCACAATCGAGATCATTATGGCCAATGACGCAGGCGTTCTTGGCCGCATCTGCACTTTGATCGGCGAGCATAATGCCAACATCGCGGATATCCATTTCACCGAGCGTAAACCCGACTTTTACCGTATCATGGTGGATATGCAGGTCCGCAACGTTACGCACATGATGCACATACGCACCGCAATCGAGGCGGACGCTGACATTGCCTCGGTGACAAGATACAGAAATCCCAAAGATAACCGATGATGTCGCTGGTATTCGGCAATTTATTGGCTCATAACTTTGCTGGACACTTCGCCTAAGGACTCGGGAAAATGATATTAAAAAGACGGGATAAACAATCGCTGTTCCAGCGTTTGCGTGCCCTGTTTTTCCCCGGAAAGGGCTGGAACCGCAGCCTTAAATACGTCGGCCATCGTATAAAGCGCCTGCCGGACACCTCGCATAAAATTGCACTCGGGGCAGCCATCGGAACATTCGTCTGTTTCTCGCCTATCCTTGGCGTACACATGGCAATGGCCTTGATTCTGGTCTATATCTTGCGCGCGAACCTGATTGCCGCGTTTATCACAACCGTGTTCGGCAACCCGGTAACGTACCCGTTCATTGCCGCCGCATCCTTGAGCCTTGGACGCGTTGTTCTGGGGCAAAACGCCAAAGACGATGATTTCCAACGTCTGCACACAGCTTTTTGGAATGCATTCACTGACTTTTGGCAACTTATCAAAAGCTGGTTCGGCGCTGCCGAAGGACCAGATGGACTTGGGGATTTCTTCACCAATCTGTTCCTTCCCTATCTGGTGGGTGGAACGATCATAGGTCTTGCATTCGGTGCGGTAACATACTTCCTGCTAAAGCCCGCGATCTCGGCATATCAGTACCGCAGGCGGGTTGCAGTGGGCGAAATGCGTGAAAAACGTCGGTCCGAGCGCGATTCCGAGGCTGACTCTAGCGCATAACCACACTATCGTTACAACTAAACACGTTTACCAAGAGGTAATCTTCCATGGCGTACCTTCTTACCCAACCGCTCGGCCCATTGCGCTTAGGCGTAAACATTGACCATGTAGCTACCGTGCGTAACGCACGTGGTGGCGCTTATCCCGACCCATTGCGCGCCGCTAAAATGGCTGAGATAGCAGGTGCTGACGGCATTACAGCGCATCTGCGCGAAGATCGCCGCCACATCACCGATTCCGACATCGACGCGCTAATGGAACACCTGAGCATTCCGTTGAACTTTGAAATGGCGGCAACACCCGAGATGCAGGCCATCGCACTGCGCCACAAGCCACATGCGGTCTGCATTGTCCCCGAGAAACGCGAGGAGCGCACCACCGAGGGCGGCCTCGAAGTCGCCCGCGAAGAAAGCTCGCTTGCCCACTTCATCGCTCCGTTGCGTAACGCCGGGTGCCGTGTGTCTATCTTCATCGCCGCCGACCTAAAGCAGATCGAAGCCGCAGCACGCATCGGTGCTGAAATCATCGAGCTTCACGTCGGCCCCTGTTGCGACGCATTGGAAGAAGGTCGTTACGACGAAAGTGCCGCCGAGATGGAACGCCTGCGCGAAATGTCAGCCTATGCCCATTCGCTTGGTCTCGAAGTCCACGCTGGGCACGGCATTACTTACAAGTCGGTTAAACCCCTCGCGGCGTTCCCTGAAGTGATGGAACTGAACATCGGCCATTTCATCATCGGCGAGGCCATTTTCAGCGGCCTTGATTCCGCCATCCGCAGAATGCGCGCATTGATGGATGAATCCCGGGCCGAGGCTTTCGGAGACCGCACCGCGTGATCATCGGCATTGGTTCAGATCTCGCGAATATCGAGCGCATCCAAGGAACGATAGACCGTTTCGGCGAACGGTTCCTGAAACGGGTGTTCACCAACATCGAACGCGCCACCGCCGACCACCGCCTGCTGACGACCGAAACCTACGCAAAACGCTGGGCCGCCAAAGAGGCGTGCTCGAAGGCACTTGGCACCGGTTTACGCATGGGCATCGCTTGGAATGAGATGGAGGTCCGCAATATGCGCACCGGCCAACCAACGATGCATGTGTATGGCAGCGCCGCCGCGCGACTGGCCGCCTTGACACCGGCGGGGCACGAACCCCATATCCATGTAACCCTGACCGACGATCATCCGTGGGCACAGGCTTTTGTAATAATCGAGGCGTTACCGATAACGTCCGCTCCAGCTTGACACTGCGCCGCGCAGGGGCGAAAAGCTGCGGAAATTTGAACACGGGGAATACATCTTAATGGCTTCTAAAACTTCTAACGACGGTGGCGTTCTGGAAACCGTCAAAACAGTCGTATTCGCGCTTATTCTGGCGGGCCTGATTCGCAGCCTGTTGTTCCAGCCATTCTGGATTCCGTCGGGTTCGATGAAGTCTACTTTGCTGATCGGAGACTTCCTGTTCGTAAACAAGTTCACCTATGGCTTCTCCTACGCCTCTTGCCCAACCATGTTTGGCACTGATTTTTGTGGCTTCGCCAAAGGTGCCGACGAGCGTCTGTTCGGTAATGAACCTGAACGTGGCGACGTGGTGGTCTTCAAGCATCCCGTAAACGGCGCAGATTACATCAAACGGCTTGTCGGCCTTCCGGGCGACCGCATCCGGATGAAAGACGGGATCCTCTACATCAACGGCACTGCCGCCCCGCAAACAGCGATTGAACCCTTTATCGAGACATTCGAAAAGCAAGGCCCGCAACAAGGCCTGCCGCGTTGCACCAACACTCGCCCGGCACTGGGTGGAGATTGCGTCAAAGATCGCGCATTGGAAACCTTGCCGAACGGTGTCGTCCACGAAGTCCTTAACATTCTGGATAGCAACGCAGACAACACGTCTGAATTTCTAGTCCCCGAGGGTCACTATTTCTTTATGGGTGACAACCGCGACAATTCGGTGGACAGCCGCTTTGCGCCCAAAGGCTACAATCCCGGTGTGGGCTTTGTACCCGCAGAAAATATCATCGGACGTGCCGACCGTATCATTTTTTCGGCAGGTGGCAGCTCTCTGTTGAAGTTCTGGGACTGGCGCTCGGATCGTTACTTTAAGGCAATAGATTGAAGGTTTCAGCAAGCACCACAGCGTTTATCGAAAGGCTAGGGCACAAGTTTGCCCACCCTGAATACCTGCATCAAGCACTTACCCATTCCTCGCTTTCCAGCAGCACAAGGGCGGATAATCAACGCCTCGAATTCCTTGGTGACCGCGTGCTTGGGCTTGTTATCGCTGAGGCCCTGCTGAACGACGATACTGATGCCACCGAGGGCAAACTAGCCCCACGCCTGAACGCACTGGTCCGCAAAGAGACCTGCGCGAGCGTGGCAGAAGAAATCGACCTTGGCGCAGGCATTATGCTTGGGCGCTCGGAAATGCGGTCTGGCGGGCGTAGAAAAACCGCCCTGCTTGGCGACGCCATGGAGGCGGTTATCGCCGCGGTCTACCGCGATGCTGGCTTTGAGGCGTCCAAAATCTTGATCCTTCGCCTATGGGGCACCCGCATCTCGACCGCCGAAGAAAACGCCGCTGATCCAAAGTCTGACTTGCAGGAATGGGCACAAGCCCGCCGCATGCCCCCGCCTACATACGCTGAAATCGAACGCTCCGGCCCTGACCACGCCCCCGTGTTCGTCATCGAGGCACAGCTACAAAACGGAAAATCAGCCCGCGCAACCGCAACAAACAAACGGGCCGCACAACAGCTGGCCGCCGCCACATTACTTAAAGAACTGGAGGCCTGATATGGCTGAAACCAAATGCGGATACGTCGCCCTGATCGGTGAACCGAATGCCGGAAAATCGACCCTGTTAAACAAAATGGTTGGCGCGAAAGTGTCGATCGTTACGCACAAAGTTCAAACCACTCGCGCCCGCATCCGTGGGATCACGATTGAAGGTGACACGCAGATCGTATTCGTCGACACCCCTGGCCTATTCCGTCCGCGCCGCAACTTGGATCGCGCAATGGTTACCGCCGCATGGACGGGCGCCGCCGACGCCGACATGGTTGTCCTTCTGGTCGAAGCCCATCGCGGTGTGACCGAAGGCGTCAAAGCCATTCTGGAATCCCTGACCGAACGCGTATCCGAACGCCCAATCGCACTGGCCATCAACAAAATCGACCGCGTCAAAAGCGATACCCTGCTAGCCCTGTCCACAGAACTGAACGGTTTGTTCAACTTCACCGCGACCTACATGATTTCCGCTGAAAAAGGCCACGGCACCAAAGACCTCAAAGAATGGCTGGCCGGTGAGCTGCCCGAAGGCCCATGGCTTTACCCCGAAGACCAGATCGCCGACCTGCCAATGCGTTTTCTCGCAGCCGAAATCACGCGCGAGAAACTGACGCTGCGTCTGCATCAAGAACTGCCCTATCAATTGACGGTCGAAACCGAAAAATGGACAGAACGCAAAGACGGTTCCGTGCGCGTTGACCAGTTAATCTACGTCCTGCGCGATGGCCACAAAGGAATCCTGCTTGGGCCAAAGGGCGAGACGATTAAATCCGTCTCGGTCGCATCGCGTCAAGAATTGAAAGAATTCCTTGGCCGAGAAGTCCACCTGTTCTTGCAGGTAAAAGTGCGCCCTAAATGGCTGAACGACCCTGAGCGTTTCACTGAAATGGGGCTGAACTTCAAAGACGGCAAATGACCCCGCGCGTCACCTCCGAATTTTGGGTTAAGGCGTATCTGACGCGCCTGCGGGTGATGAATATCCCCGCGTTCCTGACCTCGCGCGGTGACGCCACGGCTGGCGCAGTGCTGGTAAAAATCAACACGCTCGACGGCAACGCCGCAGCTTACCAGCGAAGCTACGATACTGATGGCAAACGAATCTGGGTGCCATTGACCGAAGGAACCGACGCCGAGGTCGAAGACGCGCTCTATCGCCAACGCAAGTATGACCCCGACATCTGGGTCATCGAAGTTGAGGACAAACAGGGCCGAAGCCTACTGGATCATGATGGGCTTTCGGGCTAGGCTCGCTGCATGGAATGGCGCGACGAAGGGGTGCTGCTGTCAGTGCGAAAGCACGGCGAGGGCTCTGCAATCATCGAAGTATTTACCCAAGAACACGGCCGGCACGCGGGGCTCGTGCAGGGTGGTGGTTCGCGCAAAATGTCCCCGATCCTGCAACCGGGCGCGCAATTGTCCGTGGAATGGAAAGCCCGCCTCGAAGACCATCTCGGCGCTTACGTCATCGATCCGATTAAATCCCGCGCCGTCCAGATCATGGCAGACCGTGGTGCGTTGGCGGCCATGGGGTCAATATCCGCCCTGTTGTGCCTTGGCCTGCCGGACCGCGAAGCGCACGCGCAGCTTTACGCCCGCACAATAGACCTTGTCGATGCGCTGGGCGAGGCCGCCGACTGGCCTGCCCGATACGCCCTGTGGGAAAATGCACTGCTTTCGGAAATGGGCTTTGGGCTGGATTTCACCGAATGCGCCGCGACAGGTGTCACGCAAGAACTTGTCTACGTCTCGCCACGCTCGGGCCGCGCGGTCAGTCGTGAGGGCGGTAAAGAATACGCCGACCTGATGCTGCCATTGCCAAGGTTCCTTCGAATGGACGATCCCACCGAAAACCGCGTCGCCGTCGCCGACGCCCTTCGAACCACAGGCCACTTCATCGAGACATGGTTAATGCCCGCGCTTGGCCGAAACGAGCCCCCCGCATCGCGTGCTCGATTACTTAAGGCGCTATGATCCCATTTTGACTAAATTTTGAACGTCAGTCATACTGTAAAAACCAGACTTGTAAAACGGAGGCACAATTATGCCAAGTTCCACATTTCAAGGCAGCTGCGCATACGGCGATGTCAGATATCAAATGACGTCCAATCCACTGATAGTCCACGGTTGCCATTGTCGTTTATGCCAGCGTCAAACGGGCACAGCCTTCGCCCAAAACGCATTGATCGAATCCAGTCACGTAGAACTGTTGCAAGGCGACGTCGAAGAAACCGTGCTGGAATCCGCCAGCGGTTCCGGTCAAAATATCGCCCGCTGCCCAAAGTGCCACATCGCAATCTGGAGCAACTATCTGATCACACGGGGCGGCGGCAAAAAAATTAAGTTCATCCGCGTCGGCACATTGGGCGAGCCAGACAAATTTCCGCCGGACGTGCACATTTACACCTCGACAAAACAGCCGTGGGTAATTCTTCCGACGGATGTTCCGGCCGTTGACGAGGGGTACGAAATGGAAAAAGTCTGGTCCACCGAAAGCATAAAGCGCTTGGATGTTCTTCATGGGCGAAATAGTTAATAGCCTGCGCGCCAAAATCGTACATACGCGTTGTGCACGTGTTGTGTACGCATTGTGCACCCCAAATTCAGGCGGTTATTGCAAAGGTTAACGCCCTAGTTCCGCCCCGTTTCAAGCACTCGCCGCACGATAACTTGCGCTTGAATTTCGGCCGCGCCCTCAAAGATATTCAAGATACGCGCATCGCACAGAACCCTACTAATCGGGTACTCCAGCGCGAACCCGTTGCCACCGTGAATTTGCAAACTATTGTCGGCACACATCCACGCAACCCGCGCGCCCAGCAGCTTGGCCATGCCCGCCTCAAGGTCACAACGCCGACCGTTATCCTTCTCGCGGGCGGCGAAATACGACAGTTGCCGCGTGATCATAATCTCGACCGCCATCATCGCCAACTTGCTGTAAATACGTGGAAATTCGATAAGGGATTTGCCGAACTGTTTGCGGTCAATCGCATATTTCATACCCATTTCCATCGCACATTGTGCCACCCCGATCGCACGAGCCGCCGTCTGAATACGGGCCGATTCAAACGTCTGCATCAACTGCTTGAATCCCTGCCCTTCAACACCGCCCAACAGGTTTTCCGCCTTCACCTTGAACCCGTCAAACCCCAATTCATACTCCTTCATTCCGCGATATCCCAGGACCTCTATCTCGCCGCCAGACATCCCTTCGGCAGGAAACGGATTGACCTCGGTCCCACGCGGCTTTTCCGCCAAAAGCATTGATAACCCTGAATAATTATCAGTCGATGGGTCCGTTCGAACCAGCATAGTCATTACATCTGTGCGTGCCGCATGGGTGATCCAAGTCTTGTTGCCGGTAACCGTATACTCGTCATTTTCCAACACCGCACGCGTCCGCAAACTGCCCAAATCCGATCCCGTGTTTGGCTCCGTAAACACCGCCGTCGGCAGGATTTCGGCCGCCGCAATCTTGGGTAACCATTCATGCTTTTGCGCCTCGGTCCCGCCACACAAAATCAGCTCGGCCGCGATCTCGGAGCGAGTCCCTAACGACCCCACACCGATATACCCGCGCGAAAGCTCCTCGGACACAACGCACATGGCGGTTTTGCTCATGCCAAAGCCGCCGTACTCCTCTGGAATGGTAAGTCCAAAGACACCCAACTCGCCCATTTCCTCAAGGATTTTCATCGGAATAAGTTCATCCTTCAGGTGCCACTCATGCGCAAACGGCACGACTTTTTCGTCAGCAAAACGACGGAACTGGTCGCGGATCATTTCATATTCATCGTCCAGCCCAGTGGCCCCGAAAACCGCCACACCGTCGCGCTCGATCATCAGTTCAACCAATCGTTTGCGCGCTACATCCGTATTACCCTTTGACAGCGCCACAACGTTAGCATCCGTAAACGCCGAATTTCCCTCAATTCCCAGATCATGCGCCCGGACAACTTCACCCTGAGACATCGAAATGCCGCCTTGCAACTGACACAGATACTCACCGAACGCGATTTGAAGGATTAACTGCTCCATCTCTCCGAACTGGCCTTTATAATTCAGGTTCTCGGCCCATCCAGACAGCTGCCGCAAACTTTCAACATAGGTTGCGAACCAGCTTAGGCCATGCGCCGCAAACTGGTTTTCCTCGACGGCTTTGCCCGAAAGACGTCCGCCCACCATCACCTTTGCCGCGATCCCGAGCCGCACAGATCCCAAAAGCGAACCGAGCGTCGGAATTACCTTTTGACAAAGCTCCAACAAATCGGGAAAGATTGCCGCTGACTGCGTTTCGTTACTCATGTTAGTCTACCTTGCTGCCAATCGGCCTTCATTAGATGTTGCGTCGCGGGATGGTTTTGTGCACTGCGATATGCTAGAGATTTCGGTGGCGGGCGTCAATGCGTGCGCAACATTAAAACATAACAATATCGCATGTTGGAATAATCTTGCGGGGCGGAGTTACTGACATGACCGAGGCGCTAGCAACATTGACGGAACAGTACGGGCTTCTTGCGATGGCCACCGCCTTTGCGGTGATGCTGTTCGCAGGTTTCACCAAAGGGGCTGTGGGATTTGGCTTGCCGATGATTAGTATCAGTGGCATCGGCTCGGTTTTGCCTGCCGAAATCGCAATTGCGTGCCTAATTTTGCCTGGATTGATCACCAACATGTGGCAATCGCTTCGGGGGGGAATCGGCCCTGCGTGGAAGTCTACGAAAGTCTATTGGCGACTTAATATTGTGTTACTAATTTCCATTTACATATTCGCACAACTGATTGTTATTATTTCAGAAACTGCGTTATTTATAATATTGGGCGTGGGGATAACCCTGTTCGTCAGCTTGCAAATCATCGGCTGGATACCGCATATTCCCGCGCGACTTTCAAAAAAGGTTCAACCGGCTGTCGGCTTGGTCGCTGGTTTTTTCGGAGGGCTTTCCGGCGTCTGGGGACCACCAATATTGCTGTATCTGTTATCCCAGAAAGTCCCGAAAATCGAGATGGTTCGCGTGCAGGGAATCTCGTTTTTAATCGGTGCCATGGTGCTTACCGGCGCGCATTTGCAATCGGGATTGCTGAACGACCTCACCATTCCGCTATCGCTATGGATGATTTTGCCTGCACTTGCCGGCATGGCGATTGGGTTCAAGGTGCAGGATCGGTTGGATCAGGAAAAATTCCGCAAAATCACGCTGATTGTATTGGCCCTTGCCGCGTTAAACCTGCTGCGACGTGGGTTAATTGGTTAACACCGCGCCGGAACGACGCTCATCGCCGGATGCTTCGAACCCGTTTTGCGATTGCCTGACTGCGTGAACACCACCAAAAAACATTGCTTGGCGGGGCCACGGGTTCGCATCCGAAAACTCTGCTAGCAAAGCGTCGCGTCGTTGCTCGGTTCCAGTGTCCTCGAAATCAAGAATTTGAGGTGTGTCGTCGATATGTAAACGCGGTGCCTGAATAGCGGGTTCGAGCGCCTCGCCACCATCAATCAAGCGCAACGTCACCTGTGCCAAAGTCGAACGAATGCGGTTGGAACCACCAGAACCCATCATAGTCAAACTGGTATTATCCCGCAGGGCCATCGGACACATCATCGACGCCAACCGAGTATCTTTGGCCCAAGAGTTCAACCCGTCAGGCACGAGATCATCCTCACCCAACATATTGTTGGCCATGATCCCCGTCCCAGGAACGATCAGCCCACAGCCTTCGCCATTTGACAGTGTGAACGCGACGCCCATGCCGTTCTGATCAATCACAGAGATATGCGTCGTGCCGCGCGTGGCGGCCTGATGATCGGTTAACGTCTTACGGAGGCGATTAACCATCTTGGAGTCGAGTAGGATTTTCTCACCGTCGGCTGGGCGATGATCAAGATCAGTTTCCTTGCGAATACGCGCCACCTCGTACAAACAGCGCGCCAATTGGCGATCGTCAGGATTTGGCGGCAACGCTTGCAATGCCAAGGCGATTTGCACGCCGCCAAGGCTGGGCGCGGAATTCAAATCCACCTCGATTCCTTGGCGCGTTAACTGTAAAGGCTCGCGCCCCACTGGACGATAGGATTTTAGATCTGCGGCGGTAAGGTGACCGCCGCTCAGTGACAATAACGCTCGTGCAACTTCACCTTCTTGAAAGAAACGCGGGCCTTCCAATGCCATAACTTCGAGCGTGTCGGCCATCTGCGGGTTGTGCAAAACATCACCCTGCCCCAGCAACTTTCCTTCGGGTGCGTAAAGCGCACGAGACCCTTCCGACGACATGAAAATCGCCTCGACGTAGCCCAGAACTTCGCCCTGAAACTCTGTAATTACTGTTCCGCTACGTGCCGCTTGCACGGCGGGTGCCACAAGTTCCGGCATCGGGATACGCCCAAATTCCGCATGTGCCTCGAAAAGTCCGGGGATCAGGCCCGGAGTCCCGATTGTGCCTGCTCCGCAATGGAAAACCTGTGTGATTTGGCCGAAATCCACATCGATTTCGTTGATGTCCGTGTCCGCGAGACTGCGTTTATTCTTGGGAGTCTGGATGAATGCATCAAGGATTTGAACGGGTTTATTCGGCGGCGCGACCATCAAGAATCCGCCCGCCAGCGGCGAGGCAAGAACAGGTTCACAAACGCAGGCCATCAATGCGCCGGCAATTGCACCGTCCACTGCCGTTCCGCCTGCGCGCAAAACTTCGGCGACGGTTTGCGTGGTCAACTGATGACCCGAGGCGACAGCAAATTTTCCCATGGTATTCCTAAACAAAAAGACGCCGCCTATGTCGAGGCGACGTCCCTATTTTGTCAAGTAGTGCTTATTGCGCTTTGATCGCTGCGACCAGAACTTCGTCGTCGACGAAAGCCTCGTATTGGGTAAAGTTGTCGGCGAACATGTTAGCCAACTTAGCTGCCTGCACGTCATATGCGTCGTGATCTTCCCACGTGCGGCGCGGGTCCAGCAGCACCATTGCCACGCCTTTTACGGCCACCGGAACCTCGAACCCGAAGTTTGGATCAACGCGGAATTCACGATCCGCAAGCCCATCAGAAAGCGCCGCCGCCAGCAAAGCCCGCGTCGCACGGATTGGCATACGAGAGCCGCCATGCCCTTTGGGGCCACCCGTCCAGCCAGTGTTAACCAGCCAGCAATTCGCACCCGCCTCGGCAATTTTCTGACGTAGCAGGTTGCCGTAAACTTCGGGGCGGCGCGGCATGAACGGCGCGCCGAAACATGTCGAGAACGTCGGGATAGGTTCAACGACCCCTTTTTCCGTGCCCGGAACCTTAGCCGTAAATCCGGACAAAAAGTGATACATTGCCTGCGCGGGCGAAAGCCGCGAGATCGGAGGGAGAACCCCGAACGCGTCGCATGTAAGCATGACAATGTTCTTGGGAACTCCACCTCGCGACGTTTCAGAAGCATTGTTGATGTATTCCAAAGGATAAGCGCACCGCATGTTTGGCGTCAGGTTATCGTCGGAAAAATCCAACTCACGTGTGTATGGGTCGTAAACCATATTCTCGATCACGGTCGCAAATTTCGATGTGGTCTCGTAAATTTCTGGTTCGGCTTCGGCGCTGAGATTGATGGTTTTGGCGTAGCATCCGCCTTCAAAGTTAAAGATGCCCTTGTCCGACCAACCGTGCTCATCATCCCCGATCAACACGCGTTCAGGATCGGCGGAAAGCGTGGTTTTACCAGTTCCCGACAGGCCAAAGAATACCGCTGAATCCGACGGGTCATCTGGCGCGTGGTTGGCAGAGCAATGCATCGCCATTACGCCTTTACCTGGAAGCAAGTAGTTCAAGATTGAGAACACACTCTTTTTATTTTCTCCGGCATAAGACGTGCCACCGATCAGGATCAACTTCTGTTCAAACGAAATTGCGATGACGGTTTCGGAACGGCAGCCGTGTCGCTCGGGGTTTGCGTCAAAGCTTGGGCAGTTGATTATGGTGAATTCGGGCACGAATGCTTCCAGCTCGTCAGCTTCGGGCCTGCGCAACATGTGGCGGATGAACAGGCCATGCCAAGCCATTTCGGTGATCACCCGAACGTTCAGGCGGTGTGCTGGGTCTGCGCCACCGAACAAATCATTAACGTAGTATTCGCCACCTTTCATGTGCTCCAGCATATCCGCATGCAGCAAGTCAAAGGCTGCAGGTTCCATCGGCTTGTTGTTTTCCCACCAGATGGTGTCTTCAACCGAGGCCTCGCGAACGATGAATTTGTCGTTTGGGGAACGACCCGTATGCTTGCCGGTCGATACAAGGAATGTGCCGCCGTTACCGATCTCGCCTTCGCCATTGATAACCGCCGCTTGCATCAGGGCTGCTTCTTTTAAATTGTAGTGAATCTTTCCGACATCTGGAATGCCAGTCTTCCCTAACGTCTGGGTCGGGTTGACCTTGCCTATTTCCATTGATGTGCGCTCCTTAAACATGTCGAGGGGCTTACGTGTGCCATGACAAACCCCCCCAATAAGAGAGATTACCGCATCACCGGGAGGGCCAATCCCGACAATAAAACCAGCATTCTGCCGATTCTATCGTGCAGCAAAGAAGGCCTTCCCTATAACATGACAACTTTGTGAATCCAGCGAGATTTTGTCGCAACGCACAATTTTTCTCCCCTAAGTAAAATAAGTAATTGAAACACACTACTTGCAACACTCGCCCACTTCCGCAATTATAAGTGTATCCAGTCACAACGGGAGCGTGTAATGGCGAGAATAGTACTTGTAGATGATGATCGTAACATCCTCACTTCGGTTTCTATCGCGCTAGAGTCCGAAGGTTTCGAAGTTATTACCTTCACAGACGGAGTTAGCGCGCTATCGGCGCTCTTGAACGACGAGCCGGACCTTGGGGTTTTCGACATCAAAATGCCGCGTATGGACGGGATGGAGCTGCTGCAAAGGTTGCGCAAGACTTCGGAAATGTCCGTAATTTTTCTGACCTCGAAAGACGACGAAATCGACGAGGTTTTGGGGCTGCGAATGGGTGCCGACGACTATATGCGCAAACCGTTTTCGCAGCGCCTGCTGATAGAACGGATCAAGGCAATCCTGCGCCGCAAAGAAGCGTCCGAAGAAAATGGCGCTCAACGTTCCCCAGAAGACAGTTCTTTTACACGCGGTTACCTAAAGATGGACCCACTCCGCCATAAGGTAATCTGGAAGGACGTTGACGTATCACTGACGGTTACCGAATTTCTGTTGTTGCAGTCATTGGCCATACGTCCAGGGGTGGTCAAAAGCCGCGATCAGTTGATGGATGTGGCTTACGACGATCAAGTCTACGTGGATGACCGGACCATAGACAGCCATATTAAGCCTCTGCGCAAGAAACTGCGCAAAGGCGACCCTGACTTCGCGTCGATTGAAACTCTTTACGGCATCGGCTACCGCTTTAACGAGACATAGACCAAATGCCCACGCACAGATCTCAAAGTGATGCGCCTTCTCTGGTTTCGGGGACAGTGCGCGCACAGGTAGGCGGTGCGCTGAAACGGTCACGCTCTCCACTGACTCGCAAGATTATTATTTTCAATCTGGTGACCCTTAGCTTGCTGGTTACAGGCATTATGTTTCTTAGCCAATCGCGCGCCAGCCTGATTGACCCTAGAAAACAAACACTACTGGCCGATGCCAATGTTTTGGCGATCGCACTTAAATATCAGATGGAGTTTTCCAGCATCACCGATTTATTCGATCCGATGCTTTACGAAACGCTCGAAGCAATGGCGCAGCCGATCAATACACGTGCTCAGTTGTTTTCGACCGAAGGATATCTGATTACCGACATTGGTGCCCGCCCCGAAGTGTATGATCGAGCAACCCCCTCAATTGTTCCAAAAACCAATACGCTAAGCGCTATCCTTAACGACGCGTGGAGCAGACTTGCCGCTGTTTTCGTCAAACTGCCTGCGCCCGCGGATGAATCGCATCTGATGGCATTCCGATCCGCGATTGCCATCCGTTCGATGATTGACGACGATTCCACTTTGGCGACGACCATGAACGAAATCCAGCAATTGATCGTTACCGTGGCGGTGCCCGTATCAAATAATGGCCAGATGGCTGGGGCTGTCGTCTTGTCCACACTTGGTGGCGAGATTGATACGTTTATCCGAAACGAGCGCCAGCAAATTCTCGAAGTATTTCTGCTCGCGGCGTTAGCCTCCATTTTCTTGTCGGTGCTGCTCGCCAACACAATCGGCCGGCCCCTGCGGCAACTGGCAGCTGCCGCGCAAAAAGGCACGTTGCAAAATTCGGGGCATATCAACCCCGGTCGTATCGGCATCCCCGACTTGACAGCGCGGCCGGACGAGATCGGAGATCTGTCACGGCAATTGCGAAATATGACCACCGCGCTTTACGACCGGATAGAGGCAAACGAGGCATTCGCCGCCGATGTTGCGCATGAGCTGAAAAATCCTCTGACTTCGCTTGGTTCCGCCGTAGAAACAATGCGTCTGGTAAACGACGAAGGCGCGCGCGCGCGGTTGCTTGATGTGATCCACGACGACGTGAACCGCATGGACCGCCTTAACACCGACATCTCCAACGCGTCGCGACTGGATGCCGAACTGGCGATTGACGAGACTTCCTCGATCAATATCGTCAAGATGTTGCGCGATTTGGTTGATTATCAAAAACATATAGCGGCAAAGCAAGGCGTCAGCCTGATCGGCAAGTTCGGCCCGCAAACTCCGCCAATCGAGGGATTGGAAAGTCGGATGGCCCAAGTTTTTGTAAATCTGATAACCAACGCTGTTTCTTTTGTTCCCGATGGTGGCAGCGTTACCGTCAGCACGTCCCAACCCAATGACTACGTGGTTTCCATCGTGGTTGAAGACACCGGTTGCGGTATCCCTGAAGATAATTTGGAAGATGTGTTCAAGCGCTTTTACTCCAGCCGCCCCGAGCAGGATTTCGGAAACAATTCCGACCTAGGGTTAGCGATTTCAAAACAAATCATTCAAGCACACGGTGGTGAAATCTGGGCCGAGAACGTCTGCGCGAACGGTCCAGATACCCCCTCGGGCGCTCGTTTTACTGTTCTTCTGCCTGTGTGATGACCGATCAAACAACGCTCCACGCCACCTGCGTAACGTATGGCCCTTCCGGCTTGTTAATCACTGGCGCCTCGGGGTCTGGAAAATCCAGCCTCGCATTGGCGTTAATGGGAATGGGCGCGACCCTTGTGGCTGATGACCGCGTTATCATCAAAAACCGCGAGGGCGTATTATCCGCGCAATGCCCGACCGCCATTAAAGGTATGGTCGAAGCCCGTGGAATCGGCTTGCTGGCCGCCCATACGCAAGCTCGCACACTGGTCACATCCGTGGTGGATATGGACAAAACCGAACCCGACCGCCTGCCACCCCGACGCCTGATCACGATCTTGGGTGTTGAGGTTGATCTCGTTTTTGGCAAAGATAGCCCGAATCTCGCCGCCGCACTTAACCAGATGATGAAAATCGGACGCGTTGAGTGACCAACCACCGAGGCTGAAATGTCTGTCGAACCCGATAAGCCCATCCTGTTGATTACCGGCCCTGCGGGGGCTGGACGCTCGACCGCGATCAATATTCTTGAAGATATGGGATACGAGGCAATCGACAATCTTCCGATGCACCTGCTGCCCCGCCTGTTATCCAGCGGACCGGTAGAGCGCCCACTGGCCATTGGCATCGATACACGGACCCGAGGGTTTGATCCAACCGCGATTCTGGAAATTCTCGACAGCGACAACCAAACACCGCCAACACTGGTATTTCTGGATTGTGACGAGGAAACTCTGCTACGCCGCTTTACCGAAACCCGTCGCCGCCACCCCGTAGCCCCGACGGAGGCCCCGATCGTCGGCATTAAGTACGAACTTGAGTTGTTAGAAGAGCTGCGCGACCGCGCCGATATTCTAATTGAAACGTCCGATTTCTCACCACACGATCTTAAGACCGAAATGGGACGGATATTTGAATATGAGCAAGCCCATAGTCTGGCAATATCAGTTCAATCATTTTCCTACAAACGAGGCACCCCGCGTGGTGTTGATATGATTATTGACTGTCGATTCCTGCAAAACCCTCATTGGCAAGAACATCTGCGGGCACTGAATGGCACCGACGCCGCGGTCACGGCCTTCGTACAAGCGGACCCGCTTTACGACCGGTTCTTCACGCAACTAGCTGAGATGTGCCGCCTGCTTCTGCCAGCCTACCGCAAAGAAGGCAAAGCCTACTTTTTCATCGGGCTTGGGTGTTCGGGGGGTAAGCACCGCTCGGTCAGTGTGACAGAAAGCCTTGCGAAACTGCTTGCGGAAGACGGCTGGCAGGTGTCTATTCGCCACCGAGAAATAGACCGCCAAGCTGAATCTTTGGCGGCACAGAAAGGAACGGTCACTAAGTGATTGGAATTGTAATAGTTGCTCATGGCGGATTGGCGCGTGAATACCTGTTGGCGCTGGAACATGTCGTGGGCAAACAATCCGGCATTCAATCTGTCGCGATAGGTGCCAATTGTGATCGGAATGTCAAACAAGCAGAAATAGATGCCGCGGTAAAGTCCGTGGATGCAGGTGACGGTGTCGTCGTCGTAACAGACATGTTCGGCGGCACACCATCAAATTTGGCGATCGAAGCCTGCAAAGCCGAAAACCGCGCAGTCATATACGGAACTAACTTACCGCTGCTGGTTAAACTGGCGAAAGCACGTCGGATGGACCTGAAAGAGGCCGTCGCCCGCGCCATAACGGCCGGACACAAATATCTGGACTGCACAACACAAATCACCGCGTAATAAAAAGGGTTCGAGATGCTACTCGACATCAAAAACGAAAAAGGGCTGCACGCCCGCGCCTCGGCTAAATTTGTCGAAGTCGTCGAAGGCTTTGACGCAGACGCCGAAGTTTTGCGAGACGGCAACAGTGCGTCGGGCGACAGCATCATGGGCTTGCTTATGTTGGCCGCCGCTAATGGCTGCCAGATCGAGGTTAAAACAACCGGCCCGCAAGCCAGCGATCTCGCAGCTGCTTTGAAAGAATTGGTTGATGATTTTTTCGGAGAAGGTAAATAATCAGGTATCGAACTCGAAGCCGGCTTCAATCATCAGACGGTTTGAATTGCTCTCGATAACTTCTTCAAGTCTTGCAACAAATTCTTTTGTCTCCAGCCCCGGCTGGATAGGCGTTAGAAATTCCAGGACCGCTGTACCCGGCTTGCGTACTGGACTGCGCCGCGCCCAAAAAACTCCAACATTGGTTGCGACCGGAACACATATCTTATTCATTCGTGAATAAATCACCCCAGCACCAACCTTATAACGAACGTTCGCTCCCGGCAAAACCCGCGTCCCTTGCGGAAAGATCGTCGTTTGCCCCGTGTCTTTATCGGCCTCAAGGTGCTGGACCATCTTATTGATCGCCGCTCCCTTCTTGCCTCGCGCAACTGGTGGGCAACCCAAACGCCATCCATACAGACCGATAACCGGGGCCCACACCAGCTCTCGCTTCATGATGAATTTGACGCGCGGCAACACATAAGCGAGCATCAGGATATCCATGAAGGACATATGTTTGGAACAAACCAAGACCTCGCCCTGTGGAACCTCACCACGAATTTCCACATGCAACCCACAGGTGACCCGATACAGCCAAAATATCGACGCGCAGTATCCTTTGATTACCACAAGCGCCCCGCTGCGTGACCACAATGCCAGCGGTAACCCCAAAACGCCAAACATCACAATAAGTACGTACATAAGAAGATTGGCGAACTGAGATCGAAGAAAAAGCATATTATACACCTGAAATTATCCCTTTGATTCCGTTTACATATCAAGTCTTCAAAACACAACATTCCCCGTTGTCCGCAGAACGCTTGGAAAGCGAGAGCGTCCTAGGTAAAACTATAATCATTGATGATTCGTTTGTTCGAATCGAGACTTATTTACCGAGGTGGTTATGCGAATTACTTGTCCGACGTGTTCGACCCAATACGAAGTTGACGCGAATGATATCTCAACCACAGGTCAGGACGTTCAATGCAGCGAATGCATGACTATTTGGACGCAAGCGCGAAACGGCGATGCCTCTAATCCCCGAACGGCGGGTAAATTGGCGACAGATGCTGAAGAGATCGTACCTGACCACATTCCTGAAGAAACAACGGACACGGACGAGCCCGAAGTGCAGGACGCAATTCCCGAGGCGTCAGAATCCGAACTCGAAGAACCTGCGACAGAAAAAATCGAAGATGATGCGGTAGAGGAATCCGCGGCAGAAGAGGCGGATAAGCCTGAGGAAGACGCTCCGGATTCAGAAGAGACCTCTAAAGCTGACGACAAAGACGAAAACCCGATCTGGAAAGAAATTGCCGCACTGGCTAAAGAATCTACGACCGACACGACGGATGATGCCGCAACAACCGGCGATTACACGCCACCCAAGGAAATCCCACCGATCCAAAGTGCTCCGGCAACCGCTGAAGACACAGCGTCCACGTTCGAAGCCCCAGTCGAGGATGATCGCCCTTGGGAGGCCGTTGCCGAGGCCGAAAAGGAAGGGTTTTCAGATTTCGTGTGGAACGACCCGTCGAAAGAGGACCAACCCGACCCAATAGACGTCGATGATGCGAAAGAAACCGAATTCACGGCTCTGCCAGACACATCCGGAGGACCGCTTGAAGAAATGGGCGAAGACCTGATCGCCGCCGCATTAAGCGAACAAATGGCCGTCGAAGACGCGCTTGAACAAGACCCGCACAAGGACTCACGAGACGTCACCGACATCCCGATCGAGCTGGGCGGCCCACGCAATCGGACTCCAAACGTCGAAGCTCTCAAAAGGTCAGTTCGTTCAAAAACCGTGAAGTTAACCAAAGACGAGGCACAAGAGGCCGTTCCGGCCCGCCGCTTCAGACGCGGCTTCACGCTGATATTGTTAATTTTTGTGATTCTCGCAGCTGTTTACATTTCACGCGTGCAGATCACAGAATACTTACCCGCCGTCGGACCGTATCTGGAAACTTACGCCAGTTATGTCGATAAACTCCGAGTCCTCGCCGAAGATCTATTCGCGCAAGTATGGGAGCTGCTACAGCAAGGCTACGATTGGGTGAAGGCCAAAATCCAAGCCTAGAACCGCTCTAACAGACGCTTAAGATAGTCGATTTCGGCATCTGGTCGATCAACATCGCCTGATCGCCGCCGAATTTCATCAAGCAGCTCTCTCGCCCGTTCCGACGCATTCATGTCCGGCACAAACGTCTCGCCCGATTCCGTCGTTCCGGTGCGTCCCAGAGGCCGCCCTAACGGATCATCGCCCGCTGGATTGTCCATCGTATCACCCTCTTGCAAACCATTGCGGCCATGCCCCGCCTGCTGCATTTCTTCGCCAAGTCGGCGGATAGATTCACGCAAATTCTCAATGGCCTCAGCCTGTTCGGTCAAGGCCCGTCCCAATTCACCCTCACCCAGAAAATCCCGAGAGGCCTCCATGTTTTCATTCGCCTCGGCAGTCGGCTCCCGCGCCGCGTCACTCATTTGACCCCGCAAACTGTCCAGAAATTCCCTTAACGCCTCTTGCCGCGCGGAAAGGTTCTGTTCAGTTTCCGGCGAAACGTCCTCGCCACTTTCCAACTGTTCCTGCAGCTCTTGAAACGTCTCGTCCGACAGTTCTTGCTGCTGTCCCAACGCGCCTTGCATCATTTCCATCTGCTCCATGGCGCCCCCTTCGGACTCGGCGGTCTGCATGTTTTCCATGATCTCGCGCATCTCTTCCAACAACTCACGCGCCGCATCGGACTCGCCGTTTTCGGCCATGCGCTGCAAGTCGTCCAGCATCTGCCGCAGGCGGTCATTACCGCCGGATTGCTCTGTGGGCATTTCTGCAGACTGTCGTTCCTGTTCGGATTCCGAAGCTAGCATCTCAAGGTATTCATCCGTCGCCTCGCGCAGTTCCTCCATCAAGCTCGAAATTTCCTCACGTTCCGCCTGTTGCTCGATGGCTTGCAACAGTTTTTCCTGCGCCCGCTGCAAACGTTCCCGCGCGTCGGCTAGATCGCCGTCTTCAAGAAACACCGCAATTTCCCACAACGTTTGTGTAATTTCGACCCGTTCCTCTGCAGACACACCATTCTCCAACATTCCGTCAAACAACCGAACCGCAGCACGCACTTGCAGATACGTGCCGCTGGCCAAACCCAAATCCTCGGGCAGGTTGGTCAGTGCCCGTAACACCTGCGAAACACGAATATCATTGTCTGGAGACCATAATAAATCTCTTCGCTGCTCGACTAACGCGGCGGCTAGCGGTACGAAAAAATGCTTCCCCGGCAACGCTCCGCGCACTTCAACCACGCTAGATTGACCGGCGGCATCGTGTACCGACAAGGTCACCATAACAGGCATCCCCACCCATAAATCTGCGCTAAAATCTTCAATAAAAACTTCTGATATATCTTGTGTTCCACCGCGATACGGTAAAGGCAGGCTTGCCACCAGCGCGCTGCGCGGGGCAGGTTCTGGTTTCAAACCAAACCGCCTATCGACCTGCGTCAAATCCAACGAAACCTCTGCCGATCCCGTTACAATCCCGTAATCGTCCGTCGCTTGAAATGGTAAACGCATCGCCGCAGAAGCTGTCTGTCCAAGCGCGTCCTTCGCGATCACATGCGGCACATTATCAGCCGCCGCAATTATCCGCCACGCGCCAAGAACTGTATTGCCATCTCGGACCTCGATGTCGCCTGCCTGCATGACCGTGATCTTCGCATTGCGCACGGTCGTCTTGTCACCTGTGAATTCGGCTGCGCCGCCAGAAACTGTCGCGTCCAACGTCACGTCATCCGATCCACCATACACCTGCATCACGATCTCGGTGCCCACTGGCAAGTCCAGAATTACATCGTCAGTGACATCGCCAAGATAGACCTGCAGCTTACCAGTATAGGCGGGCGGTGTCGCCCAAGCCTCGATGCTCGCACCTGCCGCCCCGCCAAATATCGGCAACGCCATCGCCTGCTGCACGTTGTCTAACGCTCCCGTGGGCGCAAAAACAACCGCGGTCGCAGCGCAAACCAGCGCCATCAGGCGCAAACCGTATCGGTCAAACGACGCCAACCGCAAATCAGGAGGCAGTGGCCACAAAACCGCCGCCTGTTCCGCCATTTTCTCCTGATGCAAATCCCACAGCGCTCGGGTCAGGTCATCACCTTTCCCCGTTGCAGAATGATCCCGTAATGAGGCCAGCGGCGCGCCGTCCACACCCAAATCAAATCTGTCAATTGCAGCGTCCCGATCTGGAATTTTCAGACCACGCGCCCCGAGTATCAACATGCCTCCGACTGCCAATAAACCGACAACAACAAGCACACGTCCGACACTTTCTGAGAATAGCGCCAATCCGCCAAACGCCGCGAACGCGTAGAAAAACAAACCAAGCGTTACTACGCCCCAGAACCGTCGCGTCAATACTTCCAGCCACAGCGCTGCACGCGATAAGGCCAGCCGCAAGCGCAATGCCCGCATGACGCCGCCATATCGTTTATCTGCGTAACGCGCCCAGATGTGGTTCATCCCGCAATCCTGATTAACTGCGCGGGTCGTTGTCGACTCACGTCATCCAGTCTGGGATGGTATCGCGGTTAATCATTTCTTCATAGGTTGGACGGGCCCGAACCACGGCGAATTGATCGTCTCTAACCAAAACTTCGGGGATTAACGGTCTTGAGTTATATTCACTAGCCATCACCGCCCCATACGCCCCTGCTGATCGGAACGCCATCAATTCACCAGCCACCATCGGCGGCATATTACGTTCTTTGGCAAACGTATCGCCAGTTTCACAAACCGGCCCAACGATGTCATGCGGCGCAGGTTCGACACCGACTTCGGGCTCGATAACCGCAACTATATCGTGGTACGCATCATACATCGCAGGGCGTATCAAATCGTTCATGGCCGCGTCCACAATCAGAAAATCGCGACCTTCACCTTCTTTGCGATAGACCACAGTTGTGACTAATAAGCCCGCGTTTCCGGCAATCAGCCGCCCAGGCTCAATCTCGATTTCACAACCAAGATGTCCAACTGTACGCCGGATAACTTCGCCGTATTCTATCGGCAGTGGCGGCGCCTCGTTCGAGCGTTCATAAGGAATTCCCAGACCCCCGCCCAAATCTAAACGCCGGATGTTATGCCCGTCCTCGCGCAGTAGTTCGGTCAACTCTGCCACTTTATTAAAGGCGTTTTCATATGGTGTAAGGTCGGTTAACTGGCTGCCGATATGCACATCGATCCCGACGACCTCTAAACCTTTCAAGTTGGCTGCCTCGGCATAAACCGCCCGCGCTTTGGCTATCGGGATGCCGAACTTGTTTTCAGACTTTCCTGTGGCGATCTTGGCGTGGGTTTTCGCGTCCACATCCGGATTAACCCGCACCGTAATCGGAGCAATCTTACCCAACGAAAGCGCCACCTCGTTCAGCACACGCATTTCCGGCTCGCTCTCGATATTGAACTGCCGGATGCCGCCGCTCAACGCCGCTGCCATTTCCTCGCGAGTTTTGCCAATGCCGGAATACACGATGTGTTCCCCCGAAACGCCCGCCGCAATCGCGCGAGCATACTCGCCACCGGAAACAACATCCATACCGGCACCCATTTCGGCCATGATCCGCAATACGGCCATGTTGGAATTGGCCTTCATCGCATAGCAGATGAAATGATCCATACCCGACAAAGCCTCGTCAAACACTTGATAGTGCCGCTGCAATGTCGCCGTAGAATACACATAAAACGGAGTGCCCACCTTGGCCGCTATTTCGACCAGCGAAACGTCTTCGGCATGCAAAATTCCGTCGCGGTAGATAAAATGGTCCATCAAGCTTGATCCATATGGCAAAAACTGACCCTAGCTATAGCGGGAAGGGTCAGCACCCGCCAACCCCCAAAATTCTGCAGCCTTAGGCGTCTGCTACTTCAACCAAAGCAACGGGATCACCCTTGATACCGCAAGACGCGGTCAACCCGACCATCGCAATTGCCGCGATCAGCAGTAAAACCTTCATTTCAATGCCTCGTGCCAACGCGCCACCTGTTTGCGAACTTCGGAGGGTGCCGTTCCGCCATAACTGATCCGGCTTGCCACCGAATTTTCAACGCCCAGAACCGAATACACAGATTGATCAATATCTGCATGCACCGATTGCATCTCGGCCAGCGTCAAGTCCGGCAGATCACACCCCTTATCCTCAGCCAATTTCACCAGTGCACCCGTCGCATGATGTGCGTCACGAAAAGGCAGCCCCAGTTCGCGCACCAGCCAATCGGCCAAATCCGTCGCGGTAGAGAACCCCATCGCCGCCGATTCCCGCAAGCGGTCCACGTTCGGCTTCATATCACCGACCATGCCGGTCATCGCGGCTAAAGCCAGCATCAAGCTGTCAGCCGCGTCAAAAACCTGCTCTTTATCTTCCTGCATATCCTTGGAATACGCCAGCGGCAGCCCCTTCATAATCGTCAGCAACGCGACCAGCGAGCCGTTAATCCGACCGACCTTAGCGCGGATCAGTTCGGCCGCATCAGGGTTTTTCTTCTGCGGCATGATCGACGAACCGGTCGAAAACCGATCCGACAGAACCACAAACCGAAACTGCGCCGACGACCAGATAACCAACTCCTCGGCGAAACGGCTTAGGTGCGTGGCACAAATAGAGGCACTCGACAAAAATTCCAGCGCGAAATCGCGATCTGACACCGCATCCAGAGAATTAGCCGAAGGTCGATCGAAGCCCAACGCATGCGCCGTCATATCCCGGTCAATCGGGTAAGCCGTTCCAGCCAACGCCGCCGCGCCCAAAGGCGATTCATTCATACGCGCGCGCGCATCGACCATGCGCGATCTATCCCGTGCAAACATCTCGACATAAGCCATCATATGGTGGCCCCATGTGACAGGCTGGGCCACCTGCAAATGCGTAAAACCAGGCATGACGATATCCGCACCAGCCTCGGCTTGTACCAGCAATGTCTTCATTAGTGCAGCAATTCCGTCAATTGCAGCATCAAGCTGATCACGCGTCCAAAGCTTGAAATCCGTCGCCACCTGGTCATTTCGTGAACGCCCGGTATGCAGACGCCCCGCAGGCGCACCGATCAAGTCCTTAAGGCGCGATTCAACATTCATATGGATGTCTTCAAGTTCTCTCGAAAATGTGAACGTTCCGCCCTCGATCTCTGACAATATCATGAGCAGCCCTTCCCTGATCGCATCGGCATCCTTATCAGTAATAATACCACAGGCAGCCAGCATCGCCGCGTGGGCGCGGGAACCCTCAATGTCCTGTCGGGCCATACGTTTGTCGAAATCAATCGAGGCATTTATTGCCTCCATGATCGCATCCGGCCCTGCAGCAAACCGCCCGCCCCACATTGCATTCGATGTTTTTTTGTCCGACATAATGATACCCGTTCAATCCGCGAGGCCAAAATGAAACGACCCCTTCTTACCGCTCTGCTATACGCGGCCCTAAGCGTAGGTGCAAACCCTGCAGCGGCCATTGATGCCGAAACCCGCCAGGCAATTCTGGACATGCGGATCGACGAGATGCGGAAAATGAAAATCCTGACCGAAGCCAGCGATATGATAACTGTCGAGTTTCAGGACGCAGACAGCAACAAAATGACCTTTGCCGACACTAATGGACAATTCCGGTTAGTCAATTTCTGGGCCACATGGTGCGCACCATGCCGCGAAGAAATGCCCGCGCTCGATGCGCTACAAGTCGAGATGGGAGGTGAAGACTTTCAAGTCATGACAATCGCGACGGGACGAAATCGTTTGTCCGGTATCCATAAATTCTATGCAGAGGCCGAAGTCACCAATCTACCCATCCTTTTGGATCCCAAGGGAAAACTCGCAAAACGTATGGGTGTCGTCGGCCTGCCCGTTACCATCCTACTAGACCGTGAGGGCCGCGAAATCGCCCGCCTGACAGGTGGCGCAGATTGGGCCAGCGAGAACGCAATTGCCGTAATACGCGCCTTGATGGAAGGCAGTTAACTAAGAACTCTTCCATGTCAGGACGCGTTACTCGCCTCCGCCAAAGCCTCGAATTCTTCCCATAGATCGTCGATGCCAAAAACGGTGCGCGACTGAACCAGCATCTGACCAACCCTGCCCCAGTAAAGTCCAACGCCCTGCCATTCCAATATCTTCTCTTTATCGACAACGCCCCGCCGCCAAAGCATCCCCAGCTTCTCGAAGTAATTTGCGATTTCGTTGATATAAAACCGCTCATCCGAATCCAGAGCATATTCATCAAAAAATACACCCGCTGCAACGACCTCCAAAAACCGTTTTGAATAGACAAACTTACGCGCGTCGTTGCTTGGGAACAGCACCTCGTTCAGGTGCAAAAGCAGACGCACATCTTGTTTTAGATCAGACATATTAATATTCCCTAACTGAAAGAAATTACTTTGATTGCAGGCAGCCTAATTTCGTTTGGGACAGAAGATGTCCTTCAAATTTCCCCCAAAGTTAAAAAACTACGCCCGAAAAATGGACATACGCACTGTGCACGTGTTGTGTACGGGTTGTGTACCGGTGATTTTCGCGATTCCGGCCAAAAGTTAACGCGCCAGCGCACCCACTTCAGAATGTCGCGGACAAGCCAACATATGATCGTTAACCATCCCCACAGCCTGCATGAACGCGTACACAATAGTCGGTCCGCAAAACTTGAAGCCCTCCGTTTTTAGGTCTTTCGAAAGCTGGGCAGAAAGTTCCGTCTGCGCGGGAATATCGCCCATCGAAGTAAACCGATTCGTCAACGGCTCCCCTCCGACATACCCCCAGAGATAGTTCGAAAACCCCTCGCGTTTTTCAATTCGCAACCACGCCTGCGCATTACCAATCGTCGCAACGATCTTGCCCCGATGCCGGATGATTCCAGCATTCCCAAGCAGACGTTCAACATCCTTTTCCGTATACTTTGCGATGATATCCGGATCGAATCCGTCAAACGCTTCTCGAAAATTATCCCGCTTTTTCAATATGGTGATCCAGCTCAACCCCGCCTGAAACCCATCGAGTATCAACTTTTCGAACAAAGCACAGCTGTCATATTCAGGCACACCCCATTCCGTGTCGTGATAGGCCAGATAAATCGGCTCAGCGCCGCTCCAAGTGCATCCTTCGTCCATATTACATCCAATTCATATTAACTTTTCCGGACATCGTAATAACATACACGAATATTTACGAACCTTTAACTTTTTAGGTTCAATTTGAACGTGAAAACAGATTATTTCGGAGATCATGATGTGCGGCCCCAGCAAATATATTACTCGAAACGCAGACATTTCTGCCGCGCAATCCAGCACGCTTGGCAAACACGAGACAGCGCGCGTTATTGCGGCGCTAAAAGACGGTCTGGTCCAGATTAACTATCAGCCGGTTGTGCGCTCCCGCAGCAACAAATTTGTCGCCTTTTACGAAGGTTTAGCCCGGATCGTAACGCCTGATGGCAGCATTGTGGCTGCCGGGCAGTTCATGCCTTTCATAGAAAACACACCGCTTGGAACGCAACTGGATCGGCGAATATTGCAAATGGCGATTCAGCAGTTAACCATCAGTCCAAACGTCCGTTTATCCATCAATATGAGCGTTCTTTCGATGAGCGACCCGTCATGGTTATCCGTTCTTGAGGCTACCGATACGGATATTTGTGAACGCCTGATCATTGAAATAATCGAGGGTGCCGCCATGTCGGATGTCGACTTAACGACCGCATTCATGAACAGAATTCGGCGTAAATATTGCAACGTCGCACTTGACGACTTTGGAACAGGCGCAACTTCGTTTAGGTATTTCAAAGACTTCCGGTTTGATTTCGTGAAAATCGACGGTCTATTCATCCGCAATCTTTGCTACGACCAAGACAATCAAGTGCTAGTACGGGCACTGATAGACATCAGCAAACATTTCGAAATGGTCACAGTTGCCGAATTCATCGAAACGGATGGTGAAGCAGAGGCGGCGGAAAATCTAGGGATCGATTGCTTACAGGGATATTTGATTGGCAAGCCTGCTTCTTTGCCCAGGTCTCCAGATCGAATGGTCGAGATGAACATAAGGATCGCAGGATGAATTCAGGATTTATCTACCAGCTTGCTAAGCTGTTCCTGCATCTGCGCAAGCTGCGTTTTCAAATCTCCCAACTCGACATCTGACGCATCCTGACTCACCGGTTCTGCTTTGGGCGCAGAATCCACACCAGCATCACTTCCACTTATCGGTGTGAACATCCGCATGGCATTGTCGAACCATTCCATGTTTTGTTTGGCCAACGTTTCAAATCCCACCACAGCGGGATTACCCGAGATCGCGCCCTGCATTTTCTCACGAATTGCGCCTTGGTTTTTTGTAAACGCTTCCATTGAAGCATCCAGATACCCAGGCACGAACCCTTGAACAGAATCACCATAAAGACTGATAACCTGACGTAGAAACTTCGTGGGCAGCATATTGTGCCCTTTGCTCTCTTCTTCAAAAATGATCTGGGTCAAAACAGAACGCGTGATGTCTTCGCCGGACTTAGCGTCGGTCACCACGAAATCCGATCCATCGCGCACCATGCCTGCCAGATGGTCCAAAGTCACATAACTGGATTTCTCGGTATTGTATAAACGGCGGTTAGCATATTTTTTAATGATAATCGGCGCAGCATCTGTATCGTGTTTATCGGCCATTACGGACCCCTATAGATCGAGGCCCTGCGGCCCCTCGTTCACGCTAATCTAATACAGTATTTCGCAACTGCAACGAAAATATCGCATGCGCGAAATGAACACGCCATGCTAGAGTGCCTAAATTCGCGAATATGAGGCTTGTAATGGCGCAAAAATCCGATTTACCCCACGACGATACGCCGCCCAGCAAGTCCCCAGAAGATCGGTATCTGGATTTATGGGAAGAGAACATCCGTCTATTTTCTGTCAAAGGTCTGCCGAAAGCGACCGGACGCGACGATGCCTAAAATCCAAGAACACCGTCAGGGACAGCCCTCTCCGTTGATCTTCCACCTTGGCGCTGCCGCGTTTGGATACCAGGCCGCGGTCACCTCGGCATCTGAAAAAAATTCAGCGTCTTTTGAATGGCACCCGGAACTTTTGGATCAGGCTGCCGGAATCGGAGGCCTGAATCCACTGCTGTTGCATCGAGCCGCGTTGAATCGGATACAGGCGACGTTGTCCGGGCTGCACAAATGGCAGACACACCCTTATCGCCGGGATATGGCCGACCCGCCTGAACTTTGGTCAGCGGGTTCTTCGCGACTGCTGGATTTCGGCATCTGTCCCGAAGCTGTGAACCCCAACGGGCGACCAATATTGATCGTTCCTTCACTGATTAATCGCGCGTATATCTTGGACCTGAGACAAAACTGTTCTCTGCTGCGGTTTCTCGCAGCAAAGGGGTTAAGGCCGCTGTTACTCGACTGGGGCGTGCCAACCGATGTGGAGAGGTCGTTCGACCTAAATTCCTATGTTACACAGCGTTTACAGCCTGCCTTTCACATTGCGAAAGCATTGTCGGAGCAACCGATTGGCGTGCTGGGGTATTGCATGGGCGGTACGCTCGCAGCAGGGTTTTTATCGCTGCAAAACGACGAAGTCGGCGCGTTTGCCACGTTGGGTTCCCCATGGGATTTCTCAGCGAGCAGTGGCGTCACCGCCGTTATGCGGGCATTGGCCACGAAGTCTAAGGCCGCTGATTTAATCGATGAGTTAGGGCAGGTTTTCGGAATGGTCCCCGCCGATTATTTCCAGCAACTGTTTGCATTAATCGATCCGATACAAGTTGCGGTCAAGTTTCGAAAGTTGGACGAAATGGCAACGGATGCCTCCTCGATTGAACATTTCATTGCAATCGAGGACTGGCTGGCGGACGGAGTTCCGATGGTGACCCAAAGCGCCAAAAACCTGTTAATCGACTGGAATATGAACAATGCAACCGCACGCGGTGTTTGGCGATTAATGAATCAACAGATCAATTTATCAGGCCTACGCATGCCTTCACTTCATGTTTGTGGTCTGCGCGACAGCATTTCCCAAATTAATGTTTCGACAGCGATGGCCAACGAAATTCCCAACTCTATGACCTTAACGCCCGACACAGGACATGTGGGAATGATTGTCGGTTCTAAAGCACGGGAAACTGTTTGGGAGCCGGTGGCAAAACACTTTATTTGCAACTTGTAGAAAAGTTCAGTTAATCGAATATTACAATTTTCAAACTATTTCCGTAATTTAATTGCGCTGCACCGCACAATAAGTCACAGTACGAATCAGATAAATCGATACAACAAAGGAAATCATTTTATGACCAACATCGTTATTGCGTCGGCCGCAAGAACCGCGGTCGGCAGCTTTCTGGGATCTTTCTCCAACACCCCTGCACATGATCTTGGCGCCGCAGCCATCGCGGCAGTTCTAGAACGCGCAGATGTAAATGCGAGCGATGTTTCCGAGACCATTCTTGGGCAAGTTTTGACCGCCGGCCAGGGGCAAAACCCTGCACGACAGGCGCATATCAATGCGGGATTACCAATCGAAAGCGCGGCTTGGAGCATTAATCAGGTTTGTGGGTCGGGATTGCGAGCGGTCGCATTGGGTGCCCAGCATATAATGTTGGGGGATGCCGAAATAGTAGTTGCCGGTGGGCAGGAAAGTATGTCGCTATCTCCACATGTTGCCAACCTGCGTTCTGGTCAAAAGATGGGAGACATGAAGTTCATCGACTCTATGGTCAAGGATGGGTTGTGGGACGCCTTCAACGGGTATCACATGGGCACGACAGCTGAAAATGTCGCCGCGAAATGGGAGATCGACCGCGAAACGCAAGACGCGTTCGCCGTCGCTTCGCAAAACAAAGCAGAGGCGGCTCAGAAGGCTGGAAAATTCGTCGATGAAATCGTCCCTTTCACCGTAAAAACCCGCCGAGGTGAAACCATTGTAGACAGCGACGAATACATCCGGCACGGCGCGACGATGGAAACGATGCAAAAGTTGCGGCCAGCATTCGCAAAAGATGGTTCCGTTACAGCAGCGAATGCCTCGGGGTTGAACGATGGCGCGGCGATGATTTTGCTGATGTCCGCAGAAAATGCCGCAAACCGTGGGATCAAACCGATGGCACGGATTGCATCCTATGCGACCGTCGGGCTCGACCCGTCGATAATGGGCGTCGGCCCAATTTATGCCAGCCGCAAAGCGTTGGAAAAAGCTGGCTGGAAAGCAAGCGATCTTGATTTGGTCGAGGCGAACGAAGCATTCGCGGCGCAAGCTTGTGCGGTAAACAAAGACATGGGCTGGGATCCCGCGATAGTTAACGTCAACGGTGGTGCGATTGCGATTGGCCATCCCATCGGCGCTTCGGGCGCACGAATTTTGAACACTTTGTTGTTCGAAATGCAGCGCCGCGACGCAAAAAAGGGCTTAGCCACGCTGTGTATTGGCGGCGGCATGGGTGTAGCAATGTGCATCGAGCGCAAATAACCAACTTTAGGGAGAATAAATGGGACGGATTGCATTAGTTACCGGAGGCACTCGTGGTATTGGCGCCGCGATCTCCGTTGCTCTAAATGAGGCTGGATATACAGTTGCCGCAACCTATGCCGGAAACGACGAGGTCGCGACGAAATTCACCGCAGAAACCGGGATTCCAACATATAAATGGTCGGTCGCGGATTATGAAGAATGCGTTGAGGGTATTGCCAAAATCGAGACCGATCTAGGTCCGATCGACGTGCTGGTCAATAATGCTGGCATCACGCGCGATGGCATGTTCCACAAAGTGACGCCCCAACAGTGGAAAGAGGTTATCGACACCAACCTCAACGGTATTTTCAACATGACCCATCCAATATGGAGCGGCATGCGTGATCGTAAGTTTGGACGCATCATTAACATCAGTTCGATAAACGGCCAAAAAGGCCAGATGGGACAAGTCAATTACTCGGCTGCGAAAGCTGGTGATCTTGGCTTCACCAAGGCGTTGGCACAGGAGGGGGCATTCAAAGGTATTACGGTTAATGCAATTTGCCCAGGATATATTGGCACCGAAATGGTGCGGGCGATCCCTGAAAAAGTTCTTAACGAAAAAATCATCCCGCAAATTCCTGTTGGTCGCCTTGGAGAACCGGAAGAAATCGCACGATGCGTGCTGTTCCTTGCCTCGGACGATGCCGCGTTTATCACAGGATCGACGCTGACTGCGAATGGCGGACAGTTCGTAGTCTAGACCAAACCGTGATTTAAACATTCAGAATGCGCGACAACGAAGGCCGTCGCGCATTTATTTTGCAATGTGGATTTCAAATGCCCGACAAACATGATTTAGAGTGTTCACATATGGTAATTACAGGACGCTTCTATGAAAATCGGCATTCTAGAAACTGGTGAAATCAGCGACGACTTAGTGGGCAAACATGGCGATTATCCATCCATGTATATGAGTCTTCTGCATGCGATTGACCCCAGTGTGGATTTTTTCGGCGTCAAGGTTTTGGAAGGAAAGCTACCGGAATCGCCCGATGAAGCAGACGGCTGGATTATCACGGGATCGAAGTACGGTGTCTATGAAGATTTGCCGTGGATTGAACCGTTGAAAAATTTCATACGGACGTCGGTAAAACACAAAATCCCGGTGGCTGGCATTTGCTTTGGTCACCAAATTTTGGCCGCAGCTCTGGGGGGAACTGTCGAAAAGTCCCATAAAGGCTGGGGGCTGGGGGTGCATGATTATGACATAGAGGCCAGACCTTCGTGGATGAAGGGTGCGGGCAAACGATTTTCAGGCCACGCGGTGCATCAGGATCAAGTAATCAAATTGCCGGAAAGTGCGACAGTTATCGCGACGTCGGAATTCTGCCCTTTTGCTGCATTGGTCTACGGTGATCCCGAGAATCCCGATGCGCTGAGCGTCCAATCGCATCCAGAGTTCTCGGCCGGTTTCCTTGACGATTTGATCGAAATTCGTGTTCCCGAAGTTTTCTCGGAAGGTGATGCCAGCAACGCTCGTGCGACGCTGGGGCTGCCTGTCGATAACAACGATTGGGCGCTTTGGATACACAGCTTCCTCGAACTTGCGGCGCGTACACAAAATAATGATCCGTAATCGTGCCACCTTAATTGGCTTCGGCGCCGTTATTTTGTGGGCATTCCTTGCAACACTAACAGTCGGCGCAAGTGAAGTCCCCGCTTTCCAGCTTAGTGCTATGTGCTTTGCAATAGGCGGGACGATCGGCCTGTTGTGGATCGCGTTTGGTGGCAAGGGCTTCGCAACTTTACGCGGGATAAAGTGGTCCGTATGGGTTTTGGGCATCGTTGGAATCTTCGGGTATCACTTCTTTTACTTCACCGCCCTGAAATTGGCTCCGCCAGCCGAAGCCGGATTGATCGCCTATCTTTGGCCCTTACTGATTGTGTTATTCTCCGGCTTTTTGCCCGGAGAACGTTTGAGGGCGTTACATATAATTGGCGCTCTCGTAGCATTTGCCGGCGCTGCCTTGATAGTTGGCGGATCGCCAGCTTCGTTTTCTGGTGACAACCTGTGGGGATATGCGGCAGCACTAGTCTGCGCCTTTACCTGGTCTGGGTATTCCGTTCTATCGCGCTTGGCCGGGGAAACACCGACAGAAAGCGTTGCAATATTTTGTCTGGCTGCCGCCGGGTTATCGCTGCTGGCCCATTTGGGACTGGAGCAAACCGTTTGGCCGTCAGGCATAATCGGATGGGGGTCCGTCATAGGGCTTGGGCTGGGCCCTGTAGGCTTGGCATTTTATATTTGGGACGTAGGCGTAAAAAGGGGGGACATTCAAATTCTAGGCGTCGCTTCCTACGCTGCCCCGATGCTATCAACGGTGACCTTGATAATCGCAGGATATGCGACCGCTAGCTGGATACTGCTGCTGGCGGCAATGTTGATCACGTCAGGCGCGGCAATCGCCGCTATGGCAAACCGCTAAACTTGCGCGGCTACCCGCTCGATTTCTTCCTTAAGTCGTAACTTTTCCTTCTTTAGATCAGAGACGGCTAAATCGTCGGATCCAGGACTCCGTTGCTCAACTTCAATCTTGCCAGAAAGGGACTCATGTTTCTTACGCAGCTCGGACAGATGGGAAGTCAGGCTCATATTTCTCTCCTTTTTTGATTTGAGGTAATGATTGTATCTCACCATAAAAGATATGTGTTGTCATCAAATCTTCAAGGAAAAGTTTGGTAATAATTTCCTCGAAACAGTGAAAACGGCCTTGCGAAAGCCCAGCTGTTTCCTGGCAGATACCATCACAAAGATGCCACCACCTATGATTCCCGCCAAACCAATAAGGGTTGTCTGTGTAGGAATTTCGTTGAACCAGAAGAACCCTATAGGGATCGCAAAAACTATGTTGAAATAGAAAAACGGCTCCAATATCGACGCATCTGTTCGGGTATACGCTGCTATTGTCAAGAAATGACAAATTGCAAATACCACGCCTAACGCGACTATATATGCCAGATTTATCACCGATAAGGACGGAAAACCGACCCAAAAAGCCATCGGTGCAAGCATCACCCCACCTAGAAAGCATTGCAACACCAGCGTCGAGAATGCGTCACCACAAGCCGAAGCATGGCGTGTTACCGCAAGATACACGCCGAGAAGAAACCCGCCCAGCAACGCCATGAAGCTGCCTAATTCGAGGCTGCCTTCGGCCCGCAATATGCCATAAGCACCAGCGAAACTGAGCAACGCGCCAATTAAGCGAAACCTGTTCATTTTTTCTTTGTAAAGCAGAGCCGAAATCAACGATGCCACCACAGGCGCAATCAGGAAACCACCTACCGCCCGTACTAGCGGAACAATGGACAGCGCGTAAATCAACGACGTCATAGCCCCCATCATCAAACCGGTTCGAAATACTTGGCCAAGCCGATCGTGGCGCGGAATTTCGATTGGCCTGTTGAAGATCGCAGAAAACAGTAATGCAACCAAACCAGCACAGAAGTATCGCGCAAAACAAATGAAAAATGCGCTTTCGTCTTCAACCAAAGATTTGGATAGTCCGTCAGTCAAAGGCGTTAATGCCATCGCCGCTATAAGTAATCCAACACCAATCTTCATCGCGCCTCGCCAGAAAGTTCAAGCAAAGCAACAAAGTGTTAATATTTGGTTAAATTATAGTTCCAGTGCCCCGCCATTGCGCAGTATTTTACGGACATCCTCACGAAAAGAGTCTTCATCCTTCGAATGCGCTGCACCTTTGTGCAGTACCAGCGGCGCAAGCAGTCCTAACGCCCCGCCAGCCCCCTTACGCGCACAAACAATAACGCGGCCTGCTGCGCGACCTTCGCGCGATGTAAGCGGTAGAATACGAATATCTCCGGCTTTTCCCGTCAGCGACGCCAGAATATCCGCCAATCGTTCAGCCCGATGAATTATTGTAAAATATCCCTTCGGCTTAAGACGGCGCAGACCAATTTCAATCCAATCCTCCAACCGTGCCTCGCCAATCCTGTGCGCCGTGTCTCGGCCACCATCGGCCGAAGCCGAACTGGCAGCTGCATTGTAGAACGGTGGGTTGGTAAATACGTGGTCGAAAGATGTGGTTCGAATTGGGGACGGCATATCCAGCAAGTCCCCGTCATGCACATTAAACCCTAGTTCATTATCGACTGCGTTCAAACGGGCTAAATCGGCATAGTCGGCTTGAATCTCTAATCCATGCGCATCCAAACCGACGACCCTTTGACATAAGCACGCAAGTGCAGTTCCTGCACCACACCCCAGCTCCAGAACGGTTTGGCCTGATTTCGCGGGCACTACGGCGGCCAGAAACACGGGATCGGTAGCTGCACGGTATCCGACTCTAGGTTGCCAGATTTTTATCAGCCCACCCAAAAAATCGTCCTGCGTCAACTGGTCCTCGGCAAAGCTCATTTAACTTCCAAAAGCGTAATGTCATTGTCAGTAAGGATCGCGCGGGCTCGAAAGTTGTGTATGTCTGCTACCATAAGGCGGCGCGGAAATAATCCGATGCCGCCTTCAAGCACACTCATGTTTACGTCCAGCACAAAGGCCTCTATATCTTCGCCCCGAAGCAAAGCGGTGGCGAATGCGATGATCGTCGGGTCGGATGTTCTCAAAATCTCTTTCATGCTCTCAAACTAAGGGCAGAAAGCTGGCGCGTCGAGGCCGTAAGCATAAGGAAGATCACGATGTCGGGAACCACCGGACCATTTGAACGGTTGCAAGACGTACTGGCAGACGACATGGACGCTGTGAACGCCCTTATCCAGGCGCGCATGGCCAGCGAACATGCCCCGCGGATACCCGAAGTGACCGCGCATCTGGTCGAGGCCGGAGGCAAACGTCTACGACCGATGCTGACTTTGGCGGCCGCGCGGATGTGTAAATATTCAGGTGAAGATCACGTGAAGCTGGCCGCCACGGTGGAATTTATCCACACAGCGACGCTGTTGCATGACGATGTGGTTGACGAAAGCGGACAGCGGCGTGGCCGACCGACCGCAAACCTTTTGTGGGACAACAAATCCTCGATTCTGGTCGGGGATTATCTATTTGCGCGTTCGTTCCAATTGATGGTCGAAACGGGCCGCTTGAAAGTTCTGGATATTCTGGCCAACGCCTCAGCCGTGATTGCCGAGGGTGAGGTTCTGCAACTTACAGCCGCACAAAATCTCGCCACTACCGAGGAGGTATACCTTCAGGTCGTTCGCGGGAAAACCGCAGCCTTGTTCGCAGCCGCCTGCGAGGTTGGTGGCGAAGTGGCAGATGCGCCGCAAGAACAAATTGACGCGTTGCATGCCTATGGTGATGCGCTGGGAATTAGCTTCCAAATCGTTGATGACCTGCTGGATTATGGTGGCGCGAGCGCGGGTTTGGGCAAGAACACAGGTGATGATTTCCGCGAACGCAAACTGACGATGCCGGTCATTCTTGCCATCGCCAAAGCCGAAACCATGGAACGGGCTTTTTGGGTGCGGACCATCGAAAAGGGCAAACAGGAAGATGGCGATCTGAATCACGCGATGATACTAATGGCGAAATACGGAACGCTGGAGGAAACGCGGTTGAAGGCGTTGAACTGGGCAAATACGGCCAAGACCGCGCTGGATCCAATGCCAGACAGCGAACTCAAATCTCTGTTGAAAGACTTGGCAGATTTCGTTGTGTCTAGGGTCATTTAGACATCGGCGGCAACTACCCACCAGTCTGGTTGATTGTCTTGTATGTGCGAGGCGGCCGCCGAGGCTTCACGTTTGGTAGCAAACAGTCCAAAACAAGTTCCGCCCGAGCCGCTCATCCGTGTGAGGGCGCAGTTTTTGGTTGCCGAAATTTTAGCCAGAACATCAGCGATTGTAGGTGAGATATTAACGGCCACTTCTTGCATGTCATTACGTTGGGCTCGCAGAAAGTCGAAAAGACCTTGCTGCGTTTTAAAGCTGGCTGGAATGTTAAGGATAGATGTATTGTCGCGCACTTCCATCGCCTTGAATACAGCACCCGTCTCCACACCGTGCCCAGCATTAACAAGAACGACCCAAAATTCCGGCAATGGCGGTATTGAAGCAAGTTCCTGACCGATCCCTGACATCCGCTTTGGCGTTTGATCCATGCAAACAGGGACATCGGCCCCCAGTTGAATCAACTGCGACATGGACGGGAATTCCGTCCGCCACAAGCGGGACAGCAGCCGAATACAGGCTGCTGCGTCCGCTGATCCTCCGCCAATACCGGATGCCAAAGGAAGGTTTTTTTGCAGTCTAAGCGCGGCCCCATTGTTAGTCAGCAGCCTCGCCGCCTGCATAACCAAATTGTCAGCAGCAGCATCCAGCCCCGCCCCAAACGGCCCGTCGATTTTCAGTGTCAGATCATCAGCAGGCTTCGCCTCAAGCACGTCGCCGACGTTTGGAAATACCACTATAGAATCGAGTAGGTGCATCCCGTCATCGCGTCGCCCTGTAACATGTAAACACAGGTTAACCTTTGCGCGGGCCAACTCTTCAAGCATCAGTTTTCCGCTTCCTCTTCCAGCACTGCATCCAGTCCGATTTCCAGCTTTCGCTTAATGCGCTCAAGATCAACATCGTCGGGTCCGAACGAAATAGAGCGTCGCCATTGAAATTCGGCTTCCAGTTTTCGGCCAACCATCCAAAGAACATCTCCTAGATGGTCATTCACAATCGGGTCAACAGGCAGCAGTTCTACAGCGCGTTCCATTGGTCCCACTGCCTCTTGAAACTTACCTATCCGATAGAGGACCCATCCGAGCGAGTCGGTGATGTAACCGTTCGAAGGCATCAATTCCGCCGCCGTTTCTATCATTTCCTGTGCTTCATTAAAGTTGATACCCATCTCGATGTAGGAATACCCAATGTAGTTCAGAACGAAAGGCTGGTCAGGCGACAGATCCAAAGCTTGACGGAAATCCGCTTCGGCGGCTGGCCAGTTCTTAAGACGTTCATATCCTATCCCACGCGTATAAAACAAAACCCAATGCCGCTCGTCCAGCGTTCCAACATTTTCTATGGCTTGCGAATAGGCGGCAACCGATGCGGTAAAGTTTTCGACTCCGCGGTAAATATCACCTAACGCATTCAGCACTAGAACATCGCCGGGAAACCGGTCTGCCAAATCAACCAGGATGGCGGTTGCGCTATCTGCTTCGCCCGCGGAACGCGCTGCTTCGGCACGCCCAATTTCGGCATCTTTAAACGACGAAGATGTTGGTAAAATCACACCATATGCATCCCCAGCCAGCTGAAATTGGCCTTCCATTTCCAGCAATTCCGCCACCATCAACGCCGCGTCAGCAGAATCTGGTCGTAAATACTGTGCCAGCCGAGCATAGAACAAAGCAGTTCGGTCCGGCTCTCCACGGCTCAGCGCGTCGGCCATTGTCATCAAGGCCTCGGACATTCCATAAATCGGGCCTGCTAGCGTTGAATGCTGAGGCAATTTTCCTGCCGCTATTTCTGCGCGAAACGCCAGCAGTTGTTCATCCACAAAACCGCGCGCGATTGCGCCGTCCAAAACCTGCAGCGCATCTGCCCCACGATCCAGTCCAGATAGGATGCCAACGTGAATGACAATACTTTCGCGATTTACATGCAGCGGCCCGGATTCATCCCCGTCCAGAATGTCGGCTGCACCGCTTAAATCACCCAGATGCGCAAGCGCCAAACTTTTATGGTAAAGCCCGTAAATCTCCAAACCTTCGGTCTTTGCCATCCGGTCAAAACCCTGCAGACCCGCTTCGGACTGCCCAGCGCCAATCTTCAACCAGGCATCCATCAACCCCCAAACTAACGGTGAAAGCGCGCTCTCGTGGTCTGCAATCAGTTCTGCTCCGGGCTCGAAATCACCTTTGCGCGCCATATCTATCAGCGAAACGAGGTCAACAAAAACATCAGTTTGATCGTTTGCCCGCATCACATTTGCGATGCTTGCAGCGGTTTTGAATTCACCGGCTGTAATAAACGATATCATTGCGCTTTGTTTCAATCGCACATTTGTTGGGTCAGCCGCCATAGCCCGCACATAATACCGCGCGGCCACGTCAAACCTTCCATGTTCAAACGCACGACTGGCAGCCAGATATGGTCCGGCCAATCCCTGAGCGAACATTGGTGCAGCAGTCGCGCCCAGCACAGTAATGCCAAAAATTATGGTATTGAAAAATCGATTACCCATAGTTTGGATGCCCCCCGAAAATTTCGCCCGTTTGTTCAAGCGTATGCGCGACGCCCGCAGGATTCAATTGCAACTCTGAAAAAGGTTACCAACTGTGAACAGGCCGAGGGAACATCCCTCGGCCTAGAGGTATCACATATTCGGGTAATTCGGTCCCTCGCCACCTTGGGGCGTTACCCAAGTGATGTTCTGGCTGGGATCTTTGATATCGCAGGTCTTACAATGCACGCAGTTCTGCGCGTTGATTTGGAAGCGCGGGTTTGAACCGTCTTCATCCCGCAAGATTTCATATACGCCAGCAGGGCAGTACCGCTGCGCTGGTTCGGCAAATTCCGGCAGGTTAACGTCGATCGGCAGGTTCGGGTCGGACAAAACCAGATGACAGGGCTGTTCCTCGGCGTGGTTAGTCGCCGAGAAACTGACGTTGGTCAGTCGATCAAAGCTGAGTTTGCCGTCAGGTTTCGGGTATTCCAAAACCTTATGCTTTGCTGCTTTTTCGGTCACCTGCGCATCCGTCTTACCGTGCTTCAACGTGCCAAGCGGGTTCCAGCCAGTCAGGTTTGCCACCCACATGTCGAAACCACCAAACACCAACGAAGCAAACAGGCCAAATTTGGACCACAACGGTTTCACGTTCCGAACGCGTTTCAGGTCTTTGGCAATTGGGCCGGACTTGACGTCTGCATCATAGGCCGTCAACTCGTCACCCGAGCGCCCTGCTTTGATCGCCTCAACCGCGGCTTCGGCAGCCGCTTTGCCCGAAAGCATTGCGTTATGGTTACCTTTGATACGTGGCACATTCATGAAACCCGCCGAACAGCCCAGCAATGCGCCACCGGGGAATACCAGTTTCGGGATCGACTGCCAGCCGCCCTCGGTAATCGCGCGCGCACCGTATGCTACGCGTTTACCGCCCTCCAACATGCTCGCAATCGCCGGATGATGCTTGAAACGCTGGAATTCCATATATGGAAACAGATGCGGGTTCTTGTAGTTCAAGTGAACAACAAACCCGACATAAACTTGATTGTTTTCAAGATGATATACGAATGAACCACCGCCCGCATTTCCGCCCAATGGCCAACCCATCGTGTGGGTGACTTGGCCTTCTTTATGGTTCTCTGGCTTGATTTCCCAAATTTCCTTCATGCCCAGACCATATTTCTGTACATCTGAATCGGCTTGCAGATCGTATTTCGCAATAACCTGTTTGGACAGGCTGCCACGCACGCCCTCGGACAGGAATACATATTTACCGTAAAGCTCCATTCCCGGTTCATAACTGGAACCCTCGGAGCCGTCAGCGTTTTTGCCAAACTCGCCAGCAACAACGCCCTTAACTTCGCCACCGTCACCAAAGACCAGCTCGGAACAGGCCATGCCGGGGAAAATTTCCACGCCCATCTCTTCGGCCTGTTCGGCCATCCAACGGCAAACATTAGCCATCGAAACGATATAGTTGCCGTGATTGTTCATCAGCGGTGGCATAGGAAAATTCGGAATACGGATCGAGCCCTTCGAACCCAGCATCAGGAATCTATCCTCAGTTACCTTGGTTTTTATCGGCGCGCCGCGCTCTTTCCAGTCGGGCATTAACGCCTCCAGCCCGATCGGATCCAGAACTGCACCGGAAAGGATATGCGCACCAACCTCGGATCCCTTCTCGAGCACCACCACGTTCAGGTCAGCATCAAGCTGTTTCAACCGGATCGCCGCCGAAAGACCAGCTGGCCCGGCGCCCACAATGACAACATCGTAATCCATAGACTCGCGTTCAATTTCTGACATGCCTCGATCCTTCCACACATAGCGCGTATTACGTAATGACTCTGACGTGTTCCTTAGCGCGTTCCAGCTTTACAGGTCAATCAGCACACCACAATAACGGCACGTAAAAGGTCGAAATTACTTGAAGTAAAAGACTTAGAAACCTATGTTCAGCCGGATATTACGAATAATCACTCGGACCGGAGATAATTATGGAAAAGATCCCTTTGACCACCAAAGGTTTCAAAAAGCTGGATGCGGAACTAAAAGTTCTGAAATCCGAGCGTCGCCCTGCAGTTATTCGTGCCATCGCCGAGGCTCGCGAACATGGTGACCTGTCCGAAAATGCCGAGTATCACGCCGCGCGTGAGGAGCAAAGCCACATCGAGGGGCGTGTTAAGGAACTGGAAGGTATTATCAGCCTTGCGGATGTCATTGACGTGACCAAGATGTCAGGAACCATCAAATTCGGCGCAACCGTCGCATTGGTTGATGAAGACACTGACGAAGAAAAAACATACCAGATCGTCGGCGAACCCGAAGCTGATATCGAGTCGAGTTTACTAAATCTGAAATCCCCCCTCGCCCGCGCGCTTATCGGCAAAGAGGAAGGCGACAGCGTCGAGGTACGGACCCCTGGTGGCGGAAAGTCCTACGAGATTTTGTCAATTAAGTATATCTAGGGTTAATAACCACAGATAAGGATCAACCTTGCTCGGCCCATTAGAAAAAGTCACCCCGCGTTCGGCACTGGAAGGGCGCGAGATTATTATCGCCACGGTTTTGTCCGTGGTGTGGCTGGTCCTGCTTACAGCCTACGGAGCAGGATACTTCGGTTTGCTGGGGGATCTGGCGGAACCGCGTGATGCAGCCTTTCTGGAAGTCATCTTCTTCCTGATTGTTCTGGTCCTACCCATATCGTTTGTATGGCTCGGTTCAGCATTGATCCGCCGCAGTTTCCAAATTCAGGACGAGGCGAGGCGTCTGGAGGGCGAGCTTCGCGAATTACGCTCGGGCGGCCCCTCGGACGGTGCCAGCAATGTTTCACAAGCTCGGATCAAGGACAACCGCGTCGAGACATTGCAGCAACGCGTCACCGAACTTTCCAATCAGGTAAAGCAGATGGAAACCGCTATAACTTCGATGCGGCAAATGCTGGCGGCGATTAATACGCAATCGCCTGCTTCGAAGGTGAAAGCTTCATCGGTTAACGAGGCTGTCAAGCCCGAGAAAACCCAAACGCTGGACTGGTCCGACATATTGCGCGCACTCGATTTTCCGCGTGACGAAAAGGATGCGGAAGGATTTAGGGTGCTCCGTTTAGCCAAACGAGACGAAGCCACAAGCCGCTTACTGCGTGCCGCCGAGGATATTTTGAACCTTTTGGCGCAAGAGGGCATATATATGGATGACCTTCGCCCCAATATTTCCAGCGCCTACGATTGGCGTATGTTTGCGGATGGCACGCGTGGCGATGATGTTGCCGCCGTCGGAGGCATCGACGCACCCGAAGCTATGGAGCGGATTAGAGCGCGTGAGAAAGGCGACCAAATATTTCGTGATACGTCGCTATACTTCCTTAGACGTTTCGACATTATGCTGAAGGCTTTCGCCGAGAGCGCCAATGACGCACAAATCCAGATGCTGGCGGACACTCGGACAGGACGCGCATTTATGCTGCTTGGCCGTGCCGCTGGAATGTTCGATTAACCTACAGGCCGAATTCGGAAAACGGATAGTATTTCACCAAATCCCCTGCCGCTATTTCGCAACCTTCATCCCCTAATTCAACCAACCCTTCTGCCCAGCTTAGCCCTGATATCCGACCACTGCCTTCGCTTTGGAAAACCTCGGCGTGGCCATCAGCAATCATCCGCGCCCGCAAGTATTCTCTACGTCCCGCTTTCTTGGTTTTGCTGAACGCCGCTGGTAATCGCATCGCACGCGGTTCTGCCCAACCCGCGCCGCTAAGCTCCAACAAAGTTGGTCTTGCGAAAATCAAAGCCGTAACGAACGCTGCAACGGGATTGCCGGGTAAGCCGAAAACCGGAATACCTTGCCACATCGCCAATACCAACGGACGGCCGGGTTTAATCGCGATACGCCACAGGTTCAAAGTGCCAGCAGCCTGTAATGCCGCCGAGATGTGATCCTCGTCGCCAGCCGACGCGCCACCAGATGTCAAGATTACATCAGCCTCTCGAGCCCCGCGCGTTAACATCTGCCTAACCATATCCGCATCATCACGCACATGCCCCAGATCGATAGGTTCCATCCCCCAACGGCGTATCAGGTGCAGCAACATCGGACGATTGGCGTCGTAAATTTGATGCGGGGCGATATCCTCGCCAACTTGGCACAACTCGTCACCTGTAGACAAAACCGCCACCCGCAAACGTTTGTGAACCCGCACAGTGTCAACGCCGACAGAGGCCAAAAGCCCCAAGTCTTGAGCTTGCAATATCCGCCCAGCATGAAGCACCATAGAATCTGCGGCAAGGTCTTCACCTTTTGGACGCACATTCGCACCCTGACGTAAACCTTTTTCAAATTTCAATACGTCGCCGTCGACGACCACGTCCTCCTCTAGCACAATCGTATCAATCCCCTCCGGCACCATCGCCCCGGTCAATATACGCAGGGCCATTCCCGCCGGAACCGTCCCGTCAAACGGCCCACCAGCGGCGGATCGCCCCTTTACCAAAGGGAGTGCATGATCGCCGCCGCCCAACGACGCGAAAGCAAAACCGTATCCATCCACCGCTGAATTGGAATAAGGAGGACTATCGTGGCCAGCCATAATATCCGCAGCTGAAACACGACCGCCCGCCGAAGCAGTTGCTATAACCTCGGTACTAGTAACTACCGACACTCTTTCCCGAAGACTGGCCAAAGCTTCGTCAACCGGTGTCCAGTGGACTCCTGCTGGCAGGGCAAAACAGTCGTTGGAAAGTTTGGGCGGATTACTCAAAGCCTACCTCCTTCAGGATGTAGCTGGCAATATTGTCGATATCGTCCAGATCAAACTGCGGCACACCAAGCCCGTCAATCACGTGATCCGAGGCCACCGCAGTAACCGAAGCGTCCTCGACGGCCAGCAATCCCTGATTGGTTTCCGCACGATGTGCCTCGACTTTAGCATGATCGTCACGCTTATACCCTTCGATCAGCACCAGATCGACGGGGGACAACTTTGCCAACAGCCCTGACAATGATGGTTCCTCGGCATCACGAGTTTCATGCATCAACGCCCAACGATTACGACTGGCCAACAGCACTTCATGCGCTCCTGCAGCGCGGTGACGATAGCTGTCCTTGCCCTCGTGATCCACATCGAACGTGTGATGGGCGTGTTTTATGGTCGACACAGAGAACCCGCGCGCCGTGATTTCAGTCACAAGCCGCTCGACCAAGGTGGTCTTGCCCGAGTTCTTCCACCCTACGATTCCGTAAACCCTCAACCGTCAAACTCCTGCAACATATTACGTGCCACGGCCATATCTTCGGGTGTGTTCACATTGAAAAAAGGATCCCCACCGTCAAAATTGAATGCCACTTGGGCGCAACCATGCGGTTCGGTCCATTGAACGACCTTGCGAACGCCGGCGTTCAACGCCGCACGCAAATCCTCGCGTAAGTCCACCGACCAAAGGCCAAACGTCGGATGTCGCGCAAATTTTCGCTCGTGATCCGGTGTTACAGCCATCACCAAAGCCGAGTTTTTCGGTTCTCTGGCCATTTGCAAGGCGGTCAACAAGTGTTGTGGAAAGAACGGAGTATCAGCAGCCACGGTCACAATATAATCGGCACCTTGCTCATACGCCCAGTCCATTCCCACCAGCACACCAGCCAGAGGGCCAGCAAACCCGGCGATGGAATCCGCCACAACTGGCAAGCCATAGCCGGAAAAACGTGCCGGATCGCCATTGGCGTTCAACACCATCGCCTCAACCTGCGCGTCCAGCCGGTCAATCACCCGCGCCAGCACCGTTCTGCCGCCGAGATACAGCAACGACTTATCCCCTCCACCCATTCGAGACGACTGGCCACCCGCCAGAATCACGCCAACTACTTTCATGGCTTGCCGCCTTTACGGGCCGTCTTTGAGGGTTCGTCTCGTACTGCTGTCACATCGGCGTCCCACTCCAAGCGATCCTCACCACTTAAACAAATGAACCGCTTGCCACGCATCCGCCCGATCAACGTTAAGCCGACCTGCCGTGCGATCTCGGCACCCCAAGCCGTAAATCCAGATCGAGACGCCAGTGTCGGTATCCCCATCATTGCCGTTTTAATCACCATCTCTGACGTCAGGCGCCCCGTCGTATACATGATCTTATCGCCAGCGGTTTCGCCTTCCAGCATCATCCAGCCAGCGATTTTATCAACTGCGTTATGCCGCCCAACGTCTTCCATATAAACCAGTGGAATATCCTCACGACACAGCACCGACCCATGAATGGCCCCCGCCTCCAGATATAGGCTCGGCACCGTGTTGATCTGATGTGCCAGCGAATACAACCAACTCGTTTTCACCGGAGTCGCAGGCAGCCGAACATCCTCCAACCCCTCCATCATATCGCCAAAGACAGTACCGACCGCACAGCCCGAAGTTCGTATCTTTTTCTTGAGCTTTTCTTCATAATCCGTTTTGCGTTCGGTCCTGACCACCACAGTCTCGACCTCTTCGTCAAAATCCACGCCGGTAATTATGTCATCCGGCAACAGCATCCGTTGATTTCGTAGATAGCCGACCGCCAAATACTCGGGATAATCGCCGATTGTCATCGCCGTCACGATTTCCTGTGCATTCAGATAAATTGTTAGCGGGCGTTCTTCGATCACGCGGATTTCCTGAACCTTGCCATTGTGATCAATACCGCGAACCGCTCGTGTCAGTCGCTGATTGGATAGGTCAGGTTGTATCAACAATTTTTTCGTCACACCGCAAAACTCTTGATTGGTCATAGGGGAATAGCTGGGCTATATGCTGAGTCGAATTTGCAACATAGTGGCGGACATGTCCAGAACTCGCAGCGTATTTTGGCAAGGCCTTCGTGCCGGAGCACCATTCATTTTAGTCATCGCCCCCTTCGGCATGCTTTTCGGCGTGGTCGCGATCGAAGCCGGATTTGATCTGATCCAGACCATGGCTATGACTGCACTAGTCATTGCAGGTGCAGCACAATTTGCTTCGGTGCAGATGTTGGTAGACGGCGCGCCCGTGTTCGTCGCGATCCTAACCGGAGTCGCCGTGAACTTGCGCATGGTCATGTATTCCGCTTCGTTAACCCCGCATCTGGGAAACGCACTACCGTGGCAAAAAGTATTGATCTCCTATTTCATGGTCGACCAGTCATACGGCGTTGCATTTGCGAAATATGAACGCGAACCCGACATGACGCTTAACGAGAAAATTGCATATTTCTTTGGATGCATCTCTATAATTGCACCGTTCTGGTATGGCTTCACATTGGTTGGCGGGCTCGTCGGTTCGGCAATTCCGCCAGAATATGCGCTGGATTTCGCTATTCCGATTACGTTCATTGCGCTCGTTGGCCCAAGCCTTCGCAGCCTCCCTCATGTGTCCGCCGCCATCGTCTCTGTAATTGTGGCGCTGGCGCTTTCGTGGATGCCATATAACCTATGGTTAATGGTCGCAGCGGTTCTTGCCATGATCACAGGTGCACAAGTTGAAAAAATGCTGGAGGCCAGAAAATGAGTAACCTTGATATTTGGTTAACAATTATTTTTCTGGGCCTCGGTACATTCCTGCTTCGGTATTCATTCATCGGCCTCGTCGGTGACCGGAAGTTGCCTGAGTGGATGATGCGGCATTTACGTTACGTTCCAGTCGCCGTTATGCCCGGGTTAATCGCGCCACTAATCGTTTGGCCACAAGCCACTGGTGGCGAGACCGATCCTGCCCGCCTAATAGCCGCCGCCGTTGCCCTGCTGATCGGAAGCATTTTCAAAAGCGTCGTTAGCGCCGTAATAGGTGGCATGACAACACTTTACCTTATGCAATATCTACTAGGCTAAATTTACAACGGCAACGCAGTGGTTTTGAAGACTGTCCGCAAAGCAAAACTGGATTGCATTTGCGCCACACCGGGCAGGCGCGCAAGGTATTGTCGATGGATACGGGCGAAATCATCCGTATCCCGCGCGACGATCTTCAACAAATAATCCGCGGTTCCGGCCATCAAGTGGCACTCCAACACATCCGGCACTAACGCCACTTGACGCTCAAACGCATCAAGCAATTCATCCGCCTGACCGGACAAAGTGATTTCGACGAATATCGTCGAGGGCTTATTCACCGCACGCGGATTCAACAACGCCACATAATCACGAATGACCCCGTCCTTTTCCAACCGCTGTATCCGACGATGACACGCAGACGGGGAAAGGTTCACTTTGTCGGCCAGCTCTGCGTTAGACATCCGTCCCTTGAGTTGTAGTGATTCGAGAATCTTAATATCGAGCGCATCCATTCGGTTCATTGCAATAATCCACTACCATTTCGCCAGTATACGCTTGTTTATTCGAAAATATACCCGTTGACCAGTGCGCCTTTGCAAAGCAATTGCAAATGATTTCCTGCAAATATCGATTCAGTTCAATCTTTCAACACAATGAGGTCATCATGCTTATCGGTTGCCCAGCAGAAATCAAAAATCAGGAATATCGCGTCGGCATCACTCCTGCCGCCGCTCAGGAAGCCGTTGCAAACGGCCATGTTGTGATTATCCAGAAAGGTGCAGGCGCTGGCGCCGGCTTTCCGGACGAGGAATACTTAGCCATTGGCGCACGTATCGTTGACACAGCCGAAGAAATCTTTGCCACTGCCGAAATGGTCGTAAAGGTCAAAGAACCTCAGCCGGTCGAGCGCAAGCAGCTTCGCGAAAACCAGATTCTGTTCACATATCTGCACCTAGCACCAGACGCGCCACAAACCGCGGATCTACTGGAGAGCGGCGTAACTGCCATCGCCTACGAAACCGTAACCGACCGTATGGGTGGCCTACCCCTGCTTGCCCCGATGTCCGAAGTCGCTGGCCGTTTGGCCCCACAAGTCGGAAGCTGGACGTTGCAAAAAGCCAACGGCGGACGTGGTGTTCTGATGGGTGGCGTACCAGGCGTATCCCCTGCCAAAGTCGCTGTCATCGGCGGCGGTGTAGTTGGAACACATGCTGCAAAAATTGCGGCAGGCATGGGTGCAGATGTCACCGTTCTAGACATGTCACTTCCGCGCATGCGCTACTTAGACGATGTATATGGCGGTGTTTTCAAAACCCGTTACGCTTCCAAAGGCAATACTGCTGAGCTGGTTGCAGAGTCGGATATGGTCATCGGCGCTGTCTTGATCCCGGGTGCTGCCGCCCCGAAACTGGTCTCGCGCGCGATGCTTTCAACAATGAAACCGGGCGCGGCCATCGTTGATGTGGCCATTGATCAAGGTGGTTGTTTTGAGACATCTCATGCAACCACGCATGACGCCCCGATCTACGAAGTTGACGGCATCATGCACTATTGCGTCGCCAATATGCCGGGCGCCGTTGCGCGTACATCTACCATAGCGCTTGGCAATGCGACCATGCCATTCATGATCGCTCTAGCTAACAAAGGCTGGAAAGAGGCTTGCGCCGCCGACGCTCACCTGATGAACGGCCTCAACACGCACGCCGGAAAACTAACATATGCAGCTGTTGGTGAGGCACTTGGTCTGGATTACATCTCGACCGACGCAGCACTAAAATTATAAGAATACGGCCCGCCAAAGAAATTCGGTGGGCCTTTTCACAGCTCTGACAACTGTCCGGATCTCAAGATCCAAGCCATAGCTGCACACTGCGAGCGCGGACGCGCGCGACAGGAATTTCAGTTCCATCAATAAGCACCAGCGTCTTGGCTCCATACTTACCACCAATGCTTTCGACAAAATCGCGGGCAGGCCAATCCAATACAATATTTTAGTGGCAAATTGGAAATAGATAAACAGGCTGGGGATTCTTGGGAATGTAATATTGGCGAACTAGTTATTGCAACGTAGAGGCCGATTAATGTCACGACACAGAAAGACCACAAAACAACGGTAAATCGCTAAGTCATATCAGAGCGATAATCATGCGTATCGAGTAGCCAAGTTCTTATTGCTAGAAACGATTATTTTCATCGTCTTCTGGGTCATCGAAGAACACGAACCTCCGATGAGCCGTTTTTCTACCTGAAAAATGCGCAGACGCTAGTTAGGCAACTTGCCCGAAAGAATATACACAAGCATCTGCACAACCTGTGTAGAGTGCTCGGCCACGGCCAGCGCCGCCGCATCCACCTCTTTCAACGGGTGTTGATGCTCCGGACCGTGCAATACGATCAACGATTTACCGAGCGCCGAAGCCATGCCCGCATCAAACGCCGCGTTCCACTGCTTATACTTGTCCCCGAAACGTACGACGACGATATCAGCGTCCTCGATCCCCTTACGTGTGCGGATCGCGTTCAATTGTGCACCCTTTCGGTCATGCCAGAACTTGTCCTCCTCGGAACCCATAATCGCCACGCCACAGTAGTCCGACGCGTCGTGATCCGTAACAGGTGCCGAGAACGTAACGTCGAGGCCTTCCGCCCCTGTCATAATTTCCTCTCGCCAGTTGGTGTGGATTTCACCCGATAGATATACTTTCAACGTCATAGCTTATCCTCTTAAAATTCCGCCAGTGGCTTTGGTCACTTTGGCAATTACCTGATCCGAGATCGCGTCGATCTCTTTATCCGTCAGCGTGCCAGCTGTTGGCTGAATGCGCACCGAGATCGCCACGGATTTCTTGCCGTCTTCCATTTGAAACACGTCAAACAGGTTCACCGCATCAATCAATTTCTTGTCCGCGCCGTTGGCCGCTTTCAGTAAGGCCGAAACCTCGACATCGGCATCAACAACAAACGCGAAGTCTCGCTCTACCGCTTGGAAATCCGAGATCACCAGCGCAGGCCGCGTTTTGGTTTTCGCCTTCGAGAACGGCGCGTTTTCTAGGAACAGGGTGAACGCGACTGCCGGACCTTTCACGCCCATCGCGGCCAAGACCTTTGGATGCAACTCGCCAAACACCGCCAGCGGGGTTTTCGGCCCCAGACTAAGCACTGCAGAGCGCCCCGGATGGAACCAATCCGGAGCATTTCGCATCACCATCAGACGATCCACGGGCACGCCCATCGCAGCCAGCGCCGCCTCGGCATCTGCCTTAGCGTCGTACAGGTCAACCGCACGCGAGGTGCCAAAAGCATTGCGAGGGGCCGTTTGACCGATACGCACACCACACGCCAGAACTTTCTGATCCTCGGGTTCACCGCCGTCGAACCCTTGCCCGACTTCGAACAATGAAACGTCAGTATAGCCACGCGCTTGGTTCTTTGCGGCGGCCTGCAGCAAACTTGGTAGTAACGTCGGGCGCATGTGGCTCATTTCCGAGGAAATCGGATTGCCGAGCATCACCCCGTCAGAGCCGCCACCAAACAGTTCCGCCGACGCCTTATCAATAAAACTGTAGGTCACACATTCATTATAGCCCAGCGTCGCAATCGTGCGACGAACCATGCCTTGACGCTTTTGCATCGGTGTCAGAACCGCCTTCATAACGCCAGTCGACGGGCGTGGCATTGGCAGACCAACCAGTTTGGTCAGGGATGCAACCCGCGCGATTTCTTCGATCAAATCGGCCTCACCCTGCACATCTGGCCGCCAACTTGGTACGGCGACCTGCAAGTCATCGCCAACCACAAACCCGAGGTCCGTCAAAATGCGTACCTGTTCACCTTGCGCGATATCCATTCCCACCAGCGAGATCACCCGCGCAGGGTTCAGCGTATAAGATCGGCTGGTGTCAGGCGTTTCACCCGCCACAACCACGTTCGAAGCCTCACCACCACAGATATCCAGGATCATCTGCGTGGCCATCTCCAGACCTTCGCTCGTAAACGCCGGATCAACACCGCGTTCAAACCGATATCGCGCATCCGAGTTAATTTTCAGTTTACGCCCTGACATCGCAATGGTGATCGGGTCCCAATAGGCGCTTTCAACGAACACATCGACGGTTTCCTCGGTACAACCCGAGGCCACACCGCCCATGATGCCCGCGATACTTTCAACGCCGTTGTCGTCGCTGATTGCCATCATTCCAGCATCTAGCGTGTAGTCTTTGTCGTCCAACGCCGTCAGGCTCTCGCCGCCTTTGGCGAAATGCACCCGCAGATCACCCTTAACTTTGGCCACATCAAAGACGTGTAGCGGGCGGTTACGGTCGTAGGTCATGAAGTTGGTGATATCGACCAGCGCCGAGATCGGACGCAACCCAATCGCGCGGATTTGATCTTGCAACCACTGCGGGCTCGCCCCATTTTTCACGCCTTTGATTGTGCGGCCATAGAAAACCGGACAGCCTTTTTCCAGAACGTCGGCATCAATCGAAACGTTGATCGGGCTTTCGAAACTACCCTCAACCACTTCAACAGGCGCGGGTTTCAGCGTGCCCAAACCACGGGCAACCAGATCGCGGGCCACGCCGCGAATGCCCAACGCATCTGGGCGGTTCGGAGTGATGGCAATGTCGATCACAGGGTCGTTGCGGTCGGTGTAGTTGATGAACAACTCGCCCAAAGGCGCGTCCGAGGGCAGGTCGATAATGCCGTCATGCTCGTCCGAGACCATCAGCTCGCGTTCGGAACACAGCATGCCGTGGCTCTCGACGTCACGAATAACGCCAGCCTTCAGGGTCATGTCGATGCCGGGCACGTAGGAGCCGACAGGAGCGAAGACGCCAACCAAGCCGGTCCGCGCGTTCGGGGCGCCACAGACGACCTGAACCTCGACGGTTTTGCCGTTCGGGCCATCGGGATAGGTCTCGACGCGGCACAGACGCAAGCGGTCGGCGTTGGGGTGCTGGACAGCCTCGATCACGCGACAAAGGCGGAAATCGCCCAAGCTGTCGGCAGGGTTCTCGACCCCCTCAACCTCCAGACCAAGGTCGGTCAGGGCATAAGTAATCTCGTCGAGCGCAGCCTCGGTATCGAGGTGGGTTTTAAGCCAGGAGAGTGTGAATTTCATTTTCTAATTCCTAAGCTATAATCGTGCCGATTAACTGAAAGCTAAAGCCGACAATTAATAGGGTGAAACCAAGCCACGTGAGTTTTCGATAAAGGTGCCACTTCTTGACTTCGCCTTCGTCTGACTGCTCCAAAATAAGCGATATACTGCCTTCTGGAGATAGATGCTGATTTGTATCCACCTGAAATCGGAACAAAAGTGCTATCCCCACAATGTCTAAGAACAGCCCTAATACAGAAAGTCCCTTCGCGGTGCACAGGTATTCCAATATTGACAATTCACTCACCGCGAAATCCCCCCATGCATATTCGGCATGTCCAAGCTCGCGAAACCGTAGTGGCGCAGCCAGCGTAGGTCGCTATCAAAGAACGCACGTAAATCCGGAATGCCGTATTTCAGCATCGCCAGACGGTCGATGCCCATACCGAAGGCAAAGCCTTGGTACTCGGACGGGTCAACGCCTGCGGCGCTCAGCACTTTCGGGTGCACCATGCCAGAGCCGAGGATCTCCATCCAGTCGTCGCCCTCGCCGATTTTCAGCTGGCCGCCTGCCCATGAACATTTGATGTCCACCTCGGCGCTTGGTTCCGTGAACGGGAAGTGGGAGGCGCGGAATTTCAATTCCACATTGTCGACCTCGAAAAACGCACGGCAGAATTCTTCCAGCGTCCACTTAAGGTTCGCCATGGAAATATCCTTATCGATCGCCAAACCCTCAACCTGATGGAACATCGGCGTGTGCGTCTGGTCGTAATCCGAGCGGTAAACCCGACCCGGCGCGATGATGCGCGTCGGCACGCCGTATTTCTCCATATGGCGGATCTGCACGGGGCTGGTGTGGGTGCGCAGCACGTGGGGCGGACGGTTGTCGCCCTCGGCGCGGTGCATGTAAAACGTGTCGAATTCCTGCCGCGCGGGGTGTTCGGGCGGGATGTTCAGGGCGTCAAAGTTATAAAAATCATTCTCGATCTGCGGACCTTCGGCGACGGTATAGCCAAGGTCGGCGAATATCGCGATGACTTCTTCAGTGACCTGCGAAATCGGATGGATCGTGCCCTGTTGCGAGGGGCGTGCGAGTTGCGTGACGTCCAGCCACTCACTGCGAAGACGTTCTTCAAGCGCGGCATCCGCCAGCGAGGCCTTACGCGCCATGATCGCCGAATTGATCTCGTTCTTCAGAGCGTTCAGCTTAGGTCCGGCGACTTGCCGTTCCTCGGGCGTCATTTTGCCCAGCTCGCGCATCTTCAGGCTAACCTCGCCTTTTTTACCCACGGCAGCCAAACGCACCGTTTCAATCGCGCTTTCGTCGCCAGCATCGGCGATCTCGCCCAGATACTTGGCCTTGAGTTCCTGAATTCCGTCCATGTCACCCTCGTTATTCGTGTTTGGATTTGGTTACGGCGCGGGGGGCAAAAATGCAAGCTTCCCACATGCAAAAAGCCCAGATGTTTCCACCGGGGCTTTCCGTTTAACCTGCTACCGTGCTTTGGGTCGAGACCTTAAAGTGCGGCTTTGGCCTGCGCTACGATCGCACCAAACGCTTCCGGTTCGTGAACGGCCAAGTCAGCGAGAACCTTACGGTCAACCTCGATGCCAGCCAAATTCAGACCGTTGATAAAACGCGAGTATGTGAACGCAGGGTCAATCGCACGAACGCCGGCGTTGATACGCTGAATCCACAAAGCGCGGAAATTACGCTTACGCGCCATACGGTCGCGTGTGGCGTATTGCATTGCCTTGTCGACGGACTGCGTAGCCGTGCGGAAATTGCGGTGACGTGCGCCGTAGTGGCCTTTAGCGGCTTTAACTACTTTGCGGTGACGGGCGTGGGTCGTAGGACCAGATGTAACTCTCATATCTCAGACTCCTTAACGCGCGTACGGCATGTATTTTTTGACGATGCCTTCATCTGCTTTGCAAAGCACTGTTGTGCCGCGAGCATTACGAAGGAATTTGTTCGAACGCTTGATCATGCCGTGGCGTTTGCCTGCCTGACCAGCTTTGATACGACCCGAGGCCGTAACTTTGAAGCGCTTCTTGGCGCCTGATTTAGTCTTCATCTTGGGCATTTCCATCTCCTTATTTAAGGCGTGGTATTAAGCACGACTCGGCATACCCTTAAGCCGGACGCACCAGTGAAAGTGGCGTTCTAGGGATTCGGCGCGCTTAACGCAAGCGAAAACATCTGTATAATTGATCAATCAACTAGAAAAACATCGATACCAACTTGATGAACACCCCGGCGATATCCCCGGGAACTATCCCCGATGTCGAATACTTGTCGGCGAAGAAAAACAGCCCCGTACCTAGTAAAAAAATGCAGCGCACTTTTGCATCGGTTTATCGTGTGCGCCGGCTGAAAAAAGTAATAATACGGCGAAAAGCAACATGCTGGTTCCGCCGAGTAAAAACATCTCGTACTTTGACATTTCAAGCCCCCTTTAAAATGCAGAGGCCAGTTTATCACCGAGGATCGCCGACGTATATCAACTTTTAACCAACCGCAGCGACGCGCAGAATATTGGTGCTGCCCGGCACGTTAAACGGTATGCCTGCTGTGACGATAATTTGATCGTCCCCAGCCCCGAATCCATCGTCTTTTGCAATCTTGGTCGCTGCTGCAACCGCTTCTTTAAAGCGCCCGACTTCTTCGACAACTACGCAATGCAAACCCCATGTTAGCACCAATCGACGTGCGGTTTTTACCAATGGAGTCAATGCTATAATAGGGACTCGTGGTTTCTCACGAGCGGCGAGCACAGCTGTCGTACCCGAATGAGTGAAGCAACAGATAGCCTTAACGTCTGCCGTTTCGGCAACCTGTCTTGCCGCGACCGTAATTGCATCTGCAACCCGACCAGCGGAGTCGGTACGCGAAGCTTCGATACCCTGACGGTAAATGACGTCCCGCTCGACACTTTCGGCAACATTATTCATCGTAGTGACTGCTTCGATCGGATAATCACCCGCAGCTGATTCTGCCGAAAGCATCACCGCATCAGCACCCTCATAGATAGCTTGCGCGACATCCGAGACCTCGGCGCGTGTTGGGACAGGCGCTGTAATCATGCTCTCCATCATCTGTGTCGCGACAATCACCGGCTTACCAACCGCACGACAGCCGCGCACCAAACGCTTCTGAATTGGCGGCAGCTCGTGCACCGGTAATTCGACACCCAGGTCACCACGAGCAACCATAATTCCGTCAGAGGCGGCCAGAATCTCTTCGAATGCATCAACAGCCGCTGGTTTCTCGATCTTGGCAATGATGGACGCACGTCCCTTAACCAATTCCCGCGCTTGCTCAACGTCTTCGGCACGCTGCACAAAAGAAAGCGCCAGCCAATCAACACCCAACTCACAAACAAATTCCAGGTCTTTCAAATCTTTTTCCGACAAAGCATCCAGTGGCAAAACCACGTCCGGCACATTCACACCCTTACGGTTGGAAATCGCGCCGCCCACAACGACCGTTGTGTTAGCAAAGTCTTCCCCACGTTCGACGACCTCCAACTTAATGCGACCGTCGTTAACCAAAAGCGTCGAACCGACCTTGAGCGCCGCGAAAATCTCTGGGTGCGGTAAAGTCACACGCGTAGAGTCGCCCTCGGCCGCATCAAGATCGAAACGGAATATCGCTCCTTCCTCCAGCATCTCACGACCATTCGTAAATGCACCGCACCGTAACTTCGGCCCTTGCAAATCGGCAAGGATAGCGATCGGACGTCCCATTTCTTCTTCGATACTGCGGATCATAGCGTGACGCTCGCGGATATCCGGATGCGCGCCATGGCTCATGTTCAAACGAAACACATCAGCGCCCGCAATAAACAGTTCCTTAATCATTTCACGCGTATCCGACGCTGGCCCGAGAGTTGCCACGATCTTCACATTTCTTTGTCTACGCATCATTTCTTCTTTCGTTCATCAATTTCGTACGGGCCTCTGCGCGATATATAGGAATAATCGGGGAATGTCCGTAATAAACGGGGAAATATCCTGTCTTTATGGCCGCAACATCTGGTTCATGCTTGCGACAAGGTTTAACTACACGGTGTAAATGACAGGAATATGACAAATGCCAGAATACCCCGCTTTTGAAATCCTCAACCCGAACGGCAAGTCGCCAGTGCTTTTGCTATGTGACCATGCATCGAACGCCATACCGAATTGCGTGAATGGCGGCACCTTGGGCTTACCTGCGCAAGACATGCAGCGCCACATCGCCTATGACATCGGTGCGCGCGGCGTTACCGAGCATTTGACAGAATTACTGGACGCGCACGCCGTTGTGTCCCGTTTCTCGCGTTTGGTCGTCGATCCAAACCGCGGCGAAGACGACCCGACGGTGTTGATGAAAATCTACGATGGCTCGATCATTCCGGGGAACCGCAACGCTGACAATGCTGAAAAAGAGCGCCGCCTTTCGCTGTTCTACCGCCCCTATCACGAAGCCCTGCACCGTCAGATTGACATGATGATCGCTGATGGACGCACCCCTGCCCTGATCTCGGTCCATTCGTTCACCAAGCAACTAAAGAACCGAGAACCGCGTCCTTGGCATTTGGGCGTTCTGTGGGCCGAGGACGAACGACTAGCGAAACCATTCATGGAATACTTCACCAAGGACGACGATGTCTGTGTTGGAGATAACGAGCCTTATTCGGGCGAGCTGGCAGGCGACACTCTGTATTTCCATGGTACAAGCCGTGGTCTACCACATATTCTGATCGAGGTTCGCAACGACCTGATCGAAACGCCGGAGGGCCAATTCGAGTGGGCCGACAGGATTGCACCCGCCCTCTGGATAGCGCTAGAAAGCCTTGAGAAGGAAAACGAAGATGGATGACAAGTCACGCACCGAAACCGAAGCCGCTGCATTCCGTGCGCTAGTCGCACATTTGCAGGATCGCACCGATGTGCAGAACATTGACATGATGAACCTGACTGGATTTTGCCGCAACTGCCTAAGCCGTTGGTATATGGAGGCCGCAAATGAGCGTGGCATTGAAATGACCAAAGACGCCGCCCGTGAACACGTCCACGGGATGCCATACGACGAATGGAAAGAGATCAACCAGATCGAGGCGGACGACGAAAAGAAAACCGCCTTCAAGCTCGCTTTCGCCCGAACGCACGGATACACACCAAAATGATGTTGTTTCGCACCCTACTTGCCATTTCAGTTATGCTAACTCCGCTAGCGCGGGCCGATACCTTGCGCGTGGTCACAAGCATCGCGCCAGTTCAAGGGCTGGTGGCGGAAATCATGATAGGGGTGGGCACTCCCGAGTTGCTGCTGAGCGATCCAATTTCCCCGCACGATTTTGCGATGCGCCCCTCGCAAGCCAAGGCAATCGGCAATGCTGACGTATTATTCTATATAGGCGAAACCCTTGAGCCATGGTTGGTAAACGCCCTACGCGCCCGCACCGAGGATACCATTGCCATTCGACTCGGCGACATTCCAGATTTGAACCGTTTTGATGCGCGCGAGCTGGACGAATTTGATGCACATGACGAAGAAAACGCGGAGGAATATGATCCTCACTACTGGCTCGACCCAGAAAACGCGCTGAAATGGCTTGCGGCTATTGCCGAAAGACTCGAAACCGTCGATCCAACAAATACTGCGATCTATCGCGCCAATCTGGAGCGCGCAAAGCGCGAAATCATCGCGGCGTCAGATACTACAAGGGCGATGTTGAGTGCGATATCGGGCATTCGGATGATCGTCACCCATGACTCGATTCAATACTTCGAACGCGCGTTCGGGCTAAGTGCCGCGGGCGCATTTGCAGCCAGCGACGGGCAAAAGGCAGGCGCACGCAGCCTCAACACTCTGCTTAACAAAATAGACCCAGACACATGCATCGTCGAGGACATTACCCACCCCAGCCGGATCACCGACAGCCTGCCCGAAGGCGTTAAACATGTAACAATTGACCCAATGGGTTACGACCAACTAGGCGAAGGCTACTACCCCCGCCTGCTATACACGCTCGCGCAAGCCCTTCTGGCATGTCGCGACTAACCCCTTCCCATCCCTCGAATTTCAAGGCAATCTGTGCGCATGTCCAACGACCCGATTGATAGAACCGGCTTGCGCCGCGAATTCTGGAAACGCTTCCCACTAACCGAATTGCCCTTGCATGAGTGGGAGGCCTTATGCGACGGCTGCGGCCGTTGTTGCATGCTGAAACTTGAAGACGAAGACACCGGCCGGATCGCTTACACCAACATTGCGTGCCGCCTGTTCGACGACGCAACCTGCAACTGCGGCAACTATGCGCTTCGTAAACAACTGGTTAAGACCTGTGTGATCGTGCGCCCCGACAACCTCGACGAAATCCTGCACTGGATGCCAGCAACTTGCGCCTACAAATTGATCGACGAAGGCAAGCCTCTGTTCGATTGGCATCCTTTGATTTCTGGCACCCGCGACAGCGTCGACGAAGCCGAAATTTCCATGCGCAACCGAACGGTCCCAGAATTCGAGGTCGAAGAAGATGACCTGCTAGATCACACCATAGAAGGAATAACTTAATGTGGTTCACGTCTGATAATGCTGGCCCTGCCGCACCTGAAATCATGGGCGCAATGACGCAGGCCAACACGATCTACAGTCAATCATATGGCTGTGATCCGATCATGGACCGCGTGCGCGACAAAATTCGTGATATATTCGAAGCGCCCGGCGCCGCTGTCTATCTAGTTTCCACAGGAACTGCCGCAAATTCCTTGGCGCTGGCCTCGATGGTCCAGCCGTGGCAGACGATATATTGTCACCGCCACGCGCACATATCCGAAGACGAGTGTGGTGCGCCCGAGTTCTATACCAATGGGGCCAAAGTGGTACTTCTAGACGGCAAAGATGCCACGATCGAGCCATCCTCATTGTCACAGGCCATCGCAAACACCGGACTAGTCGGCGTTCACAACGTGCAAAAGGGCGCACTGTCGATCAGCAATGTTACTGAATTGGGCGCAGTATATTCCGTCGCAGAGATCGAAGCCCTATGTGAAATTGCCAATGCCAATGACGTTCCGGTCCACTTGGATGGCGCGCGTTTTGCCAACGCACTTGTTCACCTTGGCTGTACTCCGGCAGAGATGACATGGAAAGCTGGCTTCGAGACGGTCAGTTTTGGTGGCACAAAAAACGGTTGCGTCGGGGTCGAGGCGGTCATCCTGTTCAATCCCGACCGCGCATGGGAATTCGAGCTTCGTCGCAAACGGGGCGGTCACCTGATGTCCAAACACCGGTATCTGTCCGCGCAAATGGACGCGTATTTAACGGATGACCTGTGGTTGAACATGGCCATCAAGTCCAATGCTATGGCCAAAAAGCTGTCCGATGGCATCGCAAATACGCACGGTGGCATCCTACTGCATCCTACAGATGCCAATATGGTGTTCGCTGGCTGGAAACGCTCAGGGCATCGTGCGGCGCAAAATTCGGGTGCCCACTACTACCTCTGGCCAACGGAAGAACCACTAGAAGGTGACAATGACGAAATCATGACGGCTCGTCTGGTTTGCAATTGGGCTACCACTAACGAAGACGTTAATAAATTCTTAAGTCTCATCGCCAAATAGAAACGCCCGCACCACGCGTGTTACGTCTGATGCCTGGCTAATCGGGCCCATATGCGCGGCTGTTTCGAAAACGTGCCGCTGAACTGTCGGTAAAGTCGCCACTAACAAATCGTTAAGCATTCTGATTGGTTCAGGCGACAACCCGCCCTCCATCAAAAGAAACGGTGCTTTAATATTCGCAACTTTCGACAAATCGACCGACCCTTGATGACCTTCCATCACCGAACGGGAGTTGTTCAGAATATGGGGAATTGTCTTCAAAATATAATCTTGCTGAGGCTTTGACATCGACTTAAATCCGCCCGGCCCACCCCATAGTTCCAGAAATAACACAGCGGCTGTGTGCATATCGCCAGCAACCAGATGCGTCAGAAACTTACTCGCATCCGCCCTTTCACGTGCATGCGCTTCAGGGTTACCCTCTGCCAGCAGCGAAAAGTATACGGGTTCATACAACGACAAGCTCGCCACTAGATCGGGCCGCGTTATGGCAATGCGCATGGCAACTGTTGCCCCGAAACTGTGCCCGATTAAATTAGCTGGACGATCCATCCGTTCCAACAGCGCAATCGTAGTTTCGCAGGCTTGAGTCTGGCCGTCGCTAGCTGGATCGAACTCGGTTTCCCCATGCCCCGGAAGATCGACTGCCAACATTGACAAACGATCAGCCAAGCCAGCCATCACACCGCCCCAAGCGCCGGAATGCGCCAACGAACAGTGCAGCAAAACCGCAGGCTCTCCGATTCCCGCATACCGAACGCCCGTTCTACGCCCTGCAATAACCTCAACCGCCATGCGACCCTCCAAATAAAGACGCCTTGTCCTATCCTACAGCCTTTGCAAGTGCGAGCAGTTTTGCTACACCCCAAGCAAATACTGATCCGTGATTCCTACAGTCAATGAAAAGGCCTGTCACATGAGCTCTTCAAACCCACCAAAACTCATCTCCGGTAACGCGAATAGGCCATTAGCCGAATCCATCGCCAGACGCATGACGATCCATCAAGGGCGTCCCGTTGATCTGGCAGAGGCTCGAATTGAACGGTTTAACGACAGCGAAATTTGGGTCGAAGTTTACGAAAACATTCGCGGCGAGGACATGTTTATCATCCAGCCCACCTCGAACCCGACCAACGACAACTTGATGGAATTGCTGATCATAACCGATGCCTTGCGCCGCTCGTCGGCCAAGCGCATCACGGCGGTTATCCCCTACTTTGGATACGCCCGCCAAGATCGTCGGACCAAAGCCCGCACACCCATTTCAGCAAAGCTGGTTGCCAACCTGATCACCGAAGCGGGTATCGAGCGTATTTTGACCCTCGACCTTCACGCCACCCAGATTCAGGGTTTCTTCGATATTCCGGTTGATAACCTCTACGCCGCGCCGATTTTTGCGCTGGACGTCAAGCACCACTTCAAAGACCTGAAAGAAGTGACTGTCGTATCCCCTGATGTAGGTGGCGTTGCCCGTGCGCGTGAGCTTGCTAAACGCATCGATGCTGGACTTGCGATTGTGGACAAACGTCGTGGCGCGCCCGGCGAAATCGAGGAAATGACCGTTATCGGTGATGTAACGGGTCGGATATGCGTTATCGTTGACGATATTGTGGACACTGCTGGAACGTTATGTAAGGCCGCCGATCTATTGATCGAAAAAGGTGCGAAAGAGGTTCACGCCTACATCACCCACGGCGTTCTATCCGGCCCCGCCGTTACGCGGATCGAGGCATCATCGCTGAAATCTCTGGTGGTCACGGATTCAATTCAGGCAACGGATGAAGTCAAAGCATCCAAGAAAATCCGGTTCGTTCCAACGGCACCGATGTTTGCACAGGCCATGCTGAACATAGCCAACGGCACTTCGGTTTCGTCTTTGTTCAAGAATAAAACCTTGGTCCCGATCTACGAGGCCTATTATCCGGCCCCTTAAACGTCCCAGATTTCGTCGTCTCTACTTCGCCGATAGCCATCCAGCTTGTCCGCATACGGGCAACTTTGGTGTCACCCCATGTTTGAAATACAGCTACGAACGCCGTCGTGGTGATATCCTCGACAGCCAAATCCACGCGCATAGTGGTGGCGTTTGAGATATCCCACATCGCACATCCAACATGCACCGCGGGGGGCGTCAGGAACGGTTCGAAAAACAGAACCTCGACCCGTCGAACCCGCTTGCCAGTTCCTGCCCACATCTCGCCTTCGTCGGCAAAATCGGAAAACCCTTAAACCGAGCCAGTATCGACCCCAACCTGTGTCTGTTAATTTTTTTATTTTCACTCGAAAAATTGTTAATACTTTCAATATGATAATAAATTCTTTCAAAAAGCAACCCCTGAACACAAAAAGAGCCCCAACCGCGAAGTCGAAGCTCTTCAATTCTTAATTGGATATTAACTTAAAGGCCGAGTTGACCCATAAGTGTTTTCACATCGTTAACCCGCTGCGCTGCGGCAGTCTTGGTGTCTTCAACCGCTATTTCCAACGCAGCTTCAGCAGCAGACAAAACGCCGCCCAGAACTTCAGCCGTAGCCTCGTCTTTTGGCATTGCTTGCTCAGCCAAAACGGATGTGCCTTCAGCCGAGATCTCGGCGAAACCGCCGGTCACTACGTATTCGGTCACATCTTTGCCGTTGTTAACCTTCACAACGCCGGGGCGAAGTGTGGTCAAGAGCGCAGCGTGGTTTGGCATGGCGGTTAAATCGCCTTCCATACCTGGAATATTGACGCTGGTTGCTTCAACCGAAGCGAGCTTGCGCTCCGGTGAAACCAGATCAAATGTCATCGTATCGGCCATAGTTGGACCTTTCGATTAAGCAGCTGCTGCTGCCAGTTTCTCGGCTTTCGCGATCACATCCTCGATGCCGCCAACCATATAGAAGGCTGCTTCGGGTAGGTGGTCGAATTCACCAGCAACAACGCGTTTGAACGAGTCGATTGTGTCTTCCAGCGGGACCTGAATACCAGGCGAGCCGGTGAACACTTCGGCCACATCGAACGGCTGCGAAAGGAAACGCTGGATTTTACGCGCACGCGAAACAGCCAGTTTGTCTTCTTCCGAAAGCTCGTCCATGCCCAAAATCGCGATGATATCCTGAAGCGATTTATAGCGTTGCAGAATTTCCTGAACGTTACGTGCCACGTTGTAGTGCTCTTCACCAACCACAAGTGGGTCAAGAATACGCGATGTCGAACCAAGTGGATCCACCGCAGGGTAGATACCAAGTTCCGAGATCGAACGGTCAAGAACCGTAGTCGCATCCAAGTGCGCGAACGATGTCGCAGGTGCCGGATCGGTAAGATCATCCGCGGGAACATAAATCGCCTGCACGGAAGTAATCGCACCACCTTTAGTGGAGGAAATACGCTCCTGCATCGCACCCATGTCGGTTGCCAGTGTTGGCTGGTAACCCACAGCGGAAGGAATACGGCCAAGAAGCGCGGACACCTCGGAACCAGCTTGTGTGAAGCGGAAGATGTTATCCACGAAGAACAGAACGTCCGTACCAGTTGCGTCACGGAATTCCTCGGCCACGGTCAAACCGGACAAAGCAACACGCATACGTGCACCCGGAGGCTCGTTCATCTGACCGTAAACAAGTGCCACTTTGGACTTGGTCAGGTCTTCTGGAACGATAACGCCGGACTCAACCATTTCGTAGTAAAGGTCATTACCTTCACGTGTACGCTCACCAACGCCCGCGAAAACGGAGTAGCCAGAGTGCACTTTCGCGATGTTGTTGATCAATTCCATAATCAGAACTGTTTTACCAACACCCGCACCACCGAAGAGCCCGATTTTACCGCCCTTCGAGTAAGGCGCCAGAAGGTCAACAACTTTGATGCCTGTTACCAGAATCTCGGATCCAGTTGCCTGATCCGCGAATTCAGGCGCATCGCCGTGAATGGAGCGTGTTTTTTCAGTTACAATCGGACCCTTTTCATCAACAGGCTCGCCAACCACGTTCATAATGCGGCCAAGTGTACCGTCGCCAACCGGCACCCTGATGGTGTCGCCGGTGTCTGTAACTTTTTCGCCACGAACAAGACCCTCGGTGGAGTCCATTGCGATTGTACGAACCGTATTCTCGCCGAGGTGCTGAGCAACCTCGAGAACCAGACGGTTACCGTTATTCTCTGTTTCCAGAGCGTTAAGAATCGCCGGAAGCTCGTCTTCGAACTGTACGTCGACGACCGCTCCGATGATCTGTGTAATTTTACCCACAGCTTGTGCCATTTTGGTTTCTCCAGTTCTCAGAGCGCTTCAGCGCCAGAAATAATCTCAATAAGTTCGTTTGTAATCGCTGCCTGACGGGAGCGGTTATACTGAATTGTCAGCGCATCGATCATGTCGCCAGCGTTACGTGTCGCGCTATCCATCGCAGACATACGCGCACCTTGCTCTGACGCACCGTTTTCAAGCAAAGCTGTGAAAATCTGCGTCGCAACCGAACGTGGCAACAAGTCGGCAAGGATAGCATCCTCATCCGGTTCATAGTCATAGTTCGGGGCGACTGTATCTTCACCAGCATCCTCGAACACGGCAGGGATAAGCTGCTGTGCTGTCGGTGTCTGCTCCATAACAGTGCGGTAACGGCTGAAGAACACAGTTGCGACGTCAAATTCAGCGGCGTCGAAACGTGCCAGAACATCTGTCGCAATTTCCTGCGCGTTCGCATACCCGACGTTTTTCACGTCCGACATGTCCACATGTTTGATCATGAGGTCACCGAATTCACGCTTCAACTGCTCGCGGCCTTTTTTGCCAACTGTAATCATTTTCACAGTTTTGCCAGCCTTAACCAGTTCGGCGATTTTCAGACGCGCCAATTTCACAATTGACGAGTTGAAACCACCGCAGAGACCGCGTTCGGACGTAGCAACGATCAACAGGTGAACGTCGTCTTTGCCCGAACCAGCCAAAAGGCGTGGTGCAGTGGGGCTGTTGGCAGCCCCTTTAGCCAAGTTACCAAGAACCACATCCATCTGCTGTGCGTAAGGACGCGCAGCTTCGGCGGACTCTTGGGCACGGCGGAGTTTCGCCGCCGCAACCATCTGCATGGCCTTGGTGATCTTACGAGTGCTTTTAACACTCTCGATCCTAGTTTTTAGGTCTTTGAGGTTCGCCATAAGCTAACTCCTTCACCTTAGGCCAAAATTACGCGAAATCTTTCGCAAACGCTTCGATTGCCGCTTTCACTGCATCTTCCAGATCACCTTTAACTTTACGGTCATTATCAGTGATATCTGCCAGAAGGTCGGCATTTTGCGAACGCAAGTGTGCCAGAAGGCCAGCTTCAAAGCGACTAACGTCTTTCACAGCAACTTTATCAAGGTAACCCTTGGTGCCCGCGTAAATGACCATAACCTGCTCGGCATTCGTTAGTGGCGAATACTGTGGCTGTTTGAGCAGCTCAGTCAGACGCGCACCACGGTTAAGCAGAGCCTGCGTTGAAGCATCAAGATCGGAACCGAACTGAGCAAAGGCGGCCATCTCGCGATACTGAGCCAATTCCAGTTTGATCGAACCCGCAACGGATTTCATTGCGTTTGTTTGCGCAGACGAACCAACACGCGAAACTGACAAACCCGTGTTAACCGCTGGGCGGATACCTTGGTTGAACAAATCGGTTTCAAGGAAGATTTGACCGTCCGTGATCGAAATCACGTTGGTTGGAATAAACGCCGAAACGTCGCCACCCTGGGTTTCAATGATCGGCAGGGCCGTCAAGGAACCGGAACCATTTGCTTCGTTCAGTTTGCACGAACGCTCAAGAAGTCTTGAGTGAAGGTAGAAAACGTCGCCCGGATACGCTTCACGTCCTGGTGGACGACGAAGAAGCAAGGACATCTGGCGGTAAGACACAGCCTGCTTGGACAAATCATCATAGATGATCAGCGCGTGGCGGCCATTGTCGCGGAAGTGTTCAGCCATCGCAGTCGCTGCGTATGGTGCGAGGAACTGCACTGGTGCAGGCTCGGAAGCGGTCGCAGCAACAACGATCGAATACTCAATCGCGCCAGTTTCTTCCAGCTTTTTAACCAGCTGCGCAACTGTCGAACGTTTCTGTCCAATAGCAACATATACACAGTAAAGTTTTTTGCTTTCGTCATCGCCAGCAGCGTCGTTATACGCTTTCTGGTTCAGGATCGCATCAAGCGCCACGGCTGTTTTACCAGTCTGACGGTCACCAATGATCAGCTCGCGCTGGCCACGCCCAACAGGGATAAGCGCATCAACGGATTTGATACCAGTCGCCATCGGCTCGTGGACCGATTTACGAGGCATAATGCCAGGCGCTTTAACGTCGGCAACGCCGCGTGCTGTTGTTTTGATCGGGCCTTTGCCATCAATCGGGTTACCCAGTCCGTCAACAACGCGACCAAGAAGTGCGTCACCGATGGGCACGTCCACGATGGAGTTTGTACGTTTAACAACGTCGCCCTCTTTAATGTCACGGTCGGAACCGAAGATAACAACACCAACGTTGTCAATCTCGAGGTTCAGCGCCATTCCGCGGATACCACCGGGGAATTCAACCATTTCGCCAGCCTGAATGTTGTCGAGTCCGTGTACACGTGCAATACCGTCACCGACGGATAGTACGCGACCGACTTCAGCAACTTCGGCGTCTTGGCCAAAATTCTTGATCTGTTCCTTGAGGATTGCAGAAATTTCCGCAGCTTGGATGCTCATTATCCGACCTCTTTCATTGCGTTTTGAAGATTAGCGAGTTTCGAAGCAACCGACGTGTCGATCATTTTCGAACCCATTTTAACAATAAGGCCGCCGATAATATCTTTATCGACGGACATATTAATAGTGACGTCCTTGCCCGAGCTCTTGGAAAGCGCCTTGGCGAGGCTTTCTTGCTGTGCCTTCGTCAGCGCCTTGGCGGCTGTCACATCGGCGGAAATCTCGCCGCGTGCTTCAGCTGCCAGCGCTTTAACGGCGGCAATCAGTTCTGGCAAAACAAATAGGCGACGCTTGGAAGCCATCAAGGCAACCGTGTTCGCAACTTCCTTGCCGATTTTCATCTGGGCAGAAAGCTCGTCCATTACGGCAGCCTGTTGTTCGCGTGTATATATAGGAGAGGAGATCAACTCGCGAAGCTCGCCGCTTTCAGCAAGGGCGGCTTCCAACGCGGACAGATCAGCCTCTACAGCCGTTAGCGTTGATGCCTCGTTGGCGATTTCGAATAGTGCTGTCGCGTAACGACCAGCTACTCCCGAGGTTAAAGAACTAGTGTCAGACACGTAAATCCTTCCAATCCAGATTGACCGACCTCGCTTGGCCGGAGTGCATTAACGTTTCGGGCTCACAATACAAACCCTTTGAAATCCGCGCGGTGATACCAGAGGTATTGCTTTGAGGCAAGTGGTCGAGTGTTTTGCTAGTGAAAAATTTTCCTATGTATTTCAACGACTAAACTGCGGCAGCCCTATAACTGCGACGCTTTGCGCCCAAATATTCTCAACAATACTCGTCTGTTAGATAAGAGAATCCGGATTTAACCCGAAATGGCGTCGAATCTAGCGACCAGCACGATACGCCATCCCGTTTCCGGTGCGGTTAGCGGCGGGTTTCGGCTTGGGTTTCGCCAATCCCTCAAGCACGCCCAACGGCTTCTTCACCGCCTCGCGCAAGCCAGACTTCGGCGTGGCATAAATCTGCTTGGTTGCCTCAACCAGCAACGCCCCCGCCACCATGCGGGATGCGAGGCGTTTGCCAAGCCCTTCCCAGAACCGCGTCGATTTCAGCCAGTACGCAGAATGGCTAGGCGGTGCATATAACGCCGAGGAGTGGCGCTCCGGCTGGAACCGATGTTTTCGCAACTGCGACTCCAACTGTGAAAGACTATAGGGCCGCCCATACCCGAACGGCGTCACATCCCGCCGCGCCCAAAGGCCCGAGCGGTTCGCCACAATGAAAATCACCTGCCCGCCGGGTGCCAGCACTCGCCAAATCTCGTTCAACAATTCCCCCGGATGGTCACACGTCTCGATCCCGTGCGCGACGATCAACCGATCCACATAACCTGCTGGCAGTGGCCAGTTGAACTCCTCCACCAAGGTCGAAAGGTTCGCCTCACTGGGTGGCCAATGCATAACGCCCTGTTGTCCGGGCATTAGGCACAAAACTTTTTCAGAATCATGCAGGAATGGTCGTAAAAACGGCGCGGCAAACCCGAATCCGGCAATAATTTGCCCTTCAGTATCAGGCCACAACTCGCGCAGGCCTTCTTGCAACGAGCGCTGGGCCGAACGACCAAGTTTCGTTTTGTAATAGAAGGCTCTAAGATCAACGACATCCAAATGCATTGCACCACCCTAGTCTATACGTCAGACTTTCGTAAACCTCGAAGGAGCCCGACATGACGCTAGAAATCGTAACAATCCCCTGCCTCGCCGATAATTACGCCTTTTTATTGCGCGACCAAAAGACGAGCAAGGTGGCACTCGTTGATGCCCCCGAATCCTATCCCATCCAGAAAGCCCTGCAAGAAAAAGGCTGGATGCTGGATATGATCCTGCTGACCCACCACCACTACGACCACGTAGACGGGTTGCCCGAACTAGTCGAAGAATATCACCCGCTGGTGATCGGCACCAAAGCCGACGCCAACCGCCTGCCTCGACTGGATCTTGCACTAAACGAGGGCGACACCTTCTCCATCGGCGAATCCGAGGCGCATGTCATAGACGTCTCGGGCCACACCATCGGCCACATCGCGTTTCACTTCCCCTCCGCTAACGCCGTGTTCACCGCCGACAGCCTGATGGCACTGGGTTGCGGCCGCCTTTTTGAGGGCACGCCCGAAATGATGTGGGCCAGCCTGTCCAAACTCGCCGCCCTACCCACCAACACAATCGTCTATTCGGGCCACGAATACACAGCCAGCAACGCCAAGTTCGCCTTGACCGTGGACCCAGACAACTCCGCCCTCCAAGCCCGCGCCGCAGACATCACAGCCAGACGCTCGAAAGGCATTCCAACGGTCCCTTCAACGCTAGCCGATGAACTCGCCACCAACCCGTTTCTGCGCGCACACCTGCCGGAAATGAAAACCGCAGTCGGGATGGAAGGAGCAACGGACGTAGAAGTGTTTGCTGCCATCCGCAAGCAAAAGGACAATTTTTAAGAGATTCAGGCGACATCACAACTTTTTTAGTCACCTTTTCAACAATGCGGCGAATTTCCCCTTGAACATGGGCAAATAAACCCGAAGTTTACACATAAGAGGTATTGAACCCTCACACTACGGTATTCCCCGTGGGACGAATTTCGAAGGATACGCGATATGCCATCATTCTCAACCACGCTCGAGACAGCAATTCACCGAGCGATCGCGCTTGCAAATGAACGCCATCACGAGCTGGCCACATTGGAACACCTGCTGTTCACTTTGGTAGACGAGCCCGAAGCGGCGCGGGTGATGAAAGCTTGCGGGGTCAACCTCGACAGCTTGCGTAACACCTTGTCCGAATACATCGACACCGAACTGGATTCCCTGATCTCGGACATCGACGGTTCAGAGGCCACCCCAACCACAGGCTTCCAGCGTGTCATCCAGCGCGCCGCGATCCATGTGCAATCGTCGGGCCATAACGAGGTGACGGGCGGAAACGTCCTCGTCGCGATGTTTGCCGAACGCGAAAGCCATGCGGCATACTTTTTGCAAGAACAGGATATGACCCGTTACGACGCAGTCAATTTCATCAGCCACGGCGTTGCCAAAGATGCACGCCTCGGCGAAGAGCGCGCCATTCAGGGCGTCAACGACGTGCAAGAGGCAACCGAAGCCCCCGGCAAACCCGAAGAAACCGCACTTGAGAAATACTGTGACGACTTAAATCAAAAAGCCCGCGACGGCGACGTTGATCCACTGATCGGCCGCCAACACGAGGTGGACCGCTGCATTCAAATCCTATGCCGCCGTCGCAAAAATAACCCATTGCTAGTTGGCGACCCGGGCGTTGGCAAAACCGCGATCGCCGAAGGCCTCGCTCGCATGATCGTCGACGAACAAGTCCCCGAAGTGCTGTCTGGCTCGACTATCTATTCGCTGGACCTTGGCGCACTTCTGGCCGGAACCCGCTACCGCGGTGATTTTGAAGAGCGGCTGAAAGCCGTGATGAAAGAACTCGAAGACCACGAAGACGCCATCATGTTCATCGACGAAATCCACACCGTCATCGGTGCGGGTGCCACGTCTGGCGGCGCGATGGATGCCTCCAACATTCTGAAACCTGCTTTGCAAAGCGGTAAACTGCGTTGCATGGGCTCGACGACTTATAAGGAGTTCCGTCAACACTTCGAGAAAGACCGCGCTCTGTCGCGCCGTTTCCAGAAAATCGACGTAAACGAACCGAGCATCCCGGATTCGATCAAAATCCTCATGGGCTTGAAACCTTACTTCGAAAAGCACCACAAAATCCGCTATACCAACGACGCGATCAAAACCGCCGTCGATTTGGCCGCGCGTTACATCAACGATCGCAAGCTGCCGGACAAAGCCATCGACGTCATCGACGAGGCTGGCGCTGCACAAATGCTTGTCACGGAGCGCAAACGCCGCAAAACCATCGGCACCAAGGAAATCGAGGATGTAGTGGCCAAAATCGCCCGCATCCCGCCAAAAAACGTCTCCAAAGACGACGCCACGGTGCTGAAAGATTTGGACAAGAACCTCAAACGGGTTGTGTTTGGTCAAGACACGGCGATCGACGCACTGTCGTCGGCCATCAAACTGTCCCGTGCAGGTCTGCGCGAGCCTGAAAAGCCCATCGGCAACTACCTGTTCGCAGGTCCGACTGGCGTGGGTAAAACCGAGGTCGCCAAACAATTGGCTGACACGCTTGGTGTGGAGCTTCTGCGGTTCGATATGTCGGAATACATGGAGAAACACGCCGTTTCCCGCCTGATTGGTGCCCCTCCGGGCTACGTCGGGTTTGATCAAGGCGGCCTGCTGACCGACGGCGTTGACCAGCAACCACATTGCGTATTGCTGCTCGACGAGATCGAAAAAGCTCACCCAGACGTCTACAATATTCTGTTGCAGATCATGGATCACGGCAAGCTAACTGACCACAACGGCAAGTCCATCGACTTCCGCAATGTCGTGCTAATCATGACCACGAACGCTGGTGCGGCCGAACAAGCCAAAGAGGCTATCGGTTTCGGCAAGTCCCGCCGGGAAGGCGAAGACACTGCCGCGATTGAACGCACCTTCACCCCCGAATTCCGCAACCGCCTAGACGCGGTGATCAGCTTCGATGCGCTGCCCAAAGATGTGATCATGAAGGTCGTGGACAAGTTCGTCTTGCAACTCGAAGCGCAGCTTATGGACCGGAACGTAACATTCGAACTGTCGAGTGCCGCCGCCGCATGGCTGGGCGACAAGGGTTATGATGATCGCATGGGTGCACGTCCATTGGCGCGTGTGATTCAAGAGCACATCAAGAAACCCTTGGCCGAGGAGTTACTGTTCGGCAAACTCGCCAAAGGTGGCCTCGTCAAGGTTGGCGTCAAAGACGGCCACATTGATCTGGTATTCGAGGAATCGCCAAAAGCACGTATCGGCAACAAGAAACCGCCGCTACTTACAGCGAAATGAGTTAACAAATCGTGAAGGTTTAAACGGAGCGTCGATTGTCGCTCCGTTTTTCGTTTGACTACTTCTCGGTCAGCTTAAGTTCGATGCGTCGGTTCGCAGCCAAGGCTTCGGGACTATCGCCCTCGTCCACTGGCTGGAACTCGCCAAAACCTGTGGCGGCCAGACGGTTTGCCGGAATACCTTCGTGGTCGATCAAATATTTCACCACCGATAAGGCTCGTGCCTGCGACAGCTCCCAGTTGTCAGCAAATTGGGAGCTCGATCCAACACCGGTCTTGTCCGTATGCCCGTCAACGCGCAACACCCAGTTGATTTCGCTAGGAATTTCGTCGCCAATATCGCGAATAACAGCCGCCACCACCGCAATCTGCGCCTTGCCGCCCGCACCCAGTTCAGCCGACCCCGGCGCGAACAGAACTTCGGAAGAGAACACGAAACGGTCTCCGACCACTTGCACGCCTTCTCGACCACTCAAGACTTCGCGCACACGTCCAAAGAATTCTGAACGGAAACTACGCAGATCAACCGCTTCAGCCTCAAGTCGCTCGCGTTCCCGTGCTTCCAGATCGGCGCGCAATTCTTCCGATTCCGCTCGTGCCTTTTGTTCCGCCGCGACCCGTGCCAACGCCGTATTCAAATCCGACCCCAACGTCTGCAACTGCACCTGCGCTTCGCGATCCGCATCTTTGTACGCATCCAGCAACCCTTGCAGCGAGCTCAATTGCGTGCGCAACGCAGCCGTCTGCTGGTTCAGCAACGCAACAGCACGCTGGCTTTCCGCTGATAGCGCGCGTTCGCCGGCCAACAGTTCGTTGGCTTGCTCCAACAGGGTAGTTTTGCGGTCAATCTCGGCCAGATTAGTAACCCCCGAGTTATCCAACTTACGCTTCGCGACCTCCGCGGCCGCCAACAATGTCAACGTATCCTCTGCTTTTTGTCGCTGTTCTTCCAAGGCCAGTGTCATCGCTGTCAGTTCGGTATCCGCGTTTAACAACCGCGCGCGCAATGCTTCGGCTGCAGCCGCCTCGACCAGACGCGCGGCCTCAGCATCGCCTAAGATCGCCAGCTCGTTCTCGGTTTCGGTAACCTTACCCTCAAGATCTGCCACAAGCGCTTCGAGCGCATCGGCTTTTGCCGCCGCCAAACGTGCCTGCTCAGCCTCAACGTCGATCTCGGCCCGTGCGCGCGCCAAGGCCAACTGCGCTACCTCTTTCTGTGTCAGCTCCAGATCACGCGCTGCATCCAGCTCTGCAATATTGGCCCGCGCTGCCTCGATTTGGCTGGCTTGGTTTTCGGCTGTTTGCTCCACATTCGCTAGCGAACTCTGCAAACTGGTGTTCCGCTCATTCAAATTCGTATTTCGTGTAATCAGCCCCGCGACCTGCTCCTCGAAACTCGCGATCCGTACGTTCGCCGCATCACGATCATTGCTAAGCGAGGCCACCAATGCGGTTTGCAATTGCAATGCCGCCTCGCTGTCCGAAAGCTTGCTATTTAGCTGGCCCAATTGGTTCGACAGGTCCGTTCCACGCCGTTGCTCCAGCCCCAACGCCTGCGCTAAGCCTGCGACCTGCGCCGACAGGTCGCTCAACTCGACATCCTGCCCTGTAATCGTATCCCGCATCACATTTTGGATGATCATAAAGATCGACAACACAAACATGATGACGAGCAACAATGCGGTCATCGCATCCACAAAGCCGGGCCAGATATTGGCTTCGGCGCGGCTTCCCGATCGACGAGAGCGGGCCATGCCTTATTCCTCGCCCTGAGTAATTGCTTGTTGAAGAGTATAAATAAGCGTCGCGAGATCCTGACGAATTTCCGCGATCGAGTCCTGTCGACCTGCTGACATTTCCTCAAGAACACGCAGCAACTGAACGTCAATGTTCCGCAGGCGCATTCGCGCCTCGGCATCCATACCTTCGCCCATATTGCCCAACGCCTCGACTATACGATCTTGCCCGCTGGCGATACGCTCCATCACCTCCGGTGACCCGCCACCTTTACCGCGTGACTGGTTGTTTATTTGCTTGGCCAGAACGCTAATCACCTCGGCCAGTGAACCCAAGCGCCCGTCGGTCCGCATCCGTTGTTCTTCACCCCGCATCACCAGTTCTTTCAAACTGTCGATCTGGTGTGCCGTTTGCTCCATCAATCCTGAAATGGGCGAGCCATCAATACTCGCAGCATCATCACTGCCGAACCCGACTTTGGTGATCGAGGATAACCATTCTTCCAGTTCCATATAGAATCGGTTTTGCCCGTGACCCGCGAAAATCTCTAGCAGGCCAACGATAAGCGATCCCGCCAAACCCAACAAAGACGAAGAAAACGCAGTTCCCATGCCGCCAAGTTGCTCTTCAAGTCCCTTCATAAGATTGTCGAACGAATCAATTGAACTGCCGCCCTCGGTCGGTGCAAGCGTGCGGATCGTGTCCACTACAGCCGGAATTGTCGTTGCCAAACCGTAGAACGTTCCAAGCAGGCCAAGGAAGATCAACAGGTTGACGATATAGCGCAACACATCTCGTGCCTCGCCCAGCCGTGTGCTTACGGAATCTAGAATAGACGAAGCCGAAGACGCGTTTATCGACTTGCGGGAACGACTATCACTAAGCAGCGCCGCCAATGACGCCAACAAACGCGGTGCTTTGACGAATTCATGGCCAGGGCGATCTAGCGCAAACCCCTCGATCCACCCAACACCCGAGAATAACGCCCGCAGCTGCCAGAAACTTGCGCCGACACCGAAAATGAACACGCTTAAGATAAATCCGTTCAGGTAAGGCGACACCAGAAAGATCGGTGATACTGTCGGAAACAGCAGGTATCCGATCACCACAACCAGTGCCATAACCATTAACATCGTCACAATCTGACGGACCGGTTGTGTAAACTCGGGTTCGTTTTTTGAGTCCAGGAACATTTTGCAGGCTTCCTTGCCGTTTTACCTATAATTTGCGCCACTGTAGAGACGATTAAAGATAATTCCAACAGCGTTTTCAGCTTGTAAAATTATTGTATTTTTCCGACAAACTCCCATATGTATTAGATAATTAGACTGCGGCGGCAACGTTTCCAGCACGCCCGCCTTAGTTTTACACAAAGTAACCCGCCTATAATCAGGCAGGAGGGAAGGATATTTCATGTTAGAGGCAATCGGCGCGCCGGCACTGGCAATTCTAGTATTTGCGATAATCATGCTTTACTTGATGGTAAAGACGGTTCCACAAGGCGAAACCTGGACTGCAGAGCGCTTCGGACGCTACACGCGCACGCTGCAACCCGGTCTGAACTTCCTGATCCCTATCATGGATAAAGTCGGAGCCAAAATTAACATGATGGAAACCGTACTGGACATCCACTCGCAAGAAGTGATCACCAAAGACAACGCCATGGTTATGGCTGACGCAGTGGCATTCTATCAGGTGGTGGACGCTGCACAGGCAGCCTACGAAGTGCGCGATCTGGAACGCGCCCTGACCAATCTTGCCATGACAAATATTCGTGCGGTTATCGGCTCGATGGATCTCGACGAAAGCCTTTCCAATCGCGATCACATCAACACACGCCTGTTGCAAGTTATCGACGAAGCATCCCATTCGTGGGGTGTAAAGGTCACCCGCGTCGAAATTAAAGATCTGTCCCCACCCGAGGACATTAACGAAGCGATGGCGCGTCAGATGAAAGCAGAACGTACTAAACGTGCCGATATTCTTCTGGCCGAAGGTCAGAAACAGGCCGCCATTCTGGAGGCCGAAGGTCGCCGCGAAGCCCAAATCCGCGAGGCCGAAGGTGCCCGCGAAGCTGCGTTCCTCGACGCCGAGGCCCGCGAACGCTCCGCCGAAGCTGAAGCCAAAGCGACCACAATGGTTTCCGAGGCGATTGCCAAAGGCGACATTCAGGCCATTAATTACTTCGTGGCCACTAAATACACCGAGGCGCTGCGCGACATCGCAGCCTCGCCTAACAGCAAAACCGTGATGATTCCGCTAGAGGCCGTCGGCTTGATCGGCTCCATTGCAGGTATTGCTGACATCGCAAAAGCCGTAACAAAGGAGTAATCTGATGGAAGCCGGACTATTCACTTGGATCGAAACGCTTCCACCGTGGTGGTGGGTGGCGCTTGGCGTAGGGCTTGGCGCTCTGGAAATGATGATCTATTCGTTCGTACTGATTTGGCCCGCGATGGCGGCCATCGTTATGGCAATCATCCTGTGGATTGCACCAGAACTTCAAGGCGAGCTTCAAGTTACACTGTTCGCAGTCCTTTCCATCGCCTTGATGTTCGCAGGTCGTGGATATTTGCGCAAATTTGGCGACGGTGAACCCGAGACAAATTTGAACGCCCGATCCGAACAGATGGTAGGCAAGAAAGCCACTGTCGTTGATTTTGCTCTCGGAGATGGCCACATCGAACTGAACGGCCTGCGCTGGGCTGCTGAATGGCCAGACGGGCAAAGTGCCGAAGTCGGTCAGGTGGTCAAAATAATCGCCGCCGATGGCATGTCGGTTCTGGTTGAAAACATTTAAGAACCTGCCATAGTCTACGGCGAACATGCGTCATTCGCAGTGGGCTGATCGTAGGGGCAGATATTTGAATAAGCACATTATTGCGGTCGTTTGTATCGCCTCGATTTCCACGTCCGCAATTCCGGTTCTGGCACAGGATATTTGCGAAACGCATACCATAACCCAAGGCGAAACATTGCGAGAAATCGCTGAAGAAGCTTACGGAAACCCAAGTGACTACCGTTACATCTTCGACGCGAACCGCGCTAAGTTCGGAATAAGCCCGCATATCATCTCGGTCGGAACCACACTCGACCTACCCTGCCGTTGAGACATTACGCAGGCCAAAACGCCCGTCGAGCCTGCGGTCGCTCCCGAAACCGTAACAGAAGCCGTCCTAGCCGAACCGCCTGTCGAGGAACCCGATGCCGACGGATCCGATCCAATAATCTCAACGGAGCCAGAGACCGCACCAGTCATCAGCCAGCTACGTCTGATCGGTTTCGCTGACAACCTACCCTATTCGGATCCGGATCTTTTGCACGGCGGCCTGATTTCAACTTTGATCGAAACCGCCATATTGCAAAATTCAGCGGTCGAGGTTTCGAGACCTGAATTCGTAATGCTGTCCAAATCCGGCTTGGCGACATCGGTCCTGCCAGACGATTTTCACCTTTCCTACCCATGGCTGCAACCAGACTGCAAGCTTGGTGAGTATGACGCGGACATCCGCGACCTTTGTGAAAATTACACGTTCTCGGCGCCAATTTACGAGGCACAGATCGCTATGTACACACTGCCGAACAGTCCCCTCCACGATGCCTCCGTCGAGATTGATCTAGTTGGCGCACGACTGTGTCGTCCGGCCGCGATGCATACCTATGATCTGCTGGAAGACGGTATGATCGAGCCTATAATCGCACTGGAAGCCGCCACCGGCCTGGCCAAGTGTTTCGAGGATTTGCAAAACGGCATAGTCGATATCGTAAGCGTGAACGGCCTGACGGCCGATGTATATTTAGCAAGCGCCGGCCATAACCATCAGATCATCTGAATTAACCAACCTCGCCGCAGTTCATACGTGCATGCGATTGCCGCCAACGATAATGCGGAAGGGCAGATCGCGCTCGAGTATCTGAACATGGGTTTATGGAATATGCTTGCTTCGGGCGAATGGGCCAAAATCGCACAAGCGTATCTATTGAAACAAATGCTTTAGACGGCTGGCACAGATCATGGCCGGATTTTGCGAACCAAAGTTACTAACTGCTCTAAATCGGGGTCGGATATTCCCAATTCGACCAGATGCTCGACGGTGTTGAACAAATATTCATCATTCGGACCAGCCGAACCCGTTGCCCGAGCTATAATTACCGCCTGCGTTTCAAGGCTCAGCGCACCGCAATACTGGTCGTGAGATTGGTCCATGACGTAACACACCGCAGTAACCTGATCACCTTCATGCAGGGAAATCGGGTGCGTTTGTTCAACATAGGCTGATGAAATCAGCTCGCGTTCGCGTAGATAGTCCATAGTTTCGGCAGCCAACTCAGACCCCACGCGAAACCCGAGGCCTTGGCATTCACCGGTTTTGTGCGGATCCAGCGCCAGCACGAGGCCAGGTGATTCTTGCGTACCACGATAATGGATCGAGCGCATACAGAACGAGCGGTTGAACCCGCGCAGCGTTGCGACACGCCGTTCCACATACTCGAATCCCGGACGCCATAACAGCGATCCATATCCAAACACCCAAAGGTCATTTTGCTGCATTGTATCCGCCTTCAATTTATGGCCTGTGTATAACCTGCATTAATGCGGAATTGGAGAGGAGATTCCATGCGCGGCCTAATTACTTTGACATTGGTTCTTGCCCTAGGTTGGAGCGGTTGGTGGTTTTTCGGCACAGCCGCCCAGAAAACCGCAATCGAGACCTGGATGCAGGAACGCCGCGAAGCAGGCTGGATCGCTGAAGTCGACAACTTCAGCGTCACAGGTTTTCCGAGCCGTTTCGACAGCGTTTTCATCGGACTTACTCTGAGTGCCCCGCGCGCTTCGTGGACATGGCAAGCCCCACGCTTCCAGCTTATGGCGTTATCCTACAAACCCAACCACATAATCGCCGTCTGGCCCGATACACAAACCTACACGACGCGCTTTGACCGTATGACAATCATCAGCGAACTGTTCCGCGGATCGTTAGTATTCAAACCTGATACAGCGCTGTCTCTTGATCGGCTGCAAGTGGAAATAGACAGCCTGTCTATCACGGCGGAATCCGGCTGGAACGCGTCGGCGAAAGAGGCCAGCGTAGCGTTCTTTACGCACAACGCGCCAGATTTACCGAAGAACTCGTATGATCTTTACGTTCAGGCACTTGAATTCTCACCACCAAAAAATTGGCGCAACCTTGTGGATCGAAGCGACCAGCAGCCAGAGACCATCCCAGAAATCCTGCTCGACGCCAGTATAACGTTCGACACCCCGTGGGATCGCTTCGCCATCGAAGGTTCACACCCACGTGTTACTGCTGCGATAATCCGCAACGTCACGTTCGTATGGGGTGGGATACAACTGAAAGGCAGCGGCATGTTGAACATCGACGATGGCGGCTATCTGGACGGATCGTTCACTATGAAAGTTCACCAATGGCGCGTGTTGTTGGATACCGGCGTTGCCGCAAAATTATTGAGCGACGACATAGGTGTTGCGCTGAATCGTGGAATAACTCGCGTGGCTGCGTTGGCAGGCGATCGGGCAGATATTGAAATTCCGCTGCGTTTCGAGAACAGATTAACCTATATTGGCCCAATTCCTATCGCAGCAGCACCTCGCATTTATTGAATATCGGGAATTATCACCACTTGTCCCAATACCAAAAGGTCCGGATCGGAAAGAACGCCGGCATTCGCAAGATATATCGACCGGGATAACAGTGGATCACCATAGAAAGCGGTTGCGTATGCGTCGAGTGAATCGCCCTGCTCGACAGTAATGGTGCGGTTCCCGTCAATTATGACTATACGGTCGAAGAAAGGCTTCACTGCTGGATCAAGTTCTTCAGCGACCCTCTCAACAACTTCTTCGGTCGCTTCAGGCTGTGCCCTGTCCGAGCCACTAACCGCAGTCATCAACGCGGCCAAATAATCATCATTTGCCGCTTTAGCACCGTCCGCAGATTTGGTAAATGCGACGCTGTTGAACAGGATCCGCGTGTCCATTTCTCCATCTTCGCCCAGCAACAAAGCCGGAATTAGACCCGAAAAGCGTACTGCCACCTCCTGAATAAAGAACAATGCCGTCTGGTTAATAGACAGGCCGGCATTTTTCCTCCGGTTGCCCTGACAGGCGGCTTAGATGATGTTTTTCTCATTATAATTCAACCTATAGATACCCAATTTCGGAGACAAACCAGCTTACCAAGTGGTAATTATCTGTCAATTTTACTTTTTCTAACCATACAGCCGATTAAATTAATTTTCGCCGACTTTATACAGCTAAAAACTATGGATCCATACTTCGAATCTACGGTTAATAAATCGTCCATTTGGAGCATTGCTGCACGCCAATGGCGACACTTCCCCAAGTCCTACAGTCTTAATTTGCAGCCCTTCGAGTACGCCCGCGGATGCAATAGCGGTCATCTTTTCTAAAACCTGCTGTGCGCGCTGTTCGGCCAAAACTATGTTTACACAAAATTTCCCGACAGAATCTGCAAACCCTACCAATAATATTTCCTTATCGACCATATTTCGACCGGCCAACCATTCGAGCAATCGTGCGACATCACGTTGCGCACGTGCATCCAATGTGCTGGAATTTTTGACAAATCTAAAGGTCGTGGAAACTCGTTCCGCTCCGATTAACAAGGTGGCCATGGTCCGCAAGTCGTCCAACCCTACTTCTTCATTATCGGTCAAAATAGCATTGCGAACCGGAAACCCTGCTGATCCGCATGTTCTGTTGTGATTTCCGCGCTGACATACCCTTCAAGTTCCACCACATTCTGGACATCCGCAGTATCCAGATAAGCGATAAAGTCACCCGCAATTTCTGACATGCTACTATCAATCGTATACGCCGACAGTCGGCGTGCCAGCGCGTAATCTTCGGTTTTGATGGCGAATTCGGTTGCGGTAAACAGCAGGCCGCAACTTCCCGAAATTGTAATTTCCTTTGCCTCGCACCGATTGCCGAACGTGACAAAACCGATACCATTAATGTCATCGTCAACGCTTCGGGAAATATCTCCGCTGCTGGAAACAATTGCGGCCGCTTGCGTAAACTTGCCATCCGTATTCGCCAACACTGTACTACGGAAGAATTCCGAGTCGCTGGTTGCTACGTTTTGCCGATAAACATTTATCGTCGCGTCGGACCCGCCAACTATATTCCAGTTCGTAATATCGCCCGAAAAATAGCACCGATCTGTTGTATTGACAGCACTCTTACCGGGGTTCGTTGCGAAACCAGAATGACCAATCCATCCATGCCCAGCGTAACCTGCTGTCTGGCGGATGTGATGCCCCCGAAACCGACATCGCTGATTGCAGTAATGGCTGCCGCGTTCGGCTTTTCGGTCGTTATTTTCATCGCAACCGAACCATTCGAGAGTCCGACAAACCCGTCATTCTTGGCGCTATTTTCGATGGAAACACGCGCTACGGGTTCGCCAGTGCTATCGATCAGTTCAACGACAGAAGCTGGATGATATTGTGCTTGCAAACCGGCATGAGCACCGAAAACGGCCTGTAAATTCGGCAACAACGTCTCGCTGGCTCCAGCTCCGAGCATCACATTGACATCGTTTCCAGCAGTCGATCACTCTGGGCAACCCTTGCCGATGCATTCGACATCATTAACGTCGATGCGAATATCGCCAATCACAGATTTCAGAACATAAGTGCTACCGTCGAATTCACCCAACTCTCCACTTAAGGAAACGGCTCCATCCAGCGAGCGTGGATAACCGACTCCAGCGCTGCGCCTGCGGTTGTCGCAATCGCCGCCCACATAATGATTGTCGCGATTGTCAAAGTTTTCGCGCGATGCCCCACCATAACTGCCCCTCTTGCTGACAAGCGATCTTCTAACAGCGTGAAATTACACGAAATTCGCATCAACGCAAACTTGTTGGGCGAGGCACAGATTACCGACAGTAGATGCTACCACCATATCGCACCGTATCGAAATGCATATGATCCTGATGGAACCGGTCCGCGTCTGGCCCCAGCGTTGTGCCAAATGTCCCGCATGTCCGCGAATACATTTTACGCAACACCGCGCCGTATTTGCTTGAACGCCAGTCTTGCAACACCGAAACAACCGTCCCGTCGTCCAGTGTAAATCCGGCAATATCAATCGCATTGCCCGTCGCATGTTCGGACGACTTCGCCCCCGGCTCGCTGTTTCGCGTTCTGCAAGCGTAGTGGGAAACAACCCTCAACTTGATAATCTGTGATTGCAGTGACCGAACGGCTGGCTGCGCCCCACGGTCCACCCACTCTCGAAATGCGCGCGCCGTTTTGTAGTTGAGGATTGGTTTTTCGTTCAGCGCCCCGCCGGACACAAAATGCACTTCGACCGGCTGGCTGATCCCGCAAGCACTGCCCGAAACTTTGATTGCCGGTAAAGTGATGCCGGCCAAACTAGGATCACCACAAAGCTGCATCAGATGGTCAGGTATCGGCGGAAAACACCCCAACAGTTTCAAGGCCCATTTCCGCCGCGCTTTGGGCAACACGGATGGCAATTTCACCGCGGTTAGCGATCAGCAATTTATGAATGGCCATGGATGTTCCTTAACGAACGGTGACTATTTCAATGCGCTAAGCGCCATATCAGCCATTTGGTTTGCAATTGTTATATGGGTGTTTTCATCGTCTTCGAGGCGTGGCTGAAACCACGATACAGGTGCATTCATCAAAATCAGAACGCTGCTTACCGCGATGGATAGGTTTTGCTCGCGAAAGTCGCCATTTTCCATTCCCTGCTTTAAAACAACCCGAAAGTGCCCTTGATAGCGCGAGCGTTCGGCCTCAGTTTCAGAGAAAAGGCCCCGTTCATATTCGGTTGTGGATTTTGCTTGAAAGCCTTGCAGCTGTTGCAAAATAACTTTGTGATAAGGCAAGGATGTCAGCAAAGCCAAAATGTGATGATAGGCCATATTGCGAAAGTTTTCCGCAGGCGGCTTTGTGTCATCAATGACCGGCAAGACGGCATCAAATGTGAACATCACAGCCCGCATCCGAACCGCACTGAGCAACGCGCCTTTGGAAGGGAAATGATGATAAATCCGCCCTTTTGTTGCACCAAGCCGCCGTGCAATGTCATCAATGGATGCAACATCGACACCAAGCGTCATAAAACACTGGGCCGCAGCATCAAGAATCTCGCTCTTTGAGTTGGACATTTTTTCAAGCATTTAGGCGTTCCAATCAAAGTTGCCGCATCGCGCGATCCCTAGCGCGATACTATACCTATTATCAAATTTATTGCCAACAGGATAAGCTGTTCACGCGCTGCGGCCATTCGCGCTTTGGCCTGTGGATTTGACGCGTTGCCGTCCTCAGACCGTTTCAGCACGCCTTGGACGATTGATATCAGGCGGAAAGCGCTGAAAATAATGTAGAAATCCCAGTTTTCGATTCTGGGTAGGCTCCGACGTTCGCAATACCGCTCAAGGAATTCCTCCTCGCTTGGGATGCCCAGCGCCTTGCGATCCAGCCCCGCCAGACCGGAAATTCCCGGTGCAGACGGCAGACGCCAATACATGCACTGATAGGCCAGATCGGCCAGCCCGTGGCCCAAAGTGGACAGTTCCCAATCCAGAATTGCCCGAATTTCGGGGCGCTCTGCATCAAAGATCATATTATCAATCCGGTAATCGCCATGCACCAGCGAAATACGGCCATCGTCGTCAACCATATGATCGTTCAGCCAGTCCATAATCCGCTCAATATCCGCATTCGCCCCCATTTCGGACGCGCGATATTGTTTGATCCACCGGCCAGTTTGGCGCACGAAATAATTCCCCGGACGGCCAAAATCAGACAGGCCAACCGCCGCTATATCCACATCGTGCAGGTCAGCCAAGGCTGTGTTCATCACGTCAAAATACTGTCTGCGCTCGGACACGGTTGCTTTGGGTAATGCCGGATCCCAAAGGATGCGCCCGCCCACAAATTTCATCACAAAGAACATCGCCCCCAACGGGCTGTCATCGCCGGATAGATGGAACATTTCAGGAACCGGCACTTTGGTCACGGCTAATGCCTGCATCACCCGGAATTCGCGATCCACCTGATGGGCCGAGCCCAGCAATTTGCCCGGTGGTTTGGCGCGCAACACGTAATCGCCGGTGCTGGAAACCAGCTTGTAGGTCGGGTTGGATTGGCCATCGGAAAACTTGGTCATTTCCTGCAAATCACCAAACCCGTCGATGTGGGATTGCAGATAGGTTTCCAATTCCTTGCGGTTGAATTGATATAGGCCGTCAGACATAAGTCATACTCCCTTTTCGGTCCGGGCGCTCCAGATGGGCGACCGTGTTAAGGCCGTGCAACTCCAACCCGTTTTTGGTTTTCACCAGTCGGGTCACCGAGGCATTATACAGCTTGAGGAATGTCGAGATTTGCGCGTCGCTGGCCAACCCCATTGTGCTGGCCACCGCCGCTGCAATTGCTCCGCCGGATGTCACGATCATCACATCTCCATCATGCGCCACAGCACGTGCCAGCCCCTCGTCGATCCGCTGGCGATAATCGGCCCAACTCTCGGCACCGGTAACGCGGCCCTCGTGCCAAGCAGTTAGCCCCATACGCAGTGCGGCACTCAGCTTGCCTCGGTCAGTACTCGCATCCGGCATGTCGGGAATGATCTCGGCGGTTTCGCGCAAAATACGCCAGATATCAATCTCTTCATAAGCGGCATCCGTGCTTGCAACCCCAACTTTCAGCGTCTTGGCCATTTCCGCCAACGTCTGGTCATGGCGTTTCATGCCCCCGGAAATCACCAGACTGGGGGCATAGTCCATTTCGGAGAGATGCGCGCCGAGCCATACAGATTGCTGCCGCCCCATGGGTGACAGATTGTCATAATCAGCCGCCCCAAAAGAGGCCTGACCGTGGCGCACAAGCAGGATATCCCCCATCAGACGATCTCAAACAGGCCAGCGGCGCCCATGCCACCGCCTACGCACATGGTGACGATGCCATATTTGGCACCCCGTCGTTTGCCCTCAATCAAAACATGCCCAGACATCCGCGCGCCGGACATGCCGTAGGGGTGCCCAATGGAAATCGCACCGCCGTTCACGTTCATCTTGTCAGGGTCAATCCCCAGCTTGTCGCGGCAATAGAGCGCCTGTGACGCAAAGGCCTCGTTCAATTCCCAAATGCCAATGTCATCCACTGTCAGTCCGTGTTTTTTCAACAGTTGTGGCACAGCAAAAACCGGCCCGATGCCCATTTCGTCCGGATCACAGCCCGCAACAGCAATCCCGCGAAAGAAACCCAGCGGCGTCAGCCCGCGTTGTTCGGCCAGTTTTGCATCCATCAGAACGCTGGCGGATGCCCCGTCAGACAATTGCGACGCATTGCCTGCGGTAATAAACTTGCCTTCCTGGACGGACAACCCGCCTTTGAACACAGGCGCAAGGCCTTGCAAGCCTTCCAATGTGGTCGAGGCGCGCATCCCCTCATCGTTGGACAGGGTTACTTCGCGCTCGCTGATCTCTTTGGTTTCGCGGTCTTGTACCTTCATCACAGTGGTCAGGGGCACAATTTCTGCGTCCAACTTGCCGTCAGCCTGCGCCTTGGCTGTTCGCATTTGCGACTGATAGCCAAATTCATCCTGCGCGTCCCGGCTGATGCCATAGCGCTCAGCCACGATCTCGGCGGTTTCCAGCATCGACATGTAGATGTTTGGCTGGTTCGCACGCAGCCAAGGATCGGTCGAACGATAGGTGTTCATTTTGTCGTTTTGCACCAAGGAAACAGACTCGACCCCGCCGCCAACAGCGACATCAATTTCACCTGCCGAAATCCGCCCCGCCGCGATGGCAATCGACATCAAACCCGATGCACATTGCCGATCAACCGACATGCCGGAAACCGTTGTGGGCAGCCCCGCACGCAGTGCCGCTTGGCGCGCCACATTGCCAAGGGTTGTGCCCTGTTGCAATGCCGCGCCGAAAATCACGTCGCCAACCTCTGCCCCGTCAATGCCAGCACGCGCAACCGCATGTTCGATCGCGTGGCCCGCAAGTGTTTGCGCTGATGTGTTGTTAAACGCGCCGCGATACGCCTTGCCAATCGGCGTCCGTGCGGTCGAGATAATTGCGATATCTTTGGTCATGATTTCCCCTTAATGGTCTATTTATTGGCGATCTATTCAGGTCGCGTTCAAAACATCGACAGGCCCAGCCATTGGGCGATCAGTGCAGGTTTATCCGCATTTTCGATTTCGATGCTCAGCTCATGGGTCAGCAGCAACTGCTTGTCGTTTTTCCATGTCGTATTTTTTAGGGTGAAATGCCCTCTGATCCTGGAACCCGACGGAACAGGTGCCAGAAAGCGCAGTTTATCGCACCCATAGTTAAGGTTCATTTTGCGTCCGCTGATATCGGGCAGGCTCTCAAACATCTTACTTGCCAGCGAGAGCGTTAGAAACCCGTGTGCAATGGTACCACCCAACGCCGTTTCAGCCTTGGCACGCGCAACATCAACGTGAATAAACTGATGATCCATCGTGACATCGGCAAAGGCATCAATCATGCTTTGGGAAACGGTGATCCACTCAGAAACACCCACCTCTGTACCGATCATATTTTCGAGTTCGTCTGCTTGCAATACACCCATTCAGTCGCTCCAGAGGCAAAGGTTTGATTGACAACATACCGAGTAGTATGCTTGATTGTGACCAGCTATGTAAAGCTTTTTCCAAACGGAAGCGAGCAACACCAGATTAGTTCTGTACCGCAGAACAACAGGGAGACACCAATGACAGACGCAGTAATGGACCTTGGTATGTCAGCGCGGGTACGCCCACTTGCTGAAAAAGTGCGCAAAATGATGCGCGAAGACGTTGCGCCACTTAGTGCGGAATTCCACGACGAAATCGCCGTTGGTGATCGCTGGGTGCTGACCGAGCGCCAGTTGGAAATCCTCGACGCCCTCAAAACCAAAGCCAGAGCCGCTGGTTTGTGGAACTTTTGGCTGACGAATTCGGATCAGGGCTATGGCCTTTCCACCGTAGAATACGCCTATCTGGCCGAGGAAATGGGCAAAACTCATTTGGGTGCAGAAACCTTTAACTGCTCCGCACCTGACACCGGCAACATGGAAGTGCTGGAACGTTACGGCTCCCCTACATTGAAAGAAAAATGGCTGCGAAAAATGCTGGATGGCGAAATCCGCTCGGCTTATTTGATGACAGAACCAAGTGTGGCCTCCTCTGATGCAACCAATATTTCGATGTCTTGTGTTAGGGATGGCGATGAATATGTGTTGAACGGCGAAAAATGGTGGGCTTCTGGCGCAGGCGATCCGCGCTGCAAAGTTTACATCACCATGGTACGCACATCTGAGGATGGACCAAAACACCAACGCCATTCGATGATTGTAGTAGATGCGGAAACCCCCGGCATCACTAAAATCCGCCCGATGACCGTTTTTGGCCAAGATGACGCGCCACACGGGCATTTTCACATCAAATTTGAAAACGTGCGGGTGCCGGCGGATAACCTGCTGCTGGGCGAAGGCCGTGGCTTTGAAATCTCTCAAGGCCGTCTTGGCCCTGGCCGTATTCACCACTGCATGCGCGCCATTGGACAAGCCGAGGCAGCACTGGAAATGATGTGCAAACGCGGCATGGAACGCGAAGCATTTGGCAAGCAAATCCTGCGTTTGGGTGCAAATTACGACATCATTGCCGAATGCCGGATGGAAATTGAGCAGGCCCGCCTGCTCTGCCTCAAGGCGGCGTGGATGATGGATCAAGGCGATGCCCGTGCGGCTGCACCTTGGATCAGCCAGATCAAAGTGGTCGGGCCACGTGTGGCGCTTAAAGTCACAGACGAAGCCATCCAAATGTTTGGTGGTGCCGGCGTCAGCCAAGACACCCCACTGGCAATTCAATGGACCCAATTGCGCACTCTGCGCTTGGCCGATGGCCCGGATGCGGTGCACCGCCGCCAAGTCGCGCGGGCTGAATTTAAGAAATACTCACAGGAGAAGTTTTAATGGATAATCTGCCAGAAACCATGTTTGCCGCACTTCAATTGGAAGACGGCTATTCCGGCCAGGCGACCGGCCCCGAGATCGACGATGCGGCACTCTATTTGCGCGCCGCAGAGGTGCCCGTGCCGACGCCATCCGACAGCCAAGTTGTGGTGAAAATGATCGCCTCCGTGGTGAATCCATCCGACTTACATTTCATCAAAGGTGAATACGGCCAGCCCCGACGCAAAGATTTCCCTGCGGGATTTGAGGGCTGTGGCCGCATCATAGCCGCAGGTGAAAAGGCCAAGGGCATGATCGGTCAGCGGGTGGCATTCGCCGTATCGCTGGGCGGTTCCGGCACATGGGCGCAATACGCGCTGACCGAGGCAAACACCTGCATTCCTTTGCGTGATGATGTCAGCGACGTTGATGGCTCGTCACTGATCGTGAACCCGCTCACGGCAGTTGCGATGGTGGATATGGTCAAGGCCCATTGCGACGCCTTCATTCTGACCGCCGCCGCCAGCCAGCTGGGCAAACTGATGATCGGCCTTGGCCGCGATATGGGCCTGAAACCCATCGCCGTGGTGCGACGCGGTAACGCGGCCGAAAACCTCAAGGCGCTTGGTGCAACCGAGGTTCTGGTCACAAGCGACCCGGATTTTGACGCCAATATGAAGGCCGCAATGAAGGCACATAAACCACGGATGATGCTGGACGCGGTGTCGGATCAGACTTCGGCGGATATGTTTGTGGCAATGCCTACGCAAGCGCGTTGGGTATCATATGGTAAAATGAGCCCAGTTTCCCCCCAGCTCGATCAGATGGGTCAGTTCATCTTTATGAACAAACGCATTGAGGGGTTTTGGCTGGTCAACTGGATGCGTGACACCCCAACCACCGATAAAATCAAGGTGTTTGGCGAGGTTCAGGCCCGTTTTTCCGATGGGCGTTGGCGCACAGACGTGGCCGTGAAATTACCCCTGACCGAGATCGTCAGCGGCCTTGGCCCAGCAACAAAAATGACAGACGGCAAGATCATCATTCAATATTGATCCACCGAATTGATCCGTCGACAAAAGGGAGGTCTGGCATGTCAGACTTGGCACTATTTCGCGCAGAAACACGCGCTTGGCTGAACGAAAACTGCCCCGCAGAAATGCGTCTGCCGATGGGCGAAGACGACATCTGCTGGGGCGGGATCAATTTCGAATTCTCCTGCCCGGCACAGCGCGAATGGCTTAACGCCATGGCCACGCGTGGCTGGACAGTACCTGCGTGGCCCCAAGATTGCGGCGGTGCTGGATTAAATGGCGATGAACAACGCATCCTGACCGAGGAAATGCGAGCAATCAACGCCCGCCCGCCTTTGCAAAGCTTTGGCATCTGGATGCTTGGCCCTGCCCTGTTGGAATTTGGGTCCCAAGCGCAAAAGCAACACTACCTGCCCCAAATCGCCCGTGGTGAAATCCGCTGGTGTCAGGGGTATTCCGAACCGGGCGCCGGTTCTGATCTGGCGTCTGTGCGCACCAAAGGCGCAGATGCTGGGGATCATTTTGTCGTAACTGGGCAAAAAATCTGGACATCTTACGCGAACAAAGCCGATTGGATTTTCTGTCTGGTTCGCACGGAACCAGATGCCTCTAAACACCTCGGCATCTCGTTTTTGTTGTTTGACATGACCAGCAAAGGCGTGAGTACCAAGCCGATTTTGCTGATTTCAGGCTCGTCACCCTTCTGCGAAACATTCTTTGACGCGGTACAAGTTCCCAAAGAAAACATCGTTGGCGAACGCGGCCAAGGCTGGACCATTGCCAAATATCTGTTGACCCATGAACGTGAAATGATCGGCGCCTCAGATTCAGCAATATTTGGAAGTTGCGACTTAACTGCAGAAGCCGTCGATAGCATCGGGCTGGATGAAACCGGGCGATTAGATGACGCGTATCTGCGTTCAGAATTAGGCGACTTCTTGGTTGAAGAAATGGCGTTCGACGCCCATCTTGCCGCCACCAAAACCTACATGCGCGCGGGCAACCAACTGGGCGCGCGCTCGGCTGAGCTGAAATATCTTGGCACGGAGCTGAACAAATCCCGCCAAAGCCTGACAATGGCGATGGGCGGCATTGAGGCGCTGACGTGGGAAGGCCCGGGCAATGCACTGGCGCAGACCGCACGCGGTTGGCTGCGTTCCAAAGGCAATTCAATCGAGGGCGGCACCTCCGAAGTGATGCTTGGCATTCTGGCCAAGGCTGTTTTGAAAATTCCGAGCTGAGGGGCGCATCATGGAAATTCTAAGCGAAGACAACCAAATGCTGCGCGACGCGGCGACGGGGTTTTTAACCAAAACCATGCCTGTCTCCGCCTTTCGCGAAATGCGCGATCGGAATGACCCGCTGGCTTATGACAAGGCTGCGTTTGATGAAACGGCAGCACTTGGCTGGATGGGGTTGGTTCTGCCCGAAGCAGTCGGCGGGGCTAACTTTGGCTATCGCGCCGCAGGGGTGATCGCCGAAGAAATCGGCCGCAATCTAAGCGCGCTACCCTTTCATTCAACTGCGGTGCTGGCGGCCACAGTTTTACGCAGTATTGGCGGCGATGTCTTGACCAACTGGGGCCAAGGTTTGGCCAGCGGCGAAACCCTTGTCGCGCTGGCAATCGACGAGACCAACAAGCACCGCCCCAATCAAATCACCACAACAGCCGTGGCGAATGGGGATGGTTTCATCCTGACAGGGCGCAAGGTTTTTGTCGTTGATGGCGTTGGCGCAGATCATTTGATCGCCACGGCAATGCTAGACGGTGAATTGGCACTTTTCTGGGTTGATCCCAGCGCTGATACAACAACCCTGCACCCGCAAATAATGCTGGATGCACGCAACGCGGCGTCCGTGTCGTTTGACGGCCAATCCCTGCCCGCCGCCGCCCTGTTGGCCAAGGGCGACTTGGCGCAAACCGCCCTTGATGCTGCCCTGCGTGCGGGCCGCACCGTGGTTGCCGCCGAACAGCTGGGCATTGCGCGCGCCTGTGCGCAACAGACCAACGAATACCTGCGCACCCGCAAACAATTCGGCACTTTGATTGGCAATTTTCAAGCGCTGCAACACCGCGCATCAGACCTGTATTGCGAGATAGAGCAGACCGCCTCCCTGATTGCCGCAGCCCTGAACGCCATTGATGCCAACGCCGAAAACGCCGAAGCCCTAACACGCGCCGCCAAGGCAAAAGCCGCCAAAACCGGGCGTCTGGCCACCGAAGAAGCGGTGCAAATGCACGGCGGTATCGGCATGACGGATGAGATGGACCTCGGCCTGTATATGAAACGGGATCGGGCATTGGCCGAGTTTCTGGGCGACCGCGCCTGTCATATTGAATGGCTGCTGCGCAATAAAGGCGTTTAAGCACCCGAGCAACACAAAAGGAAGCACTTCATGGACCTGAGCTTTTCTACAAAAGAAGAAGCGTTTCGCGCCGAAGTACAAGCGTTTATTCGCGGCAACCTGCGCCCCGAACTGGCGGCCAAAATGAAACGGGGCGATAGCCCGACCAAGGCTGAATTGGAAGAATGGCACGCCCTGCTGAATGCACAGGGCTGGCTGGCAAATCATTGGCCCGTTGAACACGGCGGCCCCGGATGGGGACCGGTTGAGCGCTATTTGTTTGAACTGGAATGTGCGCAGGCTCATGCGCCGCACATCGTGCCCTTTGGCGTTGGTATGCTGGGGCCTGTGTTGATCAAGTATGGCAATGAAGCACAAAAATCCCATTGGCTGCCGCGCATTTTGGATGGCTCTGATTGGTGGTGTCAGGGGTATTCGGAACCCGGTGCCGGGTCTGATCTGGCCTCGGTCAAAACGACAGCCGTGCGCGATGGCGACAGCTATGTTGTGAATGGTCAGAAAACCTGGACAACGCTGGGCCAATACGCCGACATGATTTTCTGCCTCGTGCGCACCTCTTCCGAGGGCAAACGCCAACAGGGTATTTCGTTTCTGTTGATCAACATGAAAACACCGGGCATCGACATTCGCCCGATCATCACCATTGAAGGCGGCCATGAGGTTAACGAGATTTTCTTTACCGATGTGCGTGTTCCCGCAGAAAACCGTGTCGGGGAAGAAAATAAAGGCTGGACCTACGCCAAATATCTGCTGACTTATGAACGCACAAATATCGCCGGTGTTGGCGCGTCTTTGTCCGCTTTGGCCCACCTCAAAGAGGCGGCTGCAAAACGCAACAAGGCCGGTCGTCCCTTGTTGGATGATCCCTATTTTGCGGCAAGGGTTGCACGGGTTGAAATCTCGCTTGAAAACATGATCACCACCAATCTGCGGGTACTGGCAAGCGTCGCCGGCGGCGGGGTGCCGGGGGCCGAAAGCTCACTTTTGAAAATTCAGGGGACGGTGATTTATCAGGAAATCACCAGCTTGCTGCGCCGCGCCATGGGCAACATAGCAGCGCCTTATTATCCCGATGCGTCTGAGACCGGCTTTAACGGACCCTTTGCAGGGCCAGAGGCAGCAGTTCATGCCGCTGGCGATTATTTCAACCACCGCAAGCTGTCGATCTTTGGCGGCTCTAATGAAATTCAACGCAATATCGTGTCCAAAGCGATGCTGGGTCTTTGAGGGAGAATTGTTATGAATTTTGAACACACCGAAGATCGCCGGATGCTCGAAGACACGCTTCGCCGCTATCTGACAGAGCAATACGACATTACCACCCGCAATTCCGTTGCCTATGACGCACAAGGCTATAGCCCTGATAGGTGGACAGAAATGGCAGAGCTGGGCATCATCGGCGCGCTGTTTTCTGAGGCCGAGGGTGGCTTTGGCGGTGCCGGGTTTGACATCGCACTGGTGTTTGAGGAACTGGGCCGCGCCCTGTGCCCCGACCCGTTTCTAGGCGCCCTTTTGGGTGGCAAAGCATTGGTCGCTGGTAATGATGATCACCACGCAAAACTCGACGCTGTGATTGACGGCAGCCTGATTGTCGCCCTCGCCGCTGAGGAAGAATCCAGCTATTATGATCTGTTGTATGTGGAAACATCTGCCAAACCAGACGGTCAAAACTGGGTGCTAAACGGCGCGAAATCTGTGGTGCCCCATGCGGAAACCGCTGGCTTGCTGATCGTTACCGCCCGTATTTCCGGTGATGTCGGTGATACCGATGGGCTGGGCATTTTTGCGGTGCCTGCCGATACAAACGGGCTGCAAGTGCTGGGCTATAACACCATTGATGGCGGTCGCGCTGGCGAGGTGTTGCTCAATTCCGTCACCTTGCCTGCCAGCGCTCTTATCGCACGTGACGGCGATGCGGCAGCACTCCTTGTTGATATTGCGGGATACGCGCATCTTGCCCTGTCGGCCGAGGCTTTGGGCGTGATGGAGGTGATGAAAACCTCAACCATGGAATATTTGCAGACCCGCAAGCAGTTCGGCGTGACCATCGGCAAGTTTCAGGTGTTGCAACACCGGATGGTGGATTTGGTGCTGGAAATTGAACAGGCGCGATCCTCGGTTATCAATGCGGCAACCTTGCCCGCAGATATGATCCAGCGGCGCAAATTTCTGGCCGCAGCCAAGATGACGGTATCAGAGGCGGGCACCAAAGTGGCAGAGGAATCCATTCAAATGCACGGCGGCATTGGCATGACATGGGAAATGCCGCTCAGCCATTACGCCAAGCGGCTGACGATGATCGGCCATCAATTTGGCGATGAGGATTTTCACCTCGCTCAGTATATCGCCCTGTCAAAAGAAACCGCAGCGTAACCCGAAAGGGCCGGAAAACCTCCGGCCCTTTGTTTGCAATAAATTGCGGATTAATGCGTATTGAACGCAGGTCGCCGCTTGCCAAAAAACGCAGCGATGCCTTCTTTGGCGTCTTCGCCGCCTTGCGCGTTGACCATTGCCACTGCTTCCAGTTCCAACTGATCCGCCAGCGTATTGCCCGGCGCCGCCGCGCACAGCCCCTTGATTGTGGCAATGGTCTGGCGGGGGCCACGCGCCAATCGGTCGGCCAATGCCAACGCATCTTGCAAGGCCTCACCCGGATCAGAAACGACGTTTACCGCGCCAAATTGTTGAAATCGCTCGGCTGTTTGCGGGGTTCCCAACAAGCACATCTCCTGTGCCATCTGGCGCGGCATGATGTCCGCCAGAAACGATGTAACTCCGCCGTCCGGCGTTAGGCCAACGTTGACATAAGCCACCAAAAACTGTGCGTCACGGGCGGCAACCACAAAATCACAGGTCAGCGCAATCGAGCATCCAGCCCCCGCCGCGCCGCCTTCGACCGCAGCAATAACCGGGGTCGGGCTGGCGACCACTGCGCGGGTGAAATCATGCAGGATTTCCAGTCGCGCGCGGCGCTGTTCCGGCGGCAGATCACGTGATGCTGCCAGATCGTTCAAATTGCCACCGGCGCAGAAGAACCCGCCGGCCCCTGTCAGGATGATCGCAGCGATTTCCGGATCACTGCTGGCAGCTGTGATCGCAGCCATCACTTGGCCAAACAATTCAGCTGAGATCGGGTTGCGTTCTGCGGGGCGATTGTTGGTCACAACCAACGCCGCCCCAACCCGCTGTGTATAAACCGATTTGGAAATATCCGCTTTTGTCATGCTCATCCCTTGTTCAAACTGTCAAAATTCTTGCCTTTGGCAACCAGATCAACCAACAACGGTGAGGCCACCCAAAACATTGGGTCTTGTTCTGCCATTTTATGGATCGTTGCCAGCACTTTATCCAACCCGATCATGTCGGCATATTTCATCGGACCACCGCGAAACCGCGGAAACGCATAGCCGTAAACCTTGATCACATCCACATCCGACGGGCAGCTGGCGATGCCTTCATGCACGATATCGGCACCCTCATTGATCATTGCCGCCAGATAACGATCAACGATTTCCGCGTTGGTGAAACTGCGCGGCGTGATCCCGGCGCGGGCACGCTCAGCGTCAATGATTGCCAGAACTTCCGGGTCCTGCGTGCCAACGCGCGAGCCGTTTTCGTAAATGTAATAGCCCCGTCCGGTTTTCTGCCCGAACCATCCGTTTTCACACAAACGGTCCGCAATTGGCACATAACGCGCTTTGGGATCGCGGGTTTTAGCGTGCCGTTTACGCACGGCCCAACCGATATCGCCACCGGCAAGGTCGCTCATTTGGAACGGCCCAATAGGGTAGCCAAATTCACGCACCGCCGCATCCACCTGATAAGGCGACGCGCCCTCTTCAACCAAATGGCTCGCTACATCGCCATATTTTGCGATCATCCGGTTACCGATAAATCCGTCACAAACACCCGATCGCACCGGGGTTTTACGCATCATTTTCGCCAACGCCAAGCCGGTTGCAACAGTTTCATCCGAAACCTTGTCTGGTATCACAATTTCCAGCAAACGCATGATGTTAGCAGGTGAGAAAAAGTGCAAGCCGATCACATCGTCCGGGCGTGACGTGACTGAGGCAATCTCGTTAATATCCAAAAACGAAGTGTTGGACGCTATAACAGCCCCCGGTTTCAACACCTTGTCCAACGCGGTGAACACCGTCTTTTTCACCGACATTTCTTCAAACACTGCCTCAATCACCAGATCAACGTCGCCAAGCAGCTCATAGCCAGTGGCAGGCGTGTAACGCGCCATCACCGCGTCCATTTTCTCAGCAGTGATCCGACCCTTGTCCACATGCCGTTGGTAAACCTTCTCGACGTTTTCTTTGCCCCGCGCGATGCTTTGTGCATCCCGCTCTACCATGATCACTTCTAACCCGGCATCCAGCGCGGCAACGGTAATGCCCGCGCCCATTGTGCCGCCGCCAATCACCCCGATTTTCGCCAGATTGCGCGGCTTGGCTCTGCCTGCCTCGGGGAATTTTACGCTTTTACGCTCTGCGAAAAACGCGTGGACCAATGCCGCGTGCTGGGGATGTTCCACGCAAGCACGGATTTTCTCATACTCCAGAACCCGGCCTTCGGGGTAGGGCATTTCTGCAGCGGCCTCGATACATTCAAGGATGCGCATCGGCGCAAACAACGGGGAGTTGGCCGCCAACATTTTACTACGGGTTGCTTCAATCGCAGCGGTGTAGGCGGCTTGGTCAGCAAAACCATCGCTGCGTTCACTCACACGGCGGATCGGGATCTTGTCTACCAGAATTTCGGCAGCATAATTCAACGCGTCCTCTTTCAAATCACCCAAAGAAACGCGATCCACAAGACCAAGAGCAACAACTTTTTCAAGATTAATCGGGCTGCCTTTGATCATCAAATCCAGCGCGGGCCCTGCCCCAGTAATGCGTGGCATCCGCTGAGAACCGCCGGCCCCCGGAAGAATTCCAATCAATACCTCAGGAAAGCCAAATCGGGTGCCCGGTGCGGCAATTCGAAAATGCGACCCAAGTGCCACCTCAAATCCGCCGCCCAATACCGTGCCATGCAAAGCTGCAATCACTGGTTTGCTACAGCCCTCAATGTGGTCGCATACATCCACCAATGCGGGTTCGATCGGCGGGCGGTCAAATTCAGTAATATCTGCGCCTGCGGGAAAGGTTCTGCCATCGGCCCATATGACCACAGCGTCAATTTTCGAATCAGCGTCGGCCTGTGTGATGCAAGAAACGAGTCCGCGCCGAACAGCAAAACTCAGTGCATTAACCGGTGGATTGTCGATGCAAATCAAACCGATATTCCCAGTGCGGGTTAGCGTTACGGGGTCTGTCATTAACTTTTCTCCTGTTGGTACAGCAACGGTGCTGCGGGCCGATTACATCATGTTGGCACGGTTCGTTAACAAAATACATACTACTAAGTATGTTGTTTTCTTGACAATTGGTCAACATCACCGTTTACTCCGATCAACAAGAGGAGATTCCCGACCATGAAAGCCGTTCTGTGCGAAGAGCTTGGACCACCCGAGCGCCTGAAAATAAGAGAGATCGCTGATCCAACGCCCAAAGCAGGCGAAGTTCTGATCGCGGTAGAGGCCTGCGGCGTGAATTTCCCGGACACACTGATCATTGAAGGTAAATACCAGTTCAAACCCGATCTGCCGTTTTCACCCGGCGGCGAGGTTGCAGGCATTATTGATGCAGTTGGCGAAGGCGTTTCACCCGATCGCATTGGCGAAGCCGTGATTGCCATGGCGGGTTTTGGCGGGTTTGCCGAAAAAATGGTGATGCCGGAAAACCAGCTGCTCCCCCGCCCCAAAGGCATGACCGGGCAAATGGCCGCCGGGTTTACCATGACCTATGGCACCTCGATGCACGCGTTAAAACAGCGGGCAAACCTGCAACCGGGCGAAACGCTGTTGGTTTTGGGCGCTGGTGGCGGTGTTGGTCTTGCGGCGGTGGAGCTGGGCAAACTGATGGGCGCCCGGGTGATTGCAGCCGCAAGTTCTGCTGAGAAACTGGCGGCAGCCAAGGCGGCAGGCGCGGATGATCTTATCAACTACACTGAGACACCCCTGCGCGATGCGGTGAAGGCATTGACCGGCAAAAACGGGGTGGATGTTGTCTATGATCCCGTGGGCGGCGAATTGTTTGAACAGGCGTTGCGGGTTACCGCGTGGCGTGGTCGGGTGCTGGTTGTTGGCTTTGCCTCGGGCGAAATTCCCAATGTTGCGGTCAATCTGGCATTGCTGAAAGGCTGCGCCATTGTCGGCGTGTTCTGGGGCGCATTCCGCACCCGCGAGCTGGCGTTGGACAACGCGAATTTCGCGCAGATGTTTAAATGGTATGCGCAGGGCAAATTGCACCCTCATATCAGCAAAGCATACCCGTTGGATGCTGCGGCGCTTGCGCTTAGCGACCTCAAAGAACGGCGTGTGATTGGCAAGGTTGTGCTGACGACAGGTACCGAAAATGGGTGATTTAGATCAGCTGAACGCGTTACGAGACAGCTGTTTTCCCAAAGTTCTGGGTCTGGATTTCACCGAATGGTCCGAAGGGTTTGTCCGCGCGCGGCTGGATTTACAGCCGCACCTGTTGAACTCGATCGGCATCGTTCATGGCGGAGTTATCTGTTCTGCACTGGATATGGGTGCCAGCATTGCCGGGCTGTATTGCGACGTGCCGGACAATATGCGTTGGTGCGTGACGGTTTCTTTGACGACAAATTTCGTCGGGCAAGCCAAGGGTGGCTCGCTCTGGCTTGAAGGTCACCAGCAAAGCGGCGGGCGCTCGCTCTATACCGCCAATGCCATGCTTAGCGACGCAGATGGCACCCTCATTGCCCATGCAACGGGCACGTTCAAATGGAGCAAAGGCAGCAATCTTCTGGCTGGGGTTCCCGCACAAAAAGGATGGAAAACCTAATGTTTGATCTGACAGGCAAAGTAGCAATTATCACCGGATCATCACGTGGCATTGGTCAGGCAATCGCCGAACAATATGCCCGCGCCGGTGCAAAGGTTGTGATCTCCAGCCGTGATGTTAACGCTTGCGAACCCGTGGCCGAAGGCATCCGCGCCGCAGGCGGCGAAGCAATCGCGGTCGAGTGTAATGTCGGCCACAAAGCCCAGACCGAGGCGCTGTTTACAGCAACAATGGAAAAATGGGGCAAGGTGGACATTCTGGTCTGTAACGCCGCCACCAATCCCAGCTATGGCCCTATGTCCACGCTTAGCGATGAAGCTTTTGACAAAATCATGCGGGTCAATGTGCAAAGCACCATCTGGCTCAGCAGTCTTTGTGCCCCGGTTATGGCTGAAAACGGTGGCGGCTCAATTATTCTTCTGTCGTCGATTGCCGCGCTCAAGGGCAATACGGTGATCGGTGCCTACGGCATGTCCAAAGCCGCCGAAGCCGCACTGGCCCGCAATCTGGCGCATGAATTGGGACCACAGCATATTCGGGTTAACGCCATTGCACCGGGTTTGGTGAAAACCGAATTTGCCCGCGCGCTTTGGGAAAATCCGAAAATTCTGGCCAAACAGGAAAAATTCACACCGCTGCGCCGCATCGGTGAACCTGATGACATTGCAGGCGTTGCGCATTTTCTGGCGGCCAAAGCATCTGCCTTTGTCACGGGTCAGGTCATCGTCGCGGATGGTGGAGAAACCATATGACCGCACCCCTGATGCGCCGGTTTGACGGCAAGGTTGCGCTGATCACCGGTGCTGCCGGGGCCATCGGGCGCGCCACTGCACTGCGTTTCGCTCAGGAGGGCGCGCGATTGGCGCTGGTAGATTTTGACGCGGACGGTCTGGCCCAAACACGCGCTGCTTTGGGGCCGGATATTCGCGCAGAAACTTATCCTGTGGATATTTCCGACCGTGATTCGGTGCGCAACTGTGTCGATCAGGTGATCGCAGCCTTTGACCGGATTGATGTTCTGTTCAACAATGCGGGGATCATTTGCGAGGCCCGCCCCATGGGCGAACAAAATCTTGAAAACTGGAAACGGGTGATGGAGGTCAATGTCTTTGGCGCGATGATGTTCATGGACTTTGTCGCCCCTCATATGATGTCCACCAAATCCGGCGCAATTGTGAACACCGCCTCTGTTGCGGGCATACGTGCGGGTGCCGGTGGCAACGCCTATTCCGCATCCAAGGCCGCCGTGATCAACATGACCCAAACCGCCGCCTGTGATTTTGGTGCCGCTGGCATTCGGGTAAACGCAGTGTGCCCCGGGCTGGTGGAATCTAACATGACCAAACCGGTTTTCGATTACGCCCGCGCCAAAGGCAAAGAGCATCGCCTTGGCGCAAGATGCGAATTACGCCGTTATGGCAACCCGTCGGAAATTGCAGCGGCGGTGGCATTTCTGGCCAGCGATGACGCCAGCTACATCACCGGTCAGGCTTTGGCCGTGGATGGCGGCAATACCGCATCGCTGAACCTTCCTGACATGAAATTCTGAGGGTATTATGGAAAATGTAACGCTGCATCTAAACGGCCAAGACCTATTTATCCGGCTCTGGGGGGATCCCGCCAACCCGCCGCTGATCATGTTGCACGGTTTCCCTGAAAACGCCGATGGGTTTCGCGAACTCGCACCATTGCTGGCCGGAGATTTCTATTGCATCGTGCCAAACCAACGCGGCTATGGGCGATCCAGCGCGCCGGAGGGCATTGATAACTATCGCGTTTCCGCGCTGACCGCAGATATTCTGGCATTGATCGACCACTTTTCGCCCGATACATCTGTTGCCCTGCTTGGGCATGATTGGGGGGCTGCTGTCGCTTACAGTGTCGCCATCGCGGCACCCGCACGGATTGCGAAACTGGTGATCATGAACGGGGTGCATCCGATCCCGTTTCAGGATGCCTTGGGCGCAGGCGGGGCCCAGACCGAGGCCAGCCAGTACATCAACTGGTTGCGTGATCCCGGCAGCACCGAACAACTGGCCGCCAATGATTTCACCAAAATGGTCGCGATGTTTCGCCATGGCATGGATACCGCATTTTTGACGCCGGAACGTCTGGCCGAATACAAAACCGAATGGGCACGCCCCGGTCGGATGGACGCCATGATCAACTGGTATCGCGCCAGCCCGCTTCGCGTCCCTGCCCCCGGAAAAACCTTGCCTGCGCAGGATCGCATCACCATGGACCCCGCTAAAATGCGCATCACCATGCCACATTTGTTGATCTGGGGCGAGGCAGACAACGCCCTGAAACCAGAAACCCGCGACGCGATCGCGCCCCTTTGTGATGACCTGAAAATCGTGCTGATTGCCGACGCAGATCACTGGCTGCACCACCAAAAGCCCGCAGAAATCGCAGCGGAAATTCTGAATTTTCTGTGATTTGCAATCACCATTTTTTCGGAACGCAGGCACTTACCCACGCGCAACGCACTTGACTATAGCGCCCACAGCCCCAAAAAAGAATGGGTTGGGCACTGGAAACAATTGACTAACGAACAGCATACTGCGTAGTATGTTTCATGACTCAAAGGCGCTAGGGCAACATTGGCTCTTCGAGACGCGCCCGGATTTCTGGGATCGGGAGGAAGAATGGACGTCTTACAACTACTTGTAAGCGGTTTGGCCAATGGATGTGTCTATGGTCTGATCGCGCTTGGCTTTGTGTTAATCTACAAAGCAACGGAGGCGGTCAATTTCGCCCAAGGCGACTTTATGATGCTGGGCGCATTTGTAATGATCAGCCTGACCAACGCCGATCACATGGGCCTGCCCTTTTGGGTCTCGGCGGTGATTACACTTATTATCTTGGGGTTGTTTGGCTATCTGCTGGATCGGGTGATCCTGCGGCGTATGTCCGGCGAGAGCCAGACCGCCGTGATCATCCTGACCATTGCGATGGGGTTTGTGATCCGCTTTGTTGTTGGGCTGATCTGGGGTCACCAACCGGTGTCACTGGAAAACCCGCTGGCTGGCAAAGAAATCGGTTTCGCCGGTGTTGTGCTGGGCCTCGAGGATATCGCGGTGATTGTTGTCACCCTGCTGCTGACCCTGTTCTTATTCCTGTTCTTTCAACGCACCCGTTTGGGATTGGCGATGCAAGCCGCATCGCAAAACCAACTGGCTGCGTATTACATGGGCGTTCCGGTTAAGCGGATACAAGGCCTGATCTGGGGGCTGGCAGGTGTTGTGGCCGGCGTTGCCGGAATATTATTTGCCACCAAAGGGGCGGTTGATCCGTCAACCGGCCTGCTGGGGATCAAAGCCTTTGCAGCAGCGGTAATTGGTGGCTTTGGCAGCCTGCCCGGCGCATTGATTGGCGGGCTTGTGGTTGGGGTTATCGAACCCTTCGCCTCGCGCTATATGCCCCCCGGCTACAGCCAGATCGCGCCTTATGCGCTGTTGCTGATAGTGCTGGTTTTTCGCCCCAGCGGATTGTTTTCCCAAATGCGTTCCAAGAAGGTTTAGATCATGCGGATACATTTCAAAACCGACTATAATCAAGACATTCGCCTGTTCGAGGACCGCTGGACCTTGGGCGTTTATGCCAGCCTGATCGCACTTGCCTTTGTCATGCCATGGATCACCGACGCGTTTTATCTGGGCGAGCTGACCAACGTTCTGGTCTGGGCGATTGCCGGGCTGGGCCTGATGGTGCTGACGGGGCACACCGGACAGGCCAGTCTGGGCCATGCGGCGTTTCTGGCGCTGGGGTGTTATGTTTACACCATCCTGATTGAACAGGGTGTTCCCTTTCTGTTGGCCTTTCCGCTGTGTGGGGTGATTACCGGCTTTGTGGGGATGATCATTATGACACCTGCCCTGCGCCTAAAGGGGATTTACCTTGCGATTGCCACCATGGCGATTTCGATTTTGGCCGATGATATCATTGTGCTGACGGAACCCTGGTCGGGCGGCGTCAGCGGCAAGTTTACCGAGCCGATTGCCCTGTTTGGAATGCAGATTGATCGCTGGGGTACACCTGTAGAATTCTACTATCTGGTGCTGGTTGTGACCATAATAATCACCATCGGCTATGCCAATGTGCTGCGCTCCCCTTTGGGGCGTTCCTTTGTTGCGGTGCGCGACTCCGAGGTTTCCGCCCAAGCCATGGGTGTTGATCTAGTCCGTACAAAAATGATGTCTTTTGCCCTGTCCTGCGCCATTACCGGGCTTGCGGGCGCACTGATGGGCTTGTTTTCCGGCACGTTCAATAATGAGACATTCTCGGTTACCATCTCAGTGCAGCTGTTGATGATGATTGTGATTGGTGGACTTGGGTCCATTCACGGGGCGTTCTTTGGCGCGATTGTGATTGGCTTTCTGCCGCAGTTCTTGTCGATCTCCAAGGAATGGGTTGGCGATTTTCTGGGCGGCAGCACGGTTGCCATTCCCGGTCTGGAATTCGGCGTATTTGGCCTGATCCTGATGGGCTTTATCCTGTTTGAACCCAGCGGGATTTACGGGCGCTGGCTCAAGATTCGCACATGGCTGGAACTGTTCCCTTTCTATCGCAAAGACATGTTCAAGCGGCAGAAATCCTTTCTCAAGACGGATCGCCTGCAATGAGCTTGCTTGAACTGACCAATGTCACGCTGAAATTCGGCGGCGTCGTGGCGGTGAATGACCTGTCGTTCAGCGTCGAAAAAGGCGAGGTTTACGCGCTGGTGGGGCCAAACGGGGCGGGGAAATCCACGGTATTCAACCTGATTTCCCGTTTCTATGATCCGTTTGCCGGGACCATCCGGTTTGATGGGCATGATTTGTTGAAGGAAAAACCGGCAAATGTTGCTACCCTTGGTGTTGCACGGACGTTTCAGAATAATGAGCTGTTTGAGCATTCCACCGTGCTGCAAAACCTGCTGATCGGGCGCCATCGCCATCGCAACACCAATCTGTTGTCAGAATTGTTCTTCACCCCCAAAGCCCGCAAACAAGAAATGCAAAACCGGCATATGGTTGAGGAGATCATAGATTTTCTGGACCTTCAGCCCTACCGCGAAAAGATGATTGCGGGCCTGCCTTATGGGGTGCGCAAAGTGGTTGAACTGGGCCGCGCGCTGGCCACCGGGCCGAACCTGTTGTTGCTGGACGAACCCGCCTCTGGCTTGTCCGTCGAGGAAACCACCGACATGCGCTGGTGGATTGATGATATTCGCCGCCAGATGGGCATTACTGTGCTGATGGTCGAACACGACATGGGGCTGGTGTCCAATGTGGCGGACCGGGTTTTGGCGCTGACTGATGGTGCCAAGCTGTCTGAGGGCACGCCTGCGCATGTGCAATCGGACCCAGCGGTGATCAAGGCTTATCTTGGGGGGGCGGCATAATGGGCGAAGACCTGTTGCTGAGAATTCGCAATATTGAAAGTTATTATGGCCCGATCATGGCCATTCGCGGCGTCAGCCTTGATGTGCCCAAAGGCGGCATCGTCACGGTGCTGGGGGCCAATGGCGCGGGTAAAACCACGCTGATGAAAACGATTTCCGGGGTGATGGATCCGGAAAAAGGCCAAATCCTGTTTGAAGGCACAGAAATTCAAGGAAGTGAGCCGCATAAAATTGTTGAAAGCGGCATCGTACATGTACCCGAAGGCCGCGAAGTTTTCCCCCTGCTGACGGTGAATGAAAATCTGACGCTGGGCGGCTATACCCGCAACGACAAAGCTGAAATTGAACGTGACCGAGAGATGGTGTTCTCATATTTTCCCATCCTCAAGGAACGCCGCAATCAAGAGGCTGCTTTCCTGTCCGGTGGCCAACAACAAATGCTGGCGATTGGTCGCGGCCTGATGGCGCGCCCCAAAATCATGCTGCTGGACGAACCCAGCCTTGGCCTCAGCCCGCTGCTGGTACAAGAGATTTTCGCCATTCTGAAACGCCTGAATGAGGAACAGAATGTGACCATGATGCTGGTCGAACAAAACGCCAAAGCCGCGCTTGAATTGGCGCAAGATGGCTATGTGATGGAAATCGGGCGCATCGTGATGCAAGGCAAAGCAAGCGAGTTGATTGAATCCGAAGACATCCAGAATTTCTATCTGGGCGTTCAGGAAGAAGGGGCGCGCGAAGAACGCCGCTGGAAACGCAAAAAGACGTGGAGATAGCGGCCATGAACATACAAAACCCCCTCCCCGAAACGATCATAGTCAACGGGTTAACCCTGAACAAAAATCTGTCCATCCGCCCGGCGACCATTGATGGCTGCGATACCATGGTCAAGCTGTTTGCCAAACGCTGCGCTGATCTGGGCACCCGCACCGCACACCGCGAAAAAGACCTCGGGATTTGGAAAAGCTACAGTTGGGCAAATTTCTGGCAATCGGCAGAACGCATCGGCGCGGGTTTTCATGCGCTGGGGCTGGAACGAGGACAAGTGGTTTCCGTTTTGTCCGAAGACAACAAAGAATGGGCCTATCTGGACATGGGCATTCAGGGTATCGGCGGCATTTGCTCGGGCGTTTATACCACCGACAGTTCCAGCCAGCTGGCCTATCTGTTGCAAGACAGCGAAAGCCCGTTTCTGGTGGTCGAAAACGAAGAACAACTGGATAAGTTCCTGACCATTCGCGATCAAGTACCGCTGGTCAAAAAAGTGATCGTGCTGGACCGCGAAGGCCTGCACAACATGGACGACGAGCAGGTGATGTTCCTCGATAATTTCTATGCTTTGGGACAGGAAACACTGGCGCAAACCCCCGATCTGTTTTCGGCGGCTGTTGCGGCCGCGCAGCCCCAAGATGTGGCATTGCTGATCTATACCTCGGGCACCACAGGCAAACCCAAAGGCGCGATGCTGAGTCATGAAAATGTGATTGCGGGAACCGCCTGTCTGGCCAGAATGGTCCCCACGCTCGCCAGTGATGAGCAGCTGTGTTTTTTACCGCTAAGCCACGTGTTTGAACGCGGCACCAGTATTTTCGGTTCAATCGCGGCCAAATCCACGGTGAATTTTGCCGAGAGTCCAGAAACCGTGTTCGACGATCTGCGCGAGGTTTCACCGCATATTTTCTCGGCTGTGCCACGGGTTTGGGAAAAGGTCTATTCCGCTGTGTTGATATTGGCCAAAGATGCCACTCCTTTGGGCAAATTTGCCTTTCACATGGCGCTGAAAACCGGACTGGCCAAGGCAGACCTGACACTGGCAGGCAAGCCCGTTGGGATCATGCTTGAACTGAAATACAAATTCTGGGACCGTCTGGTGCTGCGCAACCTGCGCCGGATGCTGGGGCTGGATCGGATCAGGCGCGCCATTTCCGGTGCCGCGCCGATTTCGCCGGACCTGCTGAAATGGTTCTACGCAATTGGCGTGCCGATCTATGAGGGTTATGGCATGACCGAAAACACCGCTGTGTGTTCCCTCAACACCCATGATGCAACGCGGCTCGGCTCGGTTGGGAAACCGGTGCTGGGAACACAGGTGCGAATTGCAGATGACGGCGAAATTCAAACCAACGGGTTGACCACATTCCCGGGTTATTGGAAGAACCCCGAAAAAACCGCCGAAACATTCACCGAAGATGGCTGGTTGCGCACCGGGGATCTCGGGGCGCTTGACGCAGACGGATTTCTGCGAATTACTGGCCGGATGAAAGACATCATCATCACGGCGGGCGGTAAAAACATCACCCCTGCGGAAATCGAAAGCGGGCTGAAATTCTCGCAGTTCATTTCCGATGCTGTGGTGATTGGCGACGGGCGCAAATATCTGACCGTTCTGGTGATGATTGATCAGGAAAACGTCGAAAAATTCGCACAAGAAGAGAAGGTCCCCTTTGGCGACTTTGCCTCACTTTGTGCCGCACCCGAGGTTGTCAAACTGATCAACGACGAGGTGGAACGGGTGAACAAGAACTTTGCCCGCGTTGAACAAATCAAGAAGTTCCGTCTGATAGACGTTCTGTTGACAGCCGAAGATGATGAGTTAACGGCAACGATGAAGCTAAAGCGCGGCTTTGTTGAAAAAAAATACAAGGCGCTAATCGACGATATGTATCTTTAATAGCCACCAAGAGTGGCATTTTTCAGGGAGAAAAAGATGAAACAAACAATCAAACATACCCTCGCAGTATTGCTAGCTGTCGCACTGGGTCAAGCGGCTGTAGCCGATACACAAGGCGTGACAGACACAGAAATTGTTTTTGGATCTGTTAACGATCTGTCTGGCATTTTTGCAGCGGTCGGCGTTCCTGCCGTCAATGGTGCGAACCTGCGTTTCAAGCAAGCCAATGATGCGGGTGGCGTGCATGGCCGTATGCTCAAATTTGTGGTTGAAGATCACGGCTATCAACTGCCGCGCGCGATGCAGGGCTATAACAAGCTGCTGAACCGTGACAAAGTTTTCGCCATGATCCTGTCTTTGGGCACCCCGATGAACATCGCCGGTTTCCGCCTACTGGATCCAAAGGGCATCCCAAACATCTCGCCTTTGTCCGCAGCGACCGCAATGTTGGCAGAACCGATGCACAATAAGTTCATCGGATTCTCAAGCTATTACGATCAGGCAACTGCTGGCGTCAGCTTTCTTGCTGACGAATTTAGCCTGAAAAATGTCTGCTCGATGTATCTGCCTTCGGATTTCGGCAAAGAAATTGTTGCCGGTGCCAAAAACGCGGCTGAAGCCAAAGGCCTGAACTTTGCTGCTGAAACTACGCACAAAGGTGACGAAGCCGATTTCGTCGGTTCATTATCAAAACTGAAAGCCTCAGAATGCGAAATCGTCGTTCTGGCACTTGGCGTGCGTCAGGCGATCACTGTTGTGGGTACAGCCAAGAAAATGGGTCTGTCCGGCATGAAGTTCCTCAACACTTCTGCGGGCTTCCTCAGCGTGGTTGCCCAGGTTCCCGGTGGCATCACCGACGGCTTGTATGCCTCCTCCGGTTGGAAAGACCTAGGCGCACGGGCTGACGAAGCCGTGCCAGCCAAGTTCATCGCAGAATACACCGCAGAATATGGCAAAGCACCGGGTGGCTTTGCGATGCTGGGTTATTCCGCAGCAGACCAAACAGTGCGTGCACTGGAAGCGGCAGGCAAAGACCTGACCACCGACAGCTTTATTGCCGGTATGGAAACGCTGGATTACATGGATTACCTGACAGGAAACTACATGTCCTACAGCAAGGACAATCACAAAGGTGCTGACGCGATCATCATCTCGGTTGTTGCAGATGGCGGCTGGAAAGTTGTCTCTGAGAAGTAATCCTAACCAATTCCAAAGGGCGGCGAATCTTTCGCCGCCCTTTTTTTATGGGCCTGAATTCTTGTGATGCCGGCCAAACCAGGATCACCACAAAGCTGCACCAGATGGTCAGGTATCGGCGGGGCAGATTGGCGGCGACCACAGGAAACCTCGGCAATCAAAACCAGAAAAGTTAGACCTATACGCCGAAGGATCAAGTCTTCGAGCCGCGGCCAAAGTTGGCCTCGTCCGTATCCTGTCCGGCTTCGATAATACTACGCCGAACGGCGCGGGTGCGGGTGAAATAGTCGAACAGAAAGTCTCCGTCACCGGTACGAATTGCGCGTTGCAACGCGAACAGTTCCTCGGTGAACCGCCCCAGAATTTCCAGCGAGGCATCTTTGTTGTTCAAAAACACATCCCGCCACATGGTCGGATCGGACGCCGCTATGCGGGTGAAATCCCTGAAGCCCGCAGCAGAATAGTTAATCACTTCGGTGTCCGTCACCCGTTTCAGATCATCTGCAACACCAACCATCGTGTAGGCAATCAAGTGTGGCGCGTGAGAGGTAACCATCAACACCAGATCGTGGTGGTCAGGTTCCATCTCATCAACATTCGCGCCCAACGCTTCCCAGAAATTCCGCAGTTTTGCTACTGCCTTTCTGTCCGTTCCATCCTCTGGCGTCAGCAAACACCAGCGATTATCAAACAGACTGGCGAAACCGGCTTCTGGTCCTGACTTTTCGGTCCCCGCCAATGGATGACCGGGCACAAAATGCACCGCTTTGGGCAGCTGTGGACCAACCGCCTCGATAACAGCCCGTTTTACGGAACCAACGTCGGTAATCACCGCACCCTCTTTCAGGAACGGTGCGATCTCTTTGGCGACGGCCCCCATCGCCCCGACAGGCACGGCCAGAATAACCAGATCCGCCCCACGCACCGTATCGGTGATGGAATCGTAAACCTTGTCACACAGCCCCAGCTTCCGCGCTTTGCCCCTTGTCGCAGACGACCGAGCATACCCCGTGATCCGCGCATCCATCCCCGCGCGACGCATCGCATGGCTGATAGACGAGGCAATCAGCCCCAACCCGATAAGCGCTACATGTTCAAACTGCTGGCTCATTCACATTGCCCCTCAAGAAATTCTTTCACGCTCTGTGCCACCTGACGGCACGCGATCTCGTCGCCAATGGTTATTCGTAACCCTTCAGGGAAGCCATAGCCACCAACTTTGCGCACAATCAACCCGCGTTGGCGTAGCGCCGCATCACAGCCTTCAGCCAAATTCGGCGTCGCGAAGCGTACCAGAATGAAATTTCCGTGGCTTTCGTCGATCTCCAAACCAAGCGCCGTTAGCTTTGCAGAAAGCCACGCGCGCCATTGTGTGTTCAGGCTTTTGCACTTGGCAGAGTAAGACTCGTCCAGAACCGCAACCTCTGCCGTTGCCAGCGCAGCGCCGGATAGGTTGAATGGCCCACGCACACGGTTAAGCGCATCAATAATATGCGAAGGTCCATACCCCCAGCCAATCCGTAATCCGCCAAGCCCATACAGTTTCGAGAACGTACGCGTCATTACAACGTTATCCCGCGCCTCGATCACCGCCAACCCAGCGTCGAAATCCTCGTCGTCAACAAACTCAACATACGCCCCGTCCAGAACCAAGATCGCCTGCTGGGGCAGACCTTCGGCCAACCGTGCGACTTCGTCGCCAGAAATCATCGTGCCCGTAGGGTTGTTAGGATTGGCAATAAACACCAGTTTGGTCTTGTCATTACACGCCGCCAACAACGCATCCACATCCGTGCGACGGTTGTCCTCAACCACCTCAACCGGAATCGCCCCTGCCGCCAAAGCGGAAATGCGGTACATGGCAAACCCGTGTTCCGTATACAGAACCTCGTCGCCCTCACCCGCATAAACCTGACACAGAAACGCGATAATCTCGTCCGACCCAGCGCCGCAAATCACACGCGCCGGATTAACCCCGTGCACCCGCCCGATGGCACCCCGCAATTCCGCATGGTCCGTGGATGGATAGACCGCCAATGCACCTGAGGCAGCCTTGTACGCCTCGACCGCCATCGGACTGGCCCCGTAGGGATTCTCATTCGAACTTAGTTTAGTGACTTTGTTATTAGTTCCCGCCAGTTTGCTGTCACCGCCCACATATAGAGCAATGTCCAAGATCCCGGGCTGCGGGAGTATCGTCGGATGCGTTTCGGTCATGGTATTTCCTCACGTTCACGCACTTCTAGCCGCCCGCGACCTGCTTGTCAGTATCAAACGCATGCTTATACACATCGCGTACCTGCGCCGAAGGCGCGCGCATTCTTTGCTAGCGGCGAGCCCACTTTTGTGTTCATGGTTCCTTAACAGCGTTGAATACAGGTGAGCCTATGTCCTCGACCTCCGCACACAACAATCTTTTCGGCATTTCCTCGGCGATCATCGCCTCGGTCTTCTTTTCCGTTAACGATATGACGGTCAAGTTCCTCAGCGACGACTTCGCCCTGCACCAGATCATCCTTATCCGGTCCACAATCGGAATGATCGTTCTGCTGACGATTTTCATCCCGTTCGAGGGTGGCCTGTCAGCGCTGCGCACCAGCCGCCTACCGATCCATGTTTTACGCGGCTTTCTGGTGGTAATCGCCAACATGTGTTTCTTTCTCGCCCTCTCGGTCCTTCCATTGGCGGATGCGGTGGCAATCTTTTTCGCAAGCCCGCTGATAATTACTGTTTTTTCCGTCGTATTTTTAGGTGAATCCGTTGGCCCCCGCCGCTGGATAGCCGTCGGCATGGGCTTCGCCGGAGTGATCATCATGGTCCGGCCCGGACCCAGCAGCTTTCAACTTGCAGCGTTATTGCCTGTGGTTGCTGCCTTCGCCTATGCCGGGTTGCAAACGATCACCCGCAAAGTCGGCGGAACCGAACGAGCCGGAGTGCTAACCTTTTATATACAAGTCACCTTTATTCTCGTGGGCTCCATCATGGGCCTGACGGTTGGCGATGGTCGTTTTGGAGGCACCGGCGACACATCGCTGGATTTCCTGCTGCGCGAATGGATTTGGCCCACCAATAGCGATTGGGGGCTACTGGTAATCCTCGGCATCTCAAGCACCTTCGCCGGCTATTTCATCAGCCAAGCCTACCGCTTATGCGAAGCCGGCCTTGCCTCTCCGTTCGAGTATACCGGAATGGTTCTGGCAATATTCTGGGGCGTCTTAATCTTTGACGAGTGGCCAGACACAACTGCATGGATCGGCATCTCGCTGATCGTAGGGGGCGGGTTATTCATGCTTTGGCGCGCGAAGGTGATTAATAATGCCGCTAAAAGAAACTCTGCGGATCTATATCGACCCTGACCGACATGCTCGGCGGCACTTTCACCGCCGCCAGCCACGCCCGTATTGCCTTTTGCATTGGCGCCCCCTTCGGGGCTTTCACCAACAAGCGCACCCGAAACCGACCTCTGATTTTGGCCACAGGCGCCGCCGCTGGCCCGAAAAGCTGTGCATCTATATCGCTGATCGCCTTAGCGTTCCGCGCCAGATACCGCGCCAGATCAAATACCTTCGCCTCGTTTTCACCGGAAACCACGATCCCCGCCATGCGTCCGTAAGGCGGGGCACCTGCACGCAAACGAGATTCAGCCTCGGCCTTCCAAAACCCTTCTTCGTCACCCGAAAGGATCGCCTTGATTACAGGATGATCCGGCTGATGGGTTTGCAATAACGCCGCCCCCGGCTTTTCTGCTCGTCCTGCACGACCTGCGACCTGCCGAATAAGCTGGAAACTTTTCTCGGCGGCACGTAGGTCACCGCCCTGCAGCCCAAGATCCGCATCAATCACTCCCACGAGCGTCAAATGCGGAAAGTTATGCCCCTTAGCGACAATTTGCGTGCCAATGATGATATCCGCCCCGCCTGCCGCAATCTCGTCAATCCGCTGCTTCAACGCCCGCGCCGTTTCCGACAGGTCAGACGACAGAATGGCAACCTGCGCATCAGGGAAAAGCTCGCTCGCCTCTTCGGCCAGACGCTCCACGCCGGGACCGATTGCCGCCAGTTTTCCCTCGACCTCGCACGATGGACACACCGTTGGAATAGATCTGGACGCCCCGCACTGGTGACAAACCAACCGTTTAAGGAACCGATGCTCAACCATCCGCGCATCGCAATTCGAACACCCGACCTGCTCGCCACATGCGCGGCACAGCGTCAACGGCGCAAACCCCCGACGGTTAAGAAACAGTAAACTTTGCTCGCCCGCTTCAAGCCGCGTTTTCATCTCGCCCACCAGTGTCGGCGATAACCAGCGGTTTACCTCCATCGCCTCTGCGCGCATGTCGATGCTGTCCATATCCGGCAACTCGGCCGTTCCAAAGCGTTCATGCAAATCAATCCGTGCGTATTTCCCCGCTTCGGCATTCGCCCAGCTTTCCAGACTTGGCGTCGCACTGGCCAGCACCACCACCGCCGAACAAAGCGAGGCCCGCAGTACTGCCATATCCCGCGCGTGGTACAGCACGCCTTCTTCCTGCTTGTAGGACCCGTCGTGCTCCTCATCGACGACAATCAAACCCAGATCGCGAAACGGTAGGAACAGCGCGGATCGCGCACCGACAACCAACTGCGCCCCACCCTCAGCTACTGCTTTCCAGCAACGGCGACGTTCCGCTTGTGAGGCCCCCGAATGCCACTCCGCAGGACGGTGACCAAAACGTTTTTCAACACGATCCAGAAATTCGACTGTTAATGCGATCTCGGGCAACAGAACCAGCGCCTGACGACCCGATTTCAACACCTCCGCCACCGCCTCAAGATATACCTCGGTCTTGCCAGACCCCGTCACACCCTTCAGTAACGTCGTACTATATGTCTCGGAACGCACCGCCTCGCGCAGTGTCTCTACCGCCTTCGCCTGATCCGGTGACAGGGTCTTTCCGGCCAGCTCCGCTTCCAGCTTTGGATACGGTAAATCGCGCGGCGCTGCATGTTCGACTAAAACGCCCTGCTTTAGCAACCCTTTTAAAACGCTTGATGAAACACCCGCCAAAGCAACCAGCTCCGCAGCCGAGAAGCCAGCCCCGCCGTATTCCTCCATCACCGCCAGAACCTTGCGCCGCGCCTCTGTCATCTTGTCCGGCGTACCTGTTCCGAGCCGCAACACCTTGCGCATACTGGCAGGCTGTCCTAGTTTCGGAGCGCGCGTCGCCAGACGCAACATCATGGACAAAGGTGTCAGCGTATATTCCGCCGCCTTACGCAAAAACTCGACCATTTCACCGCGCATCGGCGGCACATCAATAACCTGCCCGATAGCCCGTATTTTCGAGGCATCATAATCCCCCTCACCATCCCCCCAAACCACGCCCAGCACACGACGCGGGCCAAGCGGCACCATCACGAACGCACCCGCAAAAACACCCCCTTCGGGGGCTTTGTAATCCAACCGCCTGTCCAGCGGCTCGGCTGTCAGCACCGAGACCAGATCGCCGGCCATATAAAACCCGCGCTCAGACATCGGAAATCCGTAGAATATGTGGTTTCATCACCATGCGACATATTGTATGTTGCCCCCGAACGGATTGCGAGTGCGCTTTCTGGCAAACTGAAAGAACAACATGAAATTTTTTGTAGATTCCGCCGAGATTTCGGAAATTGCCGAACTTAAAGATCTGGGCCTTGTGGATGGAGTCACCACTAACCCGTCGCTGATCCTGAAATCGGGGCGCGATATCCTCGAAGTCACCAAGGAAATCTGCGGCCTCGTTGATGGTCCCGTCTCCGCCGAAGTCGTCAGCCTGAAAGCCGACGAGATGATCGCCGAGGGCCGCAAGCTGGCCGCCATCGCCGAAAACATCGCCGTTAAGGTTCCGTTAACATGGGACGGGCTGAAAACATGCAAAACCCTTACAGATGACGGTTTCAAGGTTAACGTGACCCTGTGCTTCTCGGCCAATCAAGCGCTTCTTGCTGCCAAAGCGGGCGCATCATTTATCAGCCCGTTTGTTGGTCGCCTTGACGACATAAACATCGACGGCATGGACCTGATTGCCGAAATCCGCCAGATTTATGACAACTACGCCTTCGATACCGAAATCCTCGTGGCTTCGATCCGCACGGTCAACCACGTAACCCAATCCGCCATAATCGGTGCGGATGTGGTTACGGTTCCACCCGCCGTGCTGAAAAAGTTGGTAGAACACCCACTGACCGCCAACGGGCTGGAAGGTTTCATGAAAGACTGGGCCAAAACCGGCCAAAACATCCTTTAAAAGGTAACGCGCATGACCGAAGCATTGAATGAACTCAAAGGCGAAATCCTTAAAGACCCCGCCTTGATCCTCGACGACCCCGAAGTCATGCGCGCGCTTCTTAATTCCGACGATCGGACCAAAGGCGCGAACGTCGTGGACCTGCGCGGCGCTTTCGTCTCGCGCCTCGAAGAACGGCTAAACACCCTCGAAGATACGCATCGCACGGTCATAGCCGCGGCCTACGAAAATCTCGCCGGCACCAACCAGATTCACCGTGCGATCCTTGCCCTTCTCGACGCCGACACGTTCGATGAATTCCTGCAAGCCATGCAAAAGGACGTTAGCGGAATTCTTGCCGTAGACGTCATCCATCTGTGCCTCGAAAGTGATAAAGCCGACGGTGGCAAAGCCATCGGTCCTGACGGCCCCCTTAAGGAAACCGTCATCGCGCTGCCCGTCACCGGCGTTTCAGCCTACATCACAGGTGGCCGAAACCGCGCCGCCCGCACCGTCACACTACGTACCGCAGACGAAGCCAAAGACGCCGTGTTCGGCCCCAATAACAACGTCCAATCCGAAGCTGTCCTACGCCTCGACCTCGGCTCGCACTTGCCGGGCTTGATCGCCTTCGGTTCGTCCGACCCTAACCGTTTCGGTCCCGATCAGGGAACAGAACTACTGTCTTTCTTTGCCCAAATACTCGAACGCATACTGCGCCGCTGGGTGGCGTGACCGAAGGTTCGCAACAAGCCCTCCACATGATGGAGCAATGGTTAACTCAAATGCACGCCGTGCGCGGTGTATCCCCTAAAACAACCGAAGCTTATCGCCGCGACGTCTCGGGATTTCTTGGTTTCCTTGGCAATCACTTCGGCACACCCGCGGGCAAAAAAGCCCTCGCCGCCATCGCGATTTCCGATATGCGCGCGTGGATGGCGTCCGAACGCACGCGCGGTATTTCCGCCCGATCACTGGCGCGGGAACTTTCGGCGGTGAAATCCTATTACCGCTGGCTCGGCGAGGAATTCGGGATCGAAGCGGCTTCCGTTTCGGCCACCCGTGCCCCCAAACTCAAACAACGCTTACCGCGTCCCGTGGATCCATCCGCAGCAAAAGCCCTGATCGAACGGGTCGAGCTACAAAATAAAAACCCGTGGATTGCCGCCCGCGACGTGGCCGTCGTCACCCTGCTTTACGGCTGTGGCCTACGAATATCCGAGGCGTTATCCCTGAACCGCTCGGATCATCCCCTACCTGAAGTCCTGCGTATTAAGGGCAAAGGCGACAAAACCCGCATCGTCCCGGTCCTGCCTGCCGCGCGTGCAGCGGTGGCGGATTACATCAAACATTGCCCACACCAGCCGCCGCCTGATGGTCCGTTGTTCGTGGGAGCCCGTGGTGGTCGCCTTAATCCACGCCAAATCCAGAAAACGATGGAGCAATCGCGCCTGCAACTTGGTCTGCCAGCCACGGCAACCCCGCACGCGCTGCGCCATTCCTTCGCGACACATCTGTTGGAGGCAGGTGGAGATTTACGGTCCATTCAGGAACTTCTGGGGCACGCTTCGCTGTCCACAACACAGGCATACACCGCTGTTAATCAGGCTCGCCTGATGGAAGTTTACGAAAAGTCGCACCCGCGTAGCAAAGGCTAAATCCGGATCACCACGATCCCGCTGACGATCACCAACGCTGCCAGAATTTTGGCCACACCGGCTTTTTCCTTCAAAACCAAGATACCAATTACCAGTGCGAACAACACCGAAGTCTCACGCACCGCCGCGACCAGCGCAATAGGCGCAACTGTCATCGCCCAAACTGCGATCCAGTAGGTCGCCAGCGACAGTACTCCGGTGAATGCGCCAAGACTCCACGCGCGTCGTGATGCTTTGAAAACGGTGGTACCTCGACTTATCAGCGAATAGACCGTGAAGAACATCGCGTCGAAAATGAATAACCATGCGGTGAACATTGTCGCATCCATCGCCACCCGCGCGCCCAAACCGTCAACAATCGAATATCCCGCTGTGAAAAGCGCGGACCCCAGTGCCAACGGCAACAAGCGTCGAGATTCACCGCTGGAGAACACGCCCCGCGCCATCATCATCACACCAACACCGATCAACCCGATTCCTGCATATTCCTTACTTTCGATGGTATCAGCCAACAGGAAATACCCGACAAAGACCACCATCATCGGCGCCGCGCCCCGCGCAATTGGGTAAACGCGACTAAGGTCTCCGTGTTGATAGGCGGCCGACAGAAACAGCTTGTAAATCGTATGTAATAACCCCGAGCCGAGCACCCAAACCCAGACGATCCCGTCAGGTAGCGGCACGACTACAGCCATACCCAACGCCATCACACCCTGCGTGAAGGTCAGCAGCAGCATCCCCTGAAACCGGTCCCCGCCACTGCGGATCACAGCGTTCCAACCAGCATGCAGGACGGCCGCAAACAACACCGCGACGAATACTGAAAATTCCATTAAAATTCCCTATTATTCAAAATGGCAAAACCGTAACCATTTATTAACCAATTCAATGTATAAGTTTCAGCACTGAGAGAGGCGGCTTTCCACCCGTGGGTTTATCGCGCCAAGTACTTTGAACAAACGTTGCCTACATTTGCAACACACAAATCACTAAACCGCCCGATCGTTGCGCTGCTTGCTTGCAGCATATGTCAGCGACTGACCTCAGGGTTCGGGCTTTGGCGCGATATTCCCGTTCCTCGAAGTTCGGTATCAGGCTCTTTCTAACCCGAAGAACCTTAGATTTGGGTCAAATGCCCCCCACAACACCAAACACAGCAAAGGTGCGGGTTTCACCCGAACGCCTCTTTTTTCGTGCCTAAATTCGATCAAACTGCCGTTCACTTGATATATATCAATTCTAAGCCGAAATCAGCGTGCTACGGTCCGCTCTATGAAACATCTGAGCCCTGCGGACGGACGAGAACGCTGCGCCACCAAGCCTCCCCCGTCTACGACCGCCGTTACCGCCTTTCCTGCTCCAGCCTTTGCTGGGCTGCATCGTGCGGCGGATCGGCACGTCCAATCCGGACATGTTTGAACGCCTCGGACCCATAAAACCGCAAGTTTTATGATTGATCCGATCAATCTGCCGTTTTTGCTTTTGTTGCAGCCAAATCCAGAAAATCTCAGTTTGCGAGCCTACCCGCGCGTCGCAATCCAAGTCCTGGGACAGCATGCCGCGAAACTAGGCGTTTCGCTAGAGGTTCAGGTGTTCGGTCGCGCATCGTTCGCGCTATCTGCGCGTTGTTACCATGCCCGCGCCCATAACCGCATTAAAGACAATTGCCAGTTCGTTTGCGAAGAAGATCTTAACGGAATGCCGCTAAACACCCTGTCAGGGCGGGAGTTTTTGACCGTTAACGGAATTCAAACGCTGTCGCGAACCTATCTCAACTTGCTGCCCGACCTGAACGATTTGCAAGCGGCTGGTGTATCGAAATTCCGATTGGTACCACACACAGGATATGGTCGCGGTGGCACGGATATTCCGCGACGCGCTCGACGAGAAAACCTCGGTCACAGAGGCACAAATCTGCCTGGAAGCCATGCAATTCCCTGCCGTTTTCTCGAACGGTTTTTGGCATGGTCAGCCGGGGCATAGTTGGGTGCAGTAGTTCAAACTGCACCCGTCGCGATCACGCGTTAGTTCAACGCCTCGTCACACCGCCCGCAAACACCTTCGTGATCGTGCTTGCCCACGTCTGGCAGAACCTTCCAGCAGCGAAGGCATTTCTCGCCGTCGGCTTTTTCGAATTCGACACCAACGCCCGCAACTTCCGGCAAACGGAATGCGCGGTCCGGCAATGGGTCGCTGCTCAGAGACACGTCTGATGTGATGCAGACATCCGCAAAATCCACGCTTTTCACAATCTCCAACATCTCCGTATCACGGATATGCACGGTTGGCGCGGCCTCAAGTGAGGCACCAATAACCTTGGCCGTCCGCTCGATTTCAATCGCGCCGGTTACAACACGACGAACCTGCCGAACAACTTCCCATTTCCCCGCCAGCGCATCATCACGCCACGCGACGGGCGTTTCAGGGAAGTCCAGCATATGCACGGAACTCTTGGCCCCCGGGAAACGTTGCAGCCACACATCTTCCATCGTGAAGGTCAACATCGGGGCAAGCCATGTCGTCAAACGGTGGAAAAGAATATCGAGCACGGTGCGCGCAGCGCGCCGTTCAATCGAGTTACCGTCGCAATACAAAACATCCTTGCGGACGTCGAAATAGAAGCTGCTCAAATCAACTGTACAGAACTGGAACAGCTTCTGGAAAACTCCTTGGAAATCGTAAGAGGCATAGCCATCACGCACCACCTCGTCCAGCTCGCTAAGGCGATGCAGAACCCAGCGTTCAAGTTCGGGCATCTCGGCCACGTCGATCGTGTCAGCCTCGCTAAACCCGTTCAGATTGCCCAGAATGAACCGCATGGAATTCCGCAAACGGCGGTAACTATCCGCCACGCCTTTAAGAATTTCGTCACCGATCCGCTGATCATTCGTGTAATCCACCTGCGCCACCCACAGACGCAGAATATCTGCGCCGTACTGGCGGATAACCTGCTCTGGCGCGATGGTATTGCCGATGGATTTGGACATTTTCATACCCTTCGCATCCAGTGTAAATCCAGCCGTAATCACGCCGCGATAAGGCGCACAACCCTTGGTGCCGACCGATTGCAACAACGACGAATGGAACCACCCACGATGCTGGTCGGTCCCCTCTAGATACACATCCGCGATCCCGTCGGGCGAACCGTCTTCGCGGTCCCGAATAACAAATGCATGGGTCGAGCCACTGTCGAACCACACGTCAAGAATATCGCTAACCAGCTCCCACTGATCCGCGTCCGGCACGCCTTCAAGGAAACGCTCCTGCGCCCGGTCAGCAAACCACGCATCGGCACCTTCGGCGCGGAACGCCGCAGCGATACGGGCATTCACAGCCTCGTCGCGCAGGATTTCAACGGTGCCGTCGCCATTATGTTTAATGAAACAAGACAGCGGCACACCCCATGCACGTTGCCGAGACATTACCCAGTCGGGGCGGTTCTCGATCATCGAATAAAGGCGGTTGCGGCCGCTTTTCGGCGTCCAGTTAACATTGTCGATCTCGGTTAAAGCACGCTGGCGGATGGTCTTGCCGTGCGTGTCCATGCCGTCGTTCAGTTCTTTATCAATCGCAACAAACCACTGCGGCGTGTTGCGGAAAATGATCGGAGCCTTCGATCTCCACGAGTGCGGATAGCTGTGCTTAACCCGCCCCCGCGCGATCAGGGCGTTTGCCTCGACCAACTTGGCGATCACGGCGGTGTTGGCTTTTCCTTCCTTGCCCTTGCGGTTAAACACCTCAAGGCCCGCGAAGAACGGTACGAATTCCTCAAACGCGGAATCCTCGTTGACGTTGTGGGTCATACGGTCGGTCCATCCACGCTTGGTGAAGGCTTCGTAATCGTCTGCACCGTGCGACGGAGCCGTATGCACAAAACCCGTGCCCGCATCGTCAGTAACGTGGTCCCCGTCGATCATTGGGACGCCCTCGGGGTAATCCCAGAACTTATCCATGTCGGCAAACGGGTGCTTGCACATCAAGCCGCCCAACTCGTCACCACTTACATCGCGAACACGCTTAAACTTGGTGACGCGCGATTTCTCCAACGCGTCGGCGGCAAGATCATCGGCAAAAACGAACTTGTCGCCCGCAGCAGTCCAGCTTTCTTCTTCAGTCTCTTCAACCTCGAACAGCGCATAAGCGATTTTCGGATTATACGCGACCGCCTTGTTCGAAGGGATCGTCCACGGAGTCGTCGTCCAAATGACAACGCTCGCCCCGTCCAGATCGCCCGTTGCATTGGTAAACGGAAACTTAACCCAGATCGTGTGGCTCTGATGATCGTGATACTCGATCTCCGCCTCAGCCAGCGCGGTTTTCTCGACCGGAGACCACATCACCGGCTTCGACCCACGGTAAAGCGAGCCATTCATCACGAACTTCATGAATTCTTCGGCAATCACTGCCTCGGATTCAAAATCCATTGTCAGGTAGGGTTTGTCCCACTTGCCCTGCACGCCCAGCCGTTTGAACTCTTCGCGCTGTACATCCACCCAACCTTGGGCGAACTTGCGGCACTCGCCGCGCAGCTCGTTGATCGGCACGTCGTCCTTGTTCTTCCCCTTGGCGCGGTATTGTTCCTCGATCTTCCATTCGATTGGCAGGCCGTGACAATCCCAACCGGGAACATACCGCGCGTCTTTGCCCATCATCTGCTGGCTACGCACAACCATATCTTTCAGGATTTTGTTCAGCGCATGGCCAATATGCAGATTCCCATTCGCATAAGGGGGGCCATCGTGCAGGATGAATGTCTCGCGGCCTTCCTTGGCACGCAGCTTTTCATAAAGGTCCATATCGGCCCATTTTGCCAGCCATTCAGGCTCGCGTTTCGGCAGGCCGGCTCGCATCGGAAAATCGGTTTTCGGCAGGTTCAGGGTCGATTTATAATCGGGTGTTTCGGCGCACATTTTGCAGCTCCGTAATCAAGAAAAATTCTGGGTGGGGTAGCGCGGAGTTTCCATACGCCTGTGACCGACGTCTCTTAGAGAGCCGGGGTGCTAATTCGTATGATAATCGCAAACATTTTCCACATAATCGACGGTATACGCGCAAGCCCGCCTTCGGTCCAGCGTCGAATTGCGGTGCCCTGCGCAACGTGCTAGCAACGCCCAACCGAAAAGGAATACCCGATGAAATACCTCGATATGCTCCGCCGCGCATTCTTTTGGCCCGGCACCTTACTAACCAAAAAATTGGGTATCGACCCTGAAAGCGAATTTGGTTTACTGCGTTCACTGTTCAATAGTTTAGTCTGGACAGTAGTAGGCCTTGGAATCCTGTTTATGTTCGTCTTTTGAGCGCGCTGCCGCCACGGTTCCCCATTACCGCTGAACAAATCGACACCGTCGTAACCGAATTTTACGCCCGCGTACGCAAAGACGAGACCCTCGGGCCGGTGTTCTTCGAAAGCCTGCCACCGCTGCGCAAAACGTGGATGGTCCACGAGGAAAAGATCGCCGCCTTCTGGCGTAACGCGATCCTGTTTGAACGCTCTTATGACGGCAATCCGCAAAAGGTTCACAGCGAACGCGATGCGGTAGAGGCAGAACATTTCGCCGTCTGGCTAGATCTGTTCGACGTAGTCCTTAAGGAAAAATTACACCCAGAACAGGCCGCCGCATGGTCCGACCTTGCCCACCGCATTGGTCGCGGATTGAAGATGGGCGTCGTGCAATCGCGTGCAAAATATGGCGACGTACCGGATTTAGGCTAGGTAACGGGGGTCACATCCTCGCCCTTCGCCGCGTTCTTTTGCAAAATCCGGTTGACCCACGCCATCGCGATCAGCACCAAACCGAACACCAGGAACGAGACCACGCGCAGCAGTCCGTCCAGCCCTGACATATCGATCAGATACACCTTCGCCACCGCCAGCCCGACAGCCACCAGCGCCAAGCGGCGTAGCAGCGAGGACTGACGCATAAACGCCAGCACCAGCAGCGCAGCCGCAGCCGCAGCCAGCATCATTGCAACGGTATAGCTGTAAAAGCTCCCCGTCCAGCACTCCGTGCCCCGCCAGATTATCGCCCTGCCACCAACGCCGAATTTCTGCGCCGACGTAGAGCGCGCCAAGCAGCGCACTCACTGCACCCAACCTTTTGCGCAGCAGCAACGGCAGATGGCCGAAACGCAACGCAACGACTGCCAGCAGCAACGCAGACAACAGATATGCCGCCGCAAGACTGTCGACCACATACGGCCCACTTACCAAAGCCGATCGATCAAACAGAGGGTTCACAACAAACAGTGCCACCGCAAGGAAGGCCGACCCGATCAGGCCGTATATCGACGCCAGCACGATACGCGTACGCCGCAGTTCGGCCCCGCCACGAAGGCGGTACAACTGGTTGGCCGATGAAATCAGCCAGATTAGCCCAACCAGCGAAACCTCGACGAATTCGAACCCCACCTCAAGTTCTTCATAGTACCGGATCAGCAGAATGGTCAGGAACGCGCCTGCCAGCGGCCATATCGCAGATTCCAGCATCACGGTCACACCCGTAATCGCCTCTTTCCGTTTCAGGAAATAGGCCGCGATAAACAGCGCAATGGTGCCAAGGAAGGCCAGCGCGAATTCCCATAGGGCGGCATCAAATGCCCAGAAAGCGCCCGGATAAATGGCAAGTCGCCACGTCACGATCACCACGCCAACCTGCATGTACCGGTCAAACAACGGCAGATCGAACTTGCCCCCCATCCACGCGGCTACAGCAACCATCACGGCCAAGGCCAGCGTCAATGCGAAGGATCCAAGCATCACGACCAATACGAAGCTTAGCATCGAAATGGCTGATAGCGCGAACATCGCCGTGCGCAATCGGTCCGCCCCGTCCTTGCGCGAGCAACCGTTTTGCCAACACCGTCATCGCAATCGCGATCACCGATAGGTAAAGCGCCCAGTTGCCGGACCCCAGAACATAGCTCGGCGACCACGCCACCTCCGCAATCACTGCAGCAACCGACGCGTACACAGCGGCAATCCCCGCATCAACCAACCGCAACTGCCCGTTTCGCGAGCTACGCCAAGCAAACGCCAGACTTATCCCAAGCACACCGAGCAGAAAAACTGCCAACACGGGCGATGCGAAATCCAGTTCCGGACGCAGTGCATCATCAAGCCACGCTTGTTGGATGTCACCCTGACTTCCAGCCTCAAACCCCATTATACCGAGCTCGATCGCGGCAGGAAAGTACGCAACTTCGCGCAAAGCGGGCGCCTCCTCTATCCAGATGATCGTGCCAACCAAAAGGATTACGATGCCTGCAAGGGATAGCCAGAAAACCGACGGTTCGATCACATACGCCAGGCCGACAAAAACCGAGGAGGCAATGATTGCCCCAAACGCCAAACGGGTCGGGAACTCTGAATGTTTCCGTTCCTTGGTGTCGTCACCCTTCGATTTCCTGCGCCAATCCAGTTTGAAAACGCGTGGGCCTGCGTGTTTCGGGGTCAGGCTTCGCATCGGAATAGCAACCGAAAGCGCCATCACTATCAAAGCAAATGCGAGGAAATACAACTCGTGACTGTTGGCCACATACAACAACCAAGACGCCACATATGCCCCGATCAAGCCCAACGCCGACAGCCATGCCCAGCGCTTGATTGTATCGATGGTCAACGCCACCGCCGCAATTCCGGCGAAATAGAACTGAAGGAAATGACTTCTCTCGCTTTCACCAGCCACCAGAAACGGCGCAGCCAAGGCGCAAAATACGCCGACAATTGCCAGCAGAGGGCCAAAAAACCAGCCCAGCAGGATGGCCAAAGCACCCGTCAGTCCCAGCCCGACAAGCGCCATTTCCGGCCCGATCAGGTCATACATCATCCGCGCCGAAAGCACGCCTGCAAACATCGAAACCAGCCCCGCGCCCGAGAAGACGGAGGGCAGCAAGGCGAACGAGCCGTCCTCGTCACTGCCCAGTTTCCGGCGCACATATTCCCCCGCACCGATCAAGATCAAGCCAAAGGTAATGGCCGCAATTACCCGCAACCCGGGGCTAAGCAGGCCTTTCTCGACGCCGTATTGCACAAGGAAAACTCCCGCCAATGCCAACGAGGCCGAGGCCACCGCGAAGAACCAGTTCTTTTGCATCTACGCGACGATCTTTTCGCCTGAACTAGGTTTGAAAACGAAGGCTTTGCGAGGTTTGGCAGGCTGCTGTACAGGCGCAGTCTGCTTGGGTTCGTCTTGAACTTTGGCAGCCACAGGGGGTTTAATTTTTTCTTCGGGCGGTGTCCACGGCTGGTGCACTTCCGGCTTCGCCTCTTTCGCTTCAGGTGCAACCGCGTCACCGATCAGCCCTTGAACACGACGCTCCAACGCCGTGATCCGCTCTTTCATCTTATGGGTACGGAAAAGCAAAAAAATAGGTAAAACAAATGCGACTCCAGCAGCAGCTAGCCCAAGTATGACAAATTCCAAAGTAAAATCCCTCGATATAATAGCGTAACGCTATCTTTTAACGGGAATTTAATCAATTCGGCTTATTTGAACATTCCCGCCAGCGCCTTCTTCAGGATACCGGTCACACCAGGCCTTTTCAGGGCGGTGAAGGGCATCGGGCGGCAGACTTCCATTGCTGCAAGGCCGACCCTAGCAGTTAACGCTCCGTTAATTACCCCTTCGCCAAACCTACGAGAAACCTTTGAAAGCGCGCCTCCGCCCGCTACCGAGCTGATCATGTCATCGCCAATCGCCACAGCCCCAGTCGCCAGCAAATGCGTGGCAACCGCCCGCAGCAAACGCCACGAACCCAGCGTTCCGGCGCGGCCGCCATATACCTCGGCGATGCGGCGCACCATGCGGACGTTAGTAGTTAACGCTACCAACACATCGACCATCGCCAGCGGAATCAACGCCGTTGCCGCCGCCACATTTCGTGCGGCGGTCTGAACTTCGACGATTGCCATCTGATCAAGGGGCGCCATCAACTGCCGCTCCGTCATGTCGATCAAATCGAGCCCGTCATACACTCCGTCCCGCGCCTCGGCCAAAGTCTGGCGCGGCCAGCGCAACTCCTCGCGCGCGGTGTAAAAGCGGTCAAGTTTTCCTGTGATAGCTTGTGCTTCCCGCAGCCCACCGCTGTCTGCAGCAGATTTAACCGAACCGCGTAGCGCATCTATGGTGGACAGACGCGAGAACGCCGCGACTTCGCGCAACAGCACGATCACTAAGACTCCGACAATCAACATCGTTAACCATAAAGCAACCTGTCCAAGGATCGCGCTGCGAATGAACAATTCGTTAACAAAATCCCACAGCGTCAGCGACGCCATCATCCCGACCAGCGCAGTGATGCCACCCCAGAACAGCCGCCACAGCCAACTGCCTTTTCGCGCCGCAATCCGTGTAACCTGCTGCACGGCACGGCCTTGGGGTTCGGGCACGGGCAATGCATCTTGCGGAGTTTCCGCATCTGGTAAATCGGCATCTAGAATAATCGGGCCTCTGCGTTTTTTGGTTGGCGCGTTCATAAGTGATCTCCGATCAGGAATTGGGCGGCTTTATCCAGCCGAATATGCGGCAACCCGTCGCCCGGCTTGCGGGTTAAAACGGGTGGGGTAAAATGCATAATGTTAAAATCCGCCTCCAGCCACTCGGTCGCACCTTGCCGTGCTGGCGTTAACAAATGCGCAGGATCGGCGGGCAGCTCGCCCGCATGCATCGCAGCCGTTTTACCAGTTTCCAACACGCCGCGCACCAGATCGAGCGGCTCTCCATCGTGCGTCACAGTCTGTTCAACCGTTGCCCGCAAGCTCGCGATCGACATGGCAGCCGTCGTCGCCCCTTTGAAATCCGCACGATCTTTGGCGTCCCGCAACATCGCCTGCAAAATGGCGGAAAGTTGGGGGTGCTGTGTATGGTGCAGATGATCGGCCTTGGTTGCTGCGAAAACGATCTTTTCTACCCGCTTTCGCAGAATCTTCGACAGCCAAGTATTCTTTCCGGGTCGAAAGCTGGCCAAAATATCCACCATCGCGCCGCGCAAATCCTCCACTGCCTGCGGGCCGGCATGGATCGCGCCCAACGCATCGACCAGCACGATCTGTCGGTCGATTTTGGAAAAATGATCGCGGAAAAACGGTTTTATAACCTTCCGTTTATACGCCTCGAAACGACGTTCGAATTCAGCATACAGCGTTTTGGAGCGTGGCTTGTCTGGGCGTTCCAACGGACAGAAGGTTAATACTGGCGAGCCTTCCAGATCGCCAGGCAACAAAAACCGTCCCGGTGCGCAGGCAGAAAAACCTGCAGCACGGCCAGCGTTCAGGTATTGCGTGAAACTTTGCGCCAAGACCTGCGCTTTGGGCTCGTCCAGCGTATCCGCCGGGTCACATTTCTCCAGCTCTGTTAACCAGTCCGCCGCCAACTCCGCACGACCTTCCGAGCGCGCCTTCGCCAGCGCCTCGTTCGACCACTCGTCATAACTTTGGCTTAACAGCGGCAGGTCCAGCAACCACTCTCCGGGATAATCCACGATATCAATATGCACCGTTTTCAAGCCGCGCATCGACGCCATTAACCCCGTTTGTTCAACCTTCAACGATAGACGCAACTGGCTGATCGCCTGAGTTGATTTCGGCCATCGCGGCGTCGCCCCCGTCAACGCAGTCAAATGCGTTTCATATGCAAATCTCGGCACCGTATCATCCGGTTGCGGTTGCAAAAATGCCGCGGCGATCCGCCCTTCGGAACCAGCCAGAAGTTGCGGCATCCGCCCCCGATCCAGCAGATTCGCAACCAGCGAAGTGATAAACACCGTTTTCCCAGCCCGCGACAACCCGGTCACGCCAATGCGGATCACCGGTTCGAACATCTCTGAGACGCTGTCAGATGCATCCTCGACCGCACGTGCAACCGCGTCGGTAATATTGCCAATTGCCATAGACGGCCTTTCGAAATTCTTCATCTTTTTCATATAGTAGCAGTTTGCCCAATTACACGGTCTCTTGGCAAACGCTGATTTTCAGGTTAGGCGGGGGCATGCCCAGATATGCCTTTAAAATCGAATATGACGGCCTGCCTTTTTCCGGCTGGCAAAAGCAGCCCAACGTGCCGTCAGTTCAAGGCTGTATCGAGGCAGCGTTGCGGGTTCTTGAACCCGAAAACGAGGGCATTCAGGGTGCCGGTCGCACCGACACCGGCGTGCACGCAACTGGACAGGTCGCGCATGTGGATATGGCGCAGGAATGGGACCCGTTTCGCCTGTCACAAGCCGTAAACTTCCACATGAAACCGCAACCTGTGGCGATTGTCACTGCGGCCCGCGTTGACAATGATTTCCATGCACGGTTCTCGGCGGTTGAGCGTCAATATCTGTTTCGCATAGTCCAACGCCGCGCACCGATGACGTTTGACAAAGGGTCCGTCTGGCGCGTTAACTATCCCATTGATCCTATCGCGATGCAGAAAGGGGCGAATTATCTGTTGGGCAAGCGTGATTTCACCACTTTCCGCTCCTCCATTTGCCAAGGGTTAACGCCGGTTAAGACATTGGACGAACTACGCATCGAGACGCTGGAATACCCCGGTGGTGTTGAATACCGCTTCCACGTTCGTGCCCGCAGCTTTTTGCACAATCAGGTCCGCAGCTTTGTAGGTACGCTGGAACGCGTTGGCGCAGGCGCTTGGGCACCCGAACGCGTCAAACACGCGCTGGAATCCATGGACCGAGCCGAGTGCGGCCCCGTTTGCCCCCCTCATGGCCTGTATCTGGCGCAAGTCACCTATCCCGAAGACCCTTTCGCCTAACCGAAAATAAAATCCTCATGTGTGAACATTTCGAAAGTTAACGGAGCGCTACCAACACTGGTGATTACAACCTGTTTGCCCGCGTAAAACAGCTTAGCCACGTTACTGGTCGGTATCACGTCGATCTCGCTGTAGTGGTGCAACATCGGCACATCGCGCAGGTCGATCAGGTCCACAACGATCTTGAAATCCATGATATTATCTTTTCGACCATCGGCAATAAACTCGAACACATCCGCGCCCTCGCCTCCCCAAAGAAAGTCGTTTCCGCGCCCATCAACAAGGCGGTCATCGCCGCCCATCCCGCGCAACTCGTCACTGCGTCCATGCCCGTAGATCGTGTCGTTGCCGTCGGAACCTGTCAGCACATCCTCTACCGCACCGCCATATATCACGCTGGAACCGCTAGGAATACCAACCAAAAACTGCGTCAACCCGTGATCAGTGGCACTGGAAACGAACACCTGCACTGTGCCGTCCACCACAACCGCCTCGATGTCCGTCACGTTTTGCAACGCCATATCTACACTGTCCGCCACCGTGACCAGCGCATCAAGCTGCCCTTTATAGGTAATTTCGAACAACGTGATCCCGTCGTCTGCGCCACCCGCCAGCACAAAATACCGCCCGGCAGTCTCGAATACCTCCAGCGCGGTGACGCCAGCGAAACGGGTGTCGCTGGTGTCGACCAAGCGTTCCACCTCGTTCATCACGCCCCATTCCGAGACGCGCATAACCAGCAGTGTGTCTGTGCCCGCCGAGGCCACAATCGCAAACGCCCGATCCTCGACATCGACTCCGGTCATCGCGGTTATTCCGCTAAAGCCTACGTCTTCCGCGCCGACCGAATCCAGCAACGTCAGATTACCGCCTGCCCCCATCGCAATACTGTGGAAACAGGCATCCAGCGCAGAGGCAATAAATACAAAGGCTTTTCCGTGTAGCATAGCGGATTCAATTACGCTTACGTCGGCTAGATACATGTTTAACGGAACCGTTTTGCATAAACGGGTTCGTCAACGCCCCGCCCACTTGCAGGTCAAACCGGAAAAAACCGCTTTGTCCCCAGATGGAGCCGTAAATAAAGCTGTCCGTCCCGTCGGTTATAACCGTCGCCAATTCCCAATGTTCATACGTCGCGGAGGCGTCCATATAACTGTTGGCAACCGAAAACGCGCCATCCGTACCAATTTCATACACGACCTGATTATCGTCCGCTTTTCCCGAAGGCAGCACATACGTTGACGAACCATCCGTAAAAACTGTTAAGTTTCCAGCCGCTTCTGTGCCCGCGGCACACCGATCACAGCACATCGTCACTGGCAACCAGCGACCCGTCGTTAAGGATCTCGTAACTGCTTAGCCCCGCATCTGCCGCGCCCGCGACCAGCAGGTAATTCCGGCCGGAAATCGAGACCGTTTCTATATCCGGCAGCCCCAAAACCTGTCGTTCGGGTGAATCGAATTCCGCCGCCAAAAATTGAAATTCCACCCACATAAGAACCCTCCTGCCGGTATCAACAGAGTGGACCTAAAGTGTTAATGGAATCTAAATCGTAGACAGAAATCTTGTTCGAATTTTAGATAGATATTACGATTTTTCCGAAATGCGTGGCGGATTTCATATGGTGAAAAGCCTCGCGCGCTTGCCCGTAATCAAATTGTGCATCTATCACCGGATGCAGCGTATCGCTCGTAATCGCCGCATTCATGCGTTCGAACATCTGGCGCGATCCGACATAAAGCCCTTGAAGGCGCACGGATTTCCGCATCACAGCCGTCGGATTAAGCGTGCCATCGGTCAGAACGCCAATCATTGCGACTGTGCCGCCGATGCGCACCGCTTCGATCGAGCGTGTGACGGTTCCGGCACCGCCCACTTCAACGACATGATCAGCACCGCGACCGTCCGTCATCTCCATCACGACGTTTTCCCAATCGGGATGCTGCACATAGTTAATTGTCTGCCATGCGCCCATTTCCAGCGCCCGCGCCAATTTTTCGTCACTCGATGATGTGATAATCACCCGCGCGCCATGCACACGCGCGAATTGCAACGCGAAAATCGAGACGCCGCCTGTACCTAGCAACAACACGGTTTCACCCGCCTTCAGCTGGCCAATTTCAGCCAAAGCATTCCATGCCGTCAGCGCAGCACAAGGCAAAGTCGCCGCCTCCTCGAAGGACATATGCGCAGGGATTGGCAACAAGCCACGCTCCTCCAACACTGCATATTCGGTTAGGATACCGTCTATCTGACCGCCCATCGCACTGGCCATCACCGTGGCGGACATCTCACCGCTCTCAAAATTCTGGAAAAATGTCGCAACCACACGATCGCCGGATTTGAATCGGGTAACGCCTTCGCCAACCTCGACCACCTCGCCAGCTCCGTCAGAATTTGGGATACGCGGATACGAAATCCCGCGCGTCGCCGGATCCACAACATTCAACAAATCCCGATAATTCAAGGCCGAAGCCTTCATCCGCACCAATACCTGCCCGCGCGCAGGCTTAGGCACATCGCGATCATTCAAAGATAAAGCATCAATACCGGGGGCGACAATCTCATAAGTTTTCATAGTTTTCTCTCTTGCCAAATACTCAGCTGCGCAACGGAAAACGGTAAATCAGGTGTTGAACAGGAAATGCATCACGTCGCCATCTTTGACAACATATGTCTTCCCTTCCGACCGCATTTTGCCTGCTTCCTTCGCGCCTTGCTCTCCATTGAACGCGATGAAATCATCATAAGCAATAGTCTCCGCACGAATAAACCCACGCTCAAAGTCACCGTGGATCACGCCAGCTGCCTGCGAGGCCGAAGTGCCTGCGTGAATAGTCCACGCACGCGCCTCTTTCGGGCCAACGGTAAAATATGTCTGAAGATGTAACAAGCCGTACCCCGCCTTGATAAGACGATCCAGGCCAGCCTCGTGCAGGCCCATTTCCTCAAGGAACATCGCAGCTTCGTCGGCTTCAAGCTGGCTGATTTCTTCTTCAATCGCCGCCGAGATCACAACGGATGCCGCGCCTTGTTCTTCGGCCATCTTGGCCACGGCAGCGGAATGGGCGTTTCCTTCGGCAGCATTCTCTTCTTCAACGTTGCACACAAACAGAACCGCCTTGGCGGTCAACAGTTGCAGCATGTCCCATGTTTTGTGATCTTCCGCGTCAATTTCCACCGTCCGCGCTGGCTTGCCATCTTCCAGCACCGCTTTGGCCAGCTTGAGCAACCGTTCCTGATCCACCGCTTCTTTGTCACCACCGCGCACCTTGCGCACAATGTTAACCATACGTTTTTCGATGCTTTCAAGGTCGGCCAGCATCAATTCGGTTTCGATAGTTTCCGCATCCTCGACCGGGTTCACACGGCCATCCACATGAGTGACATCGTCGTCATCAAAACAGCGCAGAACATGCGCGATCGCGTCACATTCGCGGATGGTCGCGAGGAACTTGTTCCCCAAACCCTCGCCTTTGGACGCGCCCTTAACCAAGCCTGCAATATCGACAAACGTCATCTGCGCGGGCAATATTTGCTTGGAGCTTGCGATCTCCGCCAATTTGTCGAGCCGCACATCCGGCACAGCAACAACGCCAGTATTCGGTTCAATGGTACAGAACGGAAAATTCGCCGCCTGCGCCGCTGCCGTTTTGGTCAGTGCGTTAAAGAGTGTCGATTTGCCCACGTTGGGCATGCCCACGATACCGGTTTTAAAGCCCATAACAGCCCTCGTTTAAATAATGCGTTTGCGGGGCTTCTAGGGCGGCGCGACGAAAGGATCAAGGTTATTTGCTGCCGCGCCGAAAATGCACTACGTTGAAAAAATATGAGGGAACAGTAAAATGAATTTTAATCCGTACCTTAATTTTAATGGCAATTGCGCCGAGGCAATGACGGTTTACGCGGAAATTTTCGGAGGCGAGATAACCGAAATCCATACATTCGGTGATTCCGCAATGGCATCCGGTATGCCCACCGCGATGCATGAATTGATAATGCACGTGCCACTGCGGATCGGCGACCGGGTCATCATGGCCTCGGACGACCCTTCTGGGAAATACAAGCCTCCGCGAGGGATCCACGTGCAAACCGGATTTCCCGAGTTCGCCGAGGCCCAGCGCATTTTTGACGCATTGGCCGAGGGTGGCGAAGTCATCATGCCGTTCGAGAAAACCTTCTGGACCTCGGGGTTCGGCATGATTCGCGATCGGTTTGCTATCCCGTGGATGGTAAATTGTGACGATCCGGTCGACTAATTCCCGTTTTCGATTGATTATCGTGGTCGGTTTCGCCTAATCATGCGGACAACAATAAGGGCTGGCAAAAATGACACGTATAGACTCCAAATTTGCAGCGCTTAAAGCTGAGGGAAAATCCGCCTTCGTTTCGTTTATCATGGCGGGCGACCCGGACTATGACTCGTGTCTTGAAATCGTGCGCGGACTTCCGGCGGCGGGTGTTGATGTGATCGAGCTGGGCATGCCCTTCACCGACCCTATGGCCGACGGCATCGCAATCCAATTGGCTGGCCAACGCGCACTGGCGGCGGGCATGACGTTGAACCGCACCTTGCAAATGGTCCGCGATTTTCGCGAGGGGGACGACACCACGCCTATCGTGCTGATGGGGTATTACAATCCGATCTACAACAAGGGCGTCGAGACGTTTTTGTCTGAGGCCAAGGAAGCAGGCGTTGATGGTTTGATCGTGGTTGACCTTCCGCCCGAAGAAGACGACGAATTGTGCGTTCCGGCGATCGCTGCTGGAATCCAGTTTATCCGCCTGACAACGCCAACGACGGACGCAAAACGCTTACCAACAGCGCTGCGAAACACTTCAGGGTTTATCTATTACGTATCGGTTAACGGCACGACAGGTGCGGCTAGCGCTGATTCTGAAATCGTTGCTCCCGAGGTTACCCGTATCAAAGCAAGCACCGACTTACCCGTTTGCGTTGGTTTCGGGATCAACACACCGGAAACAGCGCTGGCGATCGCGGGAATTGCTGACGGGGCTGTTGTAGGCACGGCAATTGTGAAGCAGATCGCGGATGGGAAGCCGGCAGAGGATGTGCTGGCGTTTGTTAAAACATTGGCGGACGGGGCACATCGGGCCTAGTCATTTCAGCGCATCAACATTGACTTTTTGACGTTTTTTGCTATGATTTTCGATGTGTTGACCCTTGTTCAGCGCGTTTGCCTACCGACAATATGTATCCAGTAATATGCCCGCACTAAGCGGCATAAATTGTATTTGGGGAATTACTATGGCTAAAACCTATTCCTACGCGTGCAAGGACTATCCGGAAATGGAAACTTGCCCTGCGCATTTCACTACTGAAACAAAGACCGAGCTTTTGAAAGTTATAGAACTGCGCGCCGCCGAGGCGCATGGCGAAAATTCGTCTGAATGGTCGGATGACGATCGTTCGTTTTTGTCAAACTTGATCAAATAAAATGTAGGGTGCGTGGAGGCCATACACCATACCGATATCGTCACCCCAACGCGCCGACTTCTTCCAACTTCGCCTGAAGCCCAGCGTAATCCTGACCATCAAACCAATGTACTTGCCAGCCGCAGGCCTCGGCGGCTTCGATGTTGTCAGCTCGGTCGTCGATTAGTAAAATCTCGTCCGGCTCGATAGACAGTTCGTCCGACACCATGTCGAAGAACTCCTCGCTCGGCTTGGCAACGCCCATAAGACCGGATGCAAATATACGATCCATGCGTTCGGCGAAACCAAGATCTTCGGCGATGAACTGGGTGCGCATCGCTTCGTTATTGGTGCCCATCACGTTGCGAAGGTTCGAGCGCTTCGAGGCTGCCAGCCAACCCATAACTTTACTATCCAGATTGTAATCCGACTGAAACCAGAACTCCAGAATGTTGCGAAGGTCGCCGTGATATCCAACCGTTCCGGCCCAGTCCGCAACCGCGTCCATCAGGTTCATTTCGCCGATCAGGATTTCTGTAAACTTGTCCGCGAATATCATTTCCGAAAACGTCTCGAAAGAGTGGCCGAACTCGGCCTCGAAACCGTCCCCCCAAACGATCCGTCCGTCAACCATATTGCAGTTCAAAACACCGTCAAAATCCCAGACGATGGTGTCGATAGTACTTGGATTGAACATGGTTTCCCCTCATGAATTCGCCGTTCGAACGCCGATAATATAGATCACCACCATGGCCGCAAGCATCTAACATCCTGCTAAAATCCCTCAACTCGCAATTTTTCTCCAAAAAGCACATTAATCGCTTTTTTTGATACCTATATATTGTTATTGGTCACAATATTCGACCAATTTCACATGTGAGTACGAATATGCCAATTATCACCTCTATCGAAGACCTCAAGAAACTTGCCAAACGGCGTGTGCCGAAGATGTTCTATGAATACGCCGAAAGCGGATCGTGGACGGAGCAGACCTTCCGCGAGAACACCTCGGATTTTCAGGAAATTCGTCTTCGCCAGAAAGTGGCTGTGGATATGTCGGGCCGCTCGACGACCAGCACGATGGTTGGGCAAGATGTGGCGATGCCAGTGGCGCTGGCCCCTATCGGGCTTGGTGGAATGCAATCGGCAGACGGCGAGATCAAAGCGGCACGGGCGGCCGAGGCGTTCGGCGTGCCATTCACCCTTTCCACCATGTCGATTTGCTCGATCGAGGATGTCGCCGCCGCGACGACCAAGCCGTTCTGGTTTCAACTTTATGTGATGCGCGACCACGACTATATCAACGATTTGATTGATCGGGCGAAGGCTGCGGGTTGCTCCGCACTGATACTGACGCTGGATTTGCAATTGTTGGGGCAACGCCATGCAGACGTGCGAAACGGGTTGGGCGCGCCGCCAAAGCTGACAATCAAAAATATCATTAACATGGCTACAAAACCACGCTGGGCGCTGGGGATGCTGGGCACCAAGCGGCACGAATTCCGTAACATCGTCGGGCATGTTAGCAATGTTGACGACATGGGCACGTTGGCCGAATGGACTGCAAAACAGTTCGAGCAAAAGCTGACGTGGGATCATGTGGCATGGATCAAGGACCGCTGGGGTGGGCCGCTGATTATCAAGGGCATTCTGGATGTTGAGGACGCAAAACTGGCTGTGAAATCCGGTGCCGACGCGATTGTAGTTTCCAACCATGGCGGGCGGCAGTTAGACGGGGCTATGTCGGCCATCCGCATGTTGCCGGATATTATCGACGCAGTTGGAGACGATATCGAAGTGCATTTCGACAGTGGTATCCGGTCTGGTCAAGACGTATTGAAGGCGCTGGCGATGGGGGCCAAGGGGGTCTACATCGGGCGGGCATATATCTATGGTCTTGGCGCAATGGGGCAAGCTGGCGTTACTAAAGCACTGGAAGTCATCCATATGGAGCTAGACAAGACCATGGCGCTTTGTGGTCGTCGGAAAGTGAAAGAGCTGAACCGCGAGAACCTGTTGATACCCGAGGACTTCAGGGGGCGGTTTGAAAAACCCTAAAAGGTTGCCGAATCCCCTTCACATCCCCGCCAAAACCTCCTATACGGCCAACTTCGTTCGGCGCTTACACCCTTGGAGGATCGTCGGTATTTAATTTTAGGAGAATTCCCAATGGCTGAGAACACAACTCTCGCAGCTTCGGTACGCGCAGGAACTGGCAAGGGGGCCGCCCGCGCAGCACGCCGTGAAAACCTAGTGCCCGGAGTAATTTATGGTGGCGGCGAAGAGCCCGTCGCGATCACAGTTAAGTTCAACGAACTTTTCAAAATGCTTAAAGCAGGCGGCTTCATGGCCACCCTTTTGACCCTGGTTGTAGATGGCAAAGAGCAACGCGTGATCTGTCGCGGTATTCAGCGCGACGTCGTTAAAGACCTGCCCCGCCACGTAGACTTCCTGCGCCTATCCGGCAAATCCCGCATCAACTTGCAGATTCCTGTGACATTCCTTAACGAGGAAGACTCTGTTGGCCTAAAAGCTGGCGGTACGTTGGTTATTGTGCGTAACGAGGTTGAACTCAAAGTTACTGCAAACAACATTCCTGACCACCTCGAAGTGGATCTGGCCGAAGTTGAAATGGGTGACACAATCCATATGTCCGACATCACGTTGCCAGAAGGCACACGTCCGATGATTACGGATCGCGACTTTGTTATCGCCAGCATCGCAGCACCACGTGGAGCTGAAGAAGAGGTCGAGGTTGAAGATGAAGCAGCAGTCGACGAAGTAGAAGTCGTCGGTGAAGAAGAAGCAAAAGGCGGCGACGAGTAATTCCCACCCCCAAATCTTTATGCTAAAGAATACGCGCTGCCCTCGGGTGGCGCGTTTTTTGTTTAAGGAAGTCTTTCATGAAACTTTTCGTTGGTCTCGGCAACCCCGGTTCAATGTACGCGGGTAACCGTCACAACATCGGCTTTATGGCGCTGGACCAAATTGCCTCCGACCATAATTTTGCGCCGTGGCGGTCGAAGTTTCAAGGTAAGCTGTCCGAGGGGCGTTTGGGGCGCGAGAAGGTTATATTGCTGAAACCCGAGACGTTCATGAACTTGTCTGGTCAGTCTGTCGGCGAGGCGATGCGGTTCTTTAAGTTGGAACCTTCTGACATCACGGTTTTCCATGATGAGCTGGATTTGGCGCCCGGTAAATGCCGCGTGAAAACGGGTGGCGGACATGCGGGCCACAACGGGTTGCGCTCGATGCATCAGCATATCGGACCGGAATATCAACGCGTGCGCCTTGGAATCGGCCATCCAGGGCATAAGGATCGCGTGTCGGCTTATGTATTGCATGATTTCGCCAAGGCGGATGCCGAATGGCTGGATGATGTACTGCGCGGGATCGGCGATGGTGCACCGGATTTGGCGGACGGAGAAGCCTCGCGATTTATGAATGCAATCGCGCGAAGGGTTATTCCCGAGCGGCCCTCCAAGCCCGCGAACCCCGAAAAGCCAACGCCGGTGGAAACTCCCGTTCCGGACACCCGCTCGGCTTTTCAAAAATTGAAAGACAAATTCGGATGAAGCCACTCGCCGCGGCCTTTAACGCACAGGCAGATGCTTGCGAGAATCTGGACTCTCCGTTTACGGCGGAATTGCTACGGCTGGTGGCTTTGAACTTGACGGATGATCATCCCGTCGGTGCTTTTCTTCATGGCTGGCCGGATTTCGACACGTTCCGGTCCGGCGCAGTGGCCTTGCGGCTGGCAGGGGCAATGCACGCGCTGGTATTAAAACGGATGGATGAAGGATTAACTGCTGTTTACCCCCCGAACGAAGCCCACGGGCCAGCGATGTGGAAAGCTATCGAATCGGCGATGCGAGTCCACCACGCACATATTATCGACTGGATGGATTCGCATCCGCAAACCAACGAAATCAGGCGCTCTAACGCGTTGATTCCCGGTTTTCACCTGATCGCCGCTGAAACCGGCCTACCGTTGGATATGTCGGAAATCGGTGCCAGCACAGGCTTGAACCTGAATTGGGATATGTTCGCGATGGAAATCAACGGACAGGTTTGGGGGGATCCGGAATCGCACGTGCGTCTGACCCCTGATTGGCGTGGACCGCTGCCGCCGCGTGCTGACATCAAAATTCTGGATCGGGCGGCGTGCGATATCAAGCCGTTGAACCCGAATAACCCCGATGATCGCCTGCGAATGATGTCCTATATCTGGGCGGATCAAACTCAACGTATCGAGAACACACAGCGGGCGATTGATATGGCTTGTGTGACGGGTCGTTTGGTTAAAAAGCAGGACGCGTTGGAGTTTCTGAACGAAAGGTTACCCCCCGTCGAGGGGGCCGTGCGGGTGATTTATCACTCGATCATGTGGCAATATCTGACCAAGGAAGCGCAAGCCGAAGGGGCCGCGATGATTGCGGCTGCGGGGGACAATGCCACGCCGAACGCGCCGCTGGCATGGTTGCGAGCCGAGCCGGATAATAAGGGCCATGGGGCGGCGATTACGCTTACCATGTGGCCCAGTGGCGAAACGCGTGCCTTGGGCCGGATGGACTTTCACGGCCGCTGGATTTCGTGGAACGGATAGCCATGCAAGCCAAAATCGACAGCCTGTGCCGCGATTGCCTGACACCGTTTACGGGACTGACGCGCTGCCCTGATTGTGGCTCTCCGCGCATCATTACCCATCCCGAGTTATTCCAGCTTTCCATCGCGCATATGGATTGCGATGCGTTTTACGCCTCGGTCGAGAAACGCGACAATCCTGATCTAAAGGACAAGGCGCTGATCGTCGGCGAGGGCACTCGCGGCGTTGTGACGACGTGTTGCTATATCGCCCGCATCAAGGGTGTGCGCTCGGCCATGCCGATGTTTCAGGCGCGAAAGCTATGCCCCGAGGCGGTGATCGTCCCGCCGCGCATGTCGGTATATGTCGAGGTCAGCCGAGCCATCCACGAAATGATGAAGGAACTGACACCGGTGATCGAGCCGCTGTCACTGGACGAAGCATTTCTGGACCTGACCGGAACCACCCGCCTTTACGGCGCGCCGCCGGTGGTGCAAGTAGCGCGGCTGGTGCAGCGGATGGAGGATGAGCTGGGGATTTCCGGATCGGTCGGGCTGTCGCACAATAAGTTTCTGGCCAAGATCTCTTCAGACCTCGACAAGCCGCGTGGGTTGTCTGTAATTGGCAAAGCCGAGACGTTTGATTTCCTGCAAAAGCAGAAGGTCGGGATCATCTGGGGTGTGGGTGCGGCCATGCGGCAATCGCTGGAACGCGACGGGATTCGGACCATTGCAGACATCACGCGGCGGGATCGTAAGGACTTGTCAAAACGATACGGCAGCATGGGTGAACGCCTGTATCATCTGGCGCGGGGCAAAGATCGACGACGGATTTCAGCGAGTGCACCTGTGAAAAGCATTTCCAAGGAGACGACGTTTAATAAAGACACGTCCGACTCTGAAATTCTGGACGGGCGGTTATGGCGGCTATCCGAACAGGTCGCGGATCGGGCCAAGGCACGGGATACGGCGGGGGCGATTGTGACGCTCAAGCTGAAAACCGCGAAGTTCCGGCAGTTAACGCGACGCGTCACATTAGCCGAGCCGACGCAATTGGCCGACGTGATTTATGAAACTGCACGACCGTTGTTAGTAAACGAGCTGCCCAACGGCCCCTTCCGTCTGATCGGTGTGGGTATCAGCGAGCTGTCGGATGCTTCGGCCGCCGGAATTGCGCGCGATTTGCTTGATCCGAATGCGCCACGCCGCGCGGCGGTGGAACGGGCGACGGATAAGATTCGTGCGAAATTCGGCGGGGATGCGATACAAAAAGGCCGTGGGTTGCAAAAATAGCACAGGTTTCGCCAACAATGCGAATTATGTTGCATTGCAGCATTGACTTTGCTGCGATGCAAGGTAATATTAGGGGCACGATATAAGTTATTTATCGTTTTCTTCCCGATGGGGAAGTTATTTCCTCCCTGGACTCGGGCCGCCACTTGCGCGGCCCTTTTTTTCGTCCTTTTATTCGGCGGCCACGGCCACGGAAACAGGGCCAATACGGGCCAAAAGACGGGTAACTTTTGACAGGGTTTTTTGAAATTCACCAAAGTTATCAGCGCGTTCGATTCGCGCCTCGTTCATATAAAGCGCGCGGTTGATTTCGATTTGAACGGCGTGCACACCCTTGGACGGGCGCCCGTAATGACGGGTTATAAAACCACCTGAAAACGGTGCATTCCGCGCCACAACGAGTCCGCTAGAGGCGAATATGCCTGCAATCAAATCAACTAACCAGCGATCACAGGATGCGCCGAAACGGTCGCCTAAAATAATATCCGGCGTTTTCTTATTCACCAACGGCGCCGCATCAAGCGATTTTTGAGGCATAGAGTGGCAATCCAGCAGTATCGCCATACCATGCGCTTCTCTTTGTGTGCCCACTAGATTTTGCAGACAATCATGGTAGGGCGCGTAGTATTTCGCGATACGCTCCTGCGCCTCGGTTAACTGCATTTTGCCGGAACGGATCACCTGACCATTACCGACAACGCGCGGAATTATACCCAGACCAGCCATAATACGGGCATTTCCGGGGGCACGTTTCACACCTCTGATAAGCGCTGGGTCCAGCTCGTCGGCAGCACGGTTCAGATCAATAAACGCGCGAGGGGCATGAGCGGCCAATAAATGTGCTCCATTCGATGGCGCATCCATGAACAGTTCATCAACAAAAGCATCCTCGGAACTGCGGATCGCCAGAGAATCGAGCTCGGTGGTTGCCAATAAGCTGGCGGGATAGTCCGAACCACTGTGCGGCGAACTGAAAATCACACAAGACGTCGCGTCTTTCGGTGTTTTCAATGTGTAAGTGTTGTGCATCGCCGTTGCCTTTCGAATTTCTATCACTTCCCAATTCCATCCAGCTTTGAACTGGCGGCGCAGGGCTTAGTCGGTTATCGGTCCGCTTCCCACCCGTGGAATCGGTCTTTCGCCGTCGGAAACTGCCATGCAAAACACTATTTCGTCGGCGCGTGGCGCGTCGGCAACCAATATCGTCATGGTATCGAAATGGTCAAACGACCACGCTTCGTCTTTATGCCCGAGTGGCATGTCAATGGACACCTCGACACCCGCAACTTTCACGTTGGAGGGGATCCACCGCCTTACCACCACCAACCGCCGCCCGTATCGGCTTACCAAGTTTCGGGTGGATCATTGCGCCACCGTGCTCCATGTCACCGTCAGAGCCAACGATCGCGGCCTTTCCATAACTGACTGGTTCGCCGGACAGCATCGCGACAACCTCCGTCATCAAGGTCTCGCCAAGTTGGTCGCCCATATCAAACAACGGAGATAAATCTTCGACGAAACTGCCGGCTAAAGGGTTGCGGACTACGACCGCGACCCCGACTCGGGTAACGGGATCGCAGGGCTCGCCAAATCCGTCTGTGTGAATAGTTTCTTTGATGAATACGGTCTTGCGAATTATCATTGATCATCCCCCAAGTGGCAGCTATTCAAAGATCATACGCAGGAACAGGCGTTAGGCAAACAGATTTGCAGAAAAGGCCTTGAACCCCTTCGCGACTCCTTTTATAGACACCAGAACATGAGTGTTGCTTCGGCAACACTTGTTGCTTTTCGGGTGTATAGCTCAGCGGGAGAGCACTTCGTTGACATCGAAGGGGTCACTGGTTCGATCCCAGTTATACCCACCATACCCCTCCCGTGAGGGGATGGAGACCAAGATAAACCAGGCGCAACAACCGCGCCGCTGATAGGAGAGAGACTATGAAAGTCAAGAATTCGCTTCGCTCCCTTAAGGCGCGTCACCGCGATTGCCGCGTTGTTCGCCGTAAGGGCCGTGTGTACGTCATCAACAAGACGAACCCACGTTTCAAAGCACGTCAGGGCTAATCGCCCCGATATTTCGAATTTAAAAAGCCGCGCTGGTTTACAGCGCGGCTTTTTTATTTGGTTAACCCAACAACAATGCACGAACCGTCGCGGGGTCGATATATCCTGTCTGATTTAAACCACGGTTTTTCTGATACTTCTTGATGGCTTTACGAGTTTTGTCGTCAAAAACACCATCGATGCGGCCCGGATCAAGACCCGAGCTGCGCAGGCGGTTCTCGATTAGCAAGCGGGTTGCCGCGCTTAGACGCAAGCGGTCCTCTTGGGCTTTGGCCTCTGCATTGTCGTCAATACCGTCAGGGTCGAGAATGGCGACGCGCTGCTTCGCTACTCTGGCGTATATTCCATCAGGGAACTGACTTAGATACGCACGATAACTATTGGCGGTTCCTATATCGACCGCCTCGCTCCATGCGTCGTTGTCCAGCCGTGTGCGATCCTCGACTTCATATTCGTTCAACAGCGCACGGGCTTCGTCTGCATATAACCCTGTGGGATATTGATCCAGATACGCGGCTAACGCCTCTTTCCGGCCATTCACCCCCGTTGCGGCCCAATAACGGTGGTCTGCGGCCACTTGTGCGGCACGTTCAACTGCAGTCAAGTCTTGCAACCGCCGTATTTGCGCATCGGTCAGATATCCAGTCGCAGGCTGTCTTTGCTCGTCTTGCCAACGGGCGATTGCATTTCGGGAACCGCGGCCAAGGATACCGTCGATACCGTTCGTGTCGAACCCCAGCAGGGTTATATTTGCCTGAATCTCGCGACGCTCGCTGCGAGACAACCCAAGTGCCGCCTCGATTTCCGCGGCTGTCAGTGCACGCGGCGCATCGATCATTGCGTCCAGTCTTGCGTGTGCGGCTTGTTCGAAAGTACCGTCGGGGAAACGGCGCAGGTATTCTTCGAGGTCACTGCGACTATTGCTAGTGTCAGCCACGGCCCACAGCGTTTGTTCTGCGACAAAATCCACCCAGTTACCGGGGGTGCTCGACGGCACTTCCGAAGCGATGTCCGTAAGCCCGTGATCAGGCGAAACGAAACCGGCGACGCCGATGCCGTGCAGATCGGAAAGACTGGCCGAAAGCGGATTGGAACTGCCCAACAACCTGTCTTCCAACAAGGCCGAAACCTTGTCCGAGGGGCCGTTAACCAACAGCACCCCTTGTGGGACATTTGCATCCCCGACACCGGTTTGCAGACCACTGGCGCGGCTGGTCTTAACATCCGCTACACCCAGAAATACTGCGCCATGACCCGGTTTCCTTGCCGCCAGCGACAGGAACATATCCAGAGTCGGGGCCCCGAATGCAGCATCAATTGCGGTGTCACCGCCTATGTCCGTTGGCAAAATCCACGTGCTTTCGCCATCGGTCACTATGTCGGTTGAGCACAGAACCACGATACCGTTCAGTTCATCCACGACGCTATCGACCTGTTCTACCAGCGCCTGCATTTCCAGCCGTGTCAGGTCCACACCTTCGATCACCTCATAGCCTTGCGCCCTGAACGCAGCGACCAGATTGTTGTGGTCACGCGAAATCCGCCGCTCGCCTTGCAGGTTGTCATAATTGCTATTGCTGATAATCACCGCCAACTCAGTGGCCGAAACGCTCCCGGCAATGGCGCTGAATGACAGGGTTAGGGCTGCTGTGAAAAGCTTTATTCCGGCTCGCATGGGGTACCTCCGACGTAATGGTCAGGGGCAGATTATCAGAGGTCTGGAATTTTCGCACGAAATTATCGTGGACGACGGCAAGACGGCAAACACCCGCCGATAAAAGCCCGCCGTGATGGAATCAGGGCGGGCTCGTGAACAACTATCGAAAGTCGATTATACGTCTATGGTGCCTTCGACCTGGACGCCGGCAACGATTTCGATTTTGCGGGGTTTCAGGGCTTCGGGCACTTCGCGCACCAGATCAACGTGCAACAATCCGTTTTCAGTTGTGGCGCCGGTGGCACGCACGTGGTCGGCCAGTTGGAACCGTTTCTCGAACGCGCGGGTCGCGATGCCTCGGTGGAGGTAGTTCACCTCTTTTTCCTCGGCGACTTTCTTTCCAGAAATGATCAACTGACCGTCGCGCGCTTCGATCGTCAGGTCGGCATCGGTGAATCCGGCAACGGCGACCGAGATACGATATGCATCCTCGCCGATTTTCTCGATATTATAAGGGGGGTAGCCGCTTTGGCTGGCATCCGTGCTTCGCACGTTATCCATAATGCTGGCAAGACGGTCGAAACCGACGGTCGAGCGATAAAGCGGGGAAAGGTCATAAGTACGCATAATGCATCCTCCTTCAGAGCGATACGAAGTTTGGCCCTCCGGTATGGACAGGCCGATTTGTAAGCACCGGACCCATCAGTGGCACCCGGTGATTGATACATATGCTTGGATTTCAGCGTTTCAAGAGGGGGTGTCAGGGGGAGGTAACAGGTCGTCATCGCCGTCGTGATCTATGTCGATTTGCTTGGTTGCACGCGCGCCAAGTTTCTTTAACGTCTGCGCCTGACCAACCAGATTTCCGCGACCCGTTGAAAGGCGGGCAATCGCCGTATCATGCGTATTCTGAACAGTGGCCAGTTGCGCGCCGATCTTCTCCATGTCGGCGACGAAATCTCTGAACTTGTCATAAAGCCGCCCTGCCCGTTTGGCAATTTCCATAGCGTTCCGATTGCGGTTCTCGACCGACCAGAGGTTTTCAACTGTTTTCAATGCCAGCATCAGATTGGCCGGCGAGGCGATCAGGACATCTTTTTCCGTTGCGTAAAGCGTCAGGTTCCTATCGGCACGAACGGCCTCGGAAAAGGCACTTTCAACGGGCATGAACATGATCACGTAATCGACCGAACCGTCGTCGAGCTGGTGGTAATTCTTCTTGGACAAGGTGTCGATGTGGGTCCGCACCGAATCCACATGGGCCTTAAGGTCGACAGCACGTGCTGCCTCGTTATCCGCTTGCACCGAACGCTCATACGCCACCAACGAGACCTTGCTATCCACCACCAATCGCCGCCCACCTGGCAGGTTAACCACAACATCGGGGCGCAAAGATTTACCATCTTCGTCGCGGTGATGCGCTTGTGTTATGTATTCCTCGCCTTCTCGCAGTCCGCTTCGATCAAGGATCGAGGCCAGTATCATCTCGCCCCAAGCACCCTGTTTCTGACTGTCGCCCTTCAAAGCTTGCGTCAGATTATGCGCCTCTTCGCTGACTTGTTGGCTTTGCGCAGTCAGGCTAAGGATTTCAGCCTTCAACGCGGCACGGTCTTTATCGGCAGATTTATGCACCTCGCGCAGCTCTTTTTCGAAATGTCCGATGTGCTGCTTCAATGGCTCAAGAACGTGCTTCAACTGCTCGGCATTCTCTTTCTTGAAGTCGGCTGATTGCGACTTCATCACCTCGTTGGCAAGGTTCGCAAATTGCTCTTTCAAAGTGCCTTCGGTGACGCGCTGATGCTCCAGCGTCGCGGTCAGGCTGGCGATATCGGCCTTTTGGGTGCTCAGCGCGGCGCGTGCGGCGTTCAGTTCTGATTGATCCGCCTGCCATTGGTCTTGTCGTGCGGTGAAACGCGCGATCTCTTCACGCATGTCGGACTGTATTTGCCGCTGCTCGGTGGCTTGACCTTCCAACGTCTCGACCTCGGTTCGAGCATTCGCAAGACCACCAGAGCGCCACCAGATCAGCAGTGCCACGATCACCAAAATAGCTGCGATCAAGGCCATCAACGCGGGGTCATTCTGAATTTGTGTCACATAATCAGCGAGCATTCGGTGGTTCCGTTGTTAGGTTTCACCAGAGCTTAACGCATCGAACAAATGCTGAACAGAGGTTTTCACGTGCCGGAACCGGTCCCCGCCCAGATGTGTGCCCCCGTACCAGCGGGTGACAACGATAATTGCGTCGTCAACCCCTTCGCGGACCATCATTTGCAGAATGATCATGCCCGCACCGCCCTCGCCGTCATCGTTTTTGATTTCGGTTCCGTCCGACAGCCGCGCCGCCCACGTGTTATGCGTAGCTTTTGCAAACTTCTTGGCCTTTTTCAGGCGTTTGAGGAAATTCTTGATGTCGGCGTCGCTGGAAACCCGCCCTGCCGTGACCGCGTATTTCGAACCGCGATCACTTACTACCCCGATGTGCTGAATGAACGCATCTTTTATCTGCACCGATATTTCCTAGAATTTATCACCCAGTTTCGCGGGTTTCGGTCCACTCGTCGCCCAGTCCAGAAGCTCGACGGTATGAACCATCGGGATTTCCGTTCCAGAGCTGATCTGCATCATACAGCCGATATTGCCGGCGGCAATGATCTGCGGGTCGGTGGCTTCCAATGTCGCGATCTTACGGGTTTTTAATTCGCCAGATATTTCAGGCTGCATCAGGTTATACGTGCCAGCCGATCCGCAACACAGATGCGGGTCTTCGGGCTCTAGTACCGTAAACCCAGCCTGTGCCAGCAACCGTTTGGGTTCAAGTTTGATCTGCTGTCCGTGTTGCAATGAGCAGGCCGAGTGGTAGGCAACCCGCAGCGAGCGTTTCTCAACGTTTTCGAGCGTAAGATCGGACATAACTTCGGTGATGTCGCGGGCCAAACCTGACACGGTGGCAGCATCGTTGGCCAACGGGTCGTTACGGAACATATGGCCGTAATCTTTAACCGTCGTCCCACAACCAGAAGTGTTGATTACGATCGCATCCAACCCCTCGCCGTCTACCTCTGCCATCCACGCATTTATGTTTTTGGTGGCGGATTTATGACTTTCGTCGGTCTTGCCCATATGATGCGTTAAGGCCCCACAACAACCCATGCCGCTGGAAATAACCACATCGCAGCCGTGACGAGTCAGCAAGCGGATGGTTGCCTCGTTAATGTCCGTATCGAGGGCTCGTTGTGCGCACCCTGTCATCAAGGCCACACGCTTTCGGCGGACACCTTGCGCGGGGAAAACCTGCGGTTTGTCCATCAGGCTGGGTGGCGGCATCTTTGCTGGTGCAAACTCGACCATCGCACGCAACATTTTTGGTAGCGCGAATTTGAACGGCTTTGCCATCCAGGCGCCGTAAATCGCCAACCGGAATCGACCCGGATAAGGCAGAATTTTCGACAGCACGAACCGCATGCCTCGATCAAACAGCGGACGTTTGTAATTGTCGTTAATATATTCGCGCGCGTGGTCCACCAAATGCATGTAATGCACGCCTGACGGACAGGTCGACATGCAGGCAAGGCAGGACAGGCAACGATCCACATGCAGGACAGTTTTATCATCCGGCACGCGGTTGTTTTCCAGCATATCCTTGATCAAATAAATCCGTCCGCGCGGGCTGTCTAGTTCGTCACCTAAAATCTGGTACGTCGGACAGGTAGCTGTGCAAAATCCGCAATGCACACAGCTCCGCAGTATCTCGTTTGCGCGCTGAATGCCCGGATCTTTCATCTGCTCATCGGTGAAATTCGTCTGCATATCAGCCCATTCGCCCCGCATTCAGGATATTTCGCGGATCAAACTTTGCCCGCAAACCTATGTTCAGAAATTCTATTGCCTTGGCTTCGGGTTGAAACACCGGATGCCCTTCGCCGCGGATCAACGTAGCGTTTCCGCTAATTGATCCCATCGCGGCACGCATGTCGTCCCCTTTCGGAGACAACGCCCAAATCAGGCCGCCGCCCCAGTCATAGACTATGTCGGTCGCACCTGCGGCGCGCAACGCAGCGCCCAGCTTTGGCCCATCCGACGGCTTGACGGAAAAGCGCCAGATATCGCCTTCACGTCCCGCGATATCGCCGATGTTTTGCACTGCCTCCCAGTCGAAATCGACCACAGCGCCACCGATTTTATCGACCAGCTTTGCGGCACGGTACTTGGTCGATCCATCGAGGCCTTCGACTCGAATGACCGTTTGCCCATTGATATGTGCGACACCGTTCACATCGAACGGAGAACCAAGCGCTGCGGACATGGCGGTTACTGCCTCGGTGTCCGATAGCCCCTCGACCATCACCGTCGCGCTTGCCTCAGGGGCAGGTAAAACTTTGAAGCTGACCTCTGTCAATACGCCAAGCGTGCCATGGCTGCCTGCCATCAGCTTAACCAAATCGTAACCGGTGACGTTCTTCATCACCCGCCCGCCGTTTTTCACAATTTGGCCTTGTCCATCAACGAAACGCACCCCGATCAGGCTGTCACGACATGCACCCGCCTGTATGCGGCGCGGGCCAGACGAATTCGTCGCCACCACGCCCCCGATCGTTGACTGACCAGACGCGCCATAAATCGCGCGCATGTCACTTGGTTCAAACGGCAGTCGTTGCCCTTCGGCCGCCAAAGCAGCCTCGATCTCCATCAGCGTAGTCCCCGCGCGCGCCACCATCGTCAATGCGCCAGGTTCATAAAGCGTGATGCCGCTAAGGCCCGAGGTGTTCAATACCTCGCCTTTCACAGGATTCCCGATCTGGCGTGTGTCTCCACCAACGATCCGTATCGGACCAGTAGTTGAGGCAATCGCTTCGGCCAAATCAACTTCACTAGTCGGTTTTATCATGTTCTTCGGCTTTCAGTCGCAGCTAGCGGGAAAACCTTGGCGGGATTCAGCAGCCATTTCGCATCAAATACATCTTTAACTCCAAGCTGACTTTCAATGTCGACGTCTGTATATTGCGTGGTCATAAGATCGCGCTTTTCGATACCCACACCATGTTCGCCAGTCAGACAACCGCCAACCTCGACGCACAGCTTTAGAATCTCGGCCCCCATCTTTTCGCAGGTCTCCAGATCGCCCGGTTTGTTGGCATCATAAAGGATCAACGGATGCATATTGCCGTCTCCTGCATGAAAAACATTCCCTACGTCCAGCCCGTATTCTTCTGACAATTCTGTAATGCGGCCAAGAACGAATGGCAGTTGGCTGACCGGAATGGTTCCATCCAGACACATGTAATCGCTGATTTGCCCCATCGCGCCAAAAGCTGCTTTGCGGCCAGCCCAGATGGCGGCAGATTCTTCTGCGCATTGGCTTTCGCGCAGCTCGACCGGATTATGACGTTTGGCGATTTCGGTGATCAAAGCCAACTGTTCGTCTATTTCGGTTTCCGAACCCTCGACTTCGACAATCAACAACGCTTCGACATCCGGATACCCAGCGCCTACGAAATTTTCGGCGGCACGGATTACGGGACGGTCCATGAATTCAATCGCCACAGGCAATACACCCGCTTGGATGATGTCTGAAACGCATGCCCCGGCCACTTCGTTACTATCGTACCCTATCAGAACAGGTCGCGCACCTTCGGGTTTGTGCAGAATACGCAAAGTTGCTTCGGTCACGACGCCCAACTGCCCCTCGGACCCGCAGATCAGCCCCAGCAAATCATAGCTAGCAGCGTCAAGATGCGCGCCGCCTATGTCCATGACTTCGCCTTCTATGGTGACCATTTTCACACCCAGCAGGTTATTCGTCGTCACACCGTATTTCAAACAGTGCGCCCCGCCAGAGTTCATCGCAATATTCCCCGCGATCGCACAAGCCAACTGACTGGAAGGATCAGGTGCATAGAAGAAATCCAACGCCTCAACAGCGCCTGTCACAGACAAGTTCGTTCGCCCGCTTTGCACGTGGATGTAACGGTCATCATAGTTGGTTTCCAAAACTTTGCTAAGTTTCGAAACCCCCAAAACCACCGAATCCGCAGTCGGTAATGCACCCCCCGCAAGCGAGGTGCCGGAACCGCGAGGAACCACTGGCACCCCTTCGGCATAGCAAATTTTCAGAACGGCGGCGACTTCTTCGGTGCTGGAAGGCAAAACCACTATCATCGGCGGGCAGCGATATGCGGCCAAAGCATCGCATTCATAGGCTTTCACCTCGTGTTCGTCGTAAATCACGGCGTCCTCAGGCAGCACGGCCTGAAGCAGCGCCACGATTTGCGGCTTACGGGCGATAATCTCGGAATTTGGCTTTGGTAGGTCCATGGAAAGCCCTAAGTGGTTCTATTTGGTAAAACTATATTACCAATTTCATTGTTTGCATAGCCCTGCCGTAAGGTTAAACAAAGGAATGCAGCACAATCTTCTGAATATATTCGCATTTTTCGAGACTCTGGATTTCATCGCCCTAGGTATCATCCTCGCCGCATGGGGAGTCATGGGATGGTTCATCGAAAGGGATCGCCCCCACGCGCCATCAACCCACGCGCTGATCGCCGAGTACCGCTTCCGCTGGATGGAAGTGATGATCACGCGCGAAGTGCGGATGGTGGACGCCAACATTTTGGCATCCCTTCGTCAGGGCGCCAGCTTTTTCACCTCGGCCTCGATGATCGCTATCGGCGGCGGAATAGCGCTTTTGGGTCAGGCAGACCGTTTGCAAGGTGTTGCGGCTGATCTTAGTGGTGGCGTTGCTCCGATTGTAGTCTGGGAGGCAAAGATATTGCTGGTCGTCCTGATCCTCGCCAACGCTTTTCTAAAGTTCGTCTGGTCGCTTCGGCTGTTTGGCTATTGCGCCGTGGTGATGGCCGCTGTGCCCGAAGGCGACGCTAGCGACCCCGAGGCGATCAAAATGGCCCGCAAGGCCGCGAAGTTGAACATTTACGCCGCGCGAAGTTTTAACCGTGGCATTCGCACAATGTATTTCGCATTGGCCGGAATGGCGTGGTTGCTGGGGCCTATTCCGTTGATACTTGCGGCGGCGACGACCGTTCTGATGCTGTATCGTCGCGAGTTTCACTCGCAATCCCGCACCGTGTTACTGGAAGATTAGCGCCCTTCGATTCGCCATGCAACAAGTGACAGCATGGCCACCAGCAACAAAATCAACCATCCCGGTGCCAGCGGCGTTAACCGGATATCCGTAACCGTATAAGCTTCGCGACGCGGCATCCCCAGCCAGTTAGCACCCTTGGCCACCCGCCCAACGCGCGTGCGACGAATGTCCGGTGTGGCGGCTTCCAGTGCAAATACACCGCCGCCGGTATTCTTAACAAGATTCAACAGATCAGGACTAACACCAACGGGTTGTTCAAATTCTTTCGGCGTAATGGGCCCAACTGCCACCACAGTTGCAAGCGTACCTTCGCTGATACGGTAAACACCGTTTTCTTCCACATCGAATTCCGCCAGCCACTTACCCGGCGAAACCGCATGCAACTCCGCCGTCCCCTGCTGTCCCAAAGGACCACTGAAGGACACGGCCGGCACGCTCTCGCCTAGTGATCGGCGTTCGACCTTGATATGCTTGCCAAATGCGGACGCCGTCAGGATTTCCTCTTCCAGTTCGGGCTCCTGCATCAGCCAATGCGCCAAGCGACGCAGTAATTCCAGTTGCGGACCCCCTCCCTCGAATCCTCGTGACCACAGCCAGGCTTGATCGGATCCCAGAACCGCAATGCGCCCTTTTTCGACTCGATCCAGCACCAATAATGGCTTGCCCCGCGCGCCCTCCATCACCACATGGCCAGATCTTGGCTTCATATCGATCTGTCGTAACCATCGGCCCCAATCGTCCGCAACGCTCGCCAGACCAGCGGTCACCGGATGCTGCCGACCCAAGTCGGTTAACGCCGGAACGAAGCCTTCCTCGAACACCCGACCTGTCGGCAACGCTGGCAAAACCGCACGCATAGGGGAACGGGCCAGACTTTCAACCTCGGCAAAGGCGGGGCCGGTCACCAGCAGGATCGCGCCCCCTTCGCGGACGTATCGAACGGTATTTTCAAGATACAGGTCTGGCAGAATCCCGCGGCGACGGTAGCGATCAAAGATAATCAGATCAAAGCCATCGATGGTTTCCATGAATAACTCACGCGTCGGGAACGTAATTAACGAAAGTTCCGACACGGGCACGCCGTCTTGCTTTTCGGGCGGGCGCAGGATCGTGAAATGCACCAGATCAACCGAAGCATCCGCCGTCAACAGGTTGCGCCACATGCGTTCACCTGCATAGGGCTCTCCTGAAACCAGCAACACGCGCAGACGGTCGCGGACGCCGTTGATCGACAATATCGCGCGATTATTGCGGTCGGTAATCTCGGTATCTATCGCAGGGGTTTGCACATCCAGCAGGTTAATGCCCGCATGTTCCAGTGGCACAGACAACGTCGCGCTCTGACCGATCGGGATCATGAATTCCTGTGGCTCGCCCCCGTCAATCGAGATCATGACAGTTGCCGGGCCAAGCCCTTCCGGCACATTCTCGCTATCCTCGATCCGTAGTTTTATTTTTAACGCCTCGCCGACGATCCCGAATGCAGGCGCATTCTCCAGCACGACGCGCCGATCCCAATCCTGTGCCAGACCCGACTGCAACAGATGCACAGGGGCCGGAAAATCAGGCAAAACTTGTAAATCATGCACACGCCCGTCGCTGATCACAATCGCGCCGGCAACCCGGTCTGGCGACACCTGCGCCGCCGCATCGCGTAACGCACTTAGCAGCATCGTTCCTTGCGCATCGGCCCCTGCTGCCGTGTCGGGCACGGTTACAGTGATGACCTCTGTCGGGGTGTCTGATTGCCGTTCAAGCTGCGCCAACACCTGCGCCTTGGCGGCTTGCGTTTGCTCGGTGCGCACGGGCAAAATCTGGCTGGCGGTCTGGTCGGTGACGACGAATACGATATCGGCAAGCAGCGCACGGTCCTCTTGTTTATATGACGGGTTCAACAATGCGCCCAGCAACAACGCTGCCACAATGCCGCGCAGAAACCATCCGCGCAGTCTCAGCCAAGCGGCGGCAAGCAACAAAGCCACGTTCAGCGCGGCCAAGCCCCCCAGAATCTCCCAACCAATCAAGGGGGCATAGGTGATTTCGCCGAACATCACTGCCCCAGCCTTTCCAGAAATGCCGGAACATGCACCTGATCGGCCTTATAATTTCCGGTCAGCACATACATCACCAGATTGACGCCGAAGCGCCATGAAACCTCGCGTTGCCGCTGGCCTGTCAGGCCGCGCCCCACTGGAAACATCGGTTGCCCACTGTCCGTTACCGCCCAGGCCGAGGCCCAGTCATTCGCGCCGATCACCACCGGACTGACCCCATCGTTCGACGCACCGCCGCCTGCCGCGACCCAAACACTCGGGCCGATCCAGCGGCCGGGGAAGTCTTGCAACAGATAGAACGCCCGCGTCAGCACATGGCCCTCGGGAACGGGGATCAGTGGCGGAATATCTAGGCTTTCAGTCAATCGTTGCAACGCGCGGCCATTGGGCGTCTGCACGCCAAATCCGCTGCCAAGATGTGCGTCGCGCGTATCAAAAACGATCATACCGCCGCTTGCCAGATACCTGTTCAACTTTGTGACCGCCGTGTCCGTTAATCCGGATTGCTGCGGGGTAATGGGCCAATACAGCAGCGGTAAAACGGTGATGTCATCAGTTTCGACGTTTACCCCTATTGGCGCAACAGGTTCAACCGAAGTCCGTTCGGTCAGGATATTTCCAAGGCCAAGTAAACCTGCCGCGCTGACCATATCAATGTTGGCATCGCCCGTAATCACATAAGCCAGCACTGTGTCATTCGCGGCCAGAATGGCCCGCGCTTCGTCGGCACTAGCATCCGGTGCAGGCAGCAGACCAACCAGCAGGATCACACCCGCCGCACGCATAGCGCCACTGTTTGACAAGCGGCCAGTCACCCACAACGTGCCCAGAATATCCAGCATGAACAACACAACCGCCGCCATCAGGAACCACGGCTTAAGGCTTTGTTCACTTGTCTGGCCGATCAATTCAATGGGCGCATCCATCGCCGCCAACCGATCACCAACTCTTAACACATTCACCGTTACGCCTAAATCGCCAGATGTATACAGCCCTGGTCGCGCGTCTCTGCCAACAGGTTCCGCCAACCGCTCGCCCGTTACAGGCGCTGCATTATCCACCGCCCCCAATCGCCCGAACCCGTCCAAAACGCGTTCAGGCATCCAAACCCGCCCCGCCAACACCGCATGTGTGTCAGAACTGCTGGCACTACTGATCGAAAGGCGTTCCAGCATCTGCACAAAAAGGCCCGACAGCGGCAGCGAGGACCATTCGGCATTCGCGGTCACATGAAACAGAGCCACCCGCCCGTCACCCTGCGTGCGGGCGGTTACCACCGGCGTGCCGTCTTCCAAAGTCGCCAAACTGCGAACGGCAAGAGCGGGCGAGGGTTGTGCAACCACTTGCGCGAAAACCTCAATATCATTAGGAACCGTCAGGCCGAAAAACGGGCTGTTCGCGGGGAACGGCTGCATGTGCTTAGGCGTATTCCATGCCATCGCCCCACCCAGAGTCCGCCCGCCAGCGCGCAGACGAACGGGCAGCAGGGGATCATCCTCGACCTGCCCCGCCCCTTCTTTTGCCAGTCTTGGGCCAGCGAAACGCACTAGCAATCCCCCGCGTTCAACCCATTCCAGCAGGCTGCTGGCCGAACGAGGAGAAAGATTGCCTATATCCGGCAATATGATCACATCGGGCGCAGACAGCAGCACATCATTTAAATTTCCCTCGATCAACGCGGCATTGGGTTGCAGCGCTTTGCGAAGGTAATGCATGGGCGCAGTCAACTGTGGCCCTTCGTCAATCGAGCTGCCTACCAGCGCAACCTTGCGCCGGCGTGAACTGTCGTCTGCCAATGCCACGGCTCCGGCGGACCCCTGTCCTTGCAACACGACCCGCGTTACGCGGTTCGTCAGTTCGAGCGGCATATCAAAAACTAATTCTGTACTGTTTTCACCTGCCAATAACGTCCCGCTGGCAGACGAAAACGCCACCTCGGCACCGTTCGGCGCAGGACCAAATGCTGTGGCCGTCACCATTTCGTCCACACCCGCCCCCCCGATTACCTTAACCGTTAATTGCCCCGCATCCAGTTGCAACGGCAACAGGCCAAGCGGGCGATTTACCGTCCCGATAAGCCGCAATGCTCCTTTCGCAGACAAAGTCGCGGCAAGATCCACACCCTCATGTCGTAGACCATCCGTTAACCAAATCGTGTCAAACTCGGCTCCGTGATTCAGCCAGTCAACCACCGCCGCCCGATCCGGCGCCCATGCCTGCGGCTGCAGCCCACGCACTGTTGGCAACCAATCGCGTGCATCTTTATAGGGCATCTCCTGCGGTAGCGGCTGGGAAACCGATGCGAAAACCGTTGGCCGCCCTGCCCGCGCCGCCTGATCCAGCAACGTCTCGATCACCTCGATACGGTCCGCCCAGTCATTTGCACTTGCCCACCCGCCGTCCATTAAGATCAACAGAGGGCCATCATCTTCGCTCCGGACCTCGGGGTTCAACACAGGCCCCGCAAATGCGGTAATGGCGGCTGCAACCGCCAGCATTCGCAGGATTAATAACCATATCGGCGTCTTATGCGGCATCGTTTCGACATCTCGCAGCCCGATCAGTAAATTAACCCCCGGAAACCGCAAATGCTTCGGCGACGGCGGAGTCGCCCGCAACAGCCACCACAACAGCGGCAACACCAACAAACCGGCCAGCAACCACGGATTAAGGAAAGCCAGTCCACTCATCGGCCGCCTCCGATGGCCATATGCAACCACAATAACGCCGCGCGTGGACTTTGGCTGGTGTGGTGTTTCAAATATTGCCATCCGGCTTGGTGCGCGAATTCCTGTAATGCAGCAGAGCGCGAGGCCAGTTTGGCGCGGTACTCGTCGCGCAGGCCTTTGGCGCGGTACGTTTCAAAGGATAGACCACCGCCCATGCTCTCGAATATTACTCGGCCATCAAAGGGGAAATCTTCTTCGGTTTCGTCCAAAACGTGCACCAGACAGCCCATTCCGGCACTTTCTGCAATGGCATTCAAGCGTGGGAAAATCTGGTCGGCCTGCCCCATGAAATCCGATAAAAGAACGCTTTTCGCCGCCTTCAGATCACCGAATTCCGGTAGGCTCCCGTATTCCGGCAGAGATTTGTTAACAGACGTTAACGCCTGCGCGATACGTCGGATTTGATGCTCTCCAGTGCGCGGGGCGGCCGCGATGGTCGCGGGAAAAGCAATCCTTTCGCCTGTTTTCGACAGTAAAATCGCCAACGCTAGCGCCAACAACTTGGCCCGCTCGCCCTTGCCACGGTACTCCATCGCATGCGCGTCGTCGGCCCAGATTGCCACGGTATGCGCGGCTTCCCACTCGCGTTCACGGATATAGGCCGTGTCTGAACGACCTGATCGCCTCCAGTCTACATTGGCCAAATCATCCCCGGGTAAAGCTTGCCGAAATTGCCAGAAATCCTCGCCTACGCCAGCGCGTCTGCGCCCGTGATCGCCCATCGCGACGCTGGCCGCCAGCCTGTTGGCCTCGACCAGCAAGGCGGGGAAATTCGCTGCTAATCCCTCGCTATCTGTGCGAAGTTGGCTCAACCAGTTGCCCCCTTGTCCAGTTCCTGTTCGACCAGCGTTGTGATTAGTTTATCAACTGTTAACCCTTCGGCCCGCTCGGCAAATCCCAGCGCCATGCGGTGCTTCAGAACCGGATGCGCCAAGGCCGCAATGTCGCCGGCGTTCGGGGCAAATCGTCCATCCAGCAAAGCCCGTGCCCGCACCGCCAGCGACAGCGCCTGCGCCGCCCGTGGCCCAGGCCCCCAGCTTACCGAATTGTTAACGAAATCCGACGCTCCCTCGCCGGGGCGCGCCGACCGGACCAGATCAAGGATGCTTTCGATGATACTCTCGCCAATCGGCATGCGCCGCACAGTCGTCTGCGCATCGATCAGGCCAGCTGCATCAAACACCTGCGAAACCTGCGCGTCCTCAACCCCCGTGGTTGCCAGCACGATGTCACGTTCCGCATCACGGTCGGGGTAATCGACGTCAATCTGCAACAGAAACCGGTCGAGCTGCGCCTCGGGTAGCGGATACGTCCCCTCTTGTTCTATCGGGTTTTGTGTCGCCAAAACGTGGAAGGGCGCTGCCAGTTCGCGGTGTTTTCCAGCGACAGACACCTGATGTTCCTGCATCGCTTGCAACAATGCCGACTGCGTGCGCGGACTGGCGCGGTTGATCTCGTCAGCCATCAGCAGTTGGCAGAAAATCGGCCCTTCGATAAAACGGAACGAACGCGCGCCATCAGCGGCGGTTTCCAGCACCTCGGCCCCAAGAATATCGGCAGGCATCAGATCCGGCGTGAACTGCACGCGGTTGGTATGTAGCCCCAGCACCACGCCCATCACCTCGACCAGACGCGTTTTGGCAAGGCCGGGTGCGCCGACCAATAGGCCGTGGCCACCGCACAAAATAGCGATCAACGTCTGATCCACCACTGTTATCTGACCAATGATCCGCCGCGAAATCATCTCGCGCGCCTCGGACAATTTCTCGCCAACCTGTTTGAAAGCCTGAATATCTGCGTTTGGCATAATACTACCCTTTTCTTAAAATGCTTTTAGCCGACGCCTTGATTGCATCGGCGCATATGCACAGGTATCCTAATACAGCATTAATCATTAGGGCAGAGGGCAATGTCGGATTCCAGTCAGAAAATCGTTACCCCGACCGCCGAAGGCATTGCCGCTGCCGCCGCCAAAGCGTCGAAAACCAAAGGTTTGCCACCCGTACACCTGTGGAACCCTCCGTTTTGTGGGGATCTGGACATGCGGATCGCGCGGGACGGGACGTGGTTTTATCTTGGAACGCCAATTGGCCGTAAACGTCTTGTTAAGCTTTTCTCGACTATCATGCGCAAAGATGGCGAAGATTACTTCTTGATTACACCAGTCGAGAAGGTCGGAATTACGGTTGATGACGCGCCGTTCGTGGCCGTGGATTTCGACGTGGTCGACAATGTCGTGCAATTCACAACCAACGTTGGCGATACCGTAGCCGCAGGGCCAGACCACCCCATCCGCGTCGTGCTGAACCCCGATGATGGCGAGCCTTCGCCATATGTTCTGGTCCGCACAAATCTGGAAGCGTTAATAGATCGTAAAAGTTTCTACCGATTGGTCGAACAGGGAGAGGCATCAACAGTGGACGGAATCGAATGGTTCGGCGTCCGGTCGAAAGGCGTGTTTTTTCCGTTTATCAAGGTTTCGGACCTTTAGGTGTCCAGATAATCCCCGAATTCGTTAAGAACCTGTTCATAAACCGCCCGTTTGAACGGGACGATATTGTCTAACAGATCGTTAACGTGCATCCATTTCCAAGCAGCGAACTCTGGCACTTCGGTCTGGATGCTGACTTGTTCATCACCCCCTGAAAACTGCATCAAGAACCAACGCTGCTGCTGCCCCTTAAAACGTCCGCCCAAACTGTTCGCGACATCCAATGGGAAATCATACGAAATCAAACTGCGGGACCGTGCCAGAATTTTAACCATTTCCGGCAGAATTCCGGTTTCTTCCTGCAATTCGCGATACGCTGCAACTTCTTCTTCCTCGCCCGCATCGATGCCACCTTGCGGCATCTGCCATGCAGAGCTGGGATAATCCAGACGTTGCCCTGTGAATACTCGACCCTCATTGTTCAACACCATCAACCCTACATTCGGGCGATACGGCAGTATGGCAACCTCTTCGGCGGTTTTGTTAGCCGACACGTTATTTTGCCAAAATGTTCAGACTGCGCAGCATGTCCAAACCATAGGAAAGCTGGAAATCCTCATCACGGCGGGCGGCGATCTCTTCTTGCTCGGCGCGCTCGGCCTCAAGCTGTTCGATCTCTTTATCCGTTAAGGAATCGTTATTCAACGAACCACGCAAATCAGCTTCCGAGCGGCGACTTGCCGGGCTGCTCTCGTCCTCTTCTTCATCTTCATCTTTTTCCACGCGCGGACGTTGTTCAACCAAAATATCCGGCGTAATCCCCAGCGCCTGAATCGAGCGGCCAGACGGTGTATAATACCGTGCTGTCGTCAGACGCATCGCGCCATCGCCCTGAACCGGCATAATCGTCTGAACCGAGCCTTTACCGAAACTTTTCGTTCCAACAACGATCGCACGGCGATGATCCTGCAACGCGCCAGCCACAATTTCAGAAGCCGAAGCCGAACCGCCGTTAATCAACAGTACAATCGGTTTACCTTGCGCCAGATCACCGGGAAGTGCGTTAAAGCGGTCGCTGTCCATCTCGTCACGGCCACGGGTCGAAACGATCTCGCCCGCGTCAAGGAACGCATCAGATACTGCGATTGCCTGACTAAGCAGACCTCCCGGATTGTTTCGCAAGTCAAGAATAAAGCCGTCGATGTTGCCCACACCGCCGTTCGCCTCGATCTCTTCGGCCATGCCTTCTAACAGGTTAGCATATGTTTTTTCGGTGAACGAAGTTACGCGAATAACAATCGCACGCCCTTCGGTACGAATTTTGACTGCCGTCAACTTAATGATGTCGCGCACGATTGTTACGTCAAACGGCTCGTCTGCGCTTTCGCGGAAAATCGTCAGAACGATCTCTTCGCCGACTTCGCCGCGCATCAAATCAACGGCCTCGCTAAGCGTTAGACCTAGTACGCTGTCACCGTCTATGTGGGTAATGAAATCGCCAGACGCGAGCCCAGCACGATAGGCTGGCGTGTCGTCAATCGGTGAAACAACCTTAACAAAACCGTTCTCCTGCGTCACCTCGATGCCAAGGCCGCCGAACTCGCCACGGGTTTCGACTTGCATTTCGTCATAATCTGTTGGCGGCAGATAACTTGAGTGCGGATCAAGCGAGGTTAACATACCGTTAATCGCTGCCTCGATCAGGGCCACATCGTCCACTTCTTCGACATATTCCGCGCGAATTCGTTCAAAAATATCGCCAAACAAGTCAAGCTGTTCATATATGGTTTGCAAGTCACTATTGCTCTGCGCTGAAACCGGAGCCGAAACCTGCAGGGCGACGCCAAGTCCGACAACGGCCCCGGCTAGAGTTGGTAGAAAATATTTTTTCATGCCGATTTATCCTGTTTTTCGCCTTTGACGGGAATCCCGCGCCTGTTCGAAACCTATATAGAGCCTTTCCCGCGTTTCTGCACCAGCCCCAAAGTCGCAATCGTTCACTTTTTTTCATCTGCTTCCGCAAGTAATTGCCTAAAGGATTAGCGACTGGCCAGTCATCTCATCCGGTTGCGGCAGGCCCATTAGTTCCAACAGACTAGGCGCAAGATCGCAAAGCGCACCGCCACTGCGCATTTTTGCGCCGCTCGGCCCGCCTATCAACACAACCGGAACAGGATTCAACGTATGCGCCGTATGTGGTCCGCCAGTGACCGGATCGACCATAGTTTCGCAGTTGCCATGGTCGGCCGTCAGGATCAATGCACCACCAACGTCGCTCAAGGCCGCCAGCGCCTTGCCGACGCCCTCGTCCACGGCTTCACACGCCCGCATGGCTGCCCGTAGATCACCAGTATGCCCAACCATATCAGGGTTGGCGAAGTTTACGATTATCAGGTCGTATTCTTGTCCTTGAATGGCATCCACCAAATGGTCGGTCACTTCGGCAGCCGACATTTCGGGCTGCATATCGTATGTTTTCACCTTGGGGCTGGGGGCGACATAGCGGTCCTCGCCAGTTTCAGGTTTTTCCTCGCCGCCGTTCATAAAGAAGGTCACGTGCGGATATTTCTCGGTTTCAGCGAGGCGGTATTGCGTTTTACCATGGCTCGAAACCCAGTGACCCAGCGTGTTAACGATTTCTTCAGACGGGAACATCACGTCCATATAGGCGTTGTGTTTGTTAGAATACTCGACCATCCCGCAAATTGCCGCGAATTTCGGACGGTCAGAGGCATCGAACGCACCAAACGCCGGATCGGCCAGCGCGGCCAAAATCTCGCGAGCACGGTCGGCGCGGAAATTAACGAATAGTAAACCGTCGTTATCCCGCATGCCGTTGAAACCGTCGATGGCGGTGGGAGAAACGAATTCATCTGTCTCTCCAGCTTCATAAGCCAAGTTAATCGCATCGACTGCCGTATCCGCAGCCTTCCCCTTACCCGTCGCCATAACATCAAAAGCGGCATGCACACGGTCCCAACGGTTGTCGCGGTCCATCGAAAAGAAGCGCCCGCAAACGGTACCGATTTTCGCGCCTTCCGGCAGGTCATTAACCAATTTGGCAATCTGCCCATCGGCACTTTTCGGTGCCACATCACGCCCGTCCAGATAAGCATGCAAGACCACCGGAACGCCAGCCGCAGTTAACACTTTGGCAACCTCGACAATATGATCCTGATGCGCGTGCACACCACCGGGCGAGGCAAGACCTGCGACATGCGCCGTCCCGCCAGTCTTCTTCAGCGTCTTCCCAAAACGTAGCAGCGCTTCGTTCTTCTGGAACGATCCATCCGTTATCGCATTATTAATCTTTGGCAGGTCCATCCACACCACACGACCCGCGCCGATGTTTGTATGCCCAACCTCGGAATTCCCCATTTGCCCCTCGGGCAGGCCAACCGCAGGACCATGTGCCGCTAACGTTGCATTAGGACAAACCGCCATGACCCGATCAAAATTCGGCGTATCGGCCAGCGCAACCGCGTTATCCTTACGCTGATCGCGCAAACCCCAACCGTCAAGAATACACAGAACTACGGGTTTTGGTGCGGGCATCGGGAACCTCCGGTTTTCGTTAACCTTTAACTAAGATCACCCGTGCCTTAGCGCAAGCAATCAGGCGCGATGGTACGGGCCGCTCGCCAAAATGTTCGAGGCACGATAAAGCTGCTCGCACACCATCACCCGTGCCAACATATGCGGCCAGACCATTTTACCAAACGATAGGGAAAAATCTGCCTCGGCCCGCAGATCAGGGGCGATACCATCCGCCCCGCCGATCAAGAACGCCAGATCACGCTGGCTGTTGTCGCGCCATCCAGCCAGCTTGTTTGCGAATTCCGGGGATGTCATCAGTTTGCCGCGCTCATCCAGCGTCACGATCATCGCACCCTCTGGAATTGCCTTGCGCAGCAAAACCGCCTCGGCGGCCGAACCACCGCCCTTTTTATCCTCAACCTCGATCACTTTCGCAGGTCCAAGCCCAAGGGCGCGGCCTGTGCGGTCAAACCGCGTTAGGTAATCGTCGATAAGGTCGCGCTCTGGCCCTGCCCGAAGGCGGCCAACAACGCAAAGCGAGAAACGCATATCAGTCCTCTTTGGGCTGATCACCACCGGCAGTCAGCCACATTTTTTCAAGCTGATAGAAATCGCGCACTTCGGGACGGAAGAGATGCACAACAGCATCGCCGCAATCCAGCAGAACCCAGTCGCCGGACTGCTTGCCCTCGGTACGGCAAATGATGCCAGTTTCTTCTTTGATCAGCCTGTAAAGCTGGTCAGCCAACGCCGACACCTGACGCGAGGAACGGCCCGATGCGATAATCATGTTATCGGCCATCTCGGATTTGCCTTGCAAAGGGATCGTTACGATATCTTCGGCTTTGTTCTCATCAAGCGATTTCAGAATCCGGACGAGCATCGCATCGCTCTCAGCTTTATCTCCGCTTCTGCCAAGGGTGGTGTTTGCGGAATTCGCGGACATCTGGGCCGCATCAACGTAATCGGACAGGACAAAGTCCTCCTAAATCTTATGCACCACATCGGCGCGTCATGTATGTTTATGTATCACGACGCATTTGTTGCCTCAAGGCGGCGGAGTCAAGGCCTACAGCGTGCCAATCCGCTCGATCAGCAGATTATAAAACCCGTCGGCGTCCAGATCGTGCACAAAAAACGCATTTTTGGGCCGATCGGTCACGCCCCACCAGTCTGCAACGGTCATGCCCATGGTCAGTTCCGAAGTCGTCTCGATCTCGACGTTGATATGACGGCCTGTGTAAAGCTCGGGTTTCAATAGCCACGCAATGACGTTCGGGTCGTGCAATGGGCCACCCTCGGTGCCGTATTTTGCCTCGTCGAAACGCTCGAAAAAGTCGAGCAGTTCGGCGGTCGCCGTTCCTGCCTTTGTGTTCATGTCGCGGAACGCTTGCACCCGTTTACGAGTCGTTAACGCTTTATGAGTCACATCCAGCGGGAACATCGTAATCGGTACGCCCGCCTCGAAAACTATTTCGGCGGCTTGGGGATCAACATAAATATTGAATTCGGCGGCAGGCGTCGTGTTACCGCCTTCAAAACAACCGCCGCCCATAAGGACGATCTCGGCGATCCGCGGAACGATTTTCGGCTCGCGGATCATGGCAAGAGCAATGTTGGTTAACGGGCCAAGAACGCAAAGTGTCACTGCCTTCTCGGTCTCAGCCATCAACGTCTCGACGATGAAATCCACGGCGTATTGTTCTTGCAGCGGCATCGTTGGGTCCGGCAAATCCGGACCGTTGAGGCCAGTTTTTCCGTGCACATATTCCGCCGTCACCAGCTTGCGCACCAAAGGCCGGATGGCTCCTGCGTAAACCGGAATGTCCCGGCGGTCAGCCAATTCGCAAATGATGCGAACGTTTTTTTCTGTCAGCGCCAGCGGAACATTTCCCGCAACAGCCGTAATACCCAGAACTTCCAGTTCAGGCGACCCCAGCGCCAGCAGGATAGCTACGGCATCGTCTTGCCCGGGATCTGTGTCGATGATGATCTTGTGCGGTTCGGTCATTATTTGGCCTTAAGTGTTCGTCTGAAGCCGCCAAACGGCTATAATTGCGACTAAAACTATTGCGAGAAGTAATGCGTATCGTCTTTTCATGATTGAATACCTCACTTTATGTATTCAACCATGATTACACAATTTTAAGCACGCACCAACTTTTCATAACTTTCAGCGATGTCGCGCACGATGTCACCCACTTCGAAAGTATGCTCGCCAATCTGCCCTACCGGAGTCACTTCGGCAGCCGTTCCCGTTAGCCAGCACTGCTCAAAATCGCCTAACTCTTCGGGCATGATGTGCCGCTCGATCACCTCGATGCCCCTGTCTTTCAGCATGCCGATAATCGTCTGGCGGGTGATGCCGTTCAGGAATGCGTCAGGGATTGGCGTGTGCACTGCGCCGTCTTTTACGAAGAAAATATTCGCGCCCGTCGCCTCGGCAACATAGCCGCGATAGTCATACATCAGCGCGTCCGAACACCCTTTAGCCTCGGCTGCATGTTTGGACATGGTGCAGATCATATAAAGGCCTGCCGCCTTGGCAAAACACGGAATCGTTGCCGGATCAGGGCGTTTCCATTTGGAGATATCCAGCTTTGCGCCGTCAAACTTCGCATCGCCGTAATACGCACCCCACGCCCAAACGGCTACGGCCATATGGACAGGGTTGTTCGCCGACGCGACACCCATATCCTGACCAGACCCGCGCCACGCCAGAACGCGAACGTAAGCATCGGTCAGGCCGCTGGCTTCTAGAGCCGCCGCCTTCGCGTCTTCGATCTCGTCTACGGTGTAGGGGATCGGGATATCCATGTATTCGCCGGATTTCAGAAGGCGTTCAGAATGCTCGCGGCTTTTGAAGATTTTGCCGTTGTAACAACGTTCCCCCTCGAATACAGACGAGCCGTAATGTAACGCGTGGGTCAACACATGCACCTTGGCGTCACGCCACGGGATCAGCTCTCCGTCCATCCAGATGGTTCCGTCGCGATCGTCGTATGCTTGTCCAGCCATGGTATTACCCCTTAAGTTTTATGAATATTGCGCTAGTGGCGTGATATTCGTAAGTTTATTGCTCTATTTCCCTGTTTTGCTATCAAATGATTCTTGGAAAGTCAACAAGACTGACATAAACTGTGAACAGGCAATTCAGCTTGGGGGAAAACCTATGCAAAGAAACCGTATATCGCGGCAACCGGCGCGATCCGAACAATTGTTGTTCCTGACCGACGATCAGATACGGCAGGGAATCGAACTGATGTTCTTCGCCTATCGCGGGTTTACGGCTGACCCGGACCTGATTCTGGAAAACTATGCCTACGGCCGCGCCCATCATCGCGCGATCCACTTTATCAATCGTACACCAGGGCTGACGGTTAACGATTTGTTAGACATCTTGGGCGTAACCAAGCAATCCCTTAACCGCGTATTAAGGCAATTGGTTAATGATGGTCTGGTGGACAGTCGCATAGGTAAACAGGATCGGCGCCAACGAAATCTTTTTCTTACGGACGTCGGCGAGGAACTGGAACGCGAGCTTTCCGACGCTCAACGTAAACGGTTACGCAAAGCCTATTCGAATGCTGGCCCCGAAGCAGTGCATGGTTTCCGCAAGGTGCTGGAACAAATCATCGACCCAAGTCTGCGAGACAAAGTTCTTAACTGGGCGGATGAAACACAATGAACATCCACGAAGAACATGCCAACGCACATCTGCTGATAGTTGATGACGACCAGCGCATCCGCGAACTGTTGCAAAAGTTTCTGGCGCGGAACGGTTTTCTGGTGACCGGAGCAAGAGATGCCGCGCACGCAAGGCGTCTGCTGACGGGACTAGAGTTCGACATGTTGATTATCGACATCATGATGCCGGGCGAAGACGGGTTTGCGTTAACAAAAGATTTACGCCGCACATTAACCACTCCGATCTTGTTGCTGACTGCCAAAGGCGATGCCGACGACCGGATCAGGGGGCTGGAGATGGGGGCCGATGATTATCTGCCCAAACCGTTCGAGCCCAAAGAGCTTCTACTGCGCGTAAACGCAATATTGAGACGGGTGCCAAAAACCAATATCGTGGTTGAACCGCCCAAGACGCTGCAGCTGGCTGAGTTTCGGTATGACGTGACTCGCGGCGAGCTGTGGAAAGGCGAGAAACGCATTCGCCTGACCGCAACGGAAACCGTTTTGATGAAAATTTTTGCTGCGAACGCCCACGAGTCCGTTAGCCGCGAAAAATTGGTTAACGATCTAGGCAAGGGCGATGGGTCAGCGCAGGAACGGGCGATTGATGTGCAGATCACCCGGTTGCGGCGAAAGCTGGAAGCGGACCCGAAACAACCTCGGTATTTGCAAACTGTTCGCGGGGCGGGCTATATGCTCGTGCCCGATTAAACTTAAGGATTTAGTAATGGATACCAGAGACAGCAACGGCGCGATCTTGGACGATGGCGACACGGTGATGGTCATTAAAGACCTGAAAGTCAAAGGCATGTCGAAGACGTTGAAGCGTGGCTCGCAAATCAAGAACGTGCGGCTGACGGGTAATCCGGATCAGGTGGAATGCCGGATCGGGAAGGCTACAATTGTTCTTAAAGCTTCATTTATGAAGAAAGTGTAGGGCTGGGCACTTCACTTAACGACAATAAACCTTCCCCGCAGAGAAAGTTTTAGTGTTTATTAACAAAGTATTAACGCGAATTAGAGCACATATCGACTGAGGTCCGTGGACTTCGCCAGTTCTCCCAGATGCTTTTCAACAAACGCGGCGTCTACCGTGACCTTGTCGCCAGCGCGGTCGGGGGCCGTGAAGCTTAATTCCTCGAACACGCGTTCCAACACCGTATACAGCCGGCGCGCGCCGATGTTTTCGACCGAGTAGTTCACTTCGGCGGCAATCTTGGCAAGGGCCGCAATCCCGTCAACGGTGAAATCTACGGTGACTTCCTCGGTTGCCATTAGCGCCGTGTATTGCAGCGTCAGGGCGTTGTCGGTTTCGGTCAGGATGCGCACAAAGTCTTCTTCGGTCAGAGCGCGGAGTTCAACGCGGATCGGCAGCCGACCTTGAAGTTCCGGCAGCAAGTCTGATGGTTTTGCGATGTGGAACGCTCCGGATGCGATGAACAGGATGTGGTCGGTTTTGACGGGGCCGTATTTGGTGGAAACAACCGTGCCCTCGATCAATGGCAACAGATCACGCTGGACACCTTCGCGGGACACATCCCCGCCACGTGCGTCGGAGCGGGCGCAGACTTTGTCGATCTCGTCGAGGAACACGATACCGCTTTGCTCGACCGCATCGACAGCCTTTTTGTTAATGGTTTCTTCGTCTAGAAGCTTGTCGGCCTCGTCTTCGATCAGCAGCTTATAGCTTTCCGAAACCTTAACGCGGCGGCGCTGTGTGCGCCCTCCCATGGCTTTGCCGAAAATATCGCCGAGGTTCATCATACCCATGCCGCCGCCCGGCTGGCCGGGGATGTCCATCATCTGCAACGGGTTGGAGTTGTCCGCCAGATCAAGTTCAATCTCTTTATCGTCCAGAACACCGTCACGCAGTTTCTTGCGGAACATCTCGCGGGTTTGCGAGCGGGAATCCTCGCCCGCCAGTGCGTCGATCACGCGTTCTTCGGCGGCGTGGTGCGCTTTTGCTTTCACATCTTCGCGCAACTGTTCGCGTACCATCAGGATCGCACCATCCATCAAATCGCGCACGATTTGTTCAACGTCGCGGCCAACATAACCCACCTCGGTGAATTTGGTTGCCTCTACCTTCAGGAATGGCGCGTTTGCCAGTTTGGCCAGACGGCGGCTGATCTCGGTTTTACCGACGCCGGTTGGCCCGATCATCAGGATGTTTTTTGGGTAAACTTCGTCACGTAGATCGTCAGGAAGCTGCGCGCGCCGCCAGCGGTTACGCAGGGCAACGGCAACTGCGCGCTTGGCGTCGTTCTGGCCGATTATGTAACGATCCAGCTCGGATACGATTTCGCGGGGGGTAAGGTCAGTCATGCTGCCTCCTGATATGGGGGTAATTTGGTTTTAAGCGGGAAATTGGGCACGGCGCGCATGATGACTGCGCGAAGTTGCACCCACCATGTACCAAGGGCGGTGATCATTGTGCCCATAATAGGCAGGGTTATTGCGATGCTCCATTCATCGCCTGCACCGGAATTGAGTGCCCACGTCATGATGATCCCAATGTAAATAATGCCTGCAGTCAAAAACGAGCGACGATCGATTACCAATGCTACGATTGCGATTATTACAAGGGCGAGTGCGGCCAATCCGTAACCCATGGTACCATCAATGTTCAGCAACGAAAGCGCCACAACGTTAACAATCGCAGGGGCTGCAAGGATATGTAACCAGAAGCCACAAGCTGACAGGCGGGATATGCGGTATGGGTCACGTAGATCAAACCACATTCCGCCAAGGAAGGCCAGAATCCCGAATATCAGCATTGTGTAGGCGATTGTCGGATTACGGCTGATGTCGAACACCCCGTCTGCATCACCAATGAAGGCGGTGGCGAATATGGATTCTGGTGCAACAATTCCGGCAATGGAAAACGCGATGCCCGCCCCAAAAAGGCCAAACAGGAACATCGCGAATGGTACGTGAAAGCGCCAGTAATACGCCACCATGCCAACGGCACCTATTATTGCGGTCGCTAGAAAATCGTAACCGTTCAGTGTGGCGGCATCTAGGTCGAAAAACGAGAATATGGAAATACCACCGATTGATCCGGCGAAAACTACAGCCAAGGCGATGCTTGGCAGGACCATGCGGCGTTTAAGCGTGAAAAAATGTGCAAGTGCGACTGTCAACAATGCGGAAAGCACCATCACGAGCAACGGGTTTCCGACATTGTCCGCAACAGCCATAAAGCCGCCATAGAGGATACCAAGGCCGACGGTTACGAATATCTCGGAGAAGCCTTTGAACATCTCGAATGGTTCATCCTCGGCCCCCATATTTTGACGATAGCCGAGGCGTTGAGTGGCAATCGTTATCAGATGCGCTGCCTGCGCCTCGTCAATCACGCCAGCGGCGACGCCCGCGCGAATGTCGTCGAGGGTGAACTCAGCCATTTATGGTTTCCACGGTCATTTTGCCGTTGGTGTAAACACAAATCTCGGCAGCAATTTCGAGAGCGCGACGTGCGATTACTTCGGCGTCTTCCTCGAAATCATACATCGCACGACCGGCGGCCAGTGCAAAATTACCGCCTGATCCAATGGCGGTCACGTCGTGTTCAGGCTCTAGCACATCACCAGCACCAGTGATTACGAACAGGTCAGTCCCGTCTGTGACAATCAACATAGCCTCTAGGTTTTTCAGGTACTTATCAGTGCGCCAGTCTTTGGCAAGCTCGACCGAAGCGCGGGCCAGTTGACCCGGTGCGGCCTCTAGCTTGGCTTCGAGGCGTTCCAGAAGGGTGAAGGCGTCGGCGGTTGATCCAGCGAACCCACACACGACCTCGTGGCCGCCCGGATTGATGCGGCGGACTTTTTTGGCGGTGCCTTTGATTATCGTTTGGCCAAGACTGACCTGCCCGTCGCCAGCAATCACCACTTTTCCGCCTTTGCGAACCCCCACAATCGTGGTGCCGTGCCAGCCGGGGAAATTCTGATCTTGTTGCATGTTGCCTCCATCCGTTTGGTTAAAACCTATATGGCGGCTATGGGGCGGGCGCACAAGTATCAGCGGCGGCGGATTGACTTGGCGTTAGCTGCGTGGAAAGTTTCGCAGAGGGAGATTTTTATGAAAAATTACATTTGTTACGGGCATGATTTAAGCTATTTCACCCGCAAACTGGAAGCTGCGCTGATGTTTTACGGAGCGGATTTTACGCGGCAAAGTGTCAACCTGACCTTTGTGGACGAAACTGCGCGTAAACGGGCGGGAACACATGTTATTCCGGTGCTGGAAACGCCCGAGGGTTGGGCACTGTGGGATACGACCCCGATGATGCGAATGCTGGACGGGCGGTTTTCTGCGCGGCGAATGTTCCCGCACGGAGAAACGGGACTTTTGGTTCATATCATCGAGAATTTTCTTGATGAGTGGCTGGGTCGCACAATGGTGCATTACCGTTGGCATTATTCGGAATGCGCGGAAATTGCGGCGTCAGCGTTGGCAATGGGCAACGACGCGATTGCCAAGAATATTGCCGCGTGGGGAGCAAAAGCATGTCGGGCGACGGGAACCGACTTGCCGCATCAGCGTGACATGGCCGAGGCGGAATATGAGCGGATTTTGACCGCGGTGGATGCACAGTTAGCGTTGACGCCATATCTGCTAGGCGATGCACCTTGTGCGGTGGATGCCGTTATTTTGGGTGGTTTGCGCGCTCACACAATGATTGATCCGGTGCCAAGCCGCCTAGTGGACAAGTTTCCGCGCATTCGGGCGTGGGCCGAGATTGGTGGAGGTGCCGACCAGTGGAACGGGTCGGGTTCGGCTAATGGTTCGACCGGATTTGCGGCGTTCATGCTGGACGAGATGCAAAGGTGTTTTATAACTTTTGCGCTGGCCAATCGAGCGGCGCTGAAGGCGCGTGAAAAGTTGGTTACGGTGAACATTTACGACGAAGATGTTACGTATCTAGTGCGTTCATATCCTGAAATGGCATGTCAGATGGTATCCGAACATATGAAGATGCTGGGAGTGGGGGCCTATGTTGAGGCGTTGGGGCTTAGTGAGTTGTATCTTTGACGTAACGCTAGATACAAAAAACCCGGTGACTGGCACCGGGTTTTTGAATTTTCTTAAAGTGTGCGTTCGATTTCTTCGGTAGTGAAAATCTCGATGACATCGTCTTCGCGGATGTCTTCGTATTTTTCGAATGCCATACCGCATTCTTGACCGGACTGAACCTCTTTGACTTCGTCTTTGTGACGTTTCAGCGTTTTCAGCGTACCAGTGTGGATCACGACGTTGTCACGCAACAAGCGAACGCCTGCGGCACGACGGGCGACACCCTCGGTAACCAGACAGCCAGCAATTTTGCCTGCGCCGGTGATTTTGAACACCTCTTTGATGGTGGCGTAACCGATGAAGGTTTCTTTAATTTCTGGCGATAGTAGGCCGGAGGCGGCTTGCTTCACGTCGTCAACCAGATCGTAGATGATCGAGTAGTAACGAATTTCCACACCCTTCTGATTGGCCGAATTACGTGCCGGTGCATTCGCACGGACGTTAAAGCCAATGATGGGCGCGCCGGAAGCTTCGGCCAATGTCACGTCGGATTCGGTAATCGCACCAACGCCCGAGTGTAGAACCTGAACGCGAACGTCGTCGTTTCCGACTTTCTCCATCGCTTGCACGATAGCTTCGGCAGAACCTTGCACGTCGGCCTTCATTACGATTGGCAAGATCGCAACTGTTTCGTCTGCTTTGGCTTTCGCCAGCAATTGATCGAGCGTAGTTGCAGCACCAGCCGCCGCACGTTGGTCTTTGCGGACCTGTGCGCGGTAATCGGCGATTTCGCGAGCTTTCGCCTCGTCTGGAACAACGTTCAGAACGTCACCTGCTTCGGGTGTGCCGTTAAGGCCAAGAACCTCGACAGGGATGGACGGGCCAGCTTCGTTCACACGATCGCCAGAGTCATTGATAAGCGCCCGAACCCTACCCCATTGTTCGCCGACAACGAAGATATCGCCGCGTTTCAGCGTACCTTTCTGGATCAGAACCGTCGCAACAGGACCGCGGCCAACATCAAGTTTCGCCTCGATCACAGCACCCTCGGCGGCGCGGTCAGGGTTTGCTTTCAATTCCAGCAATTCAGCCTGCAACGCGATGTTTTCCAGCAATGTATCAAGGCCTTGGCCTGTAATTGCGGAAACTTCGACGTCCAGAACGTCACCAGACATTGCTTCAACGATAACTTCGTGTTGCAGCAATTCGGCGCGAACTTTGTTGGGGTCAGCGCCTTCTTTGTCACATTTGTTGATGGCAACAATCATCGGAACGCCAGCCGCTTTGGAGTGGGCGATCGCCTCGATTGTCTGTGGCATAACGGAATCGTCTGCCGCGACAACCAAAATCACGATGTCGGTTACCTGTGCACCGCGTGAGCGCATAGACGTGAACGCCGCGTGACCCGGAGTGTCGAGGAAAGTCAGCTTTGCGCCACTGTCAGTCGTTACCTGATAAGCACCGATGTGCTGTGTGATACCGCCGGCTTCACCAGATACAACATTCGCTTTGCGGATTGCGTCCAGAAGCGAAGTTTTACCGTGGTCAACGTGACCCA
>JBBWVU010000072.1:0-11162 GCA_050256375.1 Paracoccaceae bacterium | reverse complement strand
AAGCAAAGAAAGCCTTGCCAAGGTCGATTTTAGCGGCGGAAAATTCCGGGCGCTGTAGAGTTGAAATGAAAAACCCCGCATATTTTACTCCTATTTTGTGTTCGTATGTCTGGCTGCCAGGTGATGTATTCGTGGCACTTTTCCTTGTTAACAAGGCCTATTTCGCAGTAACGAGAAGTTATGAAGCCGGTTCGTGCCGCAAAGGTCACGATTCAGGATTTTTCCGACTATTTGAACCTGTCCAAAGGGACAGTTTCGCGCGCTCTCAACAAATACCCCGACTGTCCGTAAAATTTCACCGAACGCTTCTTCTGCACTTCCAGCTGGCGGGTCATAGTTGTTCGCGAGGTCAAAATGTGTAATCCCATTATCAAAGGCGGTTTGGCAAATGGAGCGTTTTAGTTCATGTGCTGTGTCGCCCCCAAAGTTGTGCCACAGTCCAAGTGAAATTGCGGGCAATTTTAGCCCACTGTTACCGCATCTACGATAAACCTTTTTTTCATACCGAGTATCACTTGGTCTGTAAGCCATGTAGCATTCCTATTCGCGTTTTATACCTAGCGCCATATTACATTAAATTTGAAAAACTAAGCGACTATTTCATTAACGCTTGCGCGTCCTCTGGGCCGAGCGGGGCAGGTCGTTCGCATGTTGTGGTCAGGTCGATAAATGTGCCGGTCTCACCCGATATTATTATCGAAGTCATAACATCCACTGCATGGATAGCGAATTCAAGGGAACAGCGATGATCCCTATTCTCGACTATTGCTGAGGCCATGTCGGCAAGACCTGCAGTTCGATAATTTGCCATCATTCCGGAGTCGTGTTGTTCGTTTGGAACTCCAAGCACGTGGTTCCAGCCTTCGACCTCCTTAATATCCCCGTCTTTACCTGCGAATTCTACGAGACCGCCAAAAAAGTTGGGATCAGGTACGAAAACTGTCCCGTCTTCGCCATACAGCTCCATGTTGGAGTGACGATGTTTCCAAACATCCCAGCTAGCCGACAATGTGATAGTTGCGCCGTTATGAAATTCCAACAATGCATGGATATTGGTTGGCGTTTTTACCGGAACCGTTTCTCCTTCGCGATCACCTGTCTCGATTGTGCGCGTTTCTGATACCGCGCTGGCCAGAGCGGCTACGCGCTTCACAGGGCCGATCAGATTTATCAGATTGGCGATGTAGTAGGGGCCGACGTCCAGTATTGGACCGGCGCCGGGTAAGAAGAAAAAGTCTGGGTTCGGGTGCCATGATTCCATACCATGGGACATAACATGACATGTCCCAGCGACAATTTTTCCAATCAGTCCTTCGTCTATACGGCGGCGCGCAAGTTGATGTGCACCACCCAGAACGGCATCTGGAGCGGAGCCAACACGAAGATTTTTTTCGCTGGAAAGTGTCCGCAAAGATTCCCCTTCTTCCAGCGTCAACACCAGAGGTTTCTCGGAGTACGCGTGTTTACCCGCCTCCAGAATGCTTTTGGTTATCGAAAAGTGCGCGTCGGGAATGGTTAAGTTTACGATGATGTCAATATCTTTGGATGCCAACAATTCATCTACAGAGCGTGCATCGACGCCGAACTCTTTTGCGCGGTTTTTGGCAGCGTCCATATTCATATCCGCGACGGCGCGAATTTCTATATTTTTGAACAACACGCCGAGTTTAAGGTATGCTGAAGATATATTTCCGCACCCAATTATGCCTACACCTAATTCGCTCATTTTCGTCGACCTCTTCAGTATTTTATTGCTGTTTCAAGCGAACGTTTAGCGAAACGGGTCGCATCATTCGGATTGTCATGTTCCATGATGAAATATTTGGCCGACGTGGATTTCAAAGTATCCATAAGACCCTGCCAATCCACCGTACCTTGACCAACATCCGCCCATCCGTCTTCGTCTTCATTTTCACCGCTTGGCGCAATATCTTTGATGTGAACGGCAGATATTCTATCAGCATATTTATCGATATATTTGAAAGGGTCGCCACCGCCGCGAACAATCCACGCGATGTCGGCTTCCCATGTGATATTCGGGCCACCTTCCAAAATCAGGCCCATCGGAATTTGGCCGTCTTCAGTCGCGATAAATTCGAAATCGTGATTGTGCCAACCAAAAATCAAACCTGCATCGGTGTATGGTTTTGATGCCGTCTGTAGCCGCGCGCCAAATTCATGCCAACCTTTAGATGTTGTTGGGCGGTCTTCTTCTACTAAATGCGGGCAATAAATCGCCTCGATATTCAGAGTTTTTGTCAATTCGAGTACCGACTGAACATTGTTCTCCAACGATTCCAGACTAATATGGCCCGAAGCCATATGTAGACCATTCGCATCCAAATCGGCTTTCAGGGTGGCTAAATTATATATATCCTCGAAAAGCGCACCATACCCCTCGACCTGAACATAGCCTATATCGCCCAGCATTTTCAGCGTCTTGGATAGCGGCTGAAAGTTGCGCGAGCTGTATAACTGATACGAAAAATTGTTCATAGAATATCTCCGGCTATTTACGTCTTGGCCAAGCCAAATCTCCTGACTGTTACATATTAGGCAGTGCTTTACTTATCTAACGCCACCTATATTCGATCTTCAGTTTCAGCATCAAAAAGTGAAGCCTTACTTATGTTGAATTCCATATGCAGTGTTGCTCCCAGTTCGTGTCTGTCATCAGCACTAACTAATGCTGACAATTTCTGACCTTCAGAAGTTAACCAAAGTAGGGCTTCACTTCCGAGGGCTTCAACAATATCCAGCTCTGCAGGAATAGTTTTACCGTCAATAGGATTTTTGTGGATTGTAATGTGTTCCGGTCGCACACCGAGTTTCACTTGTTTTTGCGTCGAGTCACTTGGTTGGCCGTTATAACCATCAAGACTGACAATTGTATCACCAAACGAGAATTGGCTACTGTCACTCGACAGTTCTCCGTCAATAAAGCTCATTCCCGGCGAGCCCACAAAACCTGCAACAAACAGATTAGTAGGGCGATTATATACTGTATAGGGGTCACTCAATTGCTGTATATAACCGTCACGCATAATCGCAATGCGATCTGCCAGCGTCATAGCTTCGATCTGGTCGTGTGTCACGTAAATCATCGTATTGTTGAGCTGATTATGAAGGCGCTTCAGCTCTACGCGCAATTCGGTGCGTAGCTTTGCATCAAGGTTCGACAATGGTTCATCAAACAGATAAACATTCACATCGCGCACCAGCGCCCGGCCGATGGCTACACGTTGACGCTGACCGCCCGACAATGCGGAGGGTTTGCGATCCAGTAAATCCCCAATTTGCAAAATGTCGACAGCCTCTTTAACGCGTTTTTCAATTTCCTTTTTCGGGAACTTTTGATTTTTCAAACCGAACGTCAGGTTTCCAAGCACAGTCATTTGTGGGTAAAGAGCATAAGACTGAAACACCATTCCAATACCGCGATCTTTGGGTTCTGCCCATGTCACATTTTTGCCGGAAATGTGGATTTGCCCACCAGAAACATCGAGCAGACCCGCGATGCAATTTAACAATGTTGATTTACCACATCCAGACGGTCCCAGAAGTACCAGAAACTCGCCTTCTTCGATGTCAATATTCAAGTCTTTTAAAACTTCAATGGCGCCGAAATTCAGGTTTAAATTTTGAACGGATACGCTTGTCATTTTAATCAGCCTTTTACTGCGCCGGCAGCAATGCCCCGAACAAAGAGTTTTCCAGAGATGAAGTAGATTACCAATGGCACAATCCCGGTAAGAATTGTTGCAGCCATGTTGACGTTATATTCCTTAACACCCTGAACAGAGTTTACAATATTGTTCAATTGGACCGTCATTGGGTAGTTGTCGGGCTTGGTGTAGATCACACCGAACAGGAAATCGTTCCAGATGCCTGTCACTTGCAGAATAATTGCCACCACAAATATTGGCAGAGACATCGGCAACATGATCTTGAAATAAATTCCCCAAAAACCGGCCCCGTCGACTCGGGCAGCTTTAAACAGTTCTTCCGGTAATGAGGTGAAGTAGTTTCGGAACAGCAATGTCAGAATGGGCATCCCAAAGATTGTGTGAACCAGTATCAGCCCGCCGAGTTTCGTATACAGGCCCAGTTCTCGTAGGATTATCACGATCGGGTAAAGCATGACTTGATAGGGAATGAAGGCCCCGAAAATCAGGATGGTAAAGAATATGTTTACACCTTTGAACGGCCAGTTTGCGATCGCGTAGCCGTTAACCGAGGCGATCAGGATCGATATGATAACCGAAGGGACGGTAATGCGAACAGAGTTCCAGAATCCGCGGCTTAACCCGTCACAGTTCAGACCTGTACAAGCCTGTGACCAGGCCTTGATCCAGGGCTGGAACGTGATCTCTTTTGGCAGGGCGAACACGTTGCCCAGCCGGATTTCTGGCATCCCTTTAAGCGAGGTTACGATCATCACATAGAGAGGCAGCAGATAATACGCGCTTACAACAATCAGCGTGCCGTAGACGAATATATTGCGTGCAGAGAAAATTCGTCTGGGTTTTGGGCCGTGCGATCCTTCGAAATGCGCTGTTGAATTAGCCATGATTTTTTTTGCCTCCAAATTCTAGATAAGCCCATGGAACGACGACCACCAAAACAGCCGCGAGCATCATGGTAGAGGCAGCAAAACCCTGTCCGAGATTTTGTGCAGTGAACATATATTCATATACGTATTTGGCAGGTACTTCTGATGCGAGACCAGGTCCGCCACTGGTTTGTGCGACGACGAGGTCGTAAACTTTAACAATCCCGGACGCAATTAAAACCAATGTAGTAATAAACACCGGCCGCATCATCGGAATTACGATGAAAATGTAAGTCTTCCACATCGGAATTCCGTCAACGCGGGCAGCTTTCCAGATGTCTTCATCGATGCCGCGCAACCCTGCAAGCATCAAGCACATTATCAGCCCGGTTCCTTGCCATAGTCCGGCAATAAGAATTCCATAGATTACGATATCGGAGTTATACAAAGGGTCGAATACGAAATTCTCAAATCCAATGTCTCTAATTATTTTTTGTACGCCGAAATCTGGGTTCAGAATCCATTGCCAGACCAGCCCGGTCACAATGAAGCTAAGCGCAAACGGATATAGCAAGATCGAGCGAAACGTATTTTCGAACCGAATTTTCTGGTCCAGAAGTGCTGCAAGCACAAAGCCGATCAGCAAAGAAAATATCATTGAGCAAATGCCGTAGACCGCAATGTTCTCAACCGAAATCATCCAGCGAGGCGTAGACCAAAGTCGCTCGTATTGGGCCAATCCTACGAAGTTTTTGGATACAAACCCAGAGATATAGCTGATATCCAGCGATCCATCACTGACCAGCCAAGTTGGCATTGGTATCGAAAAAAGATCGGTGGTTTCGAAAAGCTTCTTTGGCAGTAGTTTTGACTTCGTGAACGAATAAACAATAGTCCACATTGTGCAGCCGACAAATATTACCAATGCTGTCACTACCATTGGAATGGCAGCGAATTTGGCCGTTTTATTGCGGAATAATTGCGAAGGGCGCGTAGCCTGCGACATAAACCTTCTCTCCCCTGTTGATGGGTGCAAACGTCAGATGATTATCCAAATCGGGATTTTCCAGAAAGGCCAATCTGATCAACTGCTCGCTAATAGAATGCTACCGGCCCAATCTGATCAGGCCGGTAGCGAATGTACAATTCAGCATTCTAAACCTTAGTCAGCTGAAGCAATGATAGCTGCATAGTCTGCCTGAGCCTGCTCGGCTGAGATGCTTGTATCATTCCAGAACGCAACCGTCAGGTCGTTGATCTGAGCGTTTGTATCAGGACTAAAGTTCAGGTCGCCTGATGGCAGGATGTTGCCCGCAGCCAGAATAGCGAGACCCTTCTTCATACAGTCGTTTGCAGAGGACAGATCAATGTCACCGCGAATTGGTAGCGAACCCTTCTTAAGGTTAAATGCAACCTGGACTTCCTTGGATATCAGCAGTGAAGCCAACCGCAGCTGCGCCGCTGTGATTTCAGGATCGTCATTTTTAGGGAAGTAGAAGGCATCACCACCGGTGTCGATAACTTCAGTCAGACCCATTCCTGGCAAGCAGGAGTAATCTTCGCCGGCAACCTGACCAGCAACCTGAAATTCACCCTGTGCCCAGTCGCCATGGATTTGAGCGCCGGCTGTGCCGGTTATCACCATGTTTGTTGCCTGATTCCAATCTTGAACATTTGAGCCTACGGCCAAACCACGCGCCACATCAAACGCCTGGAAAACTTTTGCGTAATCTGCGCCTGCGGCAACTACCGCGTCTTTGTTGATGTTTACCGCAGCCCAAACTTCAGGCGAGGTCAATGCAACTGCAAGTGCGCCGAATGCAAGGTTCGTTTGCCAGGATTGTTGGCCCATTGCGAGTGGCACGATGCCAACTTCACGTAATGCAGGACCGGCGGCTACAAATTCGTTCCAATCCGCAGGTACAGCGACTCCTGCCTTTTCAAAGGCAGCATGGCTTAACCATATCCACTGAGCGGAGTGAATATTTACCGGGACGCAGTATATGCGGCCGTCAAGCGTACATGCATCCAGCAGTTTGGATGGGTGTACGATATCGCGCCAACCCTCTGCATCTGCCAGTTCCGTCAGATCAGCCATTAGGCCGGCTTCGATCAGCTCTTCAGCCTGACGCCCGTGATTTAACTGAGTTGCACCCATTGGCTCGCCGCCGATGATGCGGGAAATGATTATTGGTCGCGCGGTTCCGCCGGAACCAGCGATAGCCCCGTCAACCCAGGTGTCGCCACCTGCATTAAATGCTTTTGCGAATTCAGCAACAGCAGCGGCTTCACCGCCGGATGTCCACCAATGTGTCACTTCTAGTTCTGTCGCGCTAACTGGTAGCGCGATCGTCGCAGCAAGTGCTGCAAGAATTGTACGATATTTCATTTTGGTTCCTCCCAACTGCATCGTTACAGATTTTTAAACGTAATCTGGCAAATAATCAAAATCAACAACTATTTTCGCACAAAAATATATTTCTTTATTTTTCTATAATGTGAGCGCAATTTCAGGCGTAGTTTAAATATATCAAGATATTTTCATATTAACATTATTAATCAGTGAGTTAACGCGTTGAGATCGGTGGTCATTTGTGGTTTCTTTATGCGTGTGTTCGTCAATTGGAAATGGGTTTCTTATTATTCTAAATTATTGACAGTTGATGGTTGCTGTCTTTATTAAATCTATAACGTTAACTTTTACGACCTACTTTTGTTCAATACAGATGTATGCAACAGTATCTAAATCCTTCGATTCGGTATGGGCGACATGACCACTGACAAACCATCATCCAAAGAAAATCCTGCAGCGCCTGGAGGTAAACGGCCTCGGCTGAAAGATATCGCATTTTTAAGCGGATTGAGCGTAACCACAGTTTCCAAAGCGCTGAACGACGCTGCAGATATTGGCGATAAAACAAAAAAGCGCGTCCGCGAAATCGCAAAACAAATCGGCTACCGCCCAAATCGGGCTGGTCTTCGACTTCGTACCGGAAAAACCAACGTCATCAGCGTCATTTTAAGGGCAGAAGACGGGGCGATGGGCATGTCTTCGCCGCTAGTCAGTGGCATTGCAGACGTCATCGGCAGCACAAATTATCATCTTGTAGTAACACCGTACAGCCAATTCCAAGATCCTTTGGATGCCGTAAAATATGTGGTAGAAACTGGAGCAGCAGATGGCATTATCATGTCCAGAATGGAACCAAACGACCCGCGCGTTGCATTTCTGCACGACGCAGGTTTCCCGTTTGTGAGCCATGGGCGAACTGACATGGGAATTGAACATGCATATTACGATTTTGATAACGAATGTTATGCGAAACAATCGGTTCAGCATTTAGTAAGAAAGGGGCGAAAAAACATCGGACTCATCTCCGCTCCTGACACACTCACTTTTTCTAAATTTCTAAATTCCGGATTTTATTCGGAACTTGAAAAACATAATTTGTTGGAAGTTCCGATACGAAATATGAATATTGATTCACCGTTTGATGAAATCATGTTGGAAATCGGACGGATCATGCGTTCAATTCGCCCGCTCGATAGTATTGTTTGCGCTAGTGCTACATCGGCAATTGCAGCGATTTCGGCCATCGAAATGGTTGGCTTTAAAATCGGAAAAGACGTTGACATCGTAGCAAAAGATTCTTTTGGTCTACTAAATCATTTTCGACCGGAACTATTTGTAATTCCTGAAGATTTTAGAGTTTCAGGAAACCATCTGATTAGAATGGTGCTAGCTATTATTGAAGGGGATGATCCCAAAAATCACCAGATTCTTGAATCTCCGATTTTGTCAAAGGATATGATCCTCCCCCACTGAACTGGTCCACCTGATATATTAGGAACAGGAGGATTAATCATGGGAATTAGACGTCACAAACCAGAAGAGATTGTATCGAAGTTACGGCAGGTTGAAGTGCTTGTGGGTCAAGGAATGCCGCGCATAGATGCCATTCGGCAGATCAGTGTGGTGGAGCAGACCTACTATCGCTGGCGCAGGTGCTGTCAGACTAATTCGAACTAGTCTTAGTTTACCGAAATCCGCCGGTAGTTAGGCGGAACAAAGCAGCCGCCACTCGGAGAGAGCAGCGGTGCGATTAAGCTTGAAATTATCGCGTGAATAAAGGTGTCGTTCTTGGTTGAAATGATTGTGGATAGAACAATGAACGGAGACGAATTTTTGCAAGCTTCGCATACGTCGGAAACGAAGCATTGCCCGCTCTCGTCGTCGAAACGGTAAATGTGAATTCTCTGCCCTGTTGTTCTTCCAACGACCGACCTCTTGTTTATCAACGTTGCCGATAACTTTCATCGCTGCACCATATGAGCGGAGCCTATCGGTCACAAATACCGTAGGAGAGCCGTAGCGTTTCATCAATTTTCTGAGGAATTTCAATGCTGCTTTGCGATCTCGTCGCTTTGTAACATAGGTTTCTAGAACTTCACCCTCGTGATCCACCGCCCGCCACAGATAGTGCGTCTCACCATTTATTTTCACAAACACTTCATCCAAATGCCACTGCCAATTTGAGTATGAACGCATCCGATTGATCCGCTTCCGCCGGATCTCAGCGGCGAACATAGGGCCAAATCTGTTCCACCAAAACCGTACGGTTTCATGGCTAATTTCGATCCCACGCTCGTGCAAAAGGTCTTCGACGTTGCGAAGTGATAGTGGAAAGCGAACATACAACATCACCGCCAGACGGATGATTTCTGGAGATGTTTTGAAGTACCGGAATGGGTTAAGTTTGGTCATCCTAAAAGGTTACTTCGTCACCCTGCCCGCTTCAATCAGGTTTCCTCTGACAGAGCCCAACGGATGACGGCAAGAATTTGCGGTCAACGGAATGCTTAATAGCGCCCCGTTGCCTCGCGTAGGATCAGCGGGCTAAATCCGGTAATTCTCTGGCCGAAATCAAAATCGACAACATCCATTCGAGGCTTCCACTTGCGCCACAACTCGGGCTGGAATTCGCGCGCCAAACCCGGAACTGTCAGGATGTATCGCCGCTCGTTAAAGGCTTGCCAGACATAGGTGGGCGCAAGCTCGCCGCTTTCAATTCTGGATATCACCGAGAACATGTTCGCACCGCCATAGTCTGGCACGTTGCTATAGTAGTGCGGATCATTGCGGCGCTTGTAGTTCATATAGGGTTTCAGCAAAGCCGGATTGTTCGCCACTGTCCACACGTGCTGATACACCTCGCCGGGGGTAACGCCGTGGACGGTTTGCATATTGGCAAAGTCAATTCCGAACGCCTTTTCAAACGCATAATCCAGTTGATCGATCGCCGGCCCTATCTGGTCGGCATAGCTTAGCGCATCATGCCTCCAGATTTGCGAGGTGTACATTTTGTGCTCATCAAATGTCGCCAGCATTATTTCGGTGTGCTGGATGCCCTTATCGAAAACGAGCTGACTGCCGAACTCAAGACCAAACAATGTCGCCCCGACAGCCATTCGCGTGTTGAACGATCCACAGTGGTCGTTGGTTCCCTTGGGAACCGTTGGCCTACTCAGATTACAGAGCTCAGCAAAGTACTGGCCCTGCTCCTGAAATGGCCGGTAATAGTTATAGCTTGCCGAGAACTGCTCGAACATCTCGATCACGTCGGCCATTTCATCATCGGAATAGCCGTAAAGCGGATGATGCAACGCAAAATGCGCCATCATCTTTGCGACATTCGACGAGAAGGCATAAGCATAATCCGCCCCCTCACGCCCCTGTCGCGCCTGTATTGAATTCGCGCGAAGCAGCACGCCGTTCTCAAGCCAATAGTCGATGATCTGACGGTAGTGGGACACATTGACAGCCGGATCGATCCTGAAAAGCTGTGCAAGCATGTTGTGGCAGCGGTTCACCAACGAAGGAAAATTCTGGCCTCGTTCTTTCGAGCTTGCCTTGGTATCCGTGCGCCCCAAATCCGCATCGCACTGGCTAACATCAATCCTGTCGCTGTAAAACTCCAGCATGTTCTCATCATAGCCTTCGCGGCCTTTCACATGCTTGTCGTGGTAGCGCATGAACGACGACCAATCATCGACCAGGGTAAACCCGGCATCTACCTGCAGGTCTCTCAGAGGTGTTCTGATAGCCGTTTTGTAGCGCTCATACTGAGGAATACGGGCGGGCCGCAGCGCGGTTTGCGTCTTGACCGGCGCGACGATGGGCTTTTGCGCGTCAGATGTCGTGGGCTCGCACGCAGTAAGGAACACCAAGGCTAATAGGCATCGACTAATTCGTAGAAAACTCATGTTGATTAACCCCACCTGTGTGGTCCAGCTTGAACGTTAGCACGTAATCAGCCGTTTGCCAGCTTCCATGAAGTCCTTCGACCATTTGTAGTAAATACCCTGCGATATGCCTTCTCGGCGGCACAATTCGGCAATGCTGTCTTCGCCACGAAGACCATCAAGAACAATCCTGATCTTCTCCTCCGCTGAATACTGCTTGCGGGTCGCCCGTTTGATGTCTTTGACGATCTTCTCGCCAGGGCTTTTGCGTGTTCCAATTGTCTGTCTCATGTCCACTCCTCAGTGGTTACGATGAGCCAGAAACACTCTCTTATCAAATTACCCTATTTGGACCCATAGGCGCTGA
>JBBWVU010000071.1:0-1990 GCA_050256375.1 Paracoccaceae bacterium | reverse complement strand
TTGAATGTTAGTGCATGATTGGCCTTCGGTCTATCAAGATGATGGATTCCGGCGCTGGTGGGCGGTAGCCCAATGCACTGTGCGGTCTGACTGTGTTGTAATGTCTCCTCCATTGCTCGATGATAATCTGTGCTTCTTTGAGGGTGTAAAAGATTTCACCATTCAATAGCTCGTCTCGAAGCCGGGCATTGAAGCTTTCACAATATCCGTTTTCCCATGGTGATCCAGGTTCGATGTAGGCAGTTTTGGCACCGACAGCTGTAATCCAGTTGCGGACTATTTTTGCTATGAACTCAGGGCCATTATCTGACCGGATGAATGCAGGGACGCCACGCAAAATAAACAGGTCCGTCAGCGCATCCACAACGTCGGTGGAGTTCAGCTTTCGCTTAATCCGTATCTCCAGGCACTCCCGGCTAAATTCGTCGATTATGTTCAGAGTTCTGAATGCCCGCCCATCGTCGGTTCGATGGTGAACAAAATCATATGGCCACACATGGTTCTTGCGTTCCGGCTTTAACCGTATGCACGATCCGTCATTAAGCCACAATCGCCCCTTTTTGGGCTGTTTTGATGGTACCTTCAGCCCCTCACGCTTCCAAAGCCGTTCCACACGCTTGTCATTCACATGCCAGCCTGCAACTCGTAACATGGCCGCAACACGACGATAGCCGTAACGCCCGTACTGGCGTGTAAGCTCAATCATATCACCAACCAATCGATCTTTGTCTTCTCTGCCCCTTGGGATGTGTCGCTGTGGACCTGTCACAGAATTGTTCCGCTCCTTTATTTGCATATTATGCCTTAAAGGAGAAACGACATGGCAATACAACATACAACAGAATTTAGACAAGAAGCGGTGCGCGTTGCACTGACGAGTGGATTAAGCCGCAAGCAGGTGGCGGCTGACTTTGGCGTTGGTTTTTCGACGTTGTGCCGCTGGATACAATTGGAGCGCAGAAATTTGCCTGAGCCGACAGCCCAGAGCGATCTTGAGGCCGAAGTAACCAGACTTCGCAAAGAAAACCGCCTTCTGCGCGAGGAGAGGGAGGTGTTAAAGAAGGCCACTATTTTCTTCGCGGGTCAAAAGCCATGAGGTTCAGGTTCGTCGAGGAAAATTGTGGCACAGTTCCGACGGAACGATTGTGCCGGATCATGGATGTCAGTTCACGTGGCTTTCGTGCTTTCCGATCTCGCCCGATTAGTCAGAGCCAACGTAAAGATATGGTATTACTGGCCCATATCAGAGAACAGCATCGCCTATCTCTAGGCAGTTATGGTCGGCCCAGGATGACGGAAGAACTGAAAGAACTTGGGTTTGATGTTGGTCATCGTCGTATCGGTCGGCTGATGCGCCAAAACGGCATATCTGTTGTTAGAACCCGTAAATACAAAGTGACTACGGACAGCAATCACAAATTCAACATCGCGCCGAACCTGCTGAACCGGAACTTCACCGCAGAAAAACCCAATCAGAAATGGGTGGTTGATATCAGCTATATCTGGACCCAAGAGGGTTGGCTGTATCTGGCCGTGGTTCTGGACTTGTATTCACGGCGAGTTATTGGATGGGCGGTTAGCAACCGGATGAAGCGGGACTTGGCAATTCGGGCGTTGGACATGGCCGTAGCGTTACGAAAACCACCCAGAGGCTGCATTCATCATTCGGATCGCGGCTCCCAGTATTGCTCGCACGATTATCAGAAACGCCTGCGCCAACACGGGTTCAAAGCATCCATGAGTGGTAAAGGAAACTGCTACGACAACGCGGTCGTCGAAGCATTCTTCAAAACCATTAAGGCTGAACTGATCTGGCGGCACCCGTGGCACACACGCAGAGCCGCCGAACTGGCAATCTTCGAATACATCAACGGCTTTTATAATCCGCGTCGTAAACACTCGGCGTTAGGTTGGAAAAGCCCCTTGGCTTTTGAGCGAATGGCAGCTTAAGTGAGAACCCGGAGCGGAACTAAACCGCGACAGGTCCACT
>JBBWVU010000070.1:0-47180 GCA_050256375.1 Paracoccaceae bacterium | reverse complement strand
CTGACAGTTGCCGGAATTTCCAAATCCTCGTCTATCTTGAATTTAACCCGGTCAATTGCGGCTCGCAAGCGTTCCGCCGCGAATGCTACTTCGCTGGGTCCGGTATCAGGCATCACCACCAAGAACTCTTCGCCGCCCAGTCGCGCGACCAGATCTATGCCGCGAAGGTTTTTCTGTAATCGTCGAGCGAACTCTTTCAATACGCGATCTCCGGACTCGTGTCCGTGCGTATCATTGACCGACTTGAACCGATCCAGATCCATCATTATCACGGCATAGGGCAGCCCGGATTCGCCAGACCTCTCGATGATTCTTTGCATATGCTGGGTTGCATAACGGCGGTTATACAGACCTGTCAGTGGATCGATCACGGCCATTTTCAACCCGTCGCGGACGTTGGACCGCAACTTGTCAGAGTATTTCTTTCGCCGCATCTGAGAACGCAACCGTGCAACCATTTCGTTCGGATCAAATGGTGAGCATATGTAATCGCTTGCCCCTAAATCCAGCCCTTTGGTTGCGGTTTCCATGTCGTTATCCTCGACTACGAGAATGATTGCGGATTGTCTGGTGTTCAGATTGGAGTGTAAATTCGAAACCAACCGCAAGCCATCGCCACCGTTTGCTAGTGTCTGACATACGATGAATACGTCGGGTGTATTGTGGCGCGCTATGTCGGCGGCTTGTTCTTCTGAATTGGCTATGATGGTCGTGAACGGCAGTTTTGACTGGATACAGCTAGACCAACTTTCCGCTTGCTCAGGACTGTTACCCGCCAGTAGCACGCATCCGCTCTCGTCTGTGTCAAAGCTGTGACTTTCCAGAAGATCACTAAGACCAAGTTCTTGTGATGTCGTTTCGCGCAGCTTTAGTTCGTCGAACATTATTTTGACCCGCATCAGGTTTCGAACCCGCGCGAAAAGAGTGATGTCGTTTATTGGCTTGCTCAAGAAATCGTCGGCCCCCGCGTCCAACCCGCGAATTTTTTCTTCGGTGCAGTTGTGTGCAGTAACCATAATGACGGGGATATGTGCGGTGTCGGGGCAGGATTTCAAGATGCGGCAAACTTCGTACCCGTCCATATCCGGCATCATAACGTCCAAGAAGATCATGTCAGGCAATTCCGAGCGGGCGATCGCCAACGCTTGCTGTCCACAATCTGCCAGCAGCACATCGAAGTATGCCGACGATAATTTTGCCTTCAATATGAGCCGGTTCGTTGCAATGTCGTCTACAACCAGAATACGTCCAGACATCGACCCTCCGATACACCAATATTCAAATGCCTCCAAAAAACACTAGAAGTGTTAACGGAAGGTTAACGAGGGCATAAAGTTAGTTACAATTGGAGTTAATCAGGGTTTCGCTACGGGCGTTAACGCCTTCAGATACTCTGCAATGGCGAGCCGGTCATTTCCGCTTAGATGGGCGGTATTCTCAACCACATCGACCATTAATCCACTTACCGAGTCGAAGTCAGGGGTGAATCCGCTTGTCAGGTATCCGGTAATATCCGCCACGCTCCATTGCGCCAGACCGTCGGTATGCGGGGTGATGTTCGGCACACGACCATCGCCTTTGGGCAGGGGCGCACCAGCCATCCAACGTGTGGTTTGCATTCCTCCCAACAAAGTTCTTGGTGTGTGACACTCGGCGCAATGCCCCAAACCCTCGACCAGATATAGCCCTCGCGACAGACCTTCGGTTTCCTGCACGGCGTCGTCGTTAAGGTAGATGAGTTTCCACAATCCCAGCGCTCGTCGGAAACGGAATGGCAACGGTAGGTCATGCTTTATGTTCTTGGCGGTCGAGGCGGGAAGCGTGTTTAGAAACGTCCGTAAATCGACGATGTCCGAAGGTCTGACGCGGGAATAGGATGTGTAAGGAAAGGCCGGATAGTAATGCTGCCCTTGTGGTGACACGCCTTTTATCATCGCATTGGCCAAGTCCAGATTCGACCAGTTGCCAATACCGAATTCGGAGTCTGACGAGATGTTAGGGGCGTAAAATGTTCCGAAGGGTGACGCAAATGCACGGCCTCCCGTAAGAAGTAGTTTGGCGTCTCTGGTTGTTTTGGGGGCTGAATGGCATGAAGCGCATCCACCGGCATAGAACACCGTTTGGCCTTGTTCGATGTTACCAACGCCAGCGTAAGCTTCTGAATCGCTTAAGGTGTCGGGGGCGGACAGGAACCACAAACCGACTGCGATCAATGTTGCGACTGCGATGATTAACCTTTGCGGTTTACCCATTCATCGGCGATCAGCGTTTGATGCGGTATTTTTGGTGACATGCCTTGCAATTGCTGGTCACCGAACCGAACGCAACCTTGAATTCGTCTAAAGATGCAGGGGGCGAGGCTTTGGCAGCGCCGGAATCCGCGATGAACTTGGCGATTGCAGATTTGAAGCCTGTCGGGTCATTCCAGATAGCGGGCCCAGCGGAGCTGCGCATATTTTCCTCGGCTCCGGCGGGAAACAGCCCAGCCAACCCGAGGGATGCGGTGTTGATCGCTGTGAACGCGGCCCGCGCTGTGAATGGGTCAAACGGAATATTTCCTTTGATCATAGCCGAAGCAATGCCCGTAGCGGCCCCAGCGTTCTGCATAACATTAATGCGAAGTGTTACCGGATCATTAACATCCGCAGTCACCAGATTATGGCTGCCGGCAGTTGCTGAAACAGCGCTAACTGCTGTGATGGCGATTGCAATAAATTTGTTAAACGTTTTCACAATATATCTCCCGTGTTTATTATTATGAGGCCAGTCTAATGCGCCAGCCTGCCGTGCAGGATACTGCAAGTTATCGGTATGTATCAACAAATTACTGTGATTGCGGACTACGCGCACTTGGTTCATTTGCGGCCTTGCGAACATTAGCGAGTTCCGGTTTAACCTAGCAGATCAGTTTGACCTGTATTTGGGATATTGGAGTTAATGCGATGAACCGAGAAAACGCCGAGCGGTTAGGCATTCAGGTGTTGAGTTGGTTGGCCACGGACAACGATGATTTGCTTGGCCAGTTTCTGGGCATGACTGGCATCGCCGCCGACGATTTGCGAACCCGTTCGCAAGAACCCGAGTTTTTGGGGTTTGTTCTCGATTTTCTGTTAACTGATGATGCGATGGTGATGGCGTTTTGCGACGACTTCGGTGTTGCGGCTGAGCAGCCGATGATGGCCCGCATTGCGTTGCCTGGTGGCGATTTGCCGAATTGGACATAACATTGCAAGTCAAGAGACGAGACTAGTCCGTCGAAGCAGCAATGCATGACGACGCCATGATGGACGACGGTTAGAACGGACAATCGAACAAGCGTTTCAGTCTAGTACAAGCTGTTTCAATGCTGCCCGCAATCCATCCGGTAACGGAACCGGTTTGCGGGTTTTTTCGTTAACATAGACATGCGTAAAGCGCGCCTCGGCCGCAGCGTTTCGCGCGCCATCTGAAAACAAACCTACTTCGAAAGTCACCGAGGAATTGCCAATCCGCGAGACACGCAGTCCCACATCCAGCGGTTCGGGAAATTTCAACGGCCCGTGGAAGGTGCAGGCGGTCTCGACCACCAACCCGACGATTTCGCCGTTGGGAATATCCAAAGAGGCGTTTTCCATCAGCCACATGTTCACTGCACTGTCTACATATTCGTAAAAGACCACGTTATTCATGTGCCCATACACGTCATTGTCGCGCCAACGGGTGGTCATCTGTTTGAACTGTGCATAGTCTGCACGACTGGATATCACACGCGCCATAGGCCTGCCTTTCGTTGCGGGCAGGTTAGCAGCAATAAAGGGGTGAGCAAGTGTCAAAACCTATCAAGGGGCTGTTGTTCGACAAGGATGGAACTTTGTTCGATTTTCAGGCGACATGGGGCGTCTGGTGTGCGGGATTTATTGCCGATATATCGGGCGGTGACGCGGACATGGCCAAGACATTGGCCAAAGCGATGGAGTATGATCTGGCAAACGGTACCTTTTATCCTTCTAGCGTTATGATTACCAACTCGATGGACGGAATCATGGATGCGGTACACGGGGCGTTGCCACACTGGGATCGAGGTGCGTTGACCGAGTATGTGATCGAGACTGGCTCGAATGCGCCGCAGTCTCCGGTGGTTGATCTTGTGCCGCTGCTAACGCGGTTTCGGGCCAACGGCCTGAAAATTGGGCTTGCGACGAACGACAACGAGGCCCCTGCACGGGCACACCTGAGCAGTGTGAATGTGCTGGATTACTTTGATTTCATCAGTGGATGCGACAGTGGGTTTGGCGCAAAGCCTGAACCGGGAATGCTGCTTGGGTTTTCGGGAGCGATGAATGTCGAACCATGCGAAGTGGTGATGGTTGGCGACAGCACCCACGACCTGAAAGCGGGGCGCGCGGCGGGCATGGTAACGCTGGGCGTTCTGACTGGACCGGCCGAGCAAAAAGACCTCGAAGGTTATGCGGACATGGTGCTCGATAACATCGGTGACATACCGGAATGGCTTGGGTTGGAATAACGGGTTATAAGGACTGGATGACTCGGAAACCTGACAAAATATTGCGACGCGGTTGGACCACCGGTGCTTGTGCTGCTGCAGCGGCCAAAGCAGCGTGTTCGGCCCTGCTGGGGAAGGGTTTCGTTAATCCCGTGTCGATTTTGCTTCCCAAGGGCGAGGAACCATCGTTTCCGCTGGAAATAACTTCCCAAGGTAACGGATGGGCCGAGGCTGGCATCATCAAAGATGCAGGTGACGATCCCGACGTAACCCATGGTGCCTTGATCTTGACCAAAGTCTCGCGAGGCAAGGCGGGGCAGGGACTGCGATTCCATGCGGGAGCAGGTGTCGGGACGATAACCAAACCCGGACTACCGCTTGAAGTGGGGGAGCCCGCCATCAACCCGGTGCCCCGCTTGATGATAGATCAGGCGATTGCCGATGTGCTGGATGGGTCTGAACCGGATTTCGACGTGACCATTTCTATTCGCAACGGCGAGGCGCTGGCCCTGAAAACGTGGAATGGCCGTCTGGGAATTGTCGGGGGACTATCAGTGTTGGGCACAACGGGAATCGTTCGCCCGTTCTCGTGTTCTTCGTGGATTGCATCCATCCATCGCGGCATCGATGTAGCGGTTGCCACGGGCCGTCAGCATGTGATTGCGGCGACGGGTTCGACTTCTGAAGCGGTGGCGCGCGAGATTTATAGTATGGGCGAAGAAGATTGTCTTGATATGGGTGATTTTGCCGGTGGCGTATTGAAATACCTTCGCAAGCATCCGATCGCGAAATTAACAATCTGCGGCGGGATCGGGAAGATGACCAAGCTGGCGCAAGGGGCAAGTGATTTACATTCGGGCCGTTCACAGGTGGATTTCCCGGCATTGGCCAAGATGGCGGATTGTGACGCGGTGGCAGATGCGAACACCGCACTGGAGGCTTATCACATATGCGGTACCCGATTGGCCGACGAGGTAGCCCATGGGGCACGACAAAGCGCTCTGCGGATGCTCGACGGGGCGCAGGTTGCCGTCGAGGTGATTGTGATAGATCGCGCCGGAAAAGTTCTGGCGCGGGTGGGTTTTGAATGATTCTGGTTCTGGGTGGCACGCACGAGGCGCACAAGATCGCCGTGGAATTACAGAAGGCTGGCGTTGCGTTCATCCTGTCGCTGGCGGGGGTAACTTCTGCGCCCGCGAAACGGTTTTATAAGGTGCGGACAGGTGGGTTCGGCGGCGTAACCGGATTGATTGAGTATTTAAGAAAAGAAGAAATTTCAGGCGTCATTGATGCAACCCATCCGTTCGCGATAACCATGAGTGGATCGGCAGCAACTGCGGCGCCAGCGGCAGGGTTGCCGCTACTGCAGTTTGTAAGGCAGGAGTGGGAGGTCCAATCCGGCTGGACCCGAGCCAGTGACTTACCCGCTGCTGCAAAAGCACTACCGCAAGGTGCGCGCGCATTTCTAACAGTCGGGGCGCAAAGTCTGGCTCCATTTGTTCACCGTAGCGATGTGTGGTTTTTGTACCGCGGAATAGAGCAGGTTTTAACGCCGTTTTCGCAGGGTGAGGCGATTATTCAGCGCCCGCCATTCACACTGGAAGCCGAGATCGCGCTCATGAAAACGCACCGAATATCCCATCTGGTTACGAAAAATGCTGGCGGAGATCAGACTCGCGCAAAACTGGATGCTGCGACACAGTTGGGCATATCGGTGATTATGGTTGATAGGCCTGTTTTGCCGGTGGTAGAGAACGCCTCGACGGTTTTGGACGTTTTACGCTGGGCTCAGCGGATATAAAGAATTCTGGAGATGGTTATGACGACAATTATTGTATGTGACACCTGCGATTATTCCCTGCTGGATAAGTTGCACAACGGCAAAACTGGTGGAGAAATTCTGGCGGAGCATGTCGAGCGTATTGCCGCCAGTACGGCGATAACCGTGCGCCGTCAATCTTGTCTTATGGGGTGTGAACGGCATTGTAACATAGCCATTCAGGGGGACGGCAAGTTGACTTATGTTTTGGGCAAGTTCAACCCCACCGCAGAATCCGCCGAAGCCGTTGTCGAATACGCCGAGCGTCATGCGGAAAGCGAAACTGGACAGGTGCCGTTCAAACAGTGGCCGCAAGGCGTCAAAGGGCATTTCGTTGCCCGTATCCCTTCGCTGACATAGGAGAAGATCATGGCAGGAAAAATTCCAGCAACAGTTATTACCGGCTTCCTCGGGGCAGGGAAAACTACGCTTGTGCAGCACATGTTGAAAAACGCCAACGGTAAGCGGATTGCACTGATTATCAACGAGTTTGGTGATCTTGGCATTGACGGGGACCTGTTAAAAGGCTGCGGAATTGAAGGCTGCACAGACGATGACGTAATCGAGCTGTCCAACGGTTGTATCTGTTGCACCGTTGCCGAGGATTTTGTGCCAGCAATTGAAAAGCTGCTGGGCAGGGAAAATCCACCGGATCACATTGTAATCGAGACATCCGGCTTGGCCCTGCCACAACCTTTGGTTCGCGCGTTTAACTGGCCTGCTATCCGCAGTCGTGTGACCGTCGATGGCGTTGTAACGGTAGTGGACAGCGAGGCCGTTAACGCCGGACGTTTCGCCCATGACGAAGCTGCCATCGATGTACAACGTAGTGCTGATGATATGCTGGACCACGAGACGCCATTGTCGGAATTATTCGAGGATCAACTGGCCTGTGCCGACATGATAATCCTGAATAAAATTGATCTTCTAAGTGTCGATCAAGCTGACGAGCTTGAGGCTAAGCTGCGGGCCGGTGTTCGTTCCGGTGTTCAGTTTATCCGTGCAGAAATGGGGGCAGTCAGTCCGCGTACATTGCTGGGCATGGGGATCGGTGCGGAAGATGATCTTTCCTCTCGTCACGAGGTGCATCATCGCCACCATGATCACGATGACGAGGACGACCATGACGATCACCACCATGAACACGGCCATGACGAATTCGAAACCTTTCAGGTCGCGCGCGGGGTGATCGACGATGTTGATGCTTTTGCAAATCTGGTAGTCGAAACTATTCGCGACCATGATATCTTGCGCCTAAAGGGCTTCGCGCAAGTTGGTAACAAGCCTATGCGGTTGGTTGTTCAGGCCGTCGGCCCGCGGATTGAGACGTATTTTGACCGCCCACTGACCGCTGATGAAAAAGGCAAAACCAACCTTGTAGTGATCGGGCACGCAGGCCTCGATCGGGTTGCCATTACCAAAGCGCTGGCTGGCTGATGCACCTGCTTCAGGTTCAGCCCGGCGAGATTTCGGATGGGTCCGAACCTGTAGACTTGGGTCAATCCCCTTCCGATGTACTGGTAATTTCGGCAGCGGATACCGAGATCGCCGGACTATCGGCGGCATTTTCCGAGATGTCTGACGGGCCGCAAACCTTACGGTTGGCGAGCTTAGGGAATTTGGCGCATCCGTTCACCATTGATAAATACCTTGATGATACGGCAACCAAATCGCGCCTTGTGATTGTTCGAATTCTTGGCGGGCAGGCATATTGGCCCTACGGCTTGGAACAATTCGCTATCCGGCTGAGCGCTGCAGGGGTGCCGTTTGTGGCGCTGCCTGGCGATGATAAACCCGAAGAAGGGCTGCGACGGCTTTCGACCGTCGCGGACGAGGATTACGACGCACTTTGGTCTTATATGATTGAGGGTGGACCCGATAATTCGACGAATTTCCTGCGGTATGCGCGGGCGATGCTGGACGATACGGATAGACCGGCCACTGCGAAACTGCTGCTGCGGGCTGGGATTTACTGGCCGGGTGAGGCGAATGTTTCGCTGGAAGATTTACGCGAAACCTACTGGAAAGATGACCAACCCATTGTCGCGGTTGTGTTTTATCGGGCCTTGGTGCAAGGCGCGGGATTACATCCGGTCAACCGTCTGATCCGGCAATTGCTCCGCGAGGGCTTGAACCCGCTGCCTGTATTTGTGGCCTCGTTGAAGGACGCGGTTAGCGCGGCAACTATAGCGCAATTGTTTGGGCAAGCCGCCCCTGCGGTCGTTCTGAACGGGACCAGCTTTGCGGTTTCCTCGCCACAATCCGGTGCGGAATGGCACCAGCCAACCCCACTTGATGCGACCGGTGCGCCGGTGTTTCAAATCGTGTTTGCAGGCGGAACCGAGGCCGGATGGGAGGAAAGCCTAAACGGCTTGTCAGCCCGTGATATTGCTATGAACGTCAGCCTACCCGAAATCGACGGCCGTATCCTGACCCGCGCAGTCAGCTTCAAAGGCGAGGCGTATTTCGACGAGGTGACCGAGTGCCTGATCTCCAGTTATCGCGCCCACGGCGGCCGCATCGGGTTTGTCGCAAAACTCGCCGCTAACTGGGCAAAATTGGGGTCGGTTGCTACGGCGGATCGTAAGGTTGCGCTGATTTTGGCGAACTATCCCAACAAAGATGGTCGGCTTGCAAATGGCGTCGGTTTGGACACACCCGCCGCAACAATGGATGTTTTGCGCGCGTTGGCCGCTGAGGGATACGCCACAAACAATCTGCCCGACGACAGCGCCGATCTTATGGCGCAAATAATGGCAGGGCCGACGAATTGGCTGACCGACAGGGCCAGCAAACAAGGTGGCGAACGTTTGTCTATGGCGGATTACCAGATTGATTATGGTCAGCTTCCCATCGATACACGCCGCCGGATTGAAGAACGCTGGGGCAAGCCCGAAACGGATCCGTTCTTTACGGAAGGCGAGGTCGATTGCGGGTATTTTACACTCTCTATCCTCCATTTTGGTAATGTCGTCGTCGGAGTTCAACCCGCGCGTGGCTATAACATTGACCCCAAAGAAACCTATCACTCGCCCGACCTCGTTCCGCCGCATAACTATCTGGCGTTTTATTTCTGGATGCGCCACCAGTTCCGCGCCAATGCTATCGTTCACATGGGCAAGCACGGGAATATGGAGTGGCTGCCGGGCAAGGCGCTGGCGCTGTCCGATGAATGTTTTCCCGAGGTAGTTTTCGGACCCACACCCCACTTCTACCCGTTTATTGTCAACGATCCCGGCGAGGGGACACAAGCCAAGCGTCGTGCGCAGGCAGTTATTATCGACCACCTGACACCGCCGCTAACGCGGGCCGAAACCTATGGTCCGTTGAGAGATCTGGAAGCATTGGTTGACGAGTATTACGAGGCGGCAGGGGTGGACCCGCGCCGCCTCGAGTATTTAAAGGGAGAGATTTTGTCCCTGAGCCAAGCCACGCGCATAGACGAGGATGCGGGAGTAGATTGGCAGGCGGACGAGCAGAGCCAACTTACTAGCCTTGATAATTACCTGTGTGACCTGAAGGAAAGTCAGATCAGAGACGGCCTGCATGTGTTTGGAACGTCGCCGGAGGGGCGGTTGGAGCGTGACCTCGTGGTCGCATTGGTGCGGGTGCCGCGTGGGCAAGGCAAGGGTGCTGACGCATCGATTATTCGTGCTTTGGCAGAAGATATGGAGATGGGTTTCGATCCACTCGATTGTGCAATGGGCGACGCATATGGTGGCCCGCGTCATAAAGCGTTGCAGGCGGCTTCAAGCGATATCTGGCGCAGCCTCGGTGATAGTGTCGAACGTCTGGAATGGATGGCAGGCCGCCTTGTCGAGGGGCTGGAGCCTGATCCGATGTGGAAACGCACCCGTGCTGTAGTCGAAGAAATCCACGCCCGCGTTTTGCCTGCTGTACGGGCATGTGGAGAGTCCGAAATGTCTGCTCTGCTGCAAGGCCTGTCAGGGCGTTTCATTAAACCGGGCCCTTCCGGTGCGCCAACTCGCGGGCGTCTTGATACTTTGCCAACTGGCCGGAACTTCTATTCTATCGATAGCCGCACGTTGCCAACCCCCGCCGCTTGGCAGTTGGGGTGGAAATCCGCATACGCGTTGATTGAACGCCATTTGCAAGACGAAGGCGATTGGCCCCGTTCAATGGTTCTGACGGCTTGGGGAACTTCGAATATGCGGACTGGCGGCGATGACATCGCGCAGATGCTGGCCCTGATGGGTGTAAAGCCGCAGTGGGACACTAATAGCCGTCGGGTGACAGGGTTTGAAATTATCCCCTTGTCCGTCCTCGACCGGCCCCGCGTAGATGTAACCCTACGAATTTCAGGATTTTTTCGCGACGCGTTCCCGGCGCAAATCGACCTGCTGGACAGTGCTGTGCGGGCTGTGATGAAGCTGGACGAGCCTGTGGACATGAACCCCCTCGCTGCCCGCTATCTCGCTGAAGTTGACGCGCTGGGCGAGGCAGCTGGTTTTCGCATTTTTGGTTCCAAACCCGGCGCATATGGTGCGGGACTTCAGGCGTTGATTGATGAGCGTATCTGGAATGACACGGCCGATCTCGCCAACGCTTATCTGACGTGGGGCGGTTACGCCTACGGTGGCGGGGCCGAAGGGCAGGGTGCCCGTGAGCAACTTGAAACTCGACTGAGCACCGTCGAGGCCGTTGTGCAAAATCAAGATAATCGCGAACACGATATTCTGGACAGTGACGACTATTACCAATTCGAGGGCGGCGTTTCGGCGGCAATCCAGCATATACAGGGTGAAGCGCCGAAGATTTATCACAACGACCACTCCCGCCCCGAACGCCCCGTCATTCGCACGCTGGACGAAGAAATGTCCCGTGTTATCCGCTCTCGTGTCGTGAACCCCAAATGGATCGAGGGCGTTAAGCGCCACGGCTATAAGGGAGCTTTCGAAATAGCCGCGACGGTGGACTACATGTTCGCATTCGCGGCGACGACCAAGGCGGTGAAGAACCACCATTTTGACTTGGTGCACGCTGCATTTATCGAGGACGATGCCACTCGCGAATTCATCGAAGACGCCAACCCAGCCGCCCTGCGAGAAATGGCCGCGAAGTTTCAAGAGGCGATAGATCGAGGGCTTTGGGTGCCACGAAGCAATTCGGCGAAGGGTATGTTGGCGGAGTTACTTGGATAAGCCAGAGGCGTTGATGTGCTAAAAATCCAAGCCCAAATCAAGCGTTCGGGCGGAATGTGTCAACGCCCCCGACGAGATATACTCGACCCCTGTGCCAGCCACTTCGGCAATGCGATCAAGACGCATATTGCCCGAAGCCTCTGTAATTAATGCCCCATTAACCATTTTCACGGCCCGTTTCAGGGTCTCCGAGTCCATGTTATCAAGCAAAACAACGTCGGCAATCTTCGCAGTCAAAACCTCACCCAGTTGCTCCAAATTATCCACCTCGATCTCAATACGGACCATATGCGAGGCAACCGCCTTGGCACGGTTCAAAACCTCGGAAATTCCACCCGCTGCCGCAATATGATTGTCTTTAATCAGGATCGCGTCGCTTAAACCAAACCTATGGTTGAACCCGCCACCATGCAGCACCGCTTGCTTTTCAACCGTGCGCAACCCTGGCGTAGTCTTGCGCGTGCAGGTGATACGCGCCGCAGTCCCACGCGTTTCAGCCACGAACGCCGCCGTCATAGTGGCGATGCCAGTCAACCGCCCCGCAAAGTTCAGCGCCACCCGCTCCCCCATCAGAATGGAAGTAGCACTTCCCTCGATGGTCATCAGCGTATCGCCGGATTTGCAAGGCTGCCCGTCTGCAATGTGCGTGGTTATCATCAGCGAAGGGTCGATCAATCGGAACGTTATCGCCGCAACCTGCATGCCCGAAACTACGCCAGCTTCGCGGGCGTTCAGGCCGGCGGTATAGGTGGTATCGGCAGCAATCACCGCTCGGGTCGTAATATCACCGTATTGCCCCAGATCTTCGGTGATGGCGTTCCGGATCATCGGTTCCAGAATAATGTCCGGCAGAGAAGTGAAAGCGATGCTCATTTGATTTCCTTGGAGTTTCAGATTTTCAACGATTTGCTAAGATCAATCATCCGCTGAACTGCCAGCCGCGCCCTTCCTGCGATTTCCGGATCAACCACTACTTCGGTGCTCATGGTGTGCAAAGACCACAGAATTTTTTCTAACGTGATCTTCTTCATATACGGGCACATGTTGCAAGGCTTGGCGAACTCGACATCGGGCAGCTCGTCCGAAATATTCGTCGCCATTGAGCACTCGGTGACCAACATCACCTTGCGCGGTTTATGTTCGTGCACCCAGTCCACAATCCCGCGGGTGGAGCCAGTGAAGTCTGCCTCCGCAACCACTTCGGGGGTGCATTCGGGGTGGGCGATGATCTTGATATCAGGCTCCGCCTCGCGGTAAGCGCGCAGGTCTTCCGCTTGGTAAAGTTCGTGCACAATGCAGCTTCCGTCCCACCAAACCACATTCTTATTGCTTTCATTGGCGACATTCTGGGCCAGAAACTTGTCCGGCGTCATAATCACGGTATCGCCTTCCATCGCATCAACGATTTGCAGGGCGTTGGCCGAAGTACAACAGATGTCCGAGGCGGCTTTCACCTCGGCTGTGGTGTTCACATACGAAACTACAGCGGCGCCCGGATATTTCGCCCGCATCTCGGCAACCCCTTCAGCGGTAATGGATTCTGCCAGCGAACAACCCGCCGCCATATCCGGTATCAATACCGTTTTGGACGGGTTCAGAATTTTCGACGTCTCGGCCATAAAATGCACACCGCACTGCACAATTACGTCTTCTTCGACCTCGGTGGCCGTGATCGCCAATTGCAGGCTGTCCCCGACATGATCAGCAACCCCGTGATAGATTTCCGGCGTCATATAGTTATGCGCCAGAATAACGGCGTTTCGCTCTTTCTTTAAGCGATTTATTTCAATCACATACGGCGCATACGTGGCCCATTCAGCCAGCGGAATAACCCGATCCGTTTTCGCATAAATATCCCGCGTCGCTTCAGCTTTCTCAAGCGAGGGCGTCAGGTCGTAATGCTCGGAAAGGAGCGCTTTAATTTCGTTAGTAGCTAGCACGATAAATCCTTTGATTCGACGTTTGGGCAGGTTTTACACGGAAGTTGCAGCGGTTCCCATATGCAAAGGTGCGACTAAAGTTTGCACGAAGCCCTTTGACTTTTCGTATTGCGCGGCGCGCTGGTTCGGGCCATCCTTAGCGCCAACCAAAAGGGGAAAACCATGACCGAATCCGCAGATATCGAACGTCACAACATGAAGATGGCCAAGAAGAAGGCCGCCCGCGATAAAATCATGGCCTCGAAAACCGAGGAACGCGGGCTGGTCATCGTCCACACCGGCAAGGGCAAAGGCAAATCCTCTGCCGCGTTTGGCATGATTTTCCGCCACATCGCATGGGACATGCCCTGCGCCGTAGTGCAATTTATCAAAGGCGGGATGGAAAGCGGCGAGAAGAAACTGATCACCGAACAATTCGCCGACCAATGCCCGTTCTACGCGATGGGTGAGGGGTTCACGTGGGAAACCCAAGACAAATCCCGCGACATCGAGATGGCGCAAGCTGCATGGGAACGCTCGAAAGAGCTGATCTTGGACGAGCGGAACATGATGGTCCTGCTAGACGAAATCAACATCGCTATTCGCTACGACTATGTGGACGTGGCCGAGGTGGTGCGGTTCCTGAAAGAGGAAAAACCCCCGATGACGCATGTAGTTTTGACTGGGCGCAACGCCAAGCCGGAACTGTTGGAGATCGCAGATTTGGCAACCGAGATGGAGCTGTTGGCGCATCCGTTTAGGTCCGGCGTTAAGGCGCAAAGGGGCGTGGAGTTTTGACCACACACCGCCCGATATTTGAATTAGATTTGTAATGTGGGTATAATATCACCAACCACCGTGAATGGAGATAATATGACCACAGGAACTTGCCTTTGCGGGGCTGTCAGATTCAAAATTATACCACCGGCAATCGCTATAAATAATTGCCATTGTTCCTTATGTAGAAAAGCAAGTGGTAGTGCGTTTGGGTCGTATCTGCATATTCCCGTTGAACAATTTGAGTGGTTATATGGGGCAGATAATATCAACAACTTTATACCGGATGGTTGCGACCCGCGCCCTTTTTGCAAGACCTGCGGTAGCCGAGTTCCCATTGAAGATGATGACGAAATGATCATTCCGGCAGGTTTGCTCGACGGTGATCCTGAATTGAAAGTAGCGGTCAATATTTTCACCGCTTCAAAGGCTGACTGGTACGAGATCGAGGACAGTTTGCCAACATTCAAAAAGGGTGCTGGCCCTGCTTTTTGGGAGCCGCTTTACGAGGCTTATGAAAAGAAGAAACAGGTTGAATCTTAATAGCAAGCGTAGGGAGCGTGTTCCCCATTCATCGCCCAACATCTCGGCCCTGGCACTGATGCGCGCGGACCATAAACCCTACATCCCGTTGGTGAAGTCGTTTATGTCGGACTCACAATTACAATTTGAAGAGTTGTAAATATTTTTTTAACTTTGCGCGAAAAATCGAACGAAGGATAACCCATGGCTACATATCTCATAACAGGCGTTAATCGCGGCATCGGGCTGGAGCTGGAAATTCAAGCCAATGCCGCTGGTCATAACGTAATTGGCACCAGCCGCGTCGTGCCTGATGGTAAGAACTGGCTGCAACTCGATGTAAGCGATGCGGACAGCGTGGCGCGGTTTACTCGCGATATCATTGGGCGGGATATTGATGTTTTGATCTGCAACGCCGGTGTTAATCTGGACAAGGGCCATAATCTGGAAACCGGATATGGCGCGGATATCTGGGCTAAAACTATGGCTGTTAATGTTGGCGGTGTATTTTCGACCATTCAGGCTGCACTGCCGAATATTCGCAAAAGCCGCGGGAAAATCGCGGTGATCTCGTCCCAAATGGGCTCGAACGAGCGCGCAAACGGCGGTTCGTTAATTTACCGCTCGTCCAAGGCGGCGATTACCAACTTGGTCAGCAACCTCGCGGTTGATCTGCGCGGCGATGGCATCGCGCTCGGCAGCTATCATCCGGGCTGGGTTGTTACCGACATGGGCGGAAGCGGCGCGGATATAGACGCTGAAACATCGGCCAAGGGTTTGTTAAATAGGATCGATATTCTGTCAATGGAAACCACGGGTGTTTATGAGGGCTACGACGGCGCAGAAATGCCGTTTTAACCCGTCACATTGGCGATTGTTGACAACCGTTGCGCCAAATTGTTCGAAAAACGACACCCAAAATTGTGCATACGCGTTGTGTACGGGTTGTGCACGCATTGTGTGCCGGATAATCCGGCCAAAACATGTCGCAAACGGACTTGCGCAGCTGCGCGCAGCGCCCTATGAATCGTATGGTAGACGGTGCCCTTCGGGGCTGAAAGCGCGTCTGGTGAAGGTCGACCCAAATAGGGGGCTGAAGCCGGAACTGTCAGGAGCCTGATAAAGGCGACATTAAGCGTTTTCTTCCATGGTGGACCGATGAAACCGGAAGGAAAAACACAATGCGAATTCTTATTACTCTCGCGACAATCACAGCAACTCCAGCCTTGGCGCACACATCCGGCGCGCTGCATGTACCCCACATTTCGTGGCTGGTAATCGTCGGTACTTGCGTGCTGGCGTTGGCCGCTTACAACGCCGTAAAGCACTAAAATTATGACTAAATATGGTGTTATGGTCTGCGGACACGGCTCGCGCAGCCAAGCTGCCGTCGACGAGTTCGCGCAGGTGGCCGCAGGACTGAAACCCCACTTTCCAAACTGGGACGTGGACTACGGATATTTGGAATTCGCCAACCCCGTTATGCGGGACGGCCTTGACAATCTGCGCAACGCGGGCTGCGACCACATCCTCGCCGTGCCCGGCATGCTGTTCGCCGCAATGCACGCCAAAAACGACATTCCGACGGTTCTGAACACCTATGCTGCCAAGCATGGAATCACCGTCGAATACGGTCGTGAGTTGGGGGTCGACCCCAAGATGATCGCAGCCGCTTCGGATCGCATTCAAGCCGCTGTAAACAAAGCGAATTCTGAGTTTGGAGATCTGAATTTGCACGATACCTGTCTGGTCGTAATCGGGCGCGGCGCGTCTGATCCAGACGCCAATGCAAACGTCTCGAAAGTTGCTCGGTTGCTTCAAGAGGGGATGGGATTCGGTTGGGCCGAAGTCGGCTATTCTGGTGTCACATTTCCGCTGGTTGAACCCTGCCTCGATCACGTTGCCAAGCTGGGTTACAAGCGCGTTATTGTCTTCCCGTATTTTCTGTTTGCAGGTGTTCTGATCGACCGTATCTACGGGTTCACCGACGAGGCATCAGCAAAGTATCCCGACATTGAATTTATCAAGGCAGGTTATCTGAACGATCATCCTAAAGTCATCGAGACCTTCGCCGAACGAGTGCGCGAAATCATTGAGGGCACGAACAATATGAACTGCGGAATGTGCAAATACCGCGAGCAAGTTCTGGGATTCGAAGCTGAGGTCGGTGCTGTGCAAGAGAGCCATCATCACCACGTTGAGGGCCAAGGCGCGAACGCACCCGGTGCAACGGTTGAAACCTGCGATCTGTGTGATGATTTCTGCACCGGCGCGTGCCGTCTGGACTTGGGGCATAGCCATGAACACGCGCATGATCACAGCCACGAAAACGCTCATCACCACCACAGCCACGATCATGTGCATCCTGAATATCCGCAAGCGAAGCACCCGCTTGGTCCCGAATCTGTTCGCAAGAGAATCGAGGTAAAGGGTTGATTGATTACGAGAAATCCCCTTCGTCGATCTACGCCCAATCCTTTGCTACCGTTCGCGCGGAGGCAGATCTTGCGCGATTGCCAGAAGATTTGCACCCCGCCGCGGTTCGATTGATACACGCTTGCGGCATGGTAGATATCGTCGATGACTTAGCGTTTTCGCCTGACATTCATCACGCAGCGCACACCGCGATTAAGGCCGGGGCTACGATCCTTTGTGATGTGGAAATGGTTGGTGCAGGGGTGATCCGGCGCTACCTTTCGGATAATGAAGTTATCGTAACGCTCAACGATCCGCGCACGGCGGGTCTGGCAGAAACGCTTGGAACGACCCGCTCGGCGGCCGCGGTTGAGTTATGGCGCGACCATATTGAAGGGGCTGTTGTGGCAATTGGTAACGCGCCGACCACGCTATTCCACCTGTTAGAAAAGCTGGACGAAGGGTGGCCAAAACCGGCAGCGATATTGGGATTTCCGGTCGGATTCGTTGGGGCTACGGAAAGCAAGGTTGAGCTGGCGACCAATCCACGCGGCGTTCCGTTCTTAAGTTTGCAGGGGCGGCGCGGAGGGTCGGCGATGGCCTCGGCTGCGGTTAATGCGATGGCGGCAGGTTTGCCGGAAGAACTTTTAAAATGAGTATTTATGAAATAGAGAAGGGGGCAGTTCTATGACCCCATGGCTACATATTGTTGGTATCGGCGAGGACGGGTTAGACGGCTTGACCCCTGCTACGCGTGCGGTGGTCGAGGCGGCGGAAGTCATCATTGGCGGCGCGCGGCACCATGTTTTGTCCGCGAACGAGGGGGCCGAGATGTTGGCATGGCCAAGCCCCTTTGATGCATTGATTGGTGAACTGGTGTTGCGGCGCGGGAAACGTGTTGTTGTATTAGCGACCGGGGATCCGCTGTGGTTTTCGGTCGGGGCGCGCATCGGACGCAGCATTCCTGCCTCGGAAATTACTTACCACCCACAGGTTTCGGCGTTCCAACTGGCGGCAGCGCGGATGGGGTGGAGCATGGCGGATCTTGAAACTCTGACAGTGCACGGTCGCCCTGTCGAACAGATGATCGCATTCATTCAGCCGGATGTGCGCTTGCTGATTTTGACGACTGGCGAGGAGACACCGGCGCAGATCGCAGAATTTTTGACTGCGCGTGGCTTTGGGAAAAGTCAAATGACTGTGCTGGCGGCAATGGGTGGTTCGGGCGAGCAACGGTTTGACGGAATTGCTGCGGACTGGAAGCACGAGGTTCCGGCATTTAATACGCTTGCGGTGGAATGTATCGCAGCGCCAGACGCTGCATTGTTGCCCCGTGTGCCGGGCATGTCTGACGAGGTGTTCATCCACGACGGCACTATGACCAAGCGCGAGGTTCGGGCTGTGACTCTGGCAAAGCTGATGCCGATGCGTGGGGCGCTGCTGTGGGATGTTGGCACGGGGTGCGGCTCGGTTGCAGTGGAATGGATGCGGGCGGCACGATATGCGCAGGCGATCGGGATTGAACCGCGCGCGGATCGCCGCACAATGGCGGCAGGAAACGCACAGGCGTTGGGAGTTCCGGCTTTGGAACTGGTCGACGGGTACGTGCCCCAAGCGCTTGAGGGGCTAGATGCGCCTGATGCAATATTTATTGGTGGAGGGTTGTCACACGAAACTTTCACCGCTTGTTGGGAGGCGTTGCGTCTCTTGGGGCGGTTGGTGGCGAATGCGGTTACGTTGGAATCAGAGGCGTTGTTGGCAGAGCTTTACAAAGAGTTCGGCGGTGATCTTGTGCAGATTTCGGTAAGCCGTGCAGAGCCTTTGGGCGCGTTAACGGGCTGGAAACCTTTGCGACCGGTTACCCAATGGAGTTTGATCAAACGATGAACGGAAAGTTGTATGGTATAGGCATCGGCCCCGGTGATCCGGAGTTGATGACGCTGAAGGCCTATCGTCTAATTTCGGGGGCTGAGGTGGTGGCATATCCGGCGTTGGAAGATGGCGAGAGTTTTGCCCGTTCAATAGCGGAGGACGTTATTCCAGCGGATGCATTAGAGGTGGCGATCCACATTCCGATGACAGTCGAACGCGGCCCAGCACAAGCGGCCTATGATAAGGGTGCGCAGGATATTGCTGCGCATCTTGAAGCCGGTCGAGATGTGATCGTCCTGTGCGAGGGTGACCCGTTTTTCTACGGTTCATTCATGTATCTGTTTGCGCGGCTGGCGGATCGCTTCGAGACAGAAGTTGTGCCGGGGGTGACGTCGGTGACCACATGCGCGGCTGTTGCCGGACGTCCGCTTGCTGCGCGTAACGAAGTGTTAACGATTATTCCCGGCCCGTTGGACGAGGTTGCAATGCAAGACCGTATCGCCACCGCCGAGGCGGTTGTGATTATGAAAGTTGGCCGGCATTTACCTAAAATTCGCAAAGTGTTGGACGCATTGAACCTGACCGAAAACGCTACTTATGTGGAGCGCGCAAGTCTGCCGTCGCAGACGGTACGTCCGTTGGCGGATGCGCCTGCGAGTGCGCCGTATTTCTCTATGATCCTTGTTACGAAAGGCCAAGACCCGTGGCTGAATTAAAACCTGTAGTTATCTGCCTTTCCCTCTCCGGTCAGGCCACCGCCTTGCGTGTTGCAGCGGCACTGGGCGCATCTGTCCACGGGCGCGAGGGGCGCTGCGACCGTGCGGATGCGTATTTCCCGAATGCGCTCGATCATATTCGGATGCTTTTCCAAGCCGGACATCCGGTTATTGGTGTTTGTGCAGCGGGCATATTGGTGCGTGCAGTTGCGCCTGTTCTCGCCGATAAACGTTCTGAACCGCCAGTTATCGCGATACCTGGCGATGGCTCAACCGTCATCCCGCTACTGGGTGGGCATTACGGTGCGAACCGTTTAGCCAAGCAGATTGCGGAAGTCCTGGGTGGGCAGGCAGCGATTACGACGGCGGGCGATGTAGCACTTGGCGTGGCGTTAGACGAGCCGCCAGCAGGGTGGCGTTTAAAGAACCCCGAGGCCGCGAAGTCGGTGATGATGGCGATGTTGTCAGGCCAGAAACCTATTATTGAAGGCCAGAATATCTGGAGGTTGGAGTCTGGCGATGGCCCTGTGCGTCTGATCACGTCGGAGGCGCCGGTCGAGGCAGGTGAGGATACGTTGGTCTATCATCCACAGCGGTTTGCTTTGGGGCTTGGCTGTGCGCGCGGGTGTGATGTGTCAGAGATGTGGGAGCTGGTGCAAAGTTGTCTGGAAGATGCAGACATAGCACCCGAGGCTTTGGCCTGCGTTACCTCGCTGGATTTGAAAGGCGACGAGCCCGCGATGATCGAGACTGCGCGACGCTTGGGCGTGCCATATAGGTTGTTTGATGCGGCGGCGCTGGAGGCTGAGGCCTCTCGGTTGGCCAATCCCTCGGACGTGGTTTTTGCCGAAGTCGGGTGTCACGGAGTATCCGAGGGCGCGGCTTTGGCTGCGGCAGGGCAAGATGCTTTGCTGGTTGTTGAGAAGCGAAAGACGAAGAACGCCACTTGTGCGATTGCGCGGGCACCTGACGTTATCATCGAAATGGCCGGGCGGCCGCGCGGTAAGTTATCTATCGTCGGCATCGGCCCAGGGCAACATTCATGGCGCACTCCAGAGGCTAGCCAATTGATTGCGCAAGCAGAAGAACTGGTCGGGTATGGTTTATATATTGATATTCTAGGACCGCTGGCGGCAGGTAAGGCTCGGTCTGATTTTCCGCTTGGTGGCGAGGAGGATCGGTGCCGTTATGCGTTGGAACAGGCAGGTCAGGGTAAGAACGTCGCGCTGATTTGTTCTGGCGATGCCGGAATTTATGCAATGGGCGCGTTGGTTTTTGAACTACTGGATCGTGGACCCGAGGCAATGGGTGTTTCGGACGCGGCACGGCGGGTCGAGGTCGTCTCGACACCTGGTGTGTCGGCGTTGCAAGGGGCAGCGGCACGGGCAGGCGCTCCGCTGGGGCACGATTTCTGCGCTATTTCGCTTAGTGATTTGTTAACCCCGCGTGAAGATATCCTTAAGCGGTTAAAGGCAGCGGCAGAGGGGGATTTCGTGATCGCATTTTATAATCCGGCATCCAAACGGCGGCGCACATTATTGGCCGAGGCACGCGATATTCTTTTGCAACATAGGCCTGCTGACACGCCGGTTATGCTGGCCAGCTCGCTTGGCAGGCCCGAGGAATATGTACGGTATCGGAAGCTGTCGGAGCTTGAAGTCGACGAAGTGGATATGCTGACAGTTGTTCTGGTTGGTTCATCCCATTCAAAGCTTGCTGCGTTGGGTGAGGGGCCGCGTATGTATACCCCTCGGGGATACGCGCGCAAAATTGACGGAGACTTGGCGCAGTGAATGTTTGGGAAATAGAGAAGGCAGGTTTGCGATGACGGTGCATTTTATCGGTGCTGGGCCGGGCGATCCGGATTTGATTACAATTAAAGGTCGGCGGTTAATCGAATCTTGTCCGGTTTGTCTGTTTGCGGGGTCACTTGTACCAGAGGCAGTAGTTGCGTTCACCCCACCGGGTGCGCTTGTACTGGATACGGCACCGATGACGCTGGATGATACGCATGCCCAAATTGTTGCGGCTCATAAGCGGGGCGAGGATGTGGCGCGCGTGCATTCGGGGGATCCAGCGCTATATGGCGCGATTGCCGAGCAAATACGCAGGCTTAAGGCGGAAGGGATTCCTTATGATATTACGCCCGGGGTATCGGCTTATTCGGCGGCTGCGGCGGCCATGGGACAGGAGTTGACCATACCGGAAATCGCGCAATCGATTGTGTTGACGCGTATGTCGATGAAATCGACCGATATGCCTGCGGGCGAGACGTTGGAGAATTTCGGACGAACAGGCGCAACGTTGGTAATTCATTTGGCCATTCGCAATCTGCGCGAAATCCGTCGCCAGTTGGCACCTCATTATGGCAACGATTGCGCGGTGGTTGTAGCTTATCGCGTAGGGTGGCCGGATGAGTTGATTATTCGCGGGACGCTAGAAGATATTCACGCGAAAGTTCGGGCCGAGAAGATTACACGTACTGCGCTGATTTTCATTGGACCGGCATTGTCGAATATTCAGGACTTCAAGGATTCCGCTTTGTATGATCCGGCGATCCCGCATGTGTTGCGACCAAAGGTGAAGGTATGAAATTACCCACATTCCCTGCTGGTGAAGTTTGGCTGGTTGGCGCTGGACCCGGTGACGCGGGGCTATTGACGTTGCACGCGGTGAACGCTTTAGAGCAAGCTGAAGTGGTGGTATATGACGCGCTGATTGGCGAGGATATTTTGGGCTATGCGCGTGATGGGGTCGAGCTGGTATTTCTGGGGAAACGCGGTGGGCAACCCTCGCCGAAGCAATCGGAAATTACTACGCGCTTGATTAGCTATGCTCGCGATGGAAAACGGGTTTTGCGCTTGAAGGGTGGCGATCCGTTTATGTTTGGTCGAGGCGCGGAAGAAATAGCTGATTTGGTCTCGGCGGGGATTCCATTTCGGGTGATTCCGGGGATTACGGCGGGACTTGGCGGATTGGCCTATGCGGGTGTGGCGGTGACTTCGCGTGATGTGAACTCGTCGGTGATTTTTCTGACTGGCCACGACAAGCGTGGGCTTTCGCCTGATACGGTGGATTGGGCAGCGACCGCCAAGGCTGGAATGATCGTGGTGTATATGGGCATGCGAAATATGGCCGAGATAGCCGATAAGCTGATCGCCGGAGGCAGACCTGCAGATGATCCGGTTTGTGTTGTGGCTAATGCGACGACGCCCGATATGCAGGTGCTGGATACTACGTTGCAACAGGCTGCGGCAGATATCGCAGCATGTGGGATCGGCGCACCGGCGATTGTCAGTATCGGGCGGGGCAACCTGTTGCGCGAAACGTTGAACTGGCAGGGTGCATGAAGGGTTTCGTCATTGCCGCGCCGCATTCTGGCGCTGGCAAGACGATGATTACGCTCGGCCTTCTGCGGGCTTTTAGGAACCGTGGCGTAGCCGTTACGTCAGCCAAAAGCGGGCCGGATTATATTGACCCCCAGTTCCATAAAGTCGCCAGCGGCGCCGCCTGTGTGAACCTTGATGCGTGGGCAATGCCACCGAACCGCTTGCAGGGTCTGGCCGCTGCGCAGGATGGAGAACTGCTTGTTGTAGAAGGGGCAATGGGGCTGTTCGATGGCGCGCCCTCGGACGATCCTATGGGACGGGGAAGCGTCGCAGATTTGGCTGAGGCTTTGAACTTGCCCGTAGTGCTTGTGCTTGATGCGGCCAGACAATCGCAAACGGCGGCTGCAGTGGTGCATGGTTTGGCAAGTTTGCGTCCATCGGTGAAAATTGCTGGCGTGATCCTTAACCAGATTGGATCACCACGCCATGGGGCGATGATTTCCCGCGCTATAACCACACTGGATATTCCGGTTCTGGGGATCATACCTCGAACCGAGGTGATGAAAATGCCCTCGCGACATCTGGGGTTGGTTCAGGCAGAAGAACATGCCGACCTTGAAGCGTTTATCCATAAAGTGACGGATTTGATGTCGACCAACGTGGACTTAGAACGACTGCTTGATCTGGCTGCGCCCGTCTATGACGCTAAGCGTGTGGCTGGGTTGCCCCCGTTAGGCGCGCGAATTTCTGTCGCGCGAGATACGGCATTTGCCTTTGCTTATCCACATTTGCTGGACGATTGGCGGTTGGCGGGGGTCGAAGTTTCGTTTTTTTCACCATTAAATGACGAGGGGCCGACTGTTGATGCTGACGCGATATTTTTGCCTGGCGGGTATCCAGAACTATATGCGGGGCATTTGGCGCAGAATTCCGGATTTTTGGCTGGAATGACGATGGCCAAGGATCGCGGCGCGCTCATTTATGGCGAGTGTGGAGGGTATATGACCCTCGGCGAAAGCCTAACGGATTCTGATGGTGTGGAGCATCGGATGCTTGGGTTCTTGCCGGTTAGAACCAGTTTTGCGGTGCGAAAGTTGCATTTGGGGTATCGCAGGTTGACTCCGGTATGTGATCTGCCTTGGGCTGGGTCGCTTAACGGACACGAATTTCATTATGCTTCGGTTGTCGAGGAAAGTAGTCAGGGTCGGCTGTTCGGCGCACAGGACTCGTTGGGCGAAAACCTCGGGGGGATGGGACACGTGCGGGGGAATGTCTGCGGGTCGTTTGCGCACGTGATCGGAGGGGCCGATGGTCCTGTTTGATATGGATGGGTTACTGTTGGATATCGAGCGGGTTTGTATGCAGTGTTGCATCGAGTTGGGCCGTGAGTATGGCTTGCCGGATATGACTGACGTCTTTGTACGTATAATTGGCCTACGCGGGGCGGAAAGCCGTCCGATTTTGGAGACAGCCCTTCGGGGTAGCGTTGACCACGACACGTTCGTCAAGCGTTGGGATGCTTTGATCGACGCGCGTTTGCGAACTGGCGTTCCGCTGAAGGCTGGTGCCGTTGAATTGCTGCAACATCTTGATCGGGAAGGACTGCGCACTGCGGTGGCTACATCTACGCGAACTGAAACCACCAGAAAGCATCTGAAAGCTGCGGGACTTTTTGGATTTTTCGATGTGGTAATCGGAGGAGATCAGGTTTCCAACGGTAAGCCCGATCCCGAGATTTATCACAAGGCCGCTGATGCGATTGGGGTTCGTGCGAAGGATTGCATCATTTTCGAAGATAGTGATCCAGGCGTTCTTGCTGCCGTTCAATCCGGCGCGCGTGTTGTCCAAATTCCCGACATTAAGCAGCCATCGCCTGAAACTCTGGCGCTAGGGCATATTATTGCACCGAATTTGGTTGCTGGGGCACGTCTGGTCGGACTGACCTAAAGGGCAAAAAAAGGCCGAGCAAAGCTCGGCCCAAGTCCAACAGGGAGGTATGAAACCAGCCAGTATGTCGGCTGTTTCAAGACTGATATAGGAACGGAAAGCGCACCAATCAAGGTAAATTTGACGAAAACTATGCATACCCGTCATGGTTAAAACGCATAGCTGCATATTAGAACATGCAAATATATGTATTTACTGTGTTTTCTGTTTTTGAATTTTGTAATCTTTTAATTCGTTTAAAATGAAATCTCTGAAAGCAGTGACCCTTTTTGAGTGCCGCAGTTCTTCGGGGTAGGCCAAGTATACGGGAATCGGACGGCTCGAATCGTTTGGAAGGACGCGCACAAGTTCGGGTGCCTCGACGATTACGTAGTCGGGCAGCGCACCTATACCCAAACCATGGCGGGCAGCTTGCAGGATGCCGAAGTAGTTGTTTACCGTCAAAACCGATTTACGGTTTGCTTGCAAGAAAGGCGCCATCCATTGCGCGCCCGCACTTACCTGAGGTGACGAGGAATTGTGAGAAATTAACCGATGGTCAACCAGATCGGCGGTGGTCTCCGGCGTGCCGTTCCGCTCAAGATAGTCCCGCGATGCGTAAAGTTTCATGTCGACGTCCATAAGCCGTCGGCGGATCAGGTCGGCTTGGCTGGGTTCCTTCATGCGGATTGCCACATCGGCTTCACGCATGGGCAGGTCCAGAACCCGCTCTTCCAGCATTAAATCGATTTTCAGTTCCGGATATTTTTCATAAAGATGTCCAAGGCGTGGCGCCAACCAAAGCGTTCCGAAACCCGTGGTGGTGGTGACGCGTAGATTGCCAAAAACCTCGTCTTTGCTGTCACGGATATGTGCGGTGGCGGCCTCGAGTCGTTTTGACATAGATCGGGTCGCGTCCAGCAGCAGTTCGCCTTGTTCAGTAAGTATCAGACCGCGAGCGTGGCGGTGAAATAGCATGACATTTAGGTTCTCTTCCAGCGCGCTTACCTGTCGGCTGACAGCAGATTGGCTTAGGTGTAGAACCTCGCCTGCATGGGTCAAACTGCCGGCCTCGGCGACTGCATGAAATATCCTTAGCTTGTCCCAGTCCATCGTATTCCCCGCGCGCCGACTTCAAGTGCTTGTTTTTAAATGCTTTGTGTTATTAAAATACTATAGCCGCAAATTACATGATACAAAAGCATAGGTTTCACGCAGCAGAGCTAATATTTGTGTTGTATAGGTCAATCTTTATGACCTATACTGCGTGAAATGCTTTGAGGAGACTGACCATGATATTGCAATCCGTATCCCTGAATGACCGTTACGACCTGTCCAAACGACATGTGTTATTGAACGGAACACAGGCACTGGTTCGGTTGACGATGATGCAAAAGGCACGGGACGCTGCGGCTGGGTTGAACACTGCGGGTTATGTTACAGGGTATCGTGGCTCGCCAGTCGGGGCGGTTGATATGCAGATGGAGCGCGCAGAAAAACAGCTAAGGGCTTCGGATGTCAAGTTTTCGGCAGGAATGAACGAAGACTTGGCGGCGACAGCGCTTTGGGGGACTCAACAGGCGAATTTACGCGGCGACGGGGCCTTCGACGGGGTTTTCGGGTTGTGGTATGGCAAAGGCCCGGGCGTGGATCGCACGGGCGACGTTTTCCGACATGCTAATATGGCCGGAACGGCTGTAAATGGTGGCGTGTTGGCGATTATGGGTGATGACCATACGGGTGAAAGCTCGACTGTGTTACATCAGTCCGAATTCGCACTGGTAGACGCATTGATGCCGATCTTGTCACCTGCGGGCGTGCAAGAATTGTTGGACTACGGTATTTTGGGCTGGGAGCTCAGCCGATACTCCGGTTGCTGGGTCGGTTTGAAAAGCTTGAAGGATACAATTGAGGTTACCGAAGTTGTTGACGGCGACCCTCACCGCGTCAAAATCGTTCAACCAACGGATTTTGAGATGCCAGAGGGTGGGGTTAACATCCGGTTAGTTGATGACCGGACGGAACAAGAAGCACGACTGCACGATTACAAACGCTTCGCTGCCGAGGCGTTTGCGCGGGCCAACAAGATAGACCACCGTGTGTTAGGCAGCGAAAAAGCCAAGATCGGAATCGTGTCCGCCGGTAAAAGCTGGCTGGATACTGTGCACGCACTGGACCTTCTGGGAATTGACGAAGCCGAGGCCGAGCGTCTTGGGATTACTACCTATAAAGTTGGAATGGTTTGGCCGCTGGACATGAAAAGCTTCCGCGAGTGGTCCGAAAATCTCGACCTGATTATTGTGGTTGAAGAAAAGCGCAAGCTGATCGAAGTGCAGATCAAAGAGGCCATTTTCGATGATCGCCATGGTCGGCGCGTTGTTGGTTGGAAAAAAGAGAACGGCGATCTGCTGTTCACCGTCAAAGGTGCGCTAGAGCCGGTCGGCGTGGCGCGAAAACTAGGAGACCTGTTGGCTAATGAGGGTTTGGATAGCGAGCATTTATCCAAAGCGAAGGCGATATTGGACGACGCGGCGAAATCAGATAACGCTGAGGAAATCGCCTCGCGTTTGCCGTGGTTCTGTTCGGGCTGTCCGCATAACACCTCGACGAAAGTTCCAGAAGGCTCTCGGGCGTATGCCGGAATTGGCTGCCATTATATGGTCCTTTGGATGGATCGCGAAACGTCTGGGTTCACCCATATGGGCGGCGAGGGGGCGAACTGGATTGGCGAGTCTGCATTCTCGAATACGAACCATGTTTTTCAGAATATAGGAGACGGAACTTATAACCATTCCGGTATTCAAGCTATCCGCGCGGCGATTGCTGCGGGCGATGTGAACATCACGTACAAGGTTTTGTATAACGATGCCGTTGCAATGACCGGCGGCCAGCAAAACGAGGGAGATCTGAGCGCCGAACAAATAGGTGCTGAATTGATAGCCATGAGGATCAAGAAACTGGTTGTCGTTTACGACGAGAAAGAGGACGTGGATTTCGCAGCGCTACCAAAAGGTGTCGAGACTGCCGAGCGTCGAAATCTGATGGAAGTGCAAGAAAGAATGCGCAAGGTCGAGGGGGTCTCGGCTATACTTTATATCCAGACCTGTGCCGCAGAAAAGCGCCGCCGCCGCAAGCGAGGACTTTTCCCCGATCCCGACAAGCGTATCTTTATTAATCCTGACGTTTGCGAAGGCTGCGGGGATTGTGGTGTGCAATCAAACTGCGTTTCGATCGTGCCGCTGGAAACGGAACTGGGCCGCAAACGCGAGATTGACCAGTCGTCCTGCAACAAGGATTTCTCGTGTGTGAACGGTTTCTGCCCCAGTTTTGTATCGCTAGAAGGAGCGCAAGTCAAAAAACCCGAGCGGGCTGCTCTAGAGCTGCCTGATCTGCCGATGCCGAAGTTGCCGACCATTAATGGCACGCACAACATCATCATCACGGGTGTCGGTGGTACGGGCGTTGTGACCGTTGGGGCGTTGCTGGGAATGGCAGCGCATCTTGAGGGTAAGGGTGTTGGAATGATGGAAATGGCGGGGCTGGCCCAGAAGGGTGGCGCGGTGCATATCCATTGTCGTGTTGCAGAAAAACCCGAGGACATTTCGGCGATTCGTGTGGCTGTCGGTGAGGCGGACGCCATTATAGGTGGGGACCTAGTGACGACTTCGGGCTCCAAGACGCTAGGGTTGATGACGCGCGGGCGCTCTAAGGCGGTATGTAACTCGCATCAGATAATCACGGGGGATTTTACCCGGAACAAAGATTTCAATCTGCCAGTCGATCGGATGAGCATCGCGCTTAAGGCGCGGCTTGGCGAAGGGGCGTTGGCCATGCTTGACGCAACCAAATTGGCCGAGAAGTTTATGGCCGATGCGATTTACGCCAATGTCCTGATGCTGGGCGCGGCGTGGCAGGCGGGATTAATTCCTATGTCGCTGGAATCAATTGAAAAAGCGATCGAGCTGAATGGCGCAGGCGTTGAAGGTAATCTGTTAGCATTGAAAGTTGGCCGCTGGGCTGTCGCTTTCCCGGCCGAGTCCACAGCTGCATTGAATGGGGCAAGCGAAGGCCTGGAAGAAATTGATGGCGTTGAATTCCGCGCACAGCATTTGCGTAAATACCAAAATGACCGGTTGGCCAAGCGGTATTTGAAACGGGTAGCGACGGCGAAGGCGGTAGACGCAGAATTCGGTGCTGCATTGTCGAAAGGCTATCACAAGCTACTTGCCTACAAGGACGAATACGAAGTTGCCCGTTTGCATCGCGAAACGCTTGAGGCTGCTGTGGCAGAACATTTCACCGATGTGCGATCCATGCGGTTTCATATGGCCCCCCCCATTTTTGGGAAAAAGGATAAGCAAGGAAGGGCGATCAAGTCGGAATTTGGCCCGTGGATGATGACGGTCTTCGGATTGTTAGCCGCATTGAAAGGTTTGCGAGGTACGCCGCTAGATGTGTTTGGTTACACATCTGAACGAAAAATGGAGCGAGGCTTGATAAAGGAATACGTCAAGGCCATGGACGAGATTGAAGCGGCAATCTCTGGCAACACTCGTGATCTGGCGATTGCTCTGGCTGAGCTGCCACTGGATATCCGAGGTTTCGGGCATGTAAAAACGGCGAATGCGGCGGCGGCGGCGAAGAAGCGAGAAGAGCTGTTGGCGGCGTTTCGTGCAGGTGGCAGCCCGCAGGTGCAAGCAGCAGAGTAATTAACCCTTGCGGATCAAATAAACCTGCCCAGTGGCACTTGTGTCGCTGGACATCAATGCGTGTCCCTGTTCGTTGCAAAAATGCGGCACATCAATGACAGCTGCGGGATCATCAACCAGCAGCCGTAACACTTGTCCTGATTGCAATTGCTGCAACCTTTTGCGCGTTTTTAGTACGGGCAGTGGGCAAAGCAGCCCGACTGCATCTAATTCCTGATCCCAATCCATCATCTAGACGTAAGGCGGCCTGTAACAATTGTCCACGCGATTGTGACAAATCAGGGCATGACGTTGAACATGAAACCCCTTAAGTAAGTGTAAACAACGAGGATTGCTATGTTCGGAATCGATATTATTGACGCGTCTATGGGGCTTTCCCTGATGATTGCTACTTTCGCCGGAATTTTATCGTTTTTGTCACCTTGCGTGCTACCGATCGTGCCGCCGTATCTGGCTTTCATTGGGGGAACTTCGATCGACGAGATGTCCGACGGCCGTGACAATGGGGTGATTTTAAAGGCGGTATTCTTTGTCATGGGCCTTTCGACGGTGTTCATTTTCCTTGGATTGGCGGCATCGGCCTTCGGACAGGTTTTTTTGCAGTACCAGACACAAATGGGCATGGTCGCCGGGGCGGTGATCATCCTGTTCGGATTGCACTTCCTTGGCGTCGTAAAAATTCCATTCCTGTATCGCGAGGCACGTTTTGATGCAGGTGATCAGGGAGGGTCGATGTTTGGGGCCTACATACTTGGCCTGGCTTTCGCATTCGGCTGGACACCCTGCATTGGCCCTATCCTAGGGACGATCCTGTCGCTGGCAGCACAAGAGGGCTCGGTTTCGCGCGGTGTGGTGATGATGGCATTTTATGCTGCTGGGCTGGGGCTCCCGTTCATTCTCGCCGCTATGTTTATGCGTCGTTTTGTAAAAGCGATGAATAAATTCAAAAAGCACATGGGCCTGATCGAGAAAGTCATGGGAGTCATGCTGGTAATCGTTGGCGCACTGCTAGTTACAGGCCTTTTTTCGGAAATGTCGTTCTGGTTGCTGGAAAATATTCCCGCGCTTGGCGCAATTGGTTAGAATTTCGGGAAGTCTTATTGTAACGTATTTGTAAATTGTTTGCTATTAAATGGATGCTGTGACTCACCCCAACAAATCCGACGTTCGCCGCCGTCATGTATTCTATGTGCCCGGCTATGACCCGATGCCACCTCGTCGGTATCGCGAGTTGTATAGGACCGAGGGGTAAAAGCAGGCGGAAGTTTGCGGTTACGAATTGTCGATTAAAGGCACTACCGGCCAATCCGAGCGATATCACTGGGACGTTAATACGCACATCGACGGCGCACAGACGGAAACCCGTATAGAGTTCCTGCTTTGGAATGACATTGTTTTCGAATCTATGCGAAACTCGATTCCCCAAACCTACTGGCTGTTGCTGCGGACTCTATGGTTGTATGTTTCCAGCGGGGCGTTATCTGCGCTAAGGCGCCTACGCCGTGCTCCGGTTTTGGCTGCGATGATCGAGGGAGTTTTATTGCTGGCTGTGCTGGTGCGAAAATTCCGGTTTGAGACCGCCGGCCAAATGCCTGTTCCCGTGGCGCATTTAACAGTGCGGGCCAAAGACGGGATCATGCTTCGGGTGGCTTTGCGCGATCCTGATACCACATCAAAACGTACGCTCTGATCGCTGTCGCAAGGCCGGTTTCGGGTGTGCGAGCCTCGTCGATTTGGGCAGCAAGACCGTTAATTGTTTGGCCGTTCAATGCTGCAATTTCCAGAAATGCCTTCCAGAACTGGATTTCCAGTGAAACGCTGGTGCGATGACCGCGTAAAGTCAGGGAATGTTTCTCGGGGCGCATCTAGTTGTCTTCTTCGCGTTTGTGGCCATCTAACGCGTAATCAGCCATATCGTTCAAGCGGGTCGCGCGGGTGCGTTCGGGGTTCTTCACGCCCGAAACCGCCGTGCTTGCAGCCGAAGTTTCGCGCTTATCCGCACGGTCTTTTTGCTTGCGCGCTTGACGAAGGTTGACGATGTTTCCCATGGTGAAGTCCTGCCACGCGGGGCGGCAGGTTGCAAGTTACTTGGGGCCGATCATGTCTTTTGGCTGCACGATACGATCGAATGTTTCGCCGTCGACGAGGCCAAGTTTGATCGCCTCTTCCCGTAGTGTAGTGCGGTTTTTGTGGGCGGTTTTGGCAACCTTGGTGGCGTTGTCGTAGCCGATTTCAGGTGCAAGAGCCGTTACCAGCATCAGGCTTTCCCACATTAACTGACTGATACGATCCTCGTTCGCCTCGATGCCTACGACGCAGTTATCGGTGAAAGCCACCGCGCTGTCGCCAAGAAGTTGCATGGATTGTAGGACGTTATAGGCCATCATGGGTTTGTATACGTTTAGCTCGAAGTGGCCTTGGGAGCCGGCGAAGCCTACGGCGGCGTCGTTGCCCATTACTTGGGCGCAGACTTGGGTGATTGCTTCGACCTGAGTGGGGTTTACTTTGCCGGGCATGATGGAGGAGCCGGGTTCGTTTTCCGGTAACATCAGCTCGCCCAATCCGCAGCGAGGGCCGGAGCCTAGAAGGCGGATGTCGTTGGCGATCTTGAAGACCGAAGCGGCAACGGTTTTTAGGGCTCCGGACATCTCGACCAGGGCGTCGTGGGCGGCTAGGGCCTCGAATTTATTGGGGGCGGTGATGAAGGGGAGGCCGGTGATTTCGGCTATGTTTTTGGCGACTAATTCGCCCCAACCGATGGGTGTGTTCAGGCCGGTGCCGACTGCCGTTCCGCCTTGGGCCAGCGGGTAGATGTTCTGTAATGCGTGGCGCACGCGCGCGATGCCTTGTTCGACTTGGAAGGCGTAGCCGCCGAATTCTTGACCCAAGGTTAACGGTGTTGCGTCTTGGGTGTGGGTGCGGCCGATCTTTATTATGTTTTTGAAATCATTGGCTTTTGCGACCAATGCTTCGTGTAGCTTTTCCAATCCGGGGAGCAGCACATCGCGCGCGGTGGTGGCGATGGCGATGTGCATGGCTGTTGGAAACGTGTCGTTGGAAGACTGGCCCATGTTGCAATGGTCGTTGGGATGCACCGGGGATTTGGAGCCTATGGTGCCGCCGGAAAGTTCGATCGCGCGGTTGGCGATTACCTCGTTGGCGTTCATGTTGGATTGGGTGCCGGAGCCGGTCTGCCAGACGACTAGGGGGAAGTGATCATCTAGGGTTCCGTCGATGACTTCGGAGGCGGCTTCGATGATTTTATCGCCGATCTCAACGGGCAGTTTACCTAGGGAAATGTTGGCCTGTGCGCAGCCTTTTTTGATGACGCCGAGGGCGCGAATTATGGCGATTGGTTGCCTCTCCCAACCTATCGGAAAGTTCATTAAGGAGCGCTGGGTTTGGGCGCCCCAGTACTTGTCGGAGGGGACCTCTAGTGGGCCAAAGCTGTCGGTTTCGGTGCGGGTGTTTGCCATCGGAATTCTCCTGATTTGTGCGCTGCAACCGTTGTAACGGACGGGACCGAAAGATCAATAAAAGAGTGAAAAACGGCGTACACAACCCGTACACAATGCGTGCACAACGCGTATGTACGTTTTTGTGCACGATATGACGCCCTAACGCGCCATTTGCAGCGGGTTTCAATGTGGATTTTCAAATGTGCTATACGGGTGATGAACCATAGGAGGGCGAAGTTATGACAGCGATCAAACAATTGCTCGATACCAAGGGACGCGAGGTTCTTTCTATCGGTCCTGACGACAGCGTTTATGACGCGATCAAACTGATGGCAGACAAAAATGTCGGGTCGCTGGTGGTGATGGAAGACGACCGGATGGCGGGTATTATCACCGAGCGTGATTATGCACGGAATGTATTTTTGAAGGGGCGGTCCTCGCCTGATACGTCGGTTGGCGATATTATGGAGCGGGCGGTTATCTGCATCACCTTGGACGAAACGGTGGAGGAATGCATGGTCGTGATGACCAGCCGCAGTGTGCGGCACTTACCGGTTCTGGAGGAGAACGCGGTTGTCGGGATCGTCTCGATCGGGGATTTGGTCAAGAGTATCATCGACGGGCAGAAGTTTATTATCGAGCAACTGGAGACGTATATAACGCGGTAGAGTTATAGGGGGTTCCGTCGGGTTTTTGGTGGAGCGGTTGTCACACTTACGGTGCTTCGCAGATGCACAGGGGCGATCCTCTTTGGGGGGCAATATTATTGTCGAATGCACAATATTGATCCAACCATCTCAAAAATAGAAATTATAGATGAGCGCCAGTTTGTTTAACTGTCGTCTGGGGGTGAATTTTTCCCAATTAACTCACCAAGTGCCGGGTTTGTGTGCGCTTTTAGATTTCTTTCAATAATGAGCTGAAGAAGCTGATTAAAACTTTCTCCGCCTATCTCATCAAGGACATCAGGTTCTCCAGTTTTTATCACTTTGAGTTCTTCATTATATCTTCCTGCGAAACATCTTTGTCTAGGATTTTTAGTGCATCAGTTAATTTTGTAGTAAGTTTGATTTTTCGGCGGCTGCTAACTCGGTCTTTAAATTCTTGTGCTAACCAATCGTTAAGAAGCGCCTCGCCATTAACCGTTATTCCATAGTCCCCATCTCTTGAAACAATTAAAATATTCTCGCCATTTTCACAAATTTATGCACATTTTATAATCCACTCCCAATTAAGCGCATCACCAATCGAAGTGTCGCCAGCTTTTCGTGGTGGATAACCAAGTGAAAAGCGCTTTCTAGCGAGATTTCGCATCTCGAATCGCTCTTTCATTGGTCGGCATAAATTGTACTTCGTATCTGCGCGATTAATCTTTTTAAACGAAATATATACTTTGTCGTATTTTGCTGGTTCAGTTAAAACCAATGAGCCCGCTTTTTCACTTCTTCAAATTACTTTGGAGCGCTTTCTGCTGAGTATTAAATGCCTTAGAAGGCTTCAAGCTCGCTAGAAATTGCGGGAGCTGTTGGATAGCCGGTTTCTTCAAATTAGTTAAAGCTAGATTAATAACTTTCTGTCGGTTTTTGAAAAATTCCATTCTGACTTGGTCGCCAGTTATTAACGTATCTTTGTGTTTTTCGAGCGCTTTAAGCTGGCGATCAGCGAATGGCCCTGGTTGCCGATAGAAATCCAAGAAGATATTTGTATCTACAAAAATCCACCAATTCCCATTGCCAGCAGCCATCGCTATTACCTTTTAATCGACCCCATCAACTCCCGCCATTCACCCTTGCTCATGCCGGAAGTCTCCTGCGTTACCTTTTCACCTTTAAGTAGACGGCGCAAGACCTCCATACCCTTGCCGGAGAACTGTTCACCCCCTAGACGGTAATCCTCGAACGCCCCGTAAGCCGCTGGCACCCAATCCGCCACAATCTTACACATGGCGTCGGCGTAGACGCGAATTTCGTATTGGGCGTGTGAATCCGCACGTAGGCGCAGGAAGTGGAAGAGGTTGTGGAGGTCTACTTTCCAGTACCATTGAGTGTAGATATTGCTCGGTAGGTTCATGCGGGCGAGTTCGCGGGCTAGGCCGTCTTGCCCCTCGTTCGAGATCATCGCTTCGTAGTTGTCGTAGGCGCGGTTGGAGTCGGTTTTCAGGATGTCGAGGACGCGGGCGGCCTCTTCGCCTTGCAGGACTTCGCCACGGCCTTGGTTGTTGATGACGGACTGCGCGTTGATGTGCTCGGGCGCGGGGATGTAGAATTCGCGGTCGAGGATGGAGTAGCGGGCGGAGTACTCGTTTACGTTGGCGGTGCGGTGGCGGATCCACTGGCGGGCGACGAAAACGGGCAGTTTTACGTGGAGTTTGATCTCGCACATCTCGAACGGGGTGGAGTGCCAGTGGCGCATGAGGTAGCGGATCAGGCCCTCGTCATTGGTGACGGCTTTGGTTCCGCGCCCGTAGGACACGCGGGCGGCTTGGCAGATGGCGGCATCGTCGCCCATGTAATCGATGACGCGGACAAAGCCGTGGTCGAGGACTTCGTGGGCTTTGTATAGGTGCTGCTCCATGCCGGGGGCGGTGGCGCGTAGGGTCGGGGTGGACTGGGCACGGCTCTCGTCGATCTCGGCCTGTTGTTCTTTGGTGATTGGCATGGTTTTTTGGCTCCTGAAGCGATTCACTGGCTACTATATATTGATGCGGGCGGCATAGGAACCACCATATGGAGAATTTAAGCGTTGAACGGCAGTTGGGCGACTGGATGCGCGGGGTGCTGCCGCGCGCCGTGGTCGAGTTCGTGATGTTCGGAATGAAAATGGCGTGGGCGTGTCTGTTCGCGGGGCTGATGCTGGGTGCGATAATTCTGAGCGCGGTGTTCTGGCCCGATGGGGCGGCGGTGGCGCGGTATGATTTTTTGGTGGTGTTTGCTGTGGGCGTGCAGGTGGTGCTGCTGGTGCTGAAGATGGAAACTCCGGCAGAGGCGAAGGTGATTTTGCTGTTCCATATCACGGGGACTGCGATGGAGGTTTTCAAGCTACACATGGGCTCTTGGTCGTATCCCGAGGTTGGGGTGTTGAAGGTGGGTGGCGTGCCGCTGTTTTCGGGGTTCATGTATGCGAGTGTGGGTTCGTTCATGGCGCGGGCAATGCGGATATTTGATATTCGGTTTGTGGGGTATCCAAAGTATTGGGCGACGGTGGCGTTGGCGGTGGCGATCTATGTGAATTTCTTCAGTCACCATTTTATGCTGGATTTACGCTATGCGTTGATGGCGATGACGGTGGGGTTGTTTTGGAATACGCGGGTGTATTTCACCCCGTTCGGGCGGCGGTTGTGGATGCCGATGGTGGCGTCGGCGGTGCTATCCAGCCTGTTTTTGTATATAGCCGAGAATATCGGAACGTTGTCGGGGACGTGGTTATATAGTGGGACCGTCAGCTTCAGTTTCACCTCGATTGCCAAGTTGGGCTCGTGGTACTTGCTGCTGTTTGTCAGTTTTGTACAGGTCAGTCTGGTTAACCGCCGCACGTTTGACCATTAGGCGGCCGGGTCGGTCCACTTCCACGCTTTCCAGATGATGACCAATAACGCGGCTATTTCGATCAACGCGAAAGCGTTGTCGTCAAGGTCGCCCGGCAGCGCGCTTGCGGTTACAGCTAAGGTAAGCACTGCGGCGATGATGTTGGCCCAGCGGTTGATTTCGTACTTTAGGATGCGGGACAGAAGGACCATCGCGATTGGAATTTCGACAAGTACAAACCCGATTAGAAGCAGCCCTTCGGTTATTTTGACGCCGTTAATGAAGCCGGTCATATTTCGTCTATGGCGGTTGCGGTTGCGAATTCGTGTAGGTCTCGAAAAATGATATTGAGGAGCACGAAAAACCACAGGCCGGACAATAATGAACGTGTGCCAAATTTGCTGTCTGTTTGAGTTTCATTGATTTGAGCGCTCCAAATTGTCGAGAATTGTCTTCTGGTTAGCATCTATCCGAATTTGTGTCTATTTGCGGTCAATGAGGATGGGGTGGGTACCGATAGGTTTTGTGCGACTTGCCCTTGTGTATCCCCACGTGTTGGTGCCCAATGCGAGCAGGAGGAATACTGATGAAATATCTACATGTGATGGTTCGGGTGAAAGATCTGGACGCGTCGATGAATTTTTACTGTGACCTGTTGGGGTTGGAGGAAATCAAGCGGTACGAGAGTGAGGCAGGGCGGTTTACGCTGGTGTATCTGGCAGCGCCCGGTCAGCACGAGGTGCCGTTGGAGTTGACGTATAACTGGGATGGAGACACGGCGTTGCCGAGCGACAGCCGCCATTTCGGGCATTTGGCATATGAGGTCGATAATATCTATGAAACTTGCCAGTTTTTGCAGGATAATGGCGTGGTGATTAATCGCCCGCCGAGGGACGGGCGGATGGCGTTTGTGCGCTCGCCTGACAACATTTCGATTGAGTTGTTACAAAAGGATGGGTCGCTTGAGTTGGCCGAGCCGTGGTTAAGCATGGAGAGTGTTGGCGAGTGGTAAAAGCTGCGCTGATATTTCTGGCGGGGGTGTTGATGCCTTCGCTGGGAGCGGCTGCGTGTTCGATTGCGCTGGCACTGACCGTCGATGTTTCCGGCTCGATTAACGAGCGGGAATATCGGCTGCAGATGGATGGTTTGGCGGCGGCGTTGCGTGATCCGGCGGTGTCGGATGCGATGATCGCGTCCGAAGTGGCGCTGCTGTTGGTGCAATGGTCGGGGGCCAGTCGGCAACAGGTTTCCGTTGGTTGGCGCCGGATGCTGTCACAAGCGGACGTAGCCGAATTCGCGGATGCAGTAGAGCGCACCACACGAGAGTGGGCGGTTTTCTCGACAGGGATTGGAAACGCGTTGTTGTTCACTTCGGCGCAGTTTGATGTGGTTCAAGATTGCGAGCATAAGGTGATCGACGTATCTGGCGACGGCTATTCAAATGAGGGGCCGGATCCGTTGGAAATATCACAAGCATTGGCGTTGCAGGGATTTCAGATCAACGGTATCGCCATTGAGGGTGACGAGTTCGAATTGACCGAGTATTATAAATATAACGTCATCGGCGGGGCGGCATCATTTGTATTGAAGGCCGAAACCTATGCGGATTATCCGCGTACGATCTGGCGTAAGTTATTGAGTGAATTGATTATTCCGATTAGTTAGCGAGTGCCCATGAAGCATCTAACATTTATTGTAATCGCCTTTTTGAATTTTATCGTTGGCCCCGCTGCGGCTTGCAGTTTGGCGCTGGTGTTGGCGATTGATGTTTCCAGCTCGATCGATATTGGCGAATACAAATTTCAGACGCACGGGCTGGCCGACGCTTTTCTTGATCCAGAGATTATGGATGTTCTGGTGCTGCATCAGGTGGCTTTGTCAGTGGTGCAATGGTCCGGTGCCGATGAGGGGGATTTGACGATCCCGTGGCGGCGCATGTTGTCTAATAGCGAGGTGCGTAATTTTTCCGTGCGGGTACGGGATATGCCGCGCAAGTGGGAAGGGTCGAACACTGCCGTGGGCGATGCGATTGCTTTTTCGGCGGCGCAGTTTGATCGGGTGTCCGATTGCGGGCGCAAGGTGATTGATGTGTCGGGGGACGGGTCTTCGAATGCCGGGCTGAACGCGGGTGTTGAAAGTCGTAAAGCCGAGGCGCAGGGGATCGAGATCAACGGGATTGCCATTGATATTATCGGGGCGAGTAGTACGGCGTTTTACCGTCGGTTTGTGATAACGTCGGACGGGTTCGTCGTTACGTCGCGCGGGTTTAGTGATTATCCACGCGCGATAAGGGAAAAGATTTTACGTGAGTTGATAAAACCGGGGAGTTAAAATCCGGTATATAAAAAGGGAGTATTTGGTATGGCTTTAGAGGTTATCGGGCCGGGATTTGGCCGAACTGGAACGAATTCATTAAGGCGTGCGTTGGAGGTCCTGGGCTTTGAGCCCTGTCATCATATGTACGAAGTTTCCGGAAACAAAAAACAATTATCCTTGTGGGAAGCCAAATCTCGCGGGGAATCTGTGGATTGGGATGAGGTGTTTGAGGGATATCACGCACAAGTTGATTGGCCCGGCGCGGCGTATTGGCGGGAACTCTGTGCATATTATCCGGACGCCAAAGTAGTGTTATCGGTTCGGGAGCCATAAGGATGGTACGATTTAATGCAAAAGACAATCGTGCCTTATTTGAAAGCGAGCGGAACCTATGAGGACGACGAACGGAACCGGCATTCGAACATGGTGAAAGCGATTGTTGACGAAAAATCTTTTAACGGCGGTGCTTTGCAGCGCGCCAGTGCGCTCGAGAAATATAACGCAAATATTGCGGCGATGCAGGCGGAAATCGCCCCTGAGCGCCTGTTAACGGTCGATGTGCTAAAAGGCTGGGGGCATTATACGCATTTCTGGGTGTTGATGTGCCGAATGTGGGTTTTCCGAATACGAACAGAACCAAGGAATTCAACGACCCGAACCGCACGGTGTAGAGAAAACTTGAACCCCTGCGCGGCGCGGCCTATATATAGATCGTCCCCTCGGGGAATATGGTGATAAACGCGCATGTAATAGACGGATCGGACCCGGGGGCGGTACCCGGCGACTCCACCAAATATCCCTTCATTTGAGGGATCATGGGGTCGAAATAGGATCGACGGACGTTCAAAGATGTTAGCTTTTGCTCGGCTGACTGCCACCGTTATCGGCGTAAAATGTACAATTGCAAATGACAATCGTGCTCCAAGCAAGTTGGCTATGGCTGCTTAATTGCAGCTTATGTAGCTACCAAGCTTGAAAACTAACTCCAGTGGATTAGCGTCTACTGGCGGGGGTCGGAGGTCCCTGGCAACAGAAACCTCCACTTAATCTTCCGTTAAACTGTTGAATATTGTGACTATCGTTTCTGATGGGGCAACCGCTTTGCGAACACGTTAGTCCACATGTAGGCAAAACAATTCTGGCTTGGTGGCTAACTGCCAAGTTGGGTGCCAAGTTTGCAGGGCGCTTGCTTAAGCATTATATTCATGTATCCTAATGTATGGTGAGTAGTTATAACGGAGATATTCATGGGTTTTTTACGAAATATTTTGGCATTATTGGGTTTGGTTGCAGTTGGTGTGATGGTCTGGATTGGACCTACAGTCTGGAAATACAAAGTGGCATTCGACGGATTTGACGAAAAGTCGTTCGAAACATATGCCGCCTTGGGGAATCGACTCATCGAGCACGGCAACGCCGTGGCAGCGACGGTCTGGAGCGCGAAGGTCGCCGAAGGACTGACGTTTGAAGATGTGGATCAGTCCATCAAGAACATCGCGATTGAAAGGAATATCCGCGGCGTCGGAGAACTGCCGTTGGGCGACCAGGTTGCGGCTATGACAGGAAAGCCTTGGCGCCGATTGAATATCTATTTGTATTGTAATCCGCTGACGGCTGCTAAAATGATCGAATTCGATATCGCCTACGCCGCTTATTTGCCGTGCCGTGTTTCACTGGTCGAGGACGAAACGGGGCAGTTGTGGATTTATACGCTGGATATGGACTTGATGATTTACGGGGGTAAGACGTTGCCGCCGGAGCTCCTGAAAGAAGCGCTGGAAGTTAAAGAAACCATGTTGCAAATTCTGGAAGGGGCGGCAGAGGGCGACTTCTGACTTAGTGTACAATACAGAAATAGCAGAGGCTTCTGGGAACAGAGGCCTCTTTTACTTTATCGGTGCGGTGTAACCAATAAAGCGCCAAACGATTAACGGGGCAAGCAAGGCCAGAAATGCTATGCTGGCATATGTGATGAGCCATGCGTTAAAGATGGTTTCGCCCCCTGATAAGTCTAGTACCATGCCAAAAACCATTGGACCGATGGATGCGCCTGCGAAGCCAATTAGAGAGTATATAGACATGGTCCGCCCTTTGTGGACTGGGTTTGATACGCTGATAACACCACCGGAAATTGCTGCGGAGTCGGCAGCGATGGACATGCTGAACAATATGGCGAAAACGACACCAACCCAGAGGGCAAGCCCCGCCGTGAACACAAACGCAATACTAATGAGTGCGGAAGAAACGGCGACAAGAGCGATCAGTTTTTGACGGCCGGTTTTATGGGCGACTTCGTTGAAACCGATGCTAGAAGGCAGGGCTGCCATGGATATTATTGCCGCAAGGATGCCGAACTGCTCTAGCGACAGATCGCCGTTTGTCAGGCGTTCGTGTTGGCTGAATGCGAAGAGCGGGACGAGCCATGTGCTGAAGGCGGCTAGCTCCAGATTATGCAAGCCGTAAAGGATGGAAAACCCAATGGTTTTTTTGTTGCGGAAAATAGCGCGGAAATCGATCAGGCCACCGCGAATGTGTGGTTTGTTTTCTGGTGGCGGGGGGATGGCGGGATGTAGAAGACTGCGATTGCAAGGGCAGGAAGGGGGCCGAGAGCGGCGATAAGGAACGTTGCTTGTCAACCAAACAGGGGTTCCGTCTGCAAAGTCAGGAAGAACGATGCGCCAACGGCGATGTAGAAGGTTGCCGTGTAAAGTGATGTGCCGCGGCTTCGGTATTTTTCGGCAGGTGGTCGGTCAGGATCTTTAAGCTCGGTATATATTTCATGCCAACAGCGGCCCCCTGCATAAACCGCCAGAAAGAGGCGCTGAGTATGCCGTCTGAAAATACGAATCCTGCGGCGGCGATTGTTCCGGCCAGTAAACCAACCAGAAACATTGGTCGGCTGTCCCATTTGTCCATCGTGGCCGAAGCGACGGTGACGGTGAGTAGTTCACCTAAGAAATATATACCGCTGATTGTGCCCGCTTCCGTGTTGGAAATGCCCCATATGTTTTGGAAAACAGGGATGAGGGACGGGAAGGTGGCAACCGTCATGAAGATGAGAACTTCGATCAGTCAGGCAGTGAAAACCAGGGTTTTAGGCGAGATGCTTCTAAGCGGTATCAATTGGGTCAGCGGTTATGCCACCGCCCCGAAGATGAAGCCTGCGATCATTGCGCCGAAGATCCCTAGTGACATGTATGTGAAGAAAACGCGCGGTTTTACCAGTGACCAAACAGCGGTCATGGCTGGGATCGAGCTGACGGCCCCAGCGACCATAAATGCCATTGCCGCGCCGGCCGTCATGCCCTGTTCCATCAGCCCGGCCAGAAGTGGTGGGGCGATGTAGCCGTTCAGGTAGGCTGGCGCGCCGATCAGGGCGCTTAGTATTACAGGTTTTGGTCCTTCCCCGCCAAGCACGCTGGCAATCAGATCGGCGGGGACATATGCGATCATCAGGGCTTCAATCAGATAGGCTAGAGACATCCATTTCAACAAGAACAGCATATTTTCTTTGCCGAGCTCCACGAAGGAGGCGCGGCGTCGGGCCTCCGTCCAGAACTTCCAGACGGGTTTTTGATCGATAGGCGATGGGCCACATCCGCAGCCGGCACTTTTACGCGGGCGCAGGATATCTTTGTATGCTCCGGTTTTGACCAGAATGCTGACGATGAACCCTCCTGCCAAGCCAAGCAAAACTGCTGTTACGGCTTTGGCGATGGCAAAGTTCCAACCGAGCGCTCCGGCAGTGATCAGAAGGCTGGGAGGGTCAACAAGCGGCGATGCAAGCCAGAACGCCATGACGGGTCCGAGCGGCACGCCCATGGCAAGTAGCCCGGCGATGAAGGGGATGACTTCGCACGAACAGAACGGGGCCAGTCCTCCGACAAGGGCGGCAAGGACGATCATGCGATATTCGCGGCCCTTAAAGACGTTGGCAATGATCGCCTCGGCCCCGCTGGCGCTGAGATAGGCGATCGTCACAACTGCGAACAGGATGTAGGGAGCTGTGCCACCTAGGGCGCGAAGCCCGACAGACAGCAGTTCGAATAAGCGAGTTGGGTCAAGTAGCGCGATAAGGGCGATAATAAGTAGGATCATGCCCCACGGTGACCTGAGTGGTAAAAGCAATTTGCGGATGTCGCGTTGCGGCTGGGTGGCTTGTTCAGACATTTTCTTGCTCCGACTGATTGGAAGGCGCGTCGATGCAACATTCGTTTAACAAGAACTCTGCGAGGGCCGCCAGGTGGTCATAATCTGCAATATTGAACATGGCACGGCCCTTTTTAACCCTTCGGATGACGTTGCCGTCAGCTAGGTGGTCAAGATGGTGTGCAAGCGTTGACGCAGGGATATTTAAGCGTCGTTGGATGTCCCCGGTGGTCAGGCCAGATTGTCCAGCGCGCACCAGTAACGTTAGAACGGTCAAGCGGGGGCCAGAGCCAACGGCGGCGAAACCCGTGCAAGCTGTGTCGATTTCCATCGGTATCTCCATATAACTAGTTTTGTAGTTATATTGAATGCTCCGATATAGCAAGAAGTTTTTTCGGCGTCACATGTTGGTTTTTTTCGCAAAAAAGGTAACCAGCATCGGGCCGATGATTGCCATGGCAAAGTATCCGGCTGTGGCCCAGCCAAGTACCGCATATGTTGGCGCGCCAGCGATCTGGATCAGGCGGGGTTGCCAGTAGGCCTCGACTATCACCATGGCCAGACCAAGCGTTGCACCGACCAGCAGCAAGTCACGGATGATTGGGTGTGTGATAATGAAGCGAACGGCGGCGCCAACCTGCTTGGACAGTTCCCGTTTTTCCACCGTTTTAGGACGGAGTTTACCCTCGCTGAAGAGATAAGGTGTTAGCAAAAGGTGGATTAAGGCTAAAGTTGCTGTGATAATCAGATTCCACGTCGTAGGCGGATAACCCTCGATGGTTGGCATCAACTTAGGAATGTAACCACCAAGGATGGCCCCGACCGCCAGCCCGGCGGCCATCGATGCCTGGAATATAGAGATAAACGACTGGAGTTTTTCTTCTTCTCCGTTGCTTTTGATTTGCTCAAAAAAACCACGCGTTATACTGCCACTGTTTAGCGCCTCTGCCATTCCAAGCAGCATCATCACGATTAGTAAAAACCAGAAGTTAAACACGTATATTGCAGCTGTCAGGGCGAGGATTACAACCACACGAGATAGGCGATACACTTTAATACGGCCGTGGATATCTGCCAACGCACCAAAAGGAAGCTCGAACGCTGCTGTGGAAGCAACTATTGTGCCGAACAACAGGCCGATTTGCCAGACCTCGACGCCCTTTTCCAAGATGAACATTCCCTGCATCGCAAGGAGTATTCCAAAAGTCACACCAGCAAAAAGCTCGTGTGTGATCATTCGCGCCTTGAAATTCATTTTTCATCCCCGTTTTTAATCCACTATAAGAGCCCGTTGATCTGGGGCAATGCCCCCTAGCGTGTGATGCGGGTTTATTTCGATAACTGCCTCTTTCATCCAGTTTCGAATAAGTTTAGCATCTGCTTGAACAAACAACGAGGCGCCCAGATGAGCAACGATTTCAACTATGGTCAGATGATGCAAAAAGCGATGCAAGGGCTGCTGAAAAGCATCTTGCAGCGGGTTGTCGATGACGGGTTGCCAGGCGAGCACCACTTTTACATCACGTTCGACACCAGTCATCCGGGTGTTGAAATGGCCGAGTGGCTGAAAGAGGCTTATCCAGAAGAAATTACCATCGTGATGCAGGAATGGTTTGATGGTTTGGCGGTTATGTCTGATCATTTCACTGTGACGTTGAATTTCAATGATACGCCTGAACCGATGGTGATCCCTCTTGATGCGATCCGCGCGTTCGTTGATCCCTCGGTCGAGTTCGGGCTGCGGTTTGATCCGCAAGATAATGCTGTCGAGGATCTCGACGAACTGCCTGACTTCGACGATGACGAAGAAGAGCATAAAGATGCTGAAGTGGTCAGTCTGGATGCGTTCAGGAAGCCTACCTAAGTTCATGATGTCCGATATCGGGCAAACTAATTCTGTAGGTGACAGATTCACCAAGTGCAAATAGGCATATTTGTGCCCATCAACTTTTTAGTCATATGAATTTCAATGCGCAACTGGGTAACGCGGTATGTGAAATCGGGTTCACTGCCCATCCGGACGGCTGAAATAAGTCGACTTCTGAATTAGTTAAGGAGCGCTGGAATGACGCCTATCCAAAAGAACAAGTTTGCAGGGCGTTATAGCATAGACTAGAAGGTCCGCCATCTACTAACGCTGGTTTTGGCGGGCATTGGTATGTATGCGTTTTTGGAATCCCGCGCCGAGTGGTCTGAAATGCATCGCTGGAATCGCGCTGTGGGCGACATGAGTTTTGTTCTGATTTCAATGTCCATGGCCATGGGACCGTTGTTTCGACTTATAACCAAAGTACGTGGTTTGATCGCATGGCGGCGGGAGCTTGGAATATACGGTGTTTTACTTGCTATTGTACATCTGATCATCATTCTGGTCGGTTGGGTCGAATGGGACTTAATTCAGATATTCGGACCAGTTCCATCCCGCAGGCTTTTACGTGATGACCCAGCACGGGTTTGGATTGGCTAACGTAATCGGTCTTATCGCGCTGGTTTATGGAATCGTCCTTGCGCTAACATCAAGCAACTGGAGTCAACGTGTACTGGGTGGACCGGTATGGAAATTCCTGCAAAAATCGTCATATGTCCTGTGGATGTTGATCGTCGTTCATACCGCGTATTTCTTGTTTCTTCATTTCCAAGATTATCACAAAGCTGTTTCCGAACCGAATTGGGCTCAAATACCATTCGCCCTGATGGTAGGCTCAGTGCTTTTGTTGCAGCTTGGAGTTTTTGTTAAAACATGGCTCTGGCGGCGCGGTGCCAAATCGGCTTCGGGCCAGGCTGTAAAAACATAGCTTCGTTAACCGGTTTTCATTTAGTTTAGGGGTTTGAAATCTGGCGGCTGGAGCGGTTTGCCATTACGGACAAGCCCGATCATCAATCGCCTGAATAATTAGCGATTTTTCCAGACTGATCAAATGAGCCGTATAAAAAACGGCGGCCAAGACTTCCCCTGACCGCCGTTCAAATTCTTTGAGGTGGGCGCTATGCCCCACCAACCAGCTTAATCAACTAGTGCGAGGTCTGTAGCAGACTCTTTACCGTTACGGCCTGTTTCCAGCTCGAACGTTACTTTCTGGTTGTCGTTAAGGCCGGATAGACCAGCACGCTCAACTGCAGAAATGTGTACAAACACGTCGCTGCCGCCGTTGTCTGGTGCGATAAAGCCGTAGCCTTTAGTTCCGTTAAACCATTTTACTGTGCCCGTAGCCATCAGTAGTACTCCTTGAATATTACCGCCCACGAAATGTGACGGCTTGGTGCGGTTTGTCTTTTGTAGTGAACCGTCTGTCTTCAAAGGAGGGTCATCGGGTCTGCAAAAACTTACTTCACGAGGCGCATATGGCCTAAGTTTTATATTAAATCAAGGATTATGTGCGTTTATATTTTCAGTAGAAGGATAAATTGATGCAGCTATACGGTCTGAAAACCTGCGATACGACTCGCAATGCCCTCAAGACCTTGCGGGAGGCAGGGCTACAGGTGACATATATAGATGTACGTAGTGACGGTGTGTCGGAAGAATTACTCGATAAGCTTTTCGCTGTTTTTGGCAATGAACTTGTAAACAAGCGCTCTACCACGTGGCGAGGTCTAGGTGAATCTGGGCGGGCAGGGGATTCGCGCGCGTTGCTGCTGGCGCATCCGGTCTTGATGAAACGACCCGTAATTTGTGCAGGTGATGATTTGTATCTGGGCTGGGGGAGCGACGTGCAAGCGGCGTTAATCGGGTGATCGGTGCGCCTTACATACACTTGACTATTATTGTGGAAGTGAAAATTTGAAAAACGCAGCAATTGTGTTGAGGATTTCGACGGAATAGTCGACAGGGTGGTAGGATTTAGAGGCAAGGACTCTGGGTTTCGGTGGTTATTGCAATAAAGCGAACTGCCAAGGAGCGAATTCGGACATAAAATTACGTTTGCAAAATAAATTCAAAAAGCTTTAATTTTCCTCTTGCGCGACTCTTAGTTGGGGTCTAGAAGTCCCCACACCAGCAAGGCGAGACGCTAAGTTGGTCAACGAATACCGAGATGGATAAGCGGTTAGTGCGCTAAGTAAGATTAGCGACTGATTGTTGTGT
>JBBWVU010000069.1:0-4551 GCA_050256375.1 Paracoccaceae bacterium | reverse complement strand
CGGTACGCCTCAATTGAACGGCAAAGTCGAGCGATCACATCGATCAGACGGGCAGGAATTTTACCAGTTGCTCAGCTACAAAGGCGATGTTGACCTCGAAGCTAAACTTGAGGAATGGGAGCGCTTCTACAACTTCCACCGACCACACGGTGCACATGCTGGAAAAACACCTTACGAAGCCCTCAGAGAAAAGCTATCATAACAATTAGGATGTCTCACGAGTAACCGCACCTTACAAACTGCCATCACGGTCACGCGGAATGTCGATCGGCACCGCTCCGTCATTGCCTTTCAGAACTTTACGCGCTGCACCGTTGCGGCGGTTCGCCTGCTGGCTCACAGGTTCACCGTTCGGCTCGTAGCCCAAATGCGCGGTTAGTTCAGCCCCCAGCATCCGTTCCATCAGCCGGACCTTCAGCTCTTTCATCAGGCCTTTGTCGCCGAAGAAATCTTCGGGCTTTTCTACGCCGCTAAGCAGTTCGTCCAGTAGTTCTTTGGATATCGTCATTGTCATCATGCTCCTTCAGGTGGGAAGCATGGACCAATTTACTCATACACAGAAGACCGGACACTCTCACCCTCATTGGCTGCTAGCTTAACCATAGTTCCTCACCTTCGGCAGCGGCTTGCGTAACAGACGAAGCCAACAGAAATCCCACTAAACAGAAAGATAACCGCATTATTTCTTCCTTTAAATTTTCCCAATGTATGGAGGCCAGTCGCACTCATAGCCTTTGGTTGGTGTCGCCAGACTAGCTTCAAAGTCTATCAACCTGTACACGTTAGACTGCTTCATCTTCCATGCTTGTGTTGGTGGTCTGCTCTCATCGAAGAACTTCACGTCGACTAGCTCAAGCCAAGCTGGGATGTTTGATCCTACTGAGAACATATCTGACACAACCATGTCAGACTGATCACCTTCGCCTGGCCCAATGTACCCAAACGAGATTAGCTCTTCGATGATGCAGTCTATGTCCCGACCTGACATTGCACCAAAGGCCATTATCTCGCCATCAAAGTTACGGTGAGGGTCAGCCTGAGCAAGGAGGTGCCGCCAGCCGTCAGTGCTGATAGGTTGTTGAACGTAAGGGCGTAGGATCAGGGATATGAACGAGAGGGTCTGGATTGCCATTAGGGTTTGCTTTTCCGAACTATCCAGATGAAGACAATGTCATCTAGTCTTTGTCTACGTTCACCAAACTCATTCTCAAGGGATGTGATGAATTGATCGAATGTTGCCAACGTAGTGCCCCGACATGATTGCTACAGGATGATGCAACAAAACGAGCAGAGCAACAAGTGTTGGGTGGGCAGTCGATTGGAAGGCTGTTGGCTTGGGGCTGTGGAGCGTACCACAGAGGCTGCTTATAGCTGATAGTTGATGGCGGTAGGGATTTACGCGGGAAGGGTGTTAGCTGACTGCTGTGGGGCTGTAGGTGGCCGCAAACACGCACCGCCATGCCAGCAGCGCGTGCGCGCGAGTAGCACCCACCAAACAATAGGTCAATATTGCTTACTTATAAGTCCACTTTGTACGTCGCAAACAGAACATAATGCGGCCATAAATAGCTAAGTACCTGATAACATTATATAATCAATTTAACATAATTGCGTTTATACGCCTTTGCGCACCCGGCGGCGTGGTTTTGCTGGCGCTAGGATCAAAATAGCCCCCCACCCCAACAAAATGAAAGGGGTTGTTAGTGTGTGAGTAAACGCACACACCCGATCGCCTATACCTGACACCTAAAAAATAAAAAATAAAACCTGACACCAATCATCATCCCACGTCAGACCTACCACCGTGTGACGGGTGTGACGCGTTTTCCCACATGTATTAAGTTTCAGGAAAAACATTGCTCTGTTTGGCAAAGTACGAAAATATCTTCGCGATTCAATAAACTATGTTTTCTGTGAAGGTCAGGGAATGTGGGAAAACGCGTCACACCCGTCACACCCGTCACAGCCATCTGGGCACGCGCAGGCCAGTCACGTAGCGTGCAGTCCTATCCCTGTGGCATCCAAAGCCCAGACGGGTAAGGCGTTCCCGCAAGCCCTTTTTGCTCATGGTCTGCTTAATGCCGTTGTCCAATGCCCAATCCCGATAGGCGGCAAAAACATCAGTGGCTGTCGATCGGGCCTCTGCATCACGCGTGCAACCGTCATCGACAAACTGCGTCACCTGATCGGCCTCTAACATACAAGCCCTTGGTCCTTTAACGTACCCTCCGCCTGACCAGTACGGGTAGCTCCCCAACCAAGGGCGGTTGCGGCGGCCCCGTAGCTCATGGGACCAGCCGTTTTCAACAGCTCGAGAAGCACAATGTCATCGGGCTCAGTTTTCACAATTTCAGGCTGAGGGGCTGCTAATCGTGCTAATCGTGCTAATCCGCACACATCGGATTCCTGTCGATTAGCACGATTAGCATGATTAGCATGGGGTCGGAGTGGAAAAGTGTCTTTTTCACCCTCTGGATTGTTCTTCACCGCCGCATCTGTGTCGAACCACTTCACGATACCCGCACCACTGAGAATGCATGTTTGCGCTTTTTACCTCGAACAATGCTTCCATCAGGTAATCCGATTAACCATCCTGCATCGATCAGAGTATTTACTGCCTCAAGCGCAGAGGAACGCTCTCGCAACGAGGGGTGAGGTCCTTTTTGCAAAACATCGCTCAAAAGGATTTCATTGTCGCTCCAGGTTTCTTGCAGCCAGACGCGCAACTTCTCAGCTGCATCTGTCTTGACCGATATGGCGGCCTCATCGGAAAGGCGTAACGCCTCCAGCAAGTAATACTGCGCAAGATCTATCGCATCCTTCATATCACCCTGAGAGACTTCCGAAGCTCCCAGATTACCCCACAGGGCTAATACTCCAGCAATACGACAAGCCTGCTCCGCGGACTTCGAGGCATACCCTTTGACATACTCGAGATCGCGTCCCTTACCTTGCTCACGTTCAATCATATCCGCGTAAGCGATCAGAAGATCACGGGCGGATTTTGATAGCGGCAATTCGCGGGGTGTCAGCTCCCGCATCTCTTCATCCATTGGCAAGGGAGTGTTCAGCCTAGCGGACAAGCGCTGCTTAAAGCTGGAGATAGCAAGGTAATCAAACTGCATGTTTGCGTGCATGCGCGTGCCGATCGTGCTTACCGGCTTGCATATCAAGAAGCGCGGTAAGAACCCAGTATCAACCGAGGCTGGGTCCGCCATAAACGTTATGGCAACACCGGGCTGTACCATGAGGTGTATCGCTAGGCGCTTACCAAACAGCGTATAGCTACCCTCACCCTGCAAGGTCCTCTTAATCGGCTTGCCTTGCCAGGCATCGTTTAGGGCTGCCAGAGTGTGTTGGCGATTTTCGCCGGTCATCGAGTATCCACCTAAGAACTGCCCGCCTTCATCAGAGAAGATGCCCAACGACGGCTCGCCTTCCTTAAACTGGCGGGTAAGCCCCTGGTACGTGGGGTTCGTTACTATCCTGTCGGGGGATGGTGGGGCTGCGGGCTCTTCGCCAAGCGCGTTCAAGTCAGCTTCGGCAGCTGTGCGACCGTTCTTCTTTTTTGCACTATTCATGATTGCATCATGATCCAACTTCCACAGGGCGTGTTGGGTCTTCCAAAACAGAGTAAGCTCACGGTGCTCCTGCGCCTTCACCTGCTCATACTCTGCCACCGCTTCCATGAGGGGGGCATCGCAACTTGACTTGCGCTCTCCGCTACTAGCGATAGTTAGGCAGTATAGGGAGATAGGGCGCGTGCCACCGAGCGTCTCCACATCCGCAAAGCCTTGGACTGCAAGCGAGGCAACCGACAAGGCCGACTGGGCAGCAATTGCTACAGGCGCAAGGGTTTGCCCCTGAATGGCAATCACTGCTTCCTTCAGTGGCCCTAGAGCATCAATTGGGTATGGAGCCGCCTTGCTAACGGTGCGGATCAGTGGCTGTGGACTTCCCGCGTTGAGCGCTGCTGATTTGCCAAATCCCTTCTTCCTCGCCCGATTGATCGACTTCTGAACTTCGCGGCGCGTGTTCTCAACCGTGAATGGCGGGATGGTGAACCTGTCTGTCAGTGCATGTATATCACTGTCAGACATGCCCTTGGAGATGTAGCTGGCCACCAGTCGGATGACATTGTTATGCCAGTTTTTACCCGCCATGATGTCGCTCTCCGCCTGCGCTCTGTCCATCGCTTGATGACCAAGGTCTATATCGAATGCAGCGGTTTCTGTGGGTTGCGCACCCTCGACGACCGGCACATCCGGATACTCAACCATTAATGTTTCAAACGCGACCGTGGTCAGCACCCCCTCAAGTAAGCTCATAGAAGTGTGCTCGACCACATACCTCTTCAACTGCTTTGCCTCCGAGGGATGGCTGACAAAGCCGGCCAGGCGCATGATGCGAGATGGGTTGCAAATGGAACTGTCAGTGCCGTGGTGCTGCGCTATGGCCTTCTGCATGGACGTCCAAGCTATAAGGTTCAAGCACGGCTCCTCAAGCTGCCAGTAGGCGTGAATGCGCAGGTGCGGGATCTGTCCCGTTATA
>JBBWVU010000068.1:0-35475 GCA_050256375.1 Paracoccaceae bacterium | reverse complement strand
TCTGTCTAGATTTGGCGACAGTAAGCTCGCTGACGGTGGTTCGGATAAATACGGGCAGATCGAAACTTCCCGATTGGTAATATTAATGGACCAAAACGCCCGAATTGACAATTCTCTAAATCAGCAAAAACAAAAATTAATTTATAACGGAAATACCGCAAATATTCTTTTAAAGTTGCGATTTTTACTCAATATTGTGCTGTATTCACACTAATAGCGTAAGATTTGCGATAAACAGCGTAAAATAATTACTAATAACGATATTCTTTACGATTAATTTTGAGTCGGACATTAACATGAGTAAATCCGGAGCCAGAGAACAGTCTAAAGACAGCCAATTTGCAAAGCGTCTTACCGGGCTATGCAAAACCAAACCGTCCGCATCTGCTGTTGCGCGAGATTTGGGGATTAACCGCCAGCAGTTTGCACGCTATTTAAACGGTGAATCCATTCCAAGACAGATGATTAATAGGAAGATTGCGGAGTATTTTAATATTGATCCGGGCTTGTTGTTTTCCAACCAATCGATCGGCGGGAATGAGGGGTCATCATATGCGGAGACATCTACCGTTAAAGCGATGGCGCAGCTACTTGATAACGCCAAAGTGGCGCGAATAACGGATGAAGATCTGGAACCCGGATTTTATTGGCAATACAAAACGCTCTTGCGAATGCCGAGAAAAATTCTAAGGACACTGGTGATGGTGCAAAAAGATGGAGGCATTTACCGATATAAGCGGTGTTCTTCAGTCACTTATAATGCGCTGGTAAATAGCGCGGTAAAGAACACCTTTAACGGTGTGTTTTTTTAAGCAGAACGGGTTTCTGATTTTGATGGATGTCGAAGTAAAGTTGGGTGATATGACGCTTCACGCGTTTGCTACATCTAATCATTATGACTCGTCAATAAAGCCCGGCTTGCATTTGACGGTAGGGCTTGCGGGTGGTGCTGGCCCGAGGGCTGCAAGGATATCCCTGAAGAAAATTTCTGCTGATGAAAACATCCTAACGCATGCACGAAAGCAGGGAGTTGTTAATAAGGTCGACCTACCCGCCGGATACGCGAATATTCTAGAAGGCGGCGACGTTGCTGGCTCGGACATTCTTCAGCTTTAAGGTTTTGTCTGATTTCGACCCATTTGTACCGCGAACACGCCACCCATGATGATAACAACACCGAAAAGATCGCGGAGAGTCAGAGCCTCGGATATGACCAGCGCCGCAATGGCCACACCTAGGAACGGGTTTAAAAAGTGAAAACTGGCAGCACGGGTTGGGCCCACACGGCCTACCAGAAGGAACCAGATCAAGGTGGCGGCAAGACCGGGGATCAAGGTTGTATAGCTGAACGCCGCCAGCAGTTGCCAAGACCATTCGACATGGAACGTTTCAAATAACAGCGAGGTTGGCAACAGAACCGCGCTGCCAACCAGCATTTGTAGCCCGACGATCATTAAAACATTACCTGAAGTGGAGATACCACGTACGATCAAAGTCGCCACGGTCAGGGCAGCCACACCGATGAAACATAGGCCGATGCCGAACAAATCAGCGCCGCCCGACAGGCGCGAACCCATTATGATGAACACCCCAATTGTGCCCGCGATCAAACCAAGGATACTAGGTGTGAATAGGCGTTCGCCAAGAAACGCCCAACTGGCGGCGGCGACGGTCAACGGCAGAAGGCTGGCGATGATCGCGGCAAGACTGGCCTCGATGGTTTGCATGGCGACGAAGTTGACGCCCAGATATATGGCGTTCTGGCTGATGCCGAACAGAATTACGCCGAGCCACTGCTTGCGGGTCAAGCGAGCGGTTTGTCCAAGGGCATATGCGATACCCACAGCGATCAAACCGGAAATTAAAAAGCGCAACGACAGCATCGCTAGTGGGGAGACGTATGCCACAGCGATGCGGGCGGATGTAAACGCGCTGCTCCACATTAAGGCGAAAGACAGGCCCATTAGTATTGCGCGAAAATCCATTGGGTTCTCCAAGAAAAAAGAGCCGCCCAATGGCGACCCTTAGAAATCGTGTGTTTTCGTGATTACGCGTTAACAGCGTCTTTCAGTGCTTTGGCAATAGTCACCTTGGCAACGCGGTCAGCGTCTTTGTGCATTTGCTCGCCTGTGGCAGGGTTGCGGACCATGCGGTCTGGGCGGTCACGGCAGATGAATTTACCTAGACCAGGAAGGGTTACGGCACCTCCTGCGGAAACTTCGGTGGTCACGATATCGGTGATGGCCTGGAGCGTCGCGTTGGCTGTAATTTTGTCTGTCCCAGTTGCTTCTGCAAGAGCAGCGACAAGCGCTGTCTTTGTCATAGGTTTTTGAGTCATGATTATTTCAATCCCTGTTTTTGGTTGTTTTTATTTGAACCACTTTGGCCCACGAACAGGACTAAAGCGGTTTTGCGCGATAAACTCAATCAATGATTTGCATGGTTTCCCTATTTTTATGGGTTTTCGAGAAATTTTTCATATTTATTGACCAAATGGTCACCGCGATTTCACAAAAACGCGGTTTCGTCAAAACTGCGTAGTTTTCGCGAATGCAGACGTTCAAGCGGCATCTCGCTTAACGATTGCATTGCTCTGATGCCGATTTGCAAATGCTGCGAGACTTGGCGTTGATAAAATGCGGTGGCCATTCCGGGCAGCTTCAGTTCGCCGTGCAGGGGTTTGTCGGATACGCACAGCAGCGTGCCGTAGGGCACGCGGAAACGGAATCCGTTGGCGGCGATCGTGGCGCTTTCCATGTCCAGCGCGATGGCACGGGATTGACTTAGACGTTGCACGGGGCCGGATTGGTCGCGCAGTTCCCAGTTGCGGTTGTCGATGGTGGCGACGGTGCCTGTCCGCATGATGGTTTTCAGTTCGTATCCAGTGTAGCCCGTCACGGATTCCACGGCATTTTCTAGCGCGATTTGAACTTCGGCTAGCGCAGGGATGGGCACCCAGACGGGCAGGTCGTCGTCCAACACGTGATCTTCGCGAACGTAAGCGTGCGCCAGAACGTAATCTCCAAGGTTTTGCGAGTTCCGCAACCCAGCGCAATGACCCAACATCAACCAGGCGTGCGGGCGCAGAACGGCGACGTGATCGGTGATGGTTTTGGCGTTGGATGGGCCGACGCCAATATTAACCATCGTAATGCCAGAGCCGTCGGCGCTGGTCAGATGATAGGTTGGCATTTGCGGTAACTTTCCAAGTGGCTCACCCGTTGTACCATCGCGTGTGGTAATAACGTTGCCCGGTTCGACCAGCGTTTCGTAGCCGGAGTCGGGGTCTTGCAAAGCGGCTTTGGCGAACAACAGGAACTCGTCCATATAAAACTGGTAATTGGTGAACAACACATGGTTCTGGAAATGCGAAGGGCTGGTTGCTGTGTAATGTGACAGCCGCGCCAGCGAATAGTCGACGCGCTGTGCGGTGAACGGAGCCAGCGCACGGGTGCCGTCTGCGGCAGGCTTATCCGTTCCGTTCGCGATCAAATCGTTCGTGGTTTCAAGGTCAGGCACGTCGAAAACATCGCGCAAAGGGCGCTGCAGACTATCCTCGATAGAGCCTTCGATATGCGCGCCCTCGCCCATCGCGAAATGCAGCGGGATCGGGGTTGTCGAGGTTTCAACGCGGATAGGCACGCCGTGGTTTTTCAACAACAGGCCGATTTGCTGTTCAAGATAGTTCTCAAACAGATGCGGGCGTGTCAGCGTGGTGGAATACATCCCCGGCTCGGCCACATGGCCAAAAGACAATCGTGTGTCGATCTTCGCAAAGCTACGAGTGAACAGCGAAATCTGCGGATAATAGGCGCGGTAATGGCCCTCAACACGTTCACCGCTCATCACGCGGGCGAAGCTGTCTTTCAGGAAACCGGTTGCCTCGTCATAAAGTTTCTGGACGGCCTTAACGGCCAACTTAGCGTCAGTAAATTCCTTAAACCCTTCTAAAGTTGGGGAAATGCGACTTAGTTTGTTATGTTTTTCATTCATTATTGGTCTTTCAAAAATAAAGGTGTTTCTTCAAATAATACTACATCAATCAGGCCGATATCGGAAATCCGAAGTTCTGGAATAACAACCAGCGCCAGTAGCGAGTGCTGCATATAGGCGTTGTTCAACGTGCAACCGCATTCGGCCATCGCGGCAACCATCTGATGCACGTCGGCTGCGACTTCGTGGGCGTCTGCGTCAGACATCAAGCCGCCGATGGGCAGTTTGACCAAGGCCAGCTCTCGTCCGTCTTTCCAGACAGTGATGCCGCCACCGACTTCGTGAAGGCGGTTGGCGGCGAAAGCCATGTCGGCCTTAGAGGTTCCCACGATAATCATATGATGGCTGTCGTGCGCAACTGTCGAGGCGACGGCGCAATCACCCAAATAGCCGAAGCCTGACACAAAAGCGTTTGTGACGGTGCCTGTCGCACGATGGCGTTCTACGAGGGCGATCTGACAGACATCTTGCGTTTCATCCCCCACGGCAAGCCCGTCTTCGACGATTAGCGTGGCTGTTAGTGCTTTGGTCGGGGCTTGATTTTCCACCACGCCGATTACGCGGGCTTTGACTTGATTTGCGCCTTCGGGGGCGGTGATATCAAAATCGGCAGCCGTTTTTGCTTTACCCATGTTGACCGACTGGCGGGCATTTTCCGGCCATTCAAATGGGGCTTCCTCACCAACCAGTTTACCGTCTTGCGCGACGATCTGGCCACGGGCAATCACGGTCTCGATTGGCAGGGTTCTCAGGTCGGACGATAGGATAACATCTGCACGACGACCGGGCGTGATGGAGCCAAGCTCGCGTTCAAGCCCGAAGTGTGTGGCCGTGTTGATCGTGGCCATTTGAATTGCAATCAACGGGTCAAGACCACAGTCGATGGCGTGCCGCACGACGCGGTTCATGTGGCCCTCATGCACCAACGTACCGGAGTGGCAATCGTCAGTGCACAGGATAAAGTTTCGTGGATCGAGACCTTTTTCAGTGACCGCGGTCACTTGTGTCTCAACATCATGCCAAGCAGAGCCCAGCCGCATCATCGACCGCATCCCTTGCCGCACGCGCATAATAGCGTCGGACTCGCACGTACCTTCGTGGTCGTCCGCGGGGCCGCCAGCTGCATAGGCGCGGAAGCCATCAAGATCGGCGCTGGCATAATGTCCGCCGACGGTTTTACCGGCACGCTGCGTCGCCGCGATGATCGTCAGCATTTTAGGGTCGTTGTTCATCACGCCGGGGAAATTCATCATTTCACCAAGGCCGATGATGTTGGGCCATTGCATTGCCTCGATCACGTCGTCGGGCGTTAATTCGTGGCCAGTGTTTTCCAAACCGGGGGCCGACGGGGCGCAAGAGGGCATTTGCACAAACACGTTAATGCGTTGTTGCAAAGCCTCGTCGTGCATCAAGCGCACCCCTTCCAGCCCCATAACATTGGCGATCTCGTGCGGGTCGGTGAACATGGACGTCGTGCCGTGCGGGATGACGGCGCGCGCAAACTGGGTTGTGGTCAGCATGCCGCTTTCGACGTGCATGTGACCGTCGCAGAGGCCGGGGATAATGTAACGCCCATTCGCCTCGATCACTTCGGTGTCAGGGCCAATGCAATGACTGGCGTCGGGGCCGCAATAGGCGAAGCGCCCCTCGGCAATGGCGATGTCGGTATTCGGGATCACCTCGCGGGAATGGACGTTAACCCACTGCCCCTGGCGGATAACCATGTCGGCAGGGGCGCGGCCAGAAGCTACGTCGATTAAGCGGGGGGCAACATCGGCCCATGTTTTGATTGGAGCATGCATGGCCAAAATTGGCACAAGATGTCGCAGATGTTCAAGTGAAATATTTGTGAAACTGTTAAAGGAATAATTAACGAATGAGGGAGGTCAGATGAATTACGAAACAGTTAACGCAGAAAACTTCGGCGAGTCCTTAAAGGGGATGGGCGTTAACATCTTGGTAAGGGATGTAGTAGCGACGGCTGGATTTCTGCGCGATGTGTTCGACATGAAAGCACATCAGGCGACCGCCGACTTCGCGATCATGCAGTATGGCGGGCAGGTTTTCCAGTTGCACGCGGACGCAACGTATCACAGCCATCCACTGCCCTCTTTGTTGCCAGAGGCAGGACCGCGAGGGGGCGGAATCGAGTTGCGCTTGTACGAGACAGATCCGGATAAGGCAGTGGCGAAGGCGATTGCACACGCGCATGGTGCAGTGATTTTACACGAGCCGACGGACAAGCCACACGGCCTTCGAGAATGCGTGATCCTGTGCGAGAACGGTTATGCGTGGGTGCCAAGCAGGTCGCTGGTTTAGCGGCAACCGACTGGATAGGTGATACGGAACGGTTCATCCGGCCAGTCTGCCAAAGGGTCGAAGCAGGTAATGTTGTTAAGGCCGTTTACCCAATAAGCGTTGGGATTAACGGGCGTCATTATTCCCAAACGACCCTCGATCTGGACTTCGAAATGCAGATGCAGGAGGCCTCCGGCGAGGATTCCGGTGCGCCCTAGCGTTCCGATTTTCTGGCCACGGGCCACGGTATCACCAACCTCAACGATCTGGGTTGTCAGATGTTTGTATTGTGTGCGGGTTTTCACGCTATCGGCGTTGATGCCATGGCTTATGATAATGTTATTGCCATAAAACGGATCGGTGAAAACGTGCGTCACACGCCCCGCTGCAGGGGCTATAACGGGGGTGCCTTGGGTAGAAAGGATGTCGATCCCGAGGTGTTCTTCACCCGACTGAAAATTTTCAGAGGCGGATTCGTAGAATTTATTGCTAAGGGATGGAGCATTCGCGGGAAGGTGGATGTCAGCCGTTCGACGGCCTGTTTCCGCACCGCTCCAAACGCGGCCGTAGCTGTCTTCTAGACTGGAGCAGGCGGTAAGGGCAAATAATGCGGAGAAGAGGAGCGTTAATCGCGCGTTAAGAGCTTCCGAAAGTATTTGTTAATATCTCGGCCAACGCTGTGGCGTCTGTTTGCGTGAAAGCATCTGGCTGGTCGCTGTCGATGTCCAGTACCGCGATCAGCTCCTTTTCGGCGTTGAAAACTGGCAGGACAACTTCCGAACGAGTGGAGGAAGCGCAGGCGATATGGCCCTCGAACGCCTCAACATCGGCAATCAATTGGGTTTCGCGCGTTCGTGCTGCGGCCCCGCATACACCACGTGAAAACGGGATGGACAGGCAGCCGTGGCCGCCTTGGTAAGGGCCGATCTTCAGCATCTCGGGGGCGGTAACGCGGTAAAATCCGACCCAGTCGAAACGTTCGTCACTGTGAAATAGTTCACCTGCGACGGTTGCCATCAAGGCGATCTGGTCGGTCTCGCCATCACAAAGTGAGGCGACGCGGGCGGAAAGGGCTGGATAGTTGGTTTTCATGGTATCGGTTGCTCTTGTATGCAGTTCCTATTGAAAATACCTTAGGCGTCAGGATTTTAACAGGAGAATTCCATTGAGTGGACTTTTAGCCCTTTTGGACGATGTGGCGGCGATTGCGAAGGTTGCGGCGTCCTCGCTTGATGATATCGCAGCGCAGGCCACAAAGGCCGGAACCAAGGCGGCAGCGTTGGTGATTGATGATGCCGCGGTGACTCCGCAATATACGCACGGTTTTGAACCTTCGCGAGAGTTGCCTATCGTGTGGCGGATTGCCAAGGGCTCGGTGAAAAACAAACTTTTGATATTGTTGCCAGCGGGACTGTTGCTGTCCTCGTTTGCGCCTTGGGCCATTACGCCGTTACTGATGATTGGCGGTGGATATTTGTGTTATGAGGGAGCCGAGAAGGTTTTGCACAAATATTTGCGCCATAGCGGCAGCAAAGCCGAAGACAAGCCGTCGGATCCTGCGCATCTGGAGGAAACCAAGGTTGCCGGGGCTATCAAGACAGATTTCATTTTGTCCGCCGAGATCATGACGGTGTCACTCGCGGCCATTCCCGAAAGTAATATCTGGATGGAGGGGACAGTTCTGGCTGTCGTAGGCGTTGGTATTACGGCGCTGGTTTACGGTGGCGTGGCGTTGATCGTGAAGGCTGATGATTTGGGATTGTTGATGGCGCGTAGCGGGCGGCTGAAACCGACGCGAGCTGTGGGTCGCTGGATTGTGCGTTCCATGCCGGCGTTTATGCACGGGCTAACGGTTGTGGGAACGGTGGCGATGCTGTGGGTTGGCGGTTCGATCATTGTGCACGGGCTGGAGGTGTTGGGCTTTGTCTGGTTGGCGCATTTGATCCAAGGATCGGCTGTCGCCGCGGGCGGTTTGGTGCCTTGGGCCGCGGCCGTTGTCGAATGGACGGTGACTGCTGTGGCAGATGGTGTGTTGGGTGTGGCAATCGGAGCGGCGATTATTCCGCTGGTATCGAAGGTGATCACCCCGGTTTTGAGTATTTTTGTAAAAAAGAAACCCTAGACGAATTGCAAAATGGTGATTGTGGTGTCGCCGTATTTGCGGGTGTCCAGAGTTGTGAAGCCAGCGGGTGGTTTTACGGCGGTGTTCTCTTCCCAGATTATCAAGGCGTTGTTGGCGATCCAGTTGCCTGCGATGCACGCGGCGAGTGCCTTTTCACCAAGCCTTTTGCCGTAGGGCGGGTCGAGGAAGATAACGTCGAATGGTTCTACGCGATTTTCGCCGAGTTTGATTGCGTTGCGGCGATAGATTTTGGTCTGGTGGCGCACGCCGAGTTTGTTAACGTTTTGTTTTATAAGGGCGTTTGCTTTGTTTCCGTCGTCGACGAATTGGACGTAGTTGGCGCCGCGACTGAGGGCCTCGAGGCCCAACGCGCCCGTACCTGCGAACAGGTCGAGGACGTTTGTTCCTTCGATTTCGGGATAGGAGCCGTGGGTTAGAACGTTGAACAGACTTTCGCGGACGCGGTCGGTGGTAGGGCGCAGATGGGCGCCTTCGTCGCCTTTGCCGAGGCCGGCCAATGCCGTGCTTTTGAACTTTCCGCCGATGATCCGCATTATAACAGCATTTTCAGGTCGGTGTCGGTGTCTTGAACCGCCGCTGGGTCGGGGGATCTGCCTGCCTCAATCAGGCGTTTGCCGACCATGTAGGCGCGCGGATCGTTCATGGCGTCTACGGCCAGGAGTTCTGTGCCGTTGAAGTACCAGAACGACGCCGCTTTGTCCGAGATTCGGCTGATGACGCGGTCGTATCCGGTGTTTAGCCCAGCGATTTGTAGTTTTACATCGTATTGATCCGACCAGAACCACGGTTTGGCGCGGTATTCAACCTCAGCGCCAAGCATTGCGGCGGCGGTTGCTTCGGCTTGTTCAATCGCGTTGGGCACGCTTTCGAGGCGAATTCGGGCGGATTGATGCGGAAAGCTGGCGCAATCTCCGGCGGCGAATATCGCGGGGTCAGAGGTGCGTCCCAAGCCGTCTACCTTGATGCCGTTCTCGATTGTCAGGCCGATGTTTTCGGCCAAACTGGTGGAGGGGCGAATACCTACACCGACGACGGCGAAGTCTATTTTCAGTTCTGTGCCGTCGGACAGGGTGGCAGAGGACACCTGTCCATCGTCTCCGTTCAACGATGCCAGCCCGACACCTTCGCGAAGATCAACGCCGCGCGTGGTGTGGAGCGTGCGGAAATAGTCGGATGTTTCGGGCGCGGCCACCCTTTGCAGGATGCGTTCGGCCATTTCAACCAATATTACGTGAACGCCACGGGTTACAGCAACGGCGGCGGCCTCAAGGCCGATGTATCCGCCACCGACGATGAGTGCGCGCTTGCCCTTAACGAAATCGGCAGCCATGGCATCTGCATCGGCGAGAGTGCGAACTGTATAAACGCCCTTCAGGTTTCCACCTATAGAGGGCGGCAGTTGAATTGGGTCAGAACCGGTGGTCAGGGCGAGTTGGTCGTATGCCAGCACCTCGTCATTATCGAGGGTTACGGTCTTGGCTGTGCGGTCAATCGCGTTGACCTGAATTCCAAGTCGCAGAGATATGTTCTGATCGGCGTAGAATACTTCGGGGCGAAGGAACAGGCGCTCCACATCCATTTCGCCCAGCATGTATTTCTTGGATAGCGGTGGGCGTTGGTAGGGTGGAACGGGTTCCGCGCCGATCAGGGTAATCGGGCCGCCAAACCCGAGCGCGCGCAGTTTGGCAACAAGGGAAGACCCCGCCTGACCTGCGCCGATAACGATAATGCCTGCCATGGTTATCCTGCCAATTGATCCATTTTTCGCGCCATTTTCACGTCGCGCATTGATAATCCGTCTACGTCATGGCTGGTTAGCAGCACTTCGACGGTGCGGTAAACGTTAAACCACTCGGGGTGGTGGTTCATTTTCTCGGACCATATTGCAATTTGGGACATCCAACCGAACGCCGATATGAAGTTTTTGAACTCAAAGGTTTTGGTAAGGGAGTCGCGGTCGGTTTGCAGAGTCCATCCGGCGGCTTGGAGTTCGGGAAGAAACTCGGCCCGTTCGGCTGTTGTTAATGGTGGTGAAAGCATCTTTGATCCCCTGACTTCTTGAATGGGCCAATGGCGGCGAGGAATTCTATATCTTCGTCCACGGCCGCGCGTTCATCGGTTAAGAATTGGTTAACGGCGCGTTCAAACCCTTCGTCTGCAATCCAGTGTAGGGAATAAACCGGACTAGGCATATAGCCGCGCGCGAGTTTGTGTTCCCCTTGTGCGCCTGCCTCGACGCGGGCCATCTGGTGTTCAATGGCGTAGTCGATGGCTTGGTAATAGCACAATTCAAAATGCAAATACCGGTGGTCTTCGGCGCAGCCCCAGTAGCGGCCAAATAGCGTTTCGCTGCCGATGAAATTTAATGCGCCAGCGACATAGTTACCGTCGCGGGTCGCCAAAATCAGCAGGATGTCGTTGCGAAGGGTTTGTTGGGCAATGTCGAAGAATTCACGTGTAAGATAGGGCGTGCCCCATTTGCGGGCGCCAGTGTCTTGGTAGAATTGCCAGAATGCGTCCCAATGTTCAGGCTGAATTTGGTCACCGGTTAGCTGGAGTATTTCGCCACCGAAACTTTGCGCTAGTCGGCGTTCCTTGCGGATCATCTTACGCTTGCGGCTGGAGAGTTTCGCAAGAAATCCGTCGAAACCCGCATACCCGTCATTCTCCCAATGAAATTGTTGCCCAATTCGTTGCATCAGTCCGAATTTTGGGCCGAGGTTGTATTCCTCCTCGGTGCAAAACGTGATGTGGAAGCTGGAGAGATGATTTTCTTTGGCGATCTGGATGGCCGCTTGAACCAAGGCGTTTAGACCCGTATCGGTCTTGGCCAGCAGGCGGTGGCCTGTTGCGGGCGTGAAGGGAACGGCGCATTGGAGTTTCGGGTAATACCGCCCACCAGCGCGTTCAAATGCGCCTGCCCATGCGTGGTCGAACACATATTCGCCTTGGGAATGGCCTTTGGCATAAAGGGGCATGACGCCGATGATTTCGCCGTCTAGTCGCGCCACTAAATGCCTTGGTGCCCAGCCTGTGCCGTTCCCGACGGAACCGCTTTCTTCCAATGCCAGCAGGAAACGATGGGTTGTGAATGGGTCGTTACCGTCGGTGCATCCGTCCCATTCGGCGGCGGGTATGGCGGCGATGCTGCCGACTACGCTGACCTCGATTTGCGGTGCATCGGACATTATTCGTCCAGCATTTCGCGTAATGCGTAAACCAGTGCGAGGGCTTCGCGGGCGGAAAGCTCGTCGGGGTGGGTGTCGCGCAAACGATCTTCGATTTTGGAGAGTCGCGCTGGCCGCTGTGCAGATTTCGGGTTCGCACTGAACAAGGGTAGGTCGTCAATCAGGGTTTCGGCCTTGCCGCCACCGTCGCGATCCTTCTGTTCCAGCGCGTCCAGAACATCGCGGGCGCGTTCAACCACTGCAGCTGGCAAGCCAGCGAGTTTGGCAACTTGTACGCCGTAGGATCTGTCGGCGGCGCCTTCGCGAACCTCGTGCAGAAAGATCACTTCGCCCTCCCATTCGCGCACGGCGACGGTGGCGTTTTTGAGGCCAGAGAGCTTCGCGGTCAGGGCCGAAAGCTCGTGATAATGCGTGGCGAACAGGGTCCGGCAATGGTTAACGTCGTGCAGGTGTTCAAGCGTGGCCCAAGCGATTGACAGGCCGTCATAAGTGGCCGTACCGCGTCCGATTTCGTCGAGGATCACTAATGCGCGTTCGCCTGCCTGATTGAGGATCGCCGCTGTTTCCACCATTTCAACCATGAAAGTCGAGCGTCCACGGGCAAGGTCGTCTGCCGCGCCAACACGTGAGAATAGCTGGTCGATTAAGCCGATGTGAGCTGATGTGGCGGGGACGTAGGCGCCCATCTGTGCCAGCAAGGCGATCAGCGCATTTTGGCGTAGGAATGTCGATTTACCCGCCATGTTCGGACCTGTCAGCAGCCAAACCGGGCGGGCGTTTTCTTCGCTTGCGGTCAGGTCGCAATCGTTGGCCACGAATGGCTCGCCCGATCGACGAAGCGCTTGTTCGACCACCGGATGACGGCCTCCCTCGATAATGAACGTGCGCGAAGCGTCCATTTGTGGACGAACCCAGTTTTCACCCACTGCAATATCGGCCAGCCCTGCGGCGAGATCAGTTTCGGCCAGTGCTTTGGCTGCCTGTGCGATCTGTGCGGCTTGATCCATGATTGCAGCGCGCAGAATTCCAAAGATGTTTTTCTCGATCTCCAGCGCCCGCCCGCCCGCGTTCAAGATTTTCGTTTCCATTTCGGAAAGCGGGACCGTTGTGAAACGCACTTGGTTAGCGGTGGTCTGGCGATGGATGAAAGTCTCGGACAGCGGTTCAGACAACATTTTGCCGGCGTGACGGGCGGGGGTTTCGACGAAATACCCCAGCACGTTGTTATGTTTGATCTTGATCGAGGTGATCCCCGTCAGCGTCGCATATTCCGCCTGCATGGCGGCGATAACGCTGCGGCCTTCGTCGCGAAGTTTGCGCGCCTCGTCCAGCTCCTCGTTAAACCCGACGGCAACAAATCCGCCGTCACGAGTTAATAATGGCGGCTCAACAATCAGGGCGTTGTCCAGCAATTCGACCAGGTCGTCGTGGCCCGTCATATCTTTGGCAGCGCGTTGCAGCAGTTCGGGCAACGTTTTGGTTAGAGATGCCGATAGCGCCCCCGCTTGTGCGAGGCCGCTGCGAAGGGCGGCGATGTCGCGAGGGCCTCCGCGATCCAACGCAACGCGAGAGAGCGCGCGTTCCATGTCGGGGGCTTGGCGCAATGTATCGCGGGTATCGCCGGCCAAGGCGCGGTTCTCGACGAAATGCGCGACGGCGTCGTGGCGGGCGTTAATGGTTTTCAGGTCGGTTGAAGGGCTGTTCAGACGCGTTCCCAAAAGCCGGGCGCCGCCGCCGGTGACCGTCCGGTCTATGGTCGCCAGCAATGATCCTTGGCGTTCGCCCGCAAGGTTTCGTACAAGTTCAAGGTTGCGGCGGGTTGCGGCGTCGATTTGTACGGTGCCGCCACTCAATTCCTTGTTTGGAGGGCGCAGCAGCGGCAGTTTTCCACGTTGTGTGATGTCGAGGTAGTCAACAATCGCGCCCATGGCGGCGATTTCGGAGCGTTCGAAATTTCCGAATGCGTCGAGGGATTTGATCTTGAACAGGTCTGTCAGGCGGCCGTCGGCGGCAGTGGAATCAAAACTGGCGGCGGATAGCGGGGTTAACGAAGCGCCTGCTTCTTCGACCGTTTCGCGCAGCGCTTCCGCGACGGAGTCTGCTGTCAGAACTTCGCGTGGGGCGAGGCGCGCTAGTGTCGGGCCAAGGGTAACACGGCTGATCGGGGTCACGTGGAAATCGCCGGTGGAAACATCCACCCAGCTTATCGCCATCTGTCCACGCACATCGGCGACGGCGGCAAGATAGTTGTGGGCGCGCGCATCCAACAGGGAATCTTCGGTCAACGTTCCGGGAGTGACCAAACGGGTGACATCGCGTTTAACGATGGCCTTGTAGCCGCGCTTTTTGGCTTCGGCTGGATTTTCCAACTGCTCGGTCACTGCGACGCGGAAACCCTTGCGGATCAGGGTCAGCAGGTATCCCTCGGCGGCATGATGGGGGACACCGCACATGGCGATGTCTTTGCCTTCGTGCTTGCCCCGTTTGGTTAACGCAATGTCCAGCGCGGCGGCGGCGGCCACTGCATCGTCAAAAAACATCTCGTAAAAGTCGCCCATGCGGTAGAACAACAACGCATCGGGATACCGCGCTTTGATCTCCAAATACTGCGCCATCATGGGCGTAACCGAGTTTTCTTTTGCAGCCATGTTGCGCGAACTTCCCCATAGGTATGAACGGTGTTTTCTAGCATGCTGTATCCGAATGTGGAACCACTTGCAGAAGCGGTTTATAATGGCTACTTTAGAATAATTCTAAAAAGGTGAAGCTATGCTGCAATCATTCACGAACCGACGTAATTTCAAAGACCTGTCCGAAGCCGAGGTGCTTGCACTTGCGATTTCGTCCGAGGAGGACGACGCACGGATATATGCGACCTATGCGCACGAATTGCGCGAAGAATACCCCGCAACGGCGGCCGTATTCGACGAGATGGCCGCCGAGGAAAACACTCATCGCAAACTGTTGATCGACGCGTTTACTGCCCGTTTCGGCGATGTAATCCCGCTTATCCGACGTGAACATGTGGCAGGGTATTACAACCGAAGCCCCGTCTGGTTGGTGCAGAACCTTGGTTTGGATCGTATCCGCGAAGAAGCGCAGAAGATGGAGCGGGATGCGCAGAATTTTTACCTGACGGCGGCAGGGCGATCGTCTGATCCGGCAACTCGCAAATTGTTGGGCGATTTGGCCGAGGCAGAGGGCCAGCACGAGCAATCTGCCGCCCGTATGTCAATCGATCTGGATTCCGACGTGGGCGACGCGGAAAAAACCAGTGCGCACCGCCAATTTGTGCTGACTTGGGTGCAACCGGGGTTGGCGGGCTTGATGGATGGTTCGGTTTCCACTCTTGCGCCGATATTTGCCACTGCGTTCGCGACGCAGGACCCGAAAACGACGCTGCTCGTGGGTCTGGCCGCTTCAATCGGGGCCGGAATTTCGATGGGGTTTACCGAGGCGGCGCATGATGATGGAGTCATCTCGGGTCGTGGCGCGCCGTGGAAACGCGGTTTGGCCTCGGGCGTTATGACCACGTTAGGTGGTTTGGGCCACGCGCTACCGTATCTGATTGCGGATTTCTGGACGGCGACGTTTATCGCGTTCTTTGTTGTGTTTGTAGAACTTTGGGCGATTGCGTGGATTCAGAACCGGTATATGGAAACCTCGTTTGGTAAGGCTATTTTTCAGGTGGTTCTGGGCGGCAGTTTGGTTCTGGCGGTCGGAATTCTTATAGGCGCTGGGTAGGTTGTAGTCGTCGTTAACCGCGCGTAAGGTTTGCAAAGCCAAGTATATCTGACCGAAAGCGATGAAATGTCGAATAATACCAAAGTTACAGACGAAGAGGCGCTGGCCTATCACCTTGAACCCACGCCGGGCAAGCTTGAGGTCGTTGCGTCAACACCAATGGCCACGCAGCGGGATTTATCGCTGGCTTATTCCCCCGGGGTTGCCGTTCCAGTGCAGGCTATCGCCGACAATCCTGCGACGGCATATGACTACACCACGAAGGGAAATCTGGTTGCTGTAATCACAAATGGCTCAGCCATTTTGGGGATGGGAAACCTTGGGGCGTTGGCCTCGAAACCCGTGATGGAGGGCAAGGCGGTGCTGTTCAAGCGGTTCGCCGATGTGAACGCTATCGATATCGAACTCGACACCCAAGATCCTGACGAGATTATCAACGCAGTGCGCCTTATGGGCCCGACGTTCGGTGGTATAAACCTTGAGGACATCAAAGCGCCGGAATGTTTTATCATTGAGCAGCAGCTTAAAGAGATGATGGACATTCCTGTTTTTCACGACGACCAGCACGGCACGGCGGTTATTTGTGCGGCGGGGCTGATTAATGCGCTGCATCTCTCGGGCAAAAAGATCGAGAATTGCCGAATTGTGGTTAACGGTGCTGGCGCGGCGGGAATCGCATGTATCGAGCTGATGAAATCCATGGGTGCCAAGCATAACAACTGTTTGCTGTGCGACACCAAAGGCGTTATTTATCAAGGCCGAACCGAGGGTATGAACCAGTGGAAATCAGCGCACGCCGCGAAAACCAAGGCGCGGACGCTGGATGAGGCCATGGATAATGCGGATGTGTTTATCGGCGTTTCGGTTAAGGGCGCAGTGACGGCTGATATGGTCAAAAGCATGGCGGCGGACCCGGTGATTTTTGCCATGGCGAACCCTGATCCCGAAATTACCCCCGAAGAAGCTCACGCCGTTCGTGAAGATGCGATCGTGGCGACTGGGCGTTCGGATTACCCCAATCAGGTGAATAACGTTCTGGGCTTCCCCTATCTTTTCCGCGGCGCATTGGACATCCATGCCCGCGCAATCAATGACGAGATGAAAATCGCCTGCGCCGAGGCGTTGGCTGCGTTGGCCCGCGAGGATGTGCCGGACGAAGTTGCGCTGGCTTATGGCAAGAAACTGGCATTCGGGCGGGATTATATTATTCCGACGCCGTTTGATCCTCGGCTGATCTATGTGATCCCGCCAGCGGTGGCCAAGGTTGGCATGGATACCGGTGTGGCGCGGCGGCCTATCATTGATTTGGAAGCCTATGAACTAAGCTTGAAGGCACGGCTTGATCCGACGGCCTCGATCCTGCAATCGCTGAATGTGCGGGCCAAGCGTGAACAAGCTCGAATGCTGTTTGCCGAGGGGGATGATGCCCGCGTAGTGCGCGCAGCTGTGGCTTATGTACGGGCAGGTCTGGGGCAGGCTGTTGTCGTTGGCCGTCCTGACGAAGTTGCCGGTTTTCTTACCGCTGCCGGAATGCCCGAAGCGATTAATGAAATCGAAGTTATTAATGCAGCGCTGACCCCGCATTTGCGCGAGTATAAGGATTATCTCTACAATCGACTGCAACGGAAGGGCTTCAATCAACGTGACTGCCATATTTTGGCATCTCGGGACCGGCATGTGTTCGCATCGCTGATGTTGGCGCATGATCATGTGGACGGGATGGTTACGGGTGCTACGCGGAAATCGGCGCAGGTTCTGCAGCAGGTTAACTATGTTTTCGACGCGTCAACCGAGGGCGGCGCGGTGGGCATTACGGCTGTTCTGGCTGGTGGTCGAATGGTGTTGATCGCCGATACATTGGTGCATGAATGGCCCGAAGCCAAGGATCTGGCTGACATTGCCGAACGTGCGGCGGCTTTGGCGCGTAGTCTGGGTTTGGAACCCCGCGTGGCACTGGCTAGCTTCTCGACCTTTGGCTATCCGCGATCCGAGCGGGCCGAGAAAATGACCATGGCGATCGAGGTACTGGATCAGCGCAACGTGGACTTTGAATACGAGGGTGAAATGACGGTCGACGTGGCCCTGAACGCCGAAGTTATGAAGCAATATCCGTTTTGCCGTTTGACGGGACCAGCGAATATCTTGGTAGTTCCGGCACGGCATTCGGCGTCGATCTCTGTGAAGTTGATGCAGGAGATGGGCGGTGCGACGGTTATTGGCCCGATCCTGACAGGGATCCACAAACAGGTTAAGATTTGCTCAACCAGTTCGACCGTTAACGACATTCTGAACATGGCGATTATGGCGGCATGCAAGGTCGGATAACATGGCAATTTACAATCTTGGATCAGTGAACATCGACCACGTTTACCGTATTACGCATTTACCAGAACCTGGCGAGACGCTGGCATCAACTTCTTTTAACAGTGGGTTGGGGGGCAAAGGCGCGAACCAGTCTATTGCGATTGCAAAGGCTGGTGGAGACGTTTTCCACATCGGCGCAATCGGGAATGATGGCGGTTGGTTGGTCGATCAAATGCGGGGCGCGGGCGTCGACACGCGACATCTGGCGGTGCTTGATGTGCCAACAGGGCATGCAATCATTAACGTTGACGATGCGGCGGAGAATACGATCGTGCTGTATTCCGGCGCTAACTTTTCTTTAACCGAAGCGCTGGTTAATGACGCGTTAAGCACGGCGAGCACGGACGATTGGTTGCTTGTGCAAAACGAGACTAACCTTTGCTTTTATGCGGCAACGTTGGCGAAATCCAAAGGGATGCGCGTGGCCTACGCAGCGGCTCCGTTCGATGCAGGGGTGGCCGTGGCGATGATGCCAGTGACGGATTTGCTTGCCGTTAACCATATTGAGGCCGCACAACTGTCCGATGCTATGGGCGCGGACGTTGCCGATCTTCCGGTGCCTCAGGTTCTGATCACATATGGTGCAAAGGGCGCGAGCTTGCGCAGCGGTGCCGAAGTGGTTTTTGTCGAGGCCTATAAGGTTGATCCGGTGGATACGACGGGCGCGGGGGATACGTTTTTGGGGTATCTTATGGCTGCAACCGATATGGGCCGCCCCGTTAAGGATGCCTTAACCTTTGCCACCGCTGCGTCGGCCATTCAGGTGACGCGGACGGGGGCGGGATCGGCAATTCCAGCGGCGAACGAGGTTGAGGCGTTTATAAACCGTTAACCCAACCCGTCCGCAATCTCTCGGAACATGGCGAGGTTTTGCTCGAATGATCCAACTTCTTCGAACGCCCGATCCACGGAATTGGCGGCGATGACGACGCCGTTGGCGGTGTTGATATAGATGTACTGTCCGTAAATTCCCCGTGCGAAGTATTCCCCGGGTCGCGCATCGGAAGCCAGCCACCACTGAAAGCCATATTGGGTTTCTCCAGCGTCAGTAGGGGCCGTGATGGCGGTTGAGTCGGCGACCCATTCGGCAGGAACAACTTGCACGCCGTTGTATTCGCCACCCTGCAGGAACATGTGTCCGAAGCGGGCGTAGTCGCGAGTTCGTAAGTTCAAACCGCCCAGCACGAAAGCCACGCCCTTGCCGTCGGTCAGATAGAGAGGGTCCGTCTCGAGGCCGAGAGGGGCAAGCAGTTTTTCGGACATCAGCTCTGGAATCTCACGACCCGTTGCGCCGCGTATGATCATGCCCAGGACGTGGGTGTCGATCGAGACGTATTGCCAAGCTGCGCCTGCGTCGTTGTCGCGGTTCTTTAGTTTTGCGGCGAATTTATCCATCGAGCCGTTGAACGCCAGCACGCGGCCCATTTTGTTTATGTCGGAATTGAAGTCGAGGTAATCCTCGTTGAAAGTCACGCCGCTGGCCATGTTCAGTACGTTGCGGATCGTTGCGCCCTCATATGCCGATCCGACTAATACAGGGACGTATTTGGTGACAGGATCGGCAATCGAAGTAATATCGCCGTCGTTGACGACAATCCCCAGCAGCGCGGAAAGGAAGCTTTTAGCGACGGACCAGGAAATCCGTAGGTCTTCGGCGGTGGTGCCTTTGTAGTAATTTTCATGGGCGATTTTGCCGTTTTTTAGCACAACCAAAGAAGTGACCGAACGGTCGGCGATCCATTTCCCTATCCCCTTGGGCATGGTTTGTGGATCGTTCGGCAGTTCCGAGGCGGGTGCGCGTGGAATCCCAAGCGGCACAGTGAAAAAAATCGCCTGCATGTTGCTGAAGTTCCGCAGGATGTTCTTTTCGGAAAACAGATCGTTAACGGCCAGCAGGCGTTTGATGTCTTTTCGTTTCCATACTCCGAAGGCAACGGGCACGGTAATTACCAACGTAGTTATTAACATATGGTGTCCAGTCTGGCGGCTTAGTTCAGCAACATGCGCAGGCCGCTGGTCACGTCAGACGAAATTGCAGCGCGCAGGGCAGCTTCGTCGTTAGCACGCATAGCAGCAAGAATTGTGCGGTGTTTTTCTATGGTCTGTCGCCGCAGTAGGCGAGAATATAGTGCGCGCATGGTCGGGCCGGATTGGAGCCAGACGGTTTCCAGAAGGGCAAGCATCGCTGGCGATTGGGCGCGTAGATATAATGTGCGATGAAATTCGAGGTTTGCGCGGACGTATCCCGTTGCATCTGCCTTAACGATCTTTTCGGCGATATCGGTGTTAATTTTTTGTAAACGTTCGATTAACACGGGGTGAACGCGGGGCAGGGCGCGGGCGCCGAGTTCGGGCTCCAGCATGGCGCGCAGGCATGCCAGTTCCTCGATACGATCGTTTGATAGCTCGGGCGTTGCGACACGGCCGGAGGCGGACAGACTTAATGCACCTTCGGCCACCAGACGGCGGACGGCCTCGCGGGCGGGGGTCATAGAGACGCCGAATTCCGCGCCGATACCGCGTAGCGTCAGGGCCGAGGCGGGCTCCATCTCGCCGTACATGATGCGGGCGCGAAGGGTTCGATAGACGTACTCGTGTGCCGGAATGGAGGGTTCTGTTGCCATGGGAACATCTTGTGATCACAAAGCGCCACAGGTCAAGAAATAAATTTCACAGCGTGCAGTTTTGCTCCGTTTTCCCGAAGCCAGTTCCGGTGCTTCTGAAATTCGGGCATCAACGTTTCGACCACATCCCAGAATGCCGGGGAGTGGTTCATCTCGACCAGATGCGCGACCTCGTGCGCAGCGACGTATTCCAGCACGATGGGCGGGGCCATGACCAAGCGCCATGAAAACATCAGATTGCCCTCTGTGCTGCAAGAGCCCCAGCGCGAACGCGTATCGCGTAGGGTTACACGGTTGAACGGGCGATTGATTTTGGCTGCGTATTTTTCGACAGCTGGTACAAGGGCGCTGCGAGCCTCGGTTTTTATAAAAGCTTGCAGGCGGGCGCCGGAATGTTTGCCGCCAACGAGGATCTTGCTCCCGTCGGCGCGGATCGAGCGGCCGCTGGTGGCGACGATTTCAAGATCAACGCCGCGAAACGGCAGAGTGCCACCAGCGACAAGGTCCGAACGTTCCGGCAATCTGGCGATTTGCACCCGCAGCCAGCCCTCTTGTCGGGCGGCGAAATTCTGTGCCTCGCGGATTGAAGCGCAGGTGGGAAGGGTTATGGTGGCCTGCCCATCGGTGCGCGACAGGCGCAAAGTCAGGCGTTTTGCGCGTGTGTTGCGCTTGAGGCGAATTTCAATCGGCGGAGAACCTATGAAGATCGGGCCCCTCAACCTTTGGATTTGACGCGGTGGGCGGCGATAAAACCGGCAACTTTTGGTTGGATAATTTCGCGCCAATGTGACCCGTTGAAGATACCGTAATGCCCCACGCCTGCTTGCAGATAATGCTCGCGATTAGCTGTCGGAATATGCGGCGTCAGCGTGTGGGCGGCCTCGGTTTGACCTTTGCCGGTGATGTCGTCTTTATCGCCCTCGATCGTCAAAAGCGCAATGTCTTTGATTACTGAAGGGTCGATCAGGGTATTGCGATGGTAATAAGTGCCTTCGGCTAATTGGTGTTTCTGGAACACGCGCTCGATTGTTTGCAAATAGAAGTCGGCGGTCAGGTCCATCACGGCCATGTATTCATCGTAGAATACGCGATGCGCTGCAGCGCTGTCTCCGTCGCCATCGATCAGGTGTTTGAACTGGTTTTTATGGGCGTCGACGTGCTTATCCATGTTCATAGACATAAAGCCGGATAGCTGAAGGAAGCCCGGATATACACGACGCATAAAGCCAGCATTTGGCCATGGCACTGTTACGATCAGGTTTTTCTTGAACCATGACAACGGCTTGTCTTCAGCGAGTTTGTTTGGAATCTGCGGGTTTTTCGTTGTATCAATCGGAGACCCCATGAGCGTGATCGAGGATGGACGGAACGTTTCTTTGTTCTGTGCCATCAGCGTAGCAGCCACCAGCATCGGCACGCCGGGTTGACAGACTGCCATGACAGCAGGGCGTTCGCCTCCATCGCCAAGCACGCGGCAGAAGTCGATCAGGTAATCGGTGTAATCGTCCAGATCAAAATCATTGGAAGACGCAGGCACGTCCCGCGCATCGACCCAGTCGGTAATATAGACGTCGTGCGCGGGCAGCATGGATTTCACTGTGCCACGCAAAAGAGTCGCATAATGGCCGGACATCGGGGCGATGATCAGCACCTTGGGATCATTTCGCTTAGATACCGCTTCGGAGTCACGTTTGAAATGTAGCAAGTTACAAAACGGTAGCGCATGAACTATTTTTTCGACAATCGGAGTCTCGACGCCGTTAACCAGGGTGGAATCAAGCCCGAACTCCGGTTTGTCATAGCGCCGTGTGGCGTTCATAAACATTTCGATCGAGGCGCTTTGGGTGCGCGCTGCCTGCGAGCTGGACATTGGATTATACGGAGATTGCAACATTTGCTGGTTCATCTTGGCCATCGCGCGCATCGGGCGTAGCGCGGAATGGGCAAATTCGTAGGCGTGGTACAGCATTTACGGTCCAATCATATCGTTTCCAGCGAACATATTCACGATTGTGCACCGCATCAAGCAATTTCGCACGTGCAGCACGACAGATGAGGTCAATTGATACGGTAAAGCCTTTGACATGGTCGGCTGCATGTGGCACGTGACGGGGGAAATAGACCTATAACAATCAAGGGGATTCCCATGCCCAACGAAGAATGGGGCGTAAAGCGCCTCTGCCCACAATGTGCGACACGTTTTTATGACTTGAAAAATGACCCTATGACCTGCCCGTCATGTGGTGCTGAATACGATCTTGCCGCGATTTTGGATGGCGGTAAGTCTAATGTCGCTAAAGAGAAAAAAGAAGAGCCTGTCGTTGAAGAACCAACGCTGGACGACGTAGAAGATGTGTTGGACGATGATGATTCAAATGCATCTGACGACAATCTTCTGGATGACGATGACGGCACTGTTTCTCTGGAAGAAGTTGCCGACGTTCCTGCGAGCGACGACGAAACCTGATCCAGTTTTAAAGCCGAAATTTTCCGCTTGAACTCGGCCAAGTCCGGCCATAAATACGTGGCGTCGCCGCACTGTTGGCGACACACAAGATCAGGGGCCATAGCTCAGATGGGAGAGCGCTTGCATGGCATGCAAGAGGTCGGGGGTTCGATCCCCCCTGGCTCCACCAATATTCCTGATATCTTTAGGCATGTTTTAGAGTGGGTTACGAGGTAATCCGATACCTCTTGGATATGTTGTCACCGTTTTGCATGCAGTCTCGGGTCACCGTCGGGTCACCAGAAATGTGTGACAAATACACGAAGAAGTCGGAAGTATTTGCGAACGAGGCCGATAGATGCGCTGGATCACAGACGTGTTCCCGCAACGTGCTATTCAGGTAGGTCGCAATAATACAAACGAAGCATTCCATCCTGCCAGTTGTTCACCAAGAAAATACTGTTTCCGTTAGGAAAATCAGACGAGCTTTCAAAATTCGACGAAAGAGTTACATAAAGTGGCTGCTGGTCGATTTCTCCTGGCCCGACAAACAAATGGAAATACGGCGTCTTTCCTATGACCATTCCTGACTCTGAGACAGCGAGATTGGCTTCTTCAAGTAAATAGGATTCATCCGCCAATCCCTTAGTCCGCCACCTGTGTTTGCCAAACTCGATACGCCCGGCATTGATTTCCAATTTACCTGTGGCCAATTGTTCAACGCGGCCATCGTGTTTGACCAGCCTGTCAATTGAGAACGAACATGCGCTGTAAAGGTTTTTTGCAATATTGGAGTTTGAAAAATCGAACGCAGTTTGTGAGCCACTTACAGATAATGATTTTGGGTCAATCTCAATTGGATAGATCCGATAGGCGACACTGGCCAACAATTCTGAACGCCGTTCACTTTGGAATAGAGAGCACACAGCGTCAGTATTTGATTTACCAAAGCCGCCATCAATATTTTCGCCGGTCTGCTCAAAAAAACCTGTTAGCGCTGATGATGTCTTGCGACCCCACATTCCGTCAATTGGTCCGGGGTCGAATGGAGTTTCCGAGAGGAATTCCTGCACGCACCTAACATCTGCATGAGTGACTACCGGCGTGAAAATCAACACTCCAATAAACAGATACCAATATTTCCAAGTCATAACATTCACCCGAATATGAAATCGTAAGTACGCGCTAGTTTTGGTTCAAAAAACACGCGTTCCGAAATAATGTCGTGATCAATTCCAAATCCAGCTTCAATGCAAGCCGCACAAACCGATCTATAATCAAGAGTTGAATATAAATCGCGACCCTCGAATAGTTCCGAATTACCTAATCCTGGCCAGCGTGCCAAAACTTTTGATTTCTTGATAAGTCCACCGGCCAAAAGACCAACTGAACCATAACCGTGGTCCGTACCAAGTGATCCATTTTCTTGAACTGTGCGCCCGAACTCCGTTACCGTTAGGACAATAGTATTTTTCCACTCGCTTCGAAGGCCTCTTTTTAAATTCGCAAAAACCCGATCCACAAGCCCAAGTAGTGATGGATGGCGCCCCACGTCCGTGCCTTGATTTGCATGCGTATCAAATTCGGGTATGCGAATGACGGCTACCTTTGGACCGTCGGGTGCTCTCATCGCTTTTCCGGCAGCAAAAGCTAAACCTTCGGGATCACGCAAGCGAGGAAGCTTTTCTGTAGAAAGTGTGTTTTCCAAAAGTTTCGCAAAAGTTGATCCAACTTCGACGCCATGCGATGCAGAAAGTAATTCCAGTATTTCAGCATTTGGTACGGTTGACCCACCAATATTCGCAGGATAGAAACTGTCAATCTCCGTGGCACCCCGAATTACAAGCGGTGTATCCAGCGCCATCGCCCGCCCGGCAATTCCAACTTGGTCCATTGCTCTGCCCAGCCAGCCAGTTGATGTGGAGAACGGAACCAGAGAGCCGCTTTGGATAATATTTTGACCTTCAAAATGTGAACGCAGAGTATAAGGAAATGCAGAAGCATGGATAATTGCGGCTTCATTATTTGACAGCATCGATCCAATATTTTGCAAACTCGGATGCAGCGCAAAGAACGGATTTATTTCCAGTGGTTTCGAAGCGATGAGGCCTTTCCGCTGAACTGAAAGCATCGGATCCCCTATCGGCGGAACAGCAGTCAGGCCATCCATTCCTCCCTCCAATATTATCAGAGCAATGTTTCCAGGCGGAAGGTCTTTTGTGAATCCATGAACCGGATATCCAGCCAAAAACGCCGCGGCCCCGGTGGATTTGAGAAAGTGCCTTCGATCCATAGTTTAGACCTCCATGAACTCGGGGCTACATAGTAAAAGGACAAACTTGTCTTGAAGCCGTTTGCCTTTTGTCAGCAGCAGTTTTGTCTGGTCACTGAAGTCATGCATTTCCGCAATTTCTTCAGCTTGTAGCTTGGGATTACCGGACCTGAAAATAAGTTCCGAAATTCGAATTCTACGATCAAGGTGTTCTGTCGAAACCCAGTCAGACTTCCTGTCAGAATACCCATTTGGTTGGCGCTCTGACCAAAATGAATTGCCAAGTTCGCTTAATATCTTGTCTGGATCACGCAGTGCTGGCGTCATCGTTTCCAGATACAGATCGTCGTATCCTTTAAAAAGATCTGCCCCGCTAAGTCTGATTGCTTGAAACAACCAAGTCGACGGCCAAAGAAACTTACGGATTGGGCTCTTATACGCCAGATTTAACACAGTACTGTGAATTGTCGGTAGATCTCCACTGGATTGTTCCCAAGCTGCGGCAATAGCAGCGATATCTTCTTTCGATACGTTTTCTCCAATGAAATGGGTTGCGAGTTTTCTAGAGAGGAAATTTCTTGTGTGCTTGTCCGCCGCAAGCATGTCCGTAAGGGATCGCAGAGATTTTGAACCTTTCTGGAATTCGAAATTAAGGACGGTTTTCAACCCCGGTTCGGCTGTACTTTTTACATAGGCGTTCCAATAGGAAGATACTTTTGGTGAAAAAGGCTTGTCAAATATCCCTCCCCATCCGGCCAGTATCTTCGCGGCATTGTGAATATCGTCCTCTGTGTATTGCCTCGTTGGGGATACTGTGTGGAGCTCCATGAGTTCACGCGCTAAATTATCATTTAGACCAAATGTGCAACCTTGTGTGCTCCGTCCACCGCAATTTTTTGCCTTTCGAGAGTTTTCACCAATGTTATAAATGTTGTCTAGATAAGTGAGCATCGCGGGGTGAGAAGTTATACCATGTAGCATTTCATCAAATGACCCGCTCAATCTAGCGTAGATTGCTTCGTCAAAATAATGCCCTATCAACTCACCTGTTGTCTCTTTCAACCCAACGGTGAAGTGGTTAAGCCAAAAATGCGCCAACCTAAGCTTTACCTGATTTTTATTGTAACTTGCAGAATGAGCGAATTTGTAGATATCCAAGCGCTGTACCGAATAATCTTTTTCGGCCTGCATTTGCTGTTTTATAAATTCGACATCATCGACTTTATCCTCTTGTAAGCGGTCTTTAATGCCCCTGAGCGTTACCAATCGGTTCACACGTTCGGTCAACCCGAAATCTAACTCTTTTGGCCAGTCAACAATCGGAGGGTCGGTCGAAGTAATTGTCTTAATAGCTTTGTTCGTAAAATCATCACCGAGTTGGGCTTCGATCCAATCCGTTGGATCTATCTCAAATGATTCTGAAGGGCGAAAGCCCAATCCAATTTTTCGAGATAATTTTGCCAGCGAAATCATAATAAAACCACGCCAATACTTGTTAGAAACAGCTTTTATATTCCTCAATTGTAGGAAATTTGTCAAATCGGTAACAAAATAGACGCATAAGGCACATGTTTTCGAGAAGCTCGCTTGCTCATTGCTTCTTCCTCCAAATTTGACAAAATGTCTGGAAATAGTAGTTCGAAAATAGCAGCACAAACCCCTTTCTAGGGGCGGATCACAAGGCAAGGTTCAGCCAATAGGTCAAAACCCATTTCCGCCCACCCAGTGCGTATCATGCAGGCACCTATCAGCGAAAATACGTCAGCTTCGGAAACGGCATTCGCCGCATCGAGATTAGGTAGAGCCAGTGCAAAGCCTTCTAAACGCACGTAATAGCGGACATTTGTTCAACTGCAGCGAATTGGCGCTTTGTCCGCACAGCTGCCGTTGATAGACCTGCCATTCTACAATCGCCGCGAACGGCCGCTTTAGGCAAGTCTGCCAGAGCCTTCGCGCCTACAGCGAAAGTCAGCTTTCCGCCCTTAGTGACCGAGTCTGCTTTCGGTCCGCCACCTCCCGTTTTTAAACACTCCATCTTTTCCGATGCACCATTCCACATACCCAAGTTCGACCCCGTGCAATCGTTCCACGGTGTCTGCGTCGACCAGCGTCGCCTCGCCTGTTGTTCGATCGGTTAGCCAGTAAGCTTGCATCGTGTTGCTTCCCCAAAAATAAGAACCTTCAGAAAAACACGGCTGTATATTTGGGTGCAATTATTGGGTGTCGAAGGTGGATTCATGCCCACAAAAATATGGACGCACGTCCACAAAAATGGCCAGAAAACGGAAACACCGTTTGGTGGGCAATTGCGGAATTGAAAGTCGTTGACACGGGGAAGGTTGATCAAGTGTCCTTCCCCAATTTCTTTTGAAGGTTACGTCCAGAAAGAGAACGAGACAGGGGTATATCGCGGTAGGAGCCAGGGAGCCGTGCGACCGTGGCGCGGGTATATCGGTGCCGGGTGATATCGTGATGGGCGTCGGGATATGCGCCACGGGGCACGGGGATATTTCTGACGGTTAAGGATGAATGACGATGGTTAGACGGTGCTGAAAATAACCGTATTATCAGTTATTGTATGGCTACAATCGGTCCTTAGCCAACCTTCGGAGTCGATCTATCAGATGGCTCAGAAGGGTGGAATGTGGTGATTGGCGGTCGGTTCGAAATGCTGCGCCAGCGAATGCGGAAGCAGACGTTCAGGACCTATCCTTCGCGCCGTTTACCCGGATTTGGTTCGTTTTCTCACGCCCACGAATATTGAGGCCGCCTTGACCCCTCACGCAGCCAAGCCCTACTTCTCTTCGGGCAGAAACTCGGCCGACGCCACCATGGCGTCGTGCAGCAGTTCGTCGGTCAGCATCCGGGTCAAAGTCGCCACAGCATCGACTGGATAGTCGACAGAAGACGCGTTGCCATATTACCCCGCTGCCACCAACTGCGCAGAGGCCTGAAGGCAGGCCCCGATCAGAATCGCTCGTCTGTTGTCTTCCATTTCCTGTTTCCTTTCTCCATTTGTCTGGCGCGAAGCACCGAAGCCGACGCCCGTCTAGCTCGACCAACCGGGGGCATCACCATCCCACGCATATCTGTTTAGTCTCTCTCCCGCGCCTTCCCGCAACGATCATTCGGCCATGTAGCTGATACGCCAGACTCCGGACGCGGATAAGGAGTGCCTCTGACGGGTAAAAAAACTAGGAGCCGTTGCCGTCAAACAGGCTTTGAGTGCGGATGGACCGTTGTCCATTACATTTCTTTTGGTTATGCAATCACTCCCTACAGATACCCTGACTTAAGGTTGATTGTGGATTATATTTTGAGCCTAAATTTTTAGGCAATGGGTGTAATCTTGAATGGTTGCTTGCTTCGTCTGAAACCTTTGATGGATGTTGCATCCAGAAGGTGACGATAACCTTTTGCACGAGAAATTGGCTTTATCGGTGTTGCAAATATCTGATTAGCCGTTGCGAAATCATTTCGAGTATCGATCTCAACCCAATTTGATCCGCTGATGTCTACAGCATGAAATGCAACATCCTTGACCATGAGCCGTTCATAGGCAGTTTCGTAATACTCTTGATGATGTGCTTCTTGCGCCATCATTTTGTAGAGTTCATCAAACAATTTTTCTGCTGTCGCTGCACTAATCTTTTCGATGCCAATGGACTCACCTAAAGCAATTTTAGGGTCGACAGATTTACTGGCTTGAAGAACACGTAAGTCATCATCCACAACAACCTTAATTTCTTCGGCTTCTAGCTTGATGTTGCGGTCGATACATAATGCATTTTCCGCGTCACTAGCGATTAATTTTTCCAGAATTTTTACATCAAAAACCACGTCGGCATCAAATTTGATGAAGCCTTTTCCCTTAGTTGCGTTCTTTGTCAACAACAACGAATACCCAGTGTTTGTATCTTCATATTTGTCATTCACAATGAAGGACGTATTTAGGTCAGGGAAACGTTTGGTTACAAACGATCTGATTTGCTTTTCCAAATATCCAAGTACAATCACAACGTCATTTATTCCGCAGGCTTGAATATTGATAATCATACGTTCAAGAATGGGAATGCCTGCGACTTGAAGGAGGCTTTTAGGGCAATTGTTGGTCAAAGGTCTAATCCGTGATCCAACGCCAGCAGCCAGAATGATAGCCTTGATTGGTAGTGACTTTGGAGGTGGTTGCATAAATCGGTCTTTCGTGATGATGGGCCGCGTTAACGGTTATTTTTGAATTGGAGATTTGATGTTTTGGTTGATCCCTCGGCCATGCTGAATTGCACGGTAAACACCAAGGAAAAGTTGGCTGATCGAAAACACCCAAAGCATCGGGACCAGCGCATCCAGTAGAAGTGCCGCACTCAACATGAATATGAAGACGCCTTCGTCAAACCTGAGGATTTTGTGCTGTTCTTTGAAAAACCAAACGGCGTTAGCAACAAAGCTAAATCCTAACCCAGCAGTGTCCATGCTTTGTTGTTTATCAGCCATCTTGTTTTGATAGGTTGGGTCTCGTGACATTTCGATTTCGATAGCCACGTATTTAGCATAGCTTCGTAAGCCATAAAACGTCACGCCAATGAAAACCAAGAATAAGGGCTGAACGCTAGAAGTCTGTGCATATGCCGCGTATCCTACCGCGCCAAACCAAAGTATGACTTGTATCTGATCGGTCAGCCTGTCGCAGTAGCTGCCAATCGCAGAAGAGACTTGTCTATAGCGCGCTATCTGCCCATCCATACAATCAAACACATGGCTAAGATGGATTAAAAAAGCGGCTATGACAAAGTTAACGGTTCCCCCGGAAACGATACAAACAGCGGCTAGAATTGCTACGAGGAACGACACTAAAGTGACCCGGTTTGGCGTAACCCAAGTGTATTCGATTGCGAAATAATTTATTAAAATCGCAAATGGGGACGTCACGAAAGATGACCACCATCCATCATCCTTGGTTTTAGTGGCCCATAGTTTTTCCAGTTTTCCAGTCATAACAATTCAGGCTCTATGTTCAAATTGCTTTGAGGAACTAATACCAATTCAGGCTTGCGGGTTATGAAAGGCACTACAGAAGGATTTTCATGCTTCGGATGTATCATCAGGGCTATTTTGAGATGACGTAAGAAAAACTGGATGTCCAGTTCTGATATTTCACCGATATTACCGATCTGAAACACCTTATTTTTAAATACACCCTTTCCTTCATAAATGATGATGCCGCTCTTACGTAGTTTGCTTTGTAAATCGCTGACATCAACGAAATTGGGCACGCAAACTGTCGTCAGAACCGAACACATGTCTTTTTTATCAATCAGGAACTTAAGGTTAAGCTCATGCATTCCGCGCCTTAGCTTATTCGCGCGTTGGCGAATTGCTGCAAATCGGTTTGCCACACCTTCCTGCAATATATTGGCAAGCGCTTGTTCTAATGCAAAGAACAAGGGAACGGCAGGTGTATTGGGTGTTTGAGAGCGGGTTTTAAGGAACTCGTAAAATGTGGCCAAATTCAAATACGTTGTCTTAGCCTGATGTTGCTTAAGAGTTTCAAAATCTTCTGTGCGGCCAACCACAAAGGACAATCCGGGATATGACCCAACAGCCTTGGAACTGGAGCTAGAGCAAAATGCGATATTCCATTCTTCCATGTTAACCACTTCGGCGCCAACACTGCTCACGCCGTCGACTATAAACATTGCACCGTATGATTTTGCCAACGACCCTATCTGCGCCAATGGGTTGAGCATACCAGAACAAGTCTCGTGATGAACCATCGCTATCACGTCAATATTATTCATACGAAGATAAGTTTCGATGTATTGCAAATCAAACATCTGCCCCCAAGGGACTTTGATCAAATGGGTGTTCGTATTATGTATTTTGGATATATTGTATAAGCGGTCACCAAATTCACCATTAGACAAAATCAAAATATGGCCTTGCCCAACAACCGAAGATAACAGCGCTTCGTTCGCAGCCGTTCCTGATCCAGTTATCACGACCGCATTGTATTGATTGCGCTGTTCTATTTGGAACAAAGACAATATTTTTTGTTCAATACTTTTAAGCAAAACATCAAAGTCAGCCTCTCGGTGGCAAATGTCTTCTTTTGACACTGCAGCGCGTAAGTTCTCGGCCACATTTACTGGACCGGGTGTGAAAAGTAGATATTTATTCAAAATTAAGTGGCCTCCGGCAAACATCAAACAACGGGGTCGATGTGTTGGTTGTTGCGCATCCAAAAGCAGTGCCGTTCACAAGATTGAACGGCTTTAACCAAAGGATACTTATTGACTAAGTAAACAGCACTTTGTCTGCACTGCTCAGAATAAGATTGCTGACAGTTTTATCCTGTAAATGGAAAAACTGAAGCGATCTGCGTTGACAGTTTGCCAATTAGGCGAATTTGCCCAGGGGGAAAGAAAGGGAACTGCTCCCTCCTAACCTGATTGTCATCTAATGCGATCACAACAAAGAATGCCGCCCTGTGAGCATTCCAATATTCAAATTTTTAGCGATAATTCGCCGCAAAGATAGAAAAGGATTTAACGATCCCTGCAACATAATTTTTCGAGATTATCCGATATCACGTTACTGCTAGGTGGGTCCAAAAGCAGCAATGTTATCACACACGTATATGGAAGGTATCTTATAAGCAAGATAATTCTCGATTACAGTTCTTTGAGAGGCAATTATGATTATTTTTTACAATTGCCTCGATTGCCATGAATGTTATGGAAGGGCTCAGAGCTGACTTTTGCCCCGCGAGCGGGTTTGTAAATTTAGTTCTCTGTAAGGTCTGCTTTTAGCCAACGAACCGTAGGTGGTGTGCTTACAGCGAAAGACCGCTTCCCGCCCTTTGTGACAGAGTCTGCTATCGGCCCGCCACACCCCGTGTTCAAATATCCCATCAACGCGGATGCACCATTCCACATACCCAAGTTAGACCCCGAGCAACCGTTCCACGGTGTCTACGTCGACCAGTGTCGCCTCGCCAATAGTTCGATCTGTTAGCCAATAAATTTGCATATTGTCGCCCTTCTGAAAGTACCTTTAGGAAAACATGTCGAAATATTTAGGCGCAATTATTGGGGACGGAAGATGGTGACGAGTCCAGACAAATATGGACGGAGGTCCAGAAAGCTGGCCAAAAAACGGAAATATCAATTGGCGGGCAAGGAGGGTTTTAAAGTCGATGACGCGGGGTGGGGTAATAGAGTCACCTCATCCAACTTCTTTTGTTAATCAAGTCCAGAAAACGAAAGAGACGGGGGTATATCGGGGGGGGGACACGGAGATCGGCGCGACTGTGGCGCGGGTATATCGGTGCCAGGCAGATACATCACGGGCGCGGGGATATGTGTCCGGTGGCACTAGGAGGATGTGAGACTGGGCAGACCGTCGGTGGGCGTTCGTGCCTGCAGCGTAAAACATCGACATGACGATGGAAGAGCTTTCCGGACGCTGAACATCCTCGACGAGTTCAGTCGTGAATGTCTCGCTATCCGCGTGAAGCGTAAGCTGAACTCAACAGATGTTGTCGGTGTTCTAACGGACCTGTTCATCCTGCGTGGTATTCCGGCATTCATTCGATCGGACAACGGCCCCGAATTTATCGTAGAAATCGTCCGCAACTGGATATCAGCAGTCGGTGCCAAAACGGCTTACATCGAGCCAGGATCACCTTGGGAGAACGGATATTGTGAAAGCTTTAACGCCAGATTACTCGATGAGCTTCTGAACGGTGAAGTCTTTTATACCCTCAAAGAGGCACAGATCATCATTGAACAATGGAGGAAACACTACAACACCAAGAGACCACACAGTGCACTGGGCTACCGCCCGCCAGCTCCGGAAACCATCGTCCCAATGGACCAAAGGCCAATCATGCACTAACATTCAACATGGACCGGTCGATGGGGGCAGATCAGACAGGCCATCCCATGTAGGATGGCCTGATTGCATTTGATTCCGCGACTACGATTCGATGTCCACCTCGACCGCCAATAGTCGCAGGCGTGAAAAGAACTCGCCTCTATCTACATAGCAACCATGGAGATGGCGGTAACCAGTGGATGGATCGAAGGAATCGCGCCCATGGAGGACCCGGCGGTTGTCGAACACGACCATCTCGCCGGCTTTGAGTTTCAGCGTCAGGCGATATTTTGGATCCCGTGTTTTGGCCATATATGCGCGATAGGCGCGATAATAGGTTGGCATTATCTCAGCAGGCATATCAAATATCCCCGCCAGATGCGCATTATAACGGATCTCAATGACTTCACCTTCGGATCCAAGTGTGATGACCGGTCTATGAACTCGGATGTCGGCGGCATCATCATGAAAGCGGAAGGGTATTGAGACGTCGCACAGTAGGCGAAACGCATCCGGGTCTTCCTGCCTAAGATCCTCTGCCATTGCAAAACCATCGGCAAACAGCGATCCGCCACCCGTGGCCTCATTGGCTAGGCAATGCAGGAATTGATATCCTGGAGGCACCTCTTGGTTAGGCAAATCGGTGTGCAGCGGCAAAGCAACTGACGTGTAGGCAAGATTGTTTGGATCGGGTTTGTTAACTACTTCGAAGGTGGTGCCGAAATTGGTGGCCCGCAAAAAGCCGATCCGCTCAGCTATATCAACACCTGCGCCGACCCTATCCTGCAACTGATCAACAATTGTCAGGCCGTAAGTTGCAGTGTCTTTCATCCAGCTATCCAGGGCTTGATCGTCAACGAGGATAGGCGCGGACGCATGGCGAGGGATGTTTGCGGCGTCGAGGTTTGCACGCCAAAGCATGGCCGAAATTCTACTTGCATCAAACGCTCGTTGGCCGGGGCGGTGCGCGTCAAGCAAAGAGACCGGCATGCGGCTCATATGCCCGTCTTCGTATTTCAGCACGGCCGCATTGGCTTCGAGCGTGGCAGAACTCAATCTTGGTGCTTCGTCAATTGCCAGTAAATCGAGCAGGCGTTCATGCGTTTCCGGGTGCAGTCCGGAGGGACAATTGTCGCGTAACCAGATTGTCGGAAATTGCGTGGAGGTGCTGTCCGTCCAAGTCACGACAAGCATGTCGGTACGGACCGTGAGGTTCGTTACATTCATTGGTAAACCTATTCATTTGATGTTGTGGGAGTTAAATCGAAACAGATCAACGGTGGGGTGGCGGCCACCACTCCTGAGTTTTTCCATAAGGCGACCCAATGGCTCGCCCGCTGGACAGCACGTGCAAAACATCAATACTCATAAAACAACTGTTAGGTTGGTAGTTAGATTATGGCAAGAGCCGTCTAGTTATACTAGCCGTGGCGCATTGTTGGTCACCACTTCCGAAAGCGGCTGTTGGAATCGTTCAAGCGAAGGTCTGTTTTGTCCGCATAGCCGACATTCACCCGCAAACCCTGCACCTCACAAGGAGTGCGAACCAAGCAAAGACTGGATGAAAGTGACGGTGGTGTAGGCGATATTTGATAGAATCAAGCTTATACTGCCGCGATTAACGATGGTTCGTTATTTCGCACATTCCCGACCTTGGCATTAACTTCGTGGAACGAAAACCGCGAAGACTCAATTCGCGTAATATTTGTTAGTGCTGTTTCTGAACCCAGCCAATCATCATAGGAACCTTCGTCGATAATTACCGGCATACGATGGTGCAAACCTTTGATTGGATCTTGCGAACCTTCGGTGAGGACCGTGTAGCTGTATCCAACAAAACCGGGCAACTTGACCTCGGTATAAAGGCCCGCAAAACAGAAAGCCGGCGCGTTGGTTAATACCGAAATATAATAGGGCGTTTTATTACCTTTCACTCCAGTCCATTCGTAATACCCCTGCGCTGGCACGAGGCAATGCTGGCTACGCATCGCGTCGCGAAAAGTTGGTTTGCTGGCCGCATCTTCAGATCGGGCATTGAAAGTCGAGAATTTCATTTCTGAAAGTGGTTTGTGAAACCAATTGGGTATCAAACCCCATCTAGCCATCACACCCTGTATACCGTCGCCATCGGGAATGAATATCGGGTTCATTGTTGTCGGCGCGTTATTGAAATTCGGCTTAACCGGAGCATCGGGTTCTCGAAGGAGATTCATCCACTCGTGATACTGCTCCCAATTCACATCTCCTGTTACTGCTCTCCCGCACATAGCTTTCTCCGTTCAACACTAACCCACATAATGCACAGGGAGTGTGTGGTAAGCAAAGACTGGATGAAAGTGACGGCAGTGTCGGTATGGGCGGAAAGCGAAAGTTCAACGCGAATACGAGTGTAGTCGGTGAGTGACCAAGCTGGGACGGGTGTGGAGAGTGTCGCCTCGCCGCCCGCGATCTGTTTGCCGATTTAGGGGGCCTCAAAGACCCCAAATTGCAGCAGCGGGACATCGCGGTTCGCGGGCATCAGGTCGCGC
>JBBWVU010000067.1:0-6931 GCA_050256375.1 Paracoccaceae bacterium | reverse complement strand
CGATGAAATCCAGCGGGAAATTGAGGCACTAGGTGCCCAAAATTTTGCGCGGACCGTGTTTAACAAGGATTACGAGCAAGGTAATATCGTTACGTTGTGGACACTTCGCGATGAGATCAGTTGTGGCGAGCCTGTTCTCCTCATGGACGCGGACGTTCTATATGATGAAAGACTGGTGGAACGTCTGGTCAATTCCCGGCATCCCAATTGCCTGCTTATCGATCGGGATTTTGTGCCCGGCGATGAGCCAGTCAAAATATGTGTCCGGGATGGCGAGATCATCGAGTTTCGTAAATGGTTGAGCGCCGATTTCGATCTCTGCGGTGAGTCCGTTGGATTTTTCAAGTTTTCCGCCGAGATCGCGCAGAAGATCATGCTTCAGACCGACCTCAGCCTGCGTCAGGGTCGTCGGAACGAACCCTATGAAGATACGATCCGCGACGTTTTGCTAACATCGCCGCGCGGCACATTCGCTTTCGAAGACATTACAGGCATACCTTGGATTGAAATCGATTTCGCCGCGGATGTTGAGCGTGCGAACGCCGAGATACTGCCGCGAATTTCTAAAGCAATTGAAGATGGCCACCTGGTCAGAGGCGTTGCCGAAGGCAATGATCCAAGTTTGGCGCTGGCATCATGATCGGAAATGTTATGTTTGAAAACGGCCCATTGATCGGTGTGTTGCTCGCTGCAATCTTGTATTTTTTGACGTATCTTTCATTCGTCCGCTTGTTACGGTACTGGCGAAATTGGTATAATCCAACCCTTTCATCGACTTTAGTGACGGCGATATTGGCCCTTGCCACAGTGGCTCATATCTCGTTTTCATCGCTCGGATTCAGTTTGTTGACCATGATCTTAGCTGCCGGCTTCATCGCGTGCTTGTTCAGTATCATTGCGGCACCAGCCATTGCTTTTAAGCCAGGAGCGCCTCGACCGGTCGTTGAATTTCTTGCAAAGCATGCAGAATACACCGGTTTGTGGATGACCCTGCCCGCTATTCTCGTCGGCTATCTGTTGCAAGATCCAAAGCTACTAGGATTGCTGGTGACAGCCGTGGCCATCGAACTGGTTTGGTTTCTTCGGAGCAGAGGCACGGCGCGAAAATCATATTCGTTTGATGCGCAAGACTTGTTGGTTCTGCAGACGCAGGCGAACGGCAATATCGCAAGTTTTGCGAAACAGCACGCCATCAAAGAGTTGCAGATATCGCCCGATGGCAGTGTCAACTGGCTTGGCTGCAGTAAGCACTCCCTGCCATGCCCGCTCAACCATTACCTTCACCGTCTCGGTTTGAATACCCCACCTTGTTGCCGCGAACATATCGCGGATCTGGGTCAGTTTGTAACTGGCTGCCTGCGGGAAATAGGCGCTATTCACTGGATTGATGGTGGCACACTTTTGGGCGCTGTACGAGAAAACGGTGCGCTTTTGGCCTGGGAGGATGACATTGATATTTCCGTGTTGCTTGACGATGAAACGACCTGGGAAAAGCTCTGTGCTACCCTTTCCCGGCGCGGTTCAGAGGACGGGTACTATGTCGATATCTTTGAAAACAAAGGGTTTCTAACTGTATCTTACGATAAGCCGCAATCCTGGCCATTCCGCTGGGAACGTAACCGAATGCGGGGCGAAATTCATCTCGACCTTGTGAGCTATAGACATGCCATAAACAGCGGCCAACCGGTACTAGAAAGACAGTTTCCTAAAGGCGCTATGCCGGTTGTGGAAAGTGGATGGCATGGCGTGCCGGAAGATATTATTTTGCCGACTTCGACGATCAATTTTCTGGATTCCCACATCCCGTGCCCAAACCAGCCCGACGCTTTTTTGCAAATTCTCTACGGTGATTTTCAAACCGTCGAACTTACCTACGTAGATGAAAACGCCGCCAAAAACCGCGCTGATATTGACCTGGAGCACGTTACATAATCTTCCAAGCTATCAGGGAGCGGTGTCGCTTATCGCCGATCTTCGCCCTCAATGAAACGCTTCATCCCGACCCCCTCTGATCTGAACCACATTACCAGGTCGATCCGTTTTCACACAGGATGGGTCCGGACCAGGTAACTAAGCGATTTTGTCGGATGACCGCTGAGCGGGCTGCACTGCAACATTATACCGGCTGATGTTAAGGCCGGCATTGGGCCGTTTGTGACAACGGCCCATTTTGTTAGATTTCGATAGCTTCTGAAATCGCTAAGGCATCTTCCAATTCAACGCCGAGGTATCGGACAGTGCTGTCCATCTTGGCGTGACCCAACAAAAGTTGGACGGCCCGTAGGTTGCCCGTCTTCTTGTAAATCTGGGTCACTTTGGTCCGGCGCATTGAATGGGTGCCATAAGCCGTCGCTTCAAGCCCGATTGATTTGACCCAGCCCCTTACAATCCGCGCATATTGACGCGTTGAGATGTGCAGGCGCTCGTGAAATCGTCCGGGCCATAGGTATCCAGAGCCTATCATTAGCGGATTGCTCATCCACATCGCAACCGATGCCCGGGTTCCCTCGGAAATTTCAAACTGAACCGGCTTTTGGGTTTTGCTTTGCAGGACGGAAGCCCGTTCTTTGATCTGCCCAGATGCCATAACATCCACGACCTTCATTTGAACAAGGTCGCAACCGCGCAATTTGCTGTCGATGGCCATGTTGAAGAGAGCAAGGTCTCGGTCGTTCTCAGCCAATTCGAGCCGCACGCGGATTGCCCAAACATGCTTTGGTTTGAGCGGAAGCTTCTGGCCGATGATGCGGCCTTTGTTCCAAGCGGGCTGAAGCGCACGAATGGCAGGTAAGTTTGGTGTTTGCATGATTGATCCTCCGATCCACCACGCCCACCCCACATCGACAACCCGACGTTGACGAGGCGGTATATCACGGGTCTTTAAAATGCAGCAAATGTCGGCTTAGAGCCCTTATTACCAATTTTCTGCAATGTGACGAATGTCCGGTTTGAAGAATAACTTTGCGAGCCATCGGAGTGCAAAGTTTTGGATGAGTTGCTGCAACACCTGTTGCTGGCGCAACAACGGTCAATCGCGCTGCTATCGCAACTGACTGAGTATGTTTTTGAAGCTTTCAACACCCTGAGCGCCTGTGACCAAATGCTGGCGATCAAATACAACAGCGGGGACGCCGCTAATACCTTGCTGCGTCCAAAAGGTCTGTTCTTGCCGGACGTTGCTCGCAAACCTTTGGTCAGACAGCACATCCCCTGCTTCATCACGATCAAGACCAATCTCAACCGCGACGTCGACCAACACCGCATCATCAGATAGGTTACGACCATTTGTAAAATGTGCCCTAAACAGCGCCTGTTTCAGATCATTCTTTCGGTCTTGTTCATTCGCCCAATGCAATAACTGATGCGCATTGAAAGTGTTATGCATTCGAAAACCGTCAACAAAGTTGAACTCGAAGCCAAGATCTTTACCGCGTGCGGTCATATTCGCGCGATTTGCTTCGGATTGCTCCGGAGTCGTTCCATATTTCTCGGCCAAATGCTCGCCTATATCTTGCCCTTCAGCTGGCATGTTTGGGTTCAACTCGAATGGGTGCCAGTGGATTTCATGGTCCACTTCGTTGCCCTCCAACGCAATCGCAAGCTGACGGTAACCAATGATGCACCACGGGCACATCACATCCGAGACAATATCAATCCGCAGTGGCGATGTTTGGTCAGTCATATTACGATCCTTTTGGTAGGTAGCGGCGTCAATGTTCAGCCTGTTCTATGACATTGCCTTGGCGGCGGCTAGCAAAGTTGTAGCGGACAAGCGCCCAAAATCATTGGCGGCTTTTGGGCTTGCACCCGTCACAAGGTGACGGTCGACATGTACGGAATTATCGGCCTTCTTGTTGATAGTATCTACCCCCAAAGCATTCAACTTTTGGCAAACCCACCAAGGCATAGGCCCAGGCAAATATCCAATCATTGGGGTTTGTTTATCTACGGCATCTGGGAAGACGGTCATTTTATACCCGTCGTACAAGAAACCATCATCATTATTTGCAGCCAACAGCGCCGCAGGACCGTGACATAGAGCGAGTGTGTAAAGGTCACGATCATACGCCCAGTGCAGCACTTTTCCAACATCCGCATTGTCGGGCAAGCCCAACATCGCGCCGTGACCACCTGGAATATACACAGCAGCGTAAGGGGCATCATCCGTCATGTCATTCGCAACAAAATCAGCAAGACTACCGGGTTTCGCAAACGCATCACCATAATCGATATACAGCTTTTTGACGTCCAAATCGTCAGTAGGCATCGCCCACATTTCGATTGCAACAGGCGCACCCGTTGGCGTTACGATGTCAAACTCAAATCCAGCGTTGATAAGATGCAACATCGGCAATACCATCTCTACAGGGTGGTTTCCTGTTGAGAATTTTTTACCATTGGCCATCGTCATGTTACGCTCTTCTGTGCAAATCATCAGCACGCGCTTCTTTTCGCCCTTGTACGGGTCGGAGTAGGCACCGCCATCATAATCTGTCGTGGACGATGTCCCCAGTTTGATAGCCAATGGTGATGGGCTAAAGGCCCCATCGGCGGTTGGTGTTGGCGTGGCTTTAAAGAGTTTGCGTAAAAAGTTCAGGGTGATATCCTTATAGGTGGTGTTCATGCCTCACGGCTTTGGCGAGGCAGGAAAGTATGTTGTTTAATCAATTTGCGTCACGATGGTCTCGCGCGACTTGCGTACTTTTGCCATCGGCAACAACCAATCACCTGTGTGATCACGATAGCCCAAAGGCAGCAATACAACAGACCGTAAACCGCGTTCTGATAGACCCAAAATCTCATCAACTTTGGCAGGATCAAACCCTTCCATCGGGGTGCTGTCGACTTCTTGTTCTGCGGCAGCAATAAGCGCTACTCCTAGAGCAATGTAGGCTTGGCGCGCAGCGTGTGCATAGTTCACTTCGGCTTCGCGTGGCACATAGTTGGTCTTTAGGTTGTCATAATAAGCGTTCAACATTGGCAAGTCGCCGCGCGCCTCAATGTTGAGGTCGGTAACCGCGTCGATGCGGTCAACTGTGTAATTATCCCAAGCAGCAAAGACCAATAGATGCGAACCATCCGTGATTTGAGCTTGTCCACCAGCGGCTTCTTGAAGCGCGGCCAATTTCTCTGGGTTCGTTACAACAACCAATTCAAAAGGCTGGGTGCCGCTTGATGTTGGGGCCATACGAATGGCTTCGATGATGATATCAAGCTTGTCTTGTGGAACGATCTTACTGGCATCCATTTTTTTGGTGGCATAGCGCCAGTTCAACTGTTCAAGAAGTGTGCTGTTGGTCATATTCACGGTCCTATTGTGGGCACTCATTGAGTGCGGTATACTTTTGTTACTGACGATATATTTAGAACCTACTTGAGTCGCAAGAGGGCACAAAAATGAACCTAGGTCACAAAAAGGGAACCAACATGTTAGATTCAGAGAAATGCCCAGACTGTGAACGTATAAATGAAGTCTTATCGCGTGTTGGCGACCGCTGGAGTGTCCTTGTTATCATATCACTTGTCCAATACGGGACACTCCGTTTCAACGAACTAAAACGAAATTTGGGTATCTCGCAACGTATGCTGAGCCTTACTTTAAAAGAACTAGAGCGGGACGGTTTGGTCAACCGAACATACCATCCGACAATCCCGCCTAAGGTTGAATATAATCTTACAGAAATGGGCCAATCATTCCGCGAACCAGTAAGTGCCTTGGGACATTGGGCGCTAGATAATCTTGCCAACATCGATGCCGCACGTAAGGTCTATGATGCTGCGAAAGAATAGTTAATTAGATCTATGGACCAGGCACAGTTCGTAAAAGCAGCCATTTGCGCATGTGCAGCGAACGGCAGTTTTGTCCGCATAGCTGACATTTAATGCTCACAAATTGTTGCACTTCACCCAAAGGTCCGCTTTTTAAAGTTGCAACGCCGCATCGTTTTCTTTCGCAGATGGCGGCTATGGGCCGAAAGCAGACATGGTCGATAGGGGCGGGGAGCAGCCGTTCGCTGCGTATGCCAACGCAAGAGCAGATTTCCGCAAAGCAGACCTTAGCTTCAATTGCGTGCTTAATAAGTTAACCAAGGGCAACTAAGCGGACACAGCTACCGTTAGTGGGCAACGCTAAAGTGGCCAATTTCGGCCCACGGCGGTCATTCGTTAATATCTCAGAGGACGGAAATTAAAGGCTCTTACTGGTCATTTTCCACTAACACGACCAATCAGGAAACATTTGAGTTGAAACAGTCTATGGGAAACTTCCAAGAGTCGTCTTTCTGGCGCTTCAGGATCGCTCTGCAGATCGGATCCCGGTCAAAAGGGCGCGCTCGGATAGCGCAAAGTTACGAATTGGTTGTCTCGGGCAGTGGGCCGACTGGCTTGGGTGGGTGTTGACGGAACAGTGGGCTTTCAACGTGGGTCCACAGAGATTTTTGCAGGGCTGGCCAAGGATGACATTATCAGGTATTCAGCTTATCGGCTATACTGATAGCTTTCGCCTAATCCACTGTATTCTACAGCTTTGATAAACAGGCAGGCCCCGTGAGGCTAACCGGCAGCGGGCGCTGTGCCAGTTAAGTAGCATTGTGCACTGCCAATATAAGGAAATCATCATGAAGGTCGTAATGTTGGCTGCGGGAATTGGCACCAGACTTGGGCAAACAACTGCAGAAACCGTCCCGAAAGTCTTATTGCAGTTTGGCGGAAAAACATTGCTGGAACGTCATATTGAAATCTTCCAGCGGATAGGGATCACCGAGTTGGTGCTCGGTGTTGGCTTCCATTTCGATGAAATCCAGCGGGAAATTGAGGCACTAGGTGCCCAAAATTTTGCGCGGACCGTGTTTAACAAGGATTACGAGCAAGGTAATATCGTTACGTTGTGGACACTTCGCGATGAGATCAGTTGTGGCGAGCCTGTTCTCCT
>JBBWVU010000066.1:0-2514 GCA_050256375.1 Paracoccaceae bacterium | reverse complement strand
ACTGGGCATGTAGCCAAGACCTGCAGATATTTCGGGATCAGCCGATCCAGCATCGAAATCTTGCGCAAGAGATGCTGAAGACAAAGCCAGTAAAATCAGGAAAATGGAAGTTCTGTAAAACTTACTCATGATTATTTCTCCCTGTTTGGGTCTAGGGTGCTCGCTAGACGGCACGAATACAAAATATACATGTTGCTAAAAAACCGGGGGAGCTGGTCGAACTAAGTAAATCAAATACCCTTGGATATTACTGCGAATAAAGAAAGTCCAATTGCTACTATTGCTGCCGCTATAACAACCCAGTCGAGTGCAACTGCCGCGGACTCGTCTTCTTTAAAATCCATTACTGACATGGTAAAATCCTAATATACTAAGAACTAAAACTACAATTTAAGCTTGGTCTTGAACGAACTTCTCCAAAACATATTGAGGAGTTAGAAATGTAACCTGTCTTCAATATCTTAATCAGATTCACCCAAAATGTAAATTTTCACAATTGTTACAAATTCACACAGGGATGCACCACCGTCCTAGAAGCGGAATTGCACTGCCGCATGGCTTACCGCTATTGATTTCAATGGACAATCCCCCCCAGTATTTTTAAGAGTGTCACAGACCTGATCACATTACTCGGAAAGGCTGCATGGAAAAGTTTAGATTGTTTCGCCGCACCAAAGAGCTGGAATTTGAAATTGACGAGTTTTTGGGCAAGCTGTCTGAATCCGCGATACTGTTCAAATTGGGGATCAAGGCTTTTTTACGCGAAGGCCGATCAGAGGATTTCCAGACAAAACTGGCTGAAGTCATTGCTCTTGAAACATCTGCGGATGACCTGCGGCGGCGGATAAAAAAGGAATTGTATACCTACACCCTTATTCCGGAATCCCGCGGCGATGTGCTGGGCCTGATTGAAACCCTCGACGACGTGCTGAATTTTTTTGAAGCCGCATTGCAGGCGTTCAACTCTGAAAATCCGGATATTCCAGAGGCGCATCGCGCCGACTTTAAGCAGCTTACCAATATGGTGGTTTCTGCGGTTGACGCCTTGGTTCTGGCCGCGCGGGCATTTTTCCACACACCTTTGGCGGTAAATGACTACAATCACAAAGTACAATTGTATGAAAAAGAGGCAGACAAGGTTTCTGGCAAGCTTAAGAAGGGAATTTTCGATTCGAACCTGAAATTGTCTCATAAATTGCAACTAAGGGATTTTGTCGAACATATCGACAATATAGCCAACTTGGCAGAAGATGTTGCCGACCGGCTGGAAATCTATGCCATCAAACGGTTGGCTTAGGGGCTTGCTGTGGAAATTACTCCGACCATCCTGATATTTTTGTCCAGCGGTTTGTTTCTTGGCTGGGCTCTTGGCGGAAATGATGCGGCCAATGTCTTTGGCACCGCTGTTGGAACGCGGATGATCCCATGGTTGACCGCGGCGATAATTTGCTCGGTTTTCCTGATATTGGGGTCAGTTGTGTCTGGCGCGGGTGCGGCCCAAACTTTGGGTAAACTGGGCGCGATTTCTGAACCAGCAGGGGCTTTTATGACAGCTTTGTCTGCAGGAATCGCTGTATTTGCCATGACCAAAGCAGGCCTGCCGGTTTCAACCACCCAATCCATAGTCGGGGCGATTGTGGGTTGGAACCTGTTTTCGGGCACCACAACAGACGTCAAAACGCTGACGACTATTTTGTCAACGTGGATCATATGCCCGCTACTAGCCGCAGCCATTGCCATGGGCTTGTACAGTGCCACCACAGCGATCATGCGACGTAGCAAACTGCATTTGCTGCGCGTTGATGCCTATACCCGCATCGGTCTGATCCTGTCCGGGGCCTTTGGGGCCTATTCTTTGGGCGCAAACAACATTGCGAATGTGGTGGGCGTGTTTATCCCCTCGTCGCCGTTTCAGGATATCCAGTTGTCGGATGCGTTGACAATCTCGTCTGCCCAGCAGTTGTTCCTGCTTGGCAGTCTGGCGATTGCGGCTGGCGTTCTTACCTATTCCAAGGGTGTGATGATGACAGTGGGCACGGGCCTAAGCCGGATTTCTCCAGTCGCCGCGTGGGTGGCTGTGACTTCGCATTCAATCGTGCTTTTCATCTTCGCCTCACGTGGATTGGAAGCATGGTTGGCGGGAATTGGTTTACCGACGATCCCTTTGGTTCCGGTTTCAAGCTCGCAGGCCGTGGTCGGTGCCGTGGTGGGAATAACACTTCTGAAAGGCATGCAGGGTATTCGCTGGCGGCTGCTTGGCCGTATCGTTCTGGGGTGGGCCATCACGCCGTTTTTGGCGGGCACCATATGTTTTGTCGGGCTGTTCTTTTTGCAGAATGTGTTTTCGCAGAGCGTTTACTGATATATTTTTTCGGTTCTGTCGCAAAGTTTTTGGCGACCTTCCCATTTAGCCGCATTGTGGCATAAGGGTCTCAGAAAAACCGCCGGCGGGATACTCTTCATGACAATCGATTTCAAAGGCAGCCATTATCCGCAGGATGTGATCCTTTATGC
>JBBWVU010000065.1:0-26304 GCA_050256375.1 Paracoccaceae bacterium | reverse complement strand
AGCCTGACGCCAACGGTAGAAGCTGGATCTGCCGACCCCGAAATACCGGCATGTTTTGGCGACGTGTCCCGTCTCTTCCGCGTGTCGAAGTATCCGCAACTTGCGTTGTATCTCGCGTTGATCCTTGTTCATGGACATCTCGTTCTTCCCAGAAATGGGAGATTAATGGAAATGTCCCGCGAGTAACGACATATCTACACTGATCGGCAGTTTTACATAAAAGTCATAAAAATGGTAAAAGTGAATACAAAATGTTTTATAATCTACTAATACATTGAAACAATACAATAAAAATATCTTGACAAATGATAAAATCGTATACAATATATAGATACTGAAGGAGCATTCATGTCGCAGCCTAAAGTTAAATTGAAAGACCTACTCGAAGAAAAATATAATTTGGAAGTGCCGGTCGTATTTGCGACAGGCATTCAAATTCTTGTTCGTCTTTGCTTGGCGCAGGCGCATTTGGATGCCACGAATGGAATACATACTGCGGGATACGTTACGGGATATCGTGGTTCGCCCTTAGGAGCGATCGATGCTCAGTTCGAAGCAGCTAAAAAGAAACTTCTACCCAATCGAATTCAATTTGAACCTTGTCTAAACGAAGACCTTGCAGCGACGGCTCTATGGGGCACTCAGCAAGCTGAGCTGCATGGAGAAGGCGCTTATGACGGGGTTTTTGGATTGTGGTACGGAAAAGGGCCCGGCGTTGACCGCTCTGGTGATGCTTTACGACATGCTAATCTCTCGGGTACTTCCGAAATGGGTGGCGTATTAGCTGCATTTGGTGACGACCATACGTGCGAAAGTTCGACCACGTCGCATCAAAGCGAATACGCATTTGTTGATGCAATGATCCCAGTTTTGAATCCTTCAAATATTCAGGAGTTGTTTGATTACGGCCTTATGGGTTGGGCTATGTCACGGTATGCGGGCACTTGGGTTGGGCTGAAATGCGTAAAAGACAATGTTGAATCCACTGCTTCGGTAAATGTCGGCATTTCTGATTTTTCGCCAATTCTGCCTGAAAAAGATAAGAGCCTGTCCATCCGTCGTGGCGACACGCCACAAGAGCAGGAGAAACGTCTCCATAACGAGAAAATTCCAGCGGCACAGGCGTTTGCACGTGCAAATAGGTTGGATCGTCAGGTCTGGCCAAAGGGCGAAGAAACCAAAATTGGAATCGTCTCTACCGGAAATTCCTATTCCGATACGCTACAGGCACTAAGTGAACTTAATCTGACGCAAGCAAATGCGCCAGGATTGGCGATCTACAAGGTTGGCATGGTTTGGCCTTTGGAACCTAAGGGCATTGAGGAATTTGCCGAAGGTCTTGACCTTGTCATTGTGGTCGAAGAAAAACGCGGATTGATAGAAGATCAAATTCGCTCGATCCTGTTTAACAAACCACGCAACCCTATCATTGTTGGTAAGCGAGACGAAGACGGAATGACACTATTTCAGTCCGCCGGAGCGCTTGATCCGCTGGATATTGCGCGTCAAATAAGCAAGCGAATGACTACGCATCTTGGTCAAGAATTCGAAGAGCCTCTGAAGTGGATGGATGTTGAGGCTTTTGACACTAACATTTCTGATGTGCGCCGGACGCCCTATTTCTGTGCTGGGTGTCCGCATTCAACTTCAACAAATTTGCCAGAGGGCGCGCGGGGATATGCAGGCATTGGCTGTCACTTCTTGTCGCAATTTATGGATCGACGGGTTGAAGGATATACCCATATGGGTGGTGAAGGTGCTAACTGGATAGGAGAAAGCAAGTTTTCGACCCGCAAACATATGTTCCAGAACATTGGTGACGGCACTTATAACCACTCCGGTATATTGGCAATTCGTGCAGCAGCTGACGCTGGCGTGACGATGACATATAAAATTTTAAACAATGATGCCGTCGCGCTGACAGGGGGGCAGGCTCTCGAAGGGGGGCTTAATTCTGTCGATATATTAAACGAAGTTCTGGCTGCGGGTGCAATACGCGCGGTTCTGGTGAGTGATAATCCATCACGCCACACAGGGAAATTAGCACCACCCAAAGGGGTTGACGTATTCCACCGCGATGATTTGAACAAAGTGCAAACTGAACTGTCACGTATCGAAGGCTTGACAGTTATTGTTTATGACCAAACCTGCGCGGCTGAAAATCGACGTCGTAGAAAACGTGGTACTCTCGTTGATCCAAAACGACGCGTCTTTATTAATAAGGATGTTTGCGAAGGCTGCGGAGACTGCGGCGTTCAATCAAATTGTGTTGCCATTCTGCCTGACGAAACAGCAGACGGTCGTAAACGTAAAATCGATCAATCCGCCTGCAATAAAGATTTTTCCTGTCTCAAGGGGTTCTGCCCGAGTTTCGTTACCGTTGAGGGCGGTGAATTGCGGAGGCCAACTGTCGAAGCTGTCGACATATCCAAACTGCCCGAAAATAACACCGATCTGAATAGGGTCTTTTCGATAGTCCTCACAGGAATTGGCGGAACAGGCGTTGTGACTGTCGGTGCGGTTATTGGGATGGCAGCGCATATCGAAAACAAGGGCTGCGGCATCATCGATATGGCCGGATTGGCGCAAAAAGGTGGTGCTGTTGTCAGCCACATTAAACTGGCACCCAAACCTAATGATATTTCGACAATTCGTGTAAGCGGTGGCGATGCCGATCTTGTTTTGGCATGTGATAGCCTCATCCTCGCTGACCCAACGGTTGCCCGCACCATTCGCCGAGGCAAAACCGGTGTAATTATTAATAGTCATGAAACCATGACGGGCGCGTTTCTGCGCGACCGCGATTTCAAATTGCCAACAGATGATATCGTTCACAGGTTTATAGATGCAGCGGCGACAGATAAGGGCCACGCAGTGAACTCCTCTCAGCTTGCGACTGCGCTGATGGGTAATTCAATCGCCGGAAACATGTTTCTGTTAGGATTTGCGCATCAAAACGGACTGATTCCATTGTCTGTAGCGTCAATTTCCGCGGCGATAAAAGTTAACGGTGTGGCGATTGCAATGAACCAAGCCTCATTTGATTGGGGCCGAATGGCGGCTCATGATCTTGATTTCGTAATCAATGCTGCCAACGCCACTCAAACAAACGAAGTTACAGAAACACTGCCAGCAAAAATAGAACGTCGGGCTGCTTCACTTAGTAAGTATCAGAACGAAGCATATGCCGCGCGTTATCTTAATTTGACGACTCGCCTAACCGCCAAAGATCAAGAAATTAACGGAACAGCCAGCCAGCTGAGCGAAATAGTTGCTTTGGTTGCTTACCGGATTATGGCCTATAAGGACGAATACGAAGTCGCGCGGCTGCATTCAGATGGCCAGTTTGATAAGGCCATTTCCGATCAGTTTACGGGTGATTTCAAGTTAAATTACCACATGGTCCCGCCGATTTTGTCGCGTGTAGATCGCAATACCGGCCGACCCAAAAAACGCGCCTTTGGACCGTGGATGAGACATGTATTCAAAATATTGGCACGCCTAAAACCATTGCGTGGTACATGGGCTGACCCATTCGGGAAGTCCGTGGAGCGTCGCAGAGAACGCTCGATGATTGGTGAATACGAGGAAATCGTTGATCATATCATCGCCACTCTTACTGCTGATTCATCGGTTGCCGCCGTGGCATTGGCCGGCTTGGCCGGAGAGATCAAAGGCTTCGGTCCGGTCAAAATGGCGGCCTTTGAGCTTTATGATGAAGCGCTGCCGAAAGCGCGAGCAGATTACGATCAGGCAGTCAGCAATATTACTGAAATTCAGCAAGAGAGCGCATAGGAAGGTCTGGATGACATGCTAAATTCCATAAACGCAGAGAATTTCGTTGCTGGTGAATTTATTAAAGCAAACGATCGGATCGAAGTTGAAAACCCGGCCACCGAAAGAACGATTGGCTCAGCCGCTGTAGGCACGGCTGCAGATGTAAACCGTGCGGTCGCCGTTGCAAAAGAAGCTCAGATCGCGTGGGCAAAACGACCAGCGATAGAGCGCGCAGGGTTTCTTCACCAAATTGCTTCGATGATCCGCGAACGTGGCGAAGAATTTGCTTTGTGCATTTCAAGCGAGCAAGGCAAAACTATGGAGCTTGCGCGTGGTGAGGTTGATTTTGCGCACCAATATTTTGATTATACAGCCGAGTGGGCGCGACGTTTAGAGGGGGAGATTATCACCTCCGACCGCCCCGGTGAGCAGATTTATCTCTATCGCAAGCCAATTGGCGTGGTTGCGGGAATTCTACCCTGGAATTTTCCCTTCTTCCTGATCGCCCGGAAAATGGCGCCCGCTCTTTTGACTGGCAACACCATTGTTTTCAAACCTTCCACGGACACGCCACTTAACGCTTATCTATTTGCGCAGTTGATCGAAAAAAGCGATTTGCCCGCTGGTGTTTTCGGACTTGTCGGCGGTCGAGGATCAGAAGCCGGCGCTGCATTTTCTAAAAACCCCGACGTTGGGCTTATTTCTGTGACTGGTTCGGTCCAAACAGGCGCACGAATAATGGCTGATGCAGCTCCCAATATTACTAAATTGAATCTTGAACTGGGCGGCAACGCGCCTGTCATCGTTCTTGATGACGCGGATATGGATGTTGCAGTCAATAGCGTTGTCGCATCTCGGCTCATTAATTCAGGGCAGGTCTGCAATTGTGCGGAGCGTGTTTACGTTCAGTCTGGCATTGCAGAAGAGTTTGAGGCACGTCTGGTTTCCAAAATGAAAGCCGCAACCTTTGGCGATCCTATAAAGGCCGATGCCGAAGGCAGGGCGCTGGATATGGGTCCATTGGTTAATAGCGCTGGCGTACAAGGCATAGACAAAATGGTTAAAGATGCGATTTCGAGCGGGGCTGAACTTCTCTGTGGTGGGTCGGCCAACACGGAAATTGGCCATTACTATATGCCAACGGTACTTGGCAACTGCACTGACGAAATGTCGGTTGTTAAGGATGAGATTTTCGGTCCTGTCTTACCAATCAGACGCATCGACAGCTTGGAGCAAGCGGTTGATTTGGCCAATGACACTGAATACGGACTTACTTCATCGATTTTCTCGAACAATATCAACCATGTTATGTATGCTTGCGAGAATTTAAGCTTTGGCGAAACCTATGTAAACCGAGAGCACATGGAAGCCTTTCAAGGCCATCATGCAGGCGTCCGTAAATCCGGTATTGGAGGAGCAGATGGCAAACATGGCCTTTATGACTTTACCCATACCCATGTCGTTTATATGCAGCGGAATCAAAACTGATGAACCGCATCGATTCACATCAACATTTTTGGTCACTTCCCCGAGGGGATTATCACTGGCTGAGCACCGAACATCCAACGTGGGGCCGTGACTTTGGTCCCGCAGATCTTGCACCGGAATTAGCCAAGGCAGATGTATCGCAGACTATTCTTGTTCAGGCGGCTTGGACGACGGCTGAAACCAATTACATGTTGGGCCTGGCTGATGCTACCGTTTGGGTTGCTGGTGTCATTGGCTGGATTGATTTCGAAGACCCTAGCCAGGCTGACCAACTCGCGCGTTTTGCAGCACATCCCAAACTTTTGGGTGTTCGCCCAATGGTGCAAGAAATTGCAGACGACAATTGGGTAATGCGCGAAAAAATCACTTGGGCGTTTGATGCGATCCAAAGCCATGATCTGATATTTGAGGCACTGGGGTTCGCCAAGCACGCCAAACCTTTTTTGAATAGGCTTCTTAAACATCCTGAACTTCGTGTTGTCATCAATCACGGTATGAAGCCCGAAATTGCCGAAGGTCATTTTGATGACTGGGCGCAGAATATGCGTCGGTTGGCAAATGAGACATCCGCATTCTGCAAGCTTTCAGGTTTGTTGACAGAAGCCAAACCGGGTGCGAATGCCGATGATCTGCGCCGTTATACCGATCACCTAATCGAAGTATTTGGGCCTGACAGGTTGATGTGGGGCTCTGATTGGCCCGTTTTGACAATTGCGCAGGATTATCAGTCATGGGTCAACATATCAGCGCAATTGCTAGCTGAGCTTTCCGTTAATGACAGAGAAAAAATCTGGGCCGGAACAGCAACGAAATTTTACAGGTTGGGGGATAACTAAGATGTTTGACGTCACCAACCTTCATGCACTGATTACTGGAACGACCAGCGGTTTTGGCGAGCATTTTGGACGTTTTTTGGCTGGAAAAGGTGCGCGCGTTACTTTGACCGGTCGCCGGACCGAGCGCCTGGAGGACTTGTCAAATGAACTGCAGATTGCCGGTGCGCAAGTTCAGGCCGTTCAGCTTGATGTTCAGGATCAGACAAGTGTTACAGACTGTTTCGCGCAAGCAACTGATGGATTTGGATGTCCTGATATTGTTATCAACAATGCCGGCATTACCGTTCATGGAGTGACAACATGACTAATGATTTAAATAAAACTGTTCGCTTGCACGCAAAAGATAATGTTGCTGTCGCGATTGCCAACATTGAAATTGGTACTCAAGTTAAAGATTTCAGTGCCAAAGACAATGTTCCATCAGGCCATAAAATCGCGCTTCAAAATATAGCGGTCGGAGCGCCGGTGATAAAATATGGGCAAACCATCGGTTTCGCATCTAGTGACATCGAGCAAGGCGAGCATATTCATAGCCATAATCTGGAATTTAATGCAGTTGATTTGGACTATCGCATTGGTGAAGAGGCCAAACCAACTATTTTCGTTGACCCCTCCCAGCGTGATACATTTATGGGCTATCACCGCGACAACGGAAAAGTAGGCACTCGAAACTATATCGCAGTACTTACGTCAGTGAATTGTTCTGCCACTGCTGCTCATATGATTGCTCAAGAATTTGCCGGAGACACTTTAAACGATTACCCAAATGTCGACGGCGTTGCTGCTTTTTCGCACGGTACTGGGTGCGGTATGGCAATCAATGAGGAAGGTTTCGGAAACCTTCAAAGAGTATTGTGGGGCTATGCGCGCAATCCCAATGTCGGCGGCGTTTTGTTTGTTGGCCTTGGCTGCGAAGTCAACCAAATTGACTTTCTACTGGAGGCCTATGGTATTAAGTCAGGTCCAACCGTAAAAGTTATGAACATCCAAAACATGGGTGGTTTGCGCAAAACTGTTGATGCAGGTATCGCCGAAGTTCGCGCGATGTTGCCGCATGTAAACAAAGTAGAACGTAAGCCTGCCCACGCGTCAGAGCTAATGGTCGCATTACAATGTGGTGGCTCGGACGGCTGGTCCGGTATGACAGCCAACCCGGCCTTGGGATATGCGTCTGACCTTTTGGTTGCGCAAGGCGGTACGACGGTTTTAGCAGAGACACCCGAAGTTTACGGCGCGCAGCATTTGTTGACTTGCCGAGCAGAAAAACCCGAGATAGCAGAAAAACTTCTTGATCGTATTTCCTGGTGGGAAAACTACACCAAAATCAATAGCGCCAGCATGGATAATAACCCGAGCCCGGGCAACAAGCGCGGTGGTTTGACAACAATTCTTGAAAAATCTTTAGGCGCTATTGCCAAAGGCGGCACGGCCGTATTCTCTGGTTGTTATAAATATGCGGAGCCTGTAACAGCGCGCGGCTTCACCTTTATGGATAGCCCTGGCTATGATCCCGCATCCGTTACAGGGCAAATCGCAAGCGGATGCAACATCGTTGTATTCACGACAGGTCGTGGATCAGCATTTGGATCGAAGCCGTCTCCGACAATCAAAGTAGCAACCAATACTGATATGTTCGAACGTATGCCAGATGACATGGATATCAATGCGGGAACCATCGTGAGTTCTGGCAAAAGTATCGAAGACGTTGGGGTCGAAATATACCACCGCATTTTAGAAGTCGCGTCGGGTTCAGAAAGCAAATCTGAATCTCAGGGTCTAGGCGACCATGAATTCGTTCCTTGGCAAATAGGAGCAGTATTGTGATGTCAGAAGATAAAAAACCGAATGGTTATTTTGAATATAGCGGCGAAAACACGCGGCACACGTCCTTCCCTTTGGGTGGTATTGGTGCTGGGTCAATTGGCATTGGTGCGGATGGTCGGCTTCGCGATTGGGAGATTTTCAATAAACCTTCCAAGGGTAGCATTAATGGCTTTTCCCACTTTGCCATAAGGGCAGCGCGCGACGGTAAAACCCAGGATGTCCGCGTTCTGAATGGCCCATTTATGGGCAACAGGTCCGGTGAAGTTCGTGGTTCCGAATTCAACACTTTTGGTTTCGGTCCGAGGCGAGAAGAAATGGCGGGTTTCCCACATTTTCGCGACACGTCAATGTCAGGACCGTATCCTGTTGCGGAACTGGAATTCCGTGATGCTGCCTTTCCAGGCAAAGTTGATCTCTCAGCTTTTGCCCCTTTTGTTCCTATGGAGGAGCGTATTTCCTCCATGCCGGCTGCATTTTTCGATTTTAAGATTGAAAATACATCTGATACTCCTATGGACTATGACTTGTTCGGGTGCATTGGTTTCCCTCTGACGGACGCGACGGTTTTAGTAGAGAAAAATAAGAATGGCACATCAATCTGCGGCATATCTTCAGATGGTAACGAAACTCCGAAATATGGTGAGTTGTGTCTGGCAACTGACCACGATGATACAACATTTCAACGCAATCTGTATCGTGGGTCTTGGTTCGACACGATGGAGGTATATTGGCAAGATATTTCGGCGGGGGGAGGCCTGAAGGATCGGTATTATGAAAAAGACACTACCGATTTAAACAAAAGCCCTCTCGCAAATACCGAGCACAGTGTTTTGGCTTCGCATTTCTCTCTCGCGCCCGGTGAAACGAAAACCATTCGCTATGTGATTTCCTGGTTCGTTCCAAATGTCGTTAAAGATTGGGATAGTCAATATGGGATGATCAATGAAGACAAAGACATGCCAAAGACTTGGCGGAATTACTATGCTTCTGAATGGAATGGTGCGGCGGATGTAGCGAAGGAAGCTTTAAGTTCTTGGGATCAAGCAAAGTCTAAGACATTAGCACTCAAGAAAATTCTTGCTGACGGTACCATGCCAGATGCGGTTATAGACGCAATTGCCTCAAACCTCTCAATCATTAAGTCAGCAACAACTATGCGCCTACAAGATGGCACCTTTTATGGATGGGAGGGCTGCCATCCCGATAGCGGTTGTTGCGAGGGTTCCTGCACGCATGTCTGGAATTATCAGCAAGTTCTGCCATTCCTATTCCCGGCGTTGGAACGGACCATGCGTGATGCGGATTATCAGCACAACTATCTCGACTCCTCTGGTGGCATGACGTTCCGCTTATCTCTTCCTATTGGCGTTGGGATTGGGTCATCGCGGCCCTGCGTAGACGGGCAATTTGGTAATACTCTTAAAACTTATCGCGACTGGAAATTGACCGGCGACACTGTATGGCTGAAAAAGGTTTGGAATCAAGTAAAGGGCGCTATTGAATATGCCTGGCACCCAGAAAACTATGATAAATGGGATCCAGAGCGTTCCGGTGTTCTTACCGGACGCCAACACCACACGCTGGATATGGAGCTCTTTGGCCCAAGTGGATGGCTACAGGGATTTTACCTTGGTGCTTTGCTTGCTGGGTCCGAAATGGCTAAAGCCGTAGGTGACGAAAAAGCAGCAACCGAGTTCCGCGACATTTTTGAAAAAGGTAAAGACTGGACTTCGAAGAATCTTTTCAACGGCTCATACTTTGTTCAAGATGTTGACATTAAAGATAAATCAACGATCAGTGATTTCGTCTCTAAAGAGGGCCAAACGGGTTACTTTGATGCAAGTATCGAAGGCATGTATTGGAGCGACGAACATGGCGAGTTAAAATACCAGATCGCAGATGGTTGTGAAATTGATCAAGTTCTTGGTCAATGGCACACAGAACTTTATGGGCTTGAACCGGTTTTCGAACCTGAGCAATTTGCCTCGGCGTTAAGAGCTGTTTTTGACCAAAACTTCTATCCGCGCCTCAGTGATATGGCAAACCCATGTCGAGTATTCGGTATGGGTGACGAAAGCGGTACGGTCATGTGCACATGGCCGGAAGGCACTGAAAGACCTTCTATTCCACTTCCCTATGCACAAGAGACGATGCATGGGTTTGAGTACGCATTTGGTACTCAGTTAATGATGATCGATGAATTTGAAAAAGCTTTTCAAGTGTTTGCCGGCGTTCGGGATCGTTACCGCGGCCACAATCGCAATCCATGGAATGAGATAGAGTGTGGGTCAAATTATGCTCGTTCAATGTCATCTTATGCGGCGATAATTGTCTTATCTGGCTTTAAATTTGATGGGGTAAACGGCTCCATGTCCTTCGCGCCGAAAGTTGAGCGCGAGGGCACATTCCAGAGTCTGTGGTCAAACGGTCAGGCGTGGGGGCAAGTCACCATTTCAGATGGTGCTGTGCAAATATCTGTCCTCGGCGGATCTCTGACACTAAAAACACTAACTATCGGTAATAAAACCTTCAATTACAAAGAGTTAAAAGAATACGGTGCAGAAGTAATCGATGACGTTTCTGCTTCCGTTAAATCGGGTGGAGTAATCAATTTGGTAAGCAAAGAAATAATAATTGGCGCCAAATATTCCATCCAAAAATAAACCAAAAAGGAGAAGAAAATGAGTATTATTAAAAAGGCCGCAATTGGTCTCGTACTAACCACCACTGCTGCATTTGCAGATGTGCCTTCAGATATTACGGCTACGTTAGGCGTATATCAGTGGGACAACCCGCAAATCGTCGCGTCAACCGGCAAAGCGATTGAACGTTTCAAAGTTCGATTCCCGAATGTTGAAGTGACAGCGCTATTCGGTACACCGGCAAATGGTTGGGGCGAGTATTCCAACGGTTTTCTCAACGAGATAGCCGCAGGAACCAGCATTGATTTGTTCGCGACTGCTATTGAGGGTTTTGAAGAAATTGCATCAAAAGGTCTTCTATTGAACCTTGATGATGTTGTTGCAACAAACCCAAGCGCAGCCGCGACTTTCGACGAAATCGAACCAAACCTAATGGCGGGGATGCGTTCGCGCCGCTCAAATGAGTTGAACTATTTCCCAACCGAGTGGAACAACATTGTTGTTTACTACAACTTGGACATGTTTGATGCAGCTGGTATTGATTACCCTGCTGATGACTGGTCATGGGATGATTTTGCTGCGGCTGCACGTGCAACTACGGTCAAAGACGACAGTGGCAACACGACACAATTCGGATTTGCGTTTCCGGGCGGAAACTTTGGCATTCAGCCTTGGTTGCTAACCAATAGCACCGGATATCTGGACAGCACTTGGACAGAAGTAACAGTGACCGATCCTGCGTTCCGTGAATCCCTTCAGTTCATGTTTGATTTAATCCATGTAGACGGTGCAGCAGCATCTTTTGCAATGACCGGATATCAGGACGATAAATTTGCTGCAGGCCAGGTTGCGATGGTTACCGCAGGTCATTGGCCGGTTAACGGAATCGCGGCCGCTTTGGAGCGCGTAGGTGTCGCTAACTTCCCGCGAAACACAGCAAGCTCAACAGTGTTCGGTATAGGTGGCGTTAGTATAACCAAATCTTCCGAAAATCCTGATCTGGCTTGGGAATTCCTTCGTGAATTGACTGGCGAAGTTTATCAGCAGGAATTGGCAGACTCGAATGTATCTATTCCATCGTGGCGCCGGTTTGCTACGACCGAGAAATGGACAGCATACCCTGTGAACTCCGAGTTGTTCTACGCGTCAGCTGCTACTGCGATCCCTGTTCCTTCCCCATCCAACTTTGCGGAAATGGAAGAAATCTTTATGCGCCATCTGGAAGCATATTTGACAGACAATCAGGATCTGGACACTACTATTGCTGAGATGGATCGTGAAATGAAGCGCTCCATGTCTCGCGCAAACTAGTAAACATGATAGCGAGCTGCGATCTGTAGCTCGCTATCCTTGAAAGCCGAAAGGGAAACGTCATGTCTATGTTATCGAGGCGAGAAGCCATTGCTGGGGCACTATTTCTTGCACCTTCTTACCTACTTTTTATTTTGTTTCTTGCACTACCATTAGTTGCGGCATTGGCTCTTTCTGTATTGGATCTCGATCGACTAACACTTTCCGTGGAGTATGTCGGATTTGAGAATTTTGAATGGGTTTTGACGGATCCTCGATTTTGGATAACGTTCAAAAACACTTTCTTATTTATTTCGATGGCGGTCATCGGAAATGTAGGCTTTGGACTTGGTCTTGCGGTCTTGCTTAATCAAAAATTTCCCAATGTAATTCTCTATTTTTTACGTTTAGCATATTTTTTACCAGTGCTTACCTCGCTCGCCTTTGTATCCTTTATCTGGAAATTCCTTTTTGCAACGGATTTGGGCGTTATAAATTATTTCGTTAATCAACTAGGTTTTGAAGACGTTGGCTGGTTGTCCAATGCGAAAATTTCTATGTTTTCCATTGTTCTCATTGATGTCTGGAAGAACGTCGGCTTTTTTATCATCATTTTGCTTGCGGCGCTTCAAGGCGTTCCGCGCAATCTTATTGAGGCGTCACAAATCGACGGAGCCTCTCCTCGGACCATTCTTTGGCGCATTCAGATACCTTATATTGCACCGGTTTTGCTGTTTTGTGTAACGTTCGCGACGATAGGTGGATTGCAAGTGTTTGACTCCATCCGAATTCTAACAAATGGGGGACCAGGTGATGCGACCAGATCGGTTGTTATGTATATGTTTGCCGAAGCCTTTGGCGCCGGTCGATCGGGAACAGGCGCGGCGTCCGCCCTCGTGCTTCTTACTGTAATTTCATTAGTAGTTGCCGCACAGTTTACTGTTGCTCGTTACGTTATGCCGCGGAAGTAAACAGATGCCTCATGCACCCCAATACTTAGCCAACGCGACCCTTTCGGAGCGTCTTTTTTCCGCCTTTCAGGTTATCAATTGGCGAAATAAAATCACGCTTGTAATCCTTGTGATCGGCGCAATCTTTATGCTGCTACCATTTATGTGGATGTTTGCAGCAAGTATGCGGCCCGCCAGCGAAGCATATAAACTGCCACCAAGTTTTTTCCCGACAGAATTCAATATTACATCTTATGTAACGCTTTTAGAGGGGCCGGTGCCGTTCCTGCGAATGTATTGGAATAGTTTTATCGTCGCGACGGTAACGACGGTCACTGTTCTTTTTACCTCGGCAATGGCAGCCTATTCGTTTTCCCGGCTCCGCATGCCGGGATCAAACATTCTGTTCGGTATAATGTTGGCGGGGTTGATGGTGCCCCCTGCAATGCTGATTATTCCGCTATTCTTTGGCATGTCGTGGGCCGGATTGCACAACACGCTATGGGCCTTGATTTTACCCGGACTCGCAAATCCACTGGCCGTATTCATGATGCGGTCCTTTATGGAAGGCCAGTCTCGTGAATATGAGGAAGCAGCCTTTATGGACGGTGCGAGTTATTGGACCATCTTTTGGCGCATTTCCATGCCGCAAATGGCGCCCGCAATGTCCGCGCTTGCAATCATCGTTTTCACAACGAGCTGGAACAACTTTATCTTCCCGCTGATTTTTGCGCGGAGTCCGGAAGTTATGACATTGCCAGTAGGCATCCTCTCCATTTCCAATGCTCAGTTGGGAATTTCTCTCTCGGTAATTATGGCGGCGGTGACGCTCTCGATCTTACCCTTAATGCTCGTCTTCCTCGTAGCCCAGCGATTCATTGTCGAAAGCATCGCGAGTACGGGCGTCAAAGGCTAAACCGCTTTAGAAGCAGGTAAAAGAAATGCATAAACTCGAACTCCAAAGTGTCAACAAAAATTTTGGCCAGGTACGCGTCATTCACGATGTAAATTTGGCGGTCAAAGACGGGGAATTTTTAGTTTTAGTTGGTCCGTCTGGTTGCGGTAAATCCACGGTACTCCGAATGATAGCGGGGCTGGAAGAAATTACCTCAGGTGATCTTATTCTCGACGGCCAAGTCGCCAATGATTGGACTCCGGTAACCCGAAGTATCGCGATGGTTTTTCAATCTTACGCTTTGTATCCAAATATGACTGTCGCAAAAAACATTGCTTTCGGTCTTGAACAAGCAAAATTGCCAAAAGATGAAATCAAAATGCGCGTCAATGAGGCCGTCGAAATTTTGAAACTTGGTCCGTTAATGGACAGGCGACCCAGCCAACTTTCCGGCGGTCAAAGCCAACGCGTTGCTATTGGTAGAGCTATTGTTCGCGACCCCAATATATTTCTTTTTGACGAACCACTTTCGAATCTAGATGCGGAACTTCGCGTTCATATGCGGGTGGAGTTGGCGGCACTACATGTTCGCCTCGGCAAAACTATGATCTATGTTACACACGATCAGGTGGAGGCCATGACACTTGCCGACCGGATTGCGATCTTTAATGATGGTCGAATTGAACAAATTGGAAGCCCGCTGGAGCTTTATAATCAGCCGAATAATAAATTTGTAGCTGGATTTATCGGCTCGCCGCATATGAATTTTCTACCTGCCAAATTGGACAAAGGTGGCAACCTTTCCCTACCGGGCGGAGAGGTTGCATTATCGGATTCAGTCGATAAGACTAATTTTCCCGAAGCGATTTCAGTGGGCCTGCGGCCTGAACACCTGTCTATATGCAGTCCGGATAAGGGGAATTTGCGTGGCAAAATAGTTTTGACGGAAGAGCTTGGCGGCGAAGCATTTTTATATGTCACCCTTGAAAACCAAAAAAACCCATTGATCGTGCGGAAATCAGGGCAAGTAATACCTAAAAAAGGCGAGATTGTTGGCCTGAAAGTGCCGACAGGTTCAGTGTATATTTTTGATGAAGAAAATGGAAAATGTATTTCTTCTCCATCAAAAGAATTTTTGGAAAGTGCGTGAGAAACATGTTTAAATCACTCTACATCGCGGGCAGTAATATTACTGAATTGGGAGGCATATCTGAATGAGTGTCGCAGAAAATGGGTCTTCAACAGCCAAGAGTTCAAAGAAAGCCAAGGGCAGTAGGTTTAGTGGCGAGGAAGTTTATAATGCAATTCGGGAGATGGCGATTGAGTACCATTTTGCCCCAGGAGAAACCATACGTGAAACTCGACTTGCGACGCATCTCAACGTCTCTAGAACTCCTGTTCGTGAAGCTCTGAACAGGCTTGTTACCGAAGGACTAATTACGTTTCAAAAAAACCGCGGATTTTTTTGCCGCACAATTGGAGCAGACGAACTTTTATACCTCGCTGAGGCGCGGTTGGGGTTGGAGTTGATGTCTGTAAATCTCGCAATTGAACGTGCGACCGATGCACAATTGCGCACGATTTCTGACTTCTGGATTGATGCGGACGCAAACGCTGCGAAAAGCTCTTCGGCAAAGATGGCTCGAAAAGATGAAAAATTTCATGATATGATTGCAAAGGCTTCACAAAACACAGTTATTCGAAATTTTCTTAACAATATCAGCGCCCGAATAAGATATGTTAGGCGCTTAGAAGTGGAAAAAAAGGTACGCGTCGGCGCAGATTTTAAGCATCACTTTTTGATCGCCGAAGCGCTTATCAACCGGGACAATAAAAAGGCCGAAGAAGAAATTGTGACGCATTTAAAGTTTAGCAACAAAGATGCTGTGGAAGTCCTCAGCATTGGCGTCGGTAGCCTTATCGCACGCAAAGCACAATATTAGCGCCGGACATTTATCTGCCATCCGTGAAAGGAATTATCTTTGTTACGTGGACTCAATCCAATCTTAGGACCGGAAATGTTATACGTGCTTCGTGCAATGGGTCATGGCGATAAAATCGCCATTGTTGACGCGAATTTTCCGGCTGAAAAAATGTCTGGCAAAATCATTAGATTGGACGGAATTTCTGCAACAATCGTTCTTGAGGCTGTTCTCGAAGTTCTACCACTTGACAGTTATGCTGATGATGCGGCGTTGACGATGCAAATGGTTAGTGATCCCGAAAAAACTCCAAATATAGTTTCTGAATTTCAAAAGATTATCGATCAAACATCGGATTGCCCGCAAAACATATCACCGGTCGAGAGGTTTTCATTTTATAAGTCAGCGGCCGAGGCCTTCGCGATAGTGCAAACTGGGGAAAGAAGGCTTTTTGGAAATATCATTCTGAGAAAAGGAGTAGTTAAGTAGTTCTTCTGACACAGTCAGGCTAATTCAAGTCAGTATCGGGTTTTCACAGCGTAGTAAAATTCGCGCGGAACAAAGCTGTCGCCACTCGGTTATGGACGTGAACGCGGGCCGAATTCTACGTGGTGAGGCATCACTAGATGAAGTTGGTGACGGAATATTCGAATTTGTAATATCTCTGGCCAGAGGATCACAAAGCAAATCAGAGGTGCTCGGTCATACCGAGTTTATCTTAACATATAAAACTTTCGAACACATCGGTCAGGCATATTTGCCTATCTGAAATCCAAGAGAAGGAGAATAAGATGAATAGACTTGAAGGCAAGACCTGCCTTGTAACCGCCGCCGGTCAAGGTATTGGCAGGGCATCGGCGTTGGCAATGCATCGCGAAGGCGCCAAAGTTATAGCAACGGACATCAATGCTGATTCGCTTGCTGACCTTGCAGCAGAAGGTTTGGACACGTTGGTTCTAAATGTGCGCGAACCGCAATCAATCGCCGACGCAGTTGATGCAGTTGGTCCTCCAGATGTTCTATTCAACTGCGCCGGGTTTGTTGACGGCGGCACGATACTGGAGTGCGACGAAGAAGCTTGGGCGTTCTCGCTCGATCTGAATGTCACCGCCATGTATCGCATGATGAAAGCCTTCTTGCCTGAAATGCTGGCGAATGGTGGCGGTTCGATTATCAACATGTCGTCTGTCGCTTCTTCGGTTATCGCGGCTCCGAACCGGTTTTCTTACGGTGCGACCAAAGCTGCCGTAATTGGAATGACCAAAGCTGTAGCCGCGGATTTTGTGCAGCAGGGTATCCGTTGCAACGCAATTTGCCCCGGAACCGTTGAATCACCTTCTTTGCAAGACCGCATGCGTGCACACGGCGACTATGAGACTGCGCGCGCCGAATTCGTTGCACGCCAACCAATGGGCCGCATTGGCCAGCCCGATGAAATCGCCGCGCTCGTCGTCTATCTAGCATCGGACGAGTCTGGATTTACAACTGGCGTTGCGCACGTGATTGACGGCGGTTGGTCGAACACATAATCGAATAACACGAGGATATAATATGAAACTTTTACGCTTCGGTCCAACTGGATCCGAAAAACCCGGTATTGTTGACGCAGACGGGAAAGTCAGGGACCTGTCAGGGATCGTCGCTGACATTGGTGGCGAAACGCTTGCGCCTGAAAAATTGGCCCAACTTGCTGCGCTCGATTTGGCGAGCCTTCCGCTGGCGGAAGATACCGATCGTCTCGGGCCATGTGTTTCTGGAACCGGCAAATTCATCTGCATTGGTCTGAACTACGCTGATCACGCTGCTGAATCCGGTATGGAAGTTCCGCCCGAGCCTGTCATTTTCATGAAGGCTACCTCCGCGATTTGTGGCCCGAATGATCCGGTAATCATTCCACGTGGCTCCGAGAAAACCGATTGGGAAGTGGAACTGGGTGTAATTATCGGCAAGCGCGCGAAATATGTCAGCGAAGACGATGCGCTGGATTATGTTGCGGGTTATTGTCTGATTAACGACGTTTCCGAGCGAACATTTCAGCTCGAACATGCCGGTCAATGGACCAAAGGAAAATCGGCTGACAACTTTGGCCCAATCGGCCCCTGGTTGGTAACGAAAGACGAAATCGCTGATCCGCAAAACCTTAAAATGTGGCTAACGGTCAACGGTGTATCTCACCAAGATGGATCAACCACCACAATGGTTTATGGGGTTGCTCACGTAGTTTCTTATCTTAGTAAATTCATGAGTTTACAACCGGGCGACGTCATTTCCACTGGTACACCTCCTGGTGTTGGAATGGGGTTGAAGCCGCCAACGTATTTGAAACCTGGTGACATCATCGAGCTTGGAATCGAAGGTTTGGGCGAGCAACGCCAAGATGTTATTGCCGACCCAGAGTAATCAACAGATAGGATCCGTCCGTTGTTTCCACTATTAAATACGCACCCGCATCTCGTTGTCCCTGACGAAATCGGCCACGCTTGGACGCGTGGAATACCTGCGCTGAGCAATCATGGTTTCGAGCTTGAAAATCACCCTATTCTAACAGTGGGTAGAGGGATTAGTGACGCTATATGTTTGGCAAACGGCGTTGCTGATTGGTTGGCTGTACCGGTATCATTTTGTCCAAACATGGCGGCCGGCAACTTGATGGTTTGCGAAGCCCGTTTGATCAACTCGCTGAAATTGTTGACGCGGTTGGAGACAACATCGATGTGATTATGGATAGCGGCGTACAGCGTGGAACCCATGCGCTAAAGGCACTATCGCTAGGTGCAAAAGCTGTTGGAGTTGGGCGTTACTATCTATATTCTTTAGCTGCTGCTGGACAACGCGGTGTTGACAGAGCTTTGGGTTTGATGCGTGAGAAACTTGAACGTGACATGAGGCTCATGGGCTGCATATCGGTTGATCAACTTACTCGAGAGAACATCCGGTTTAGAAATTAGGTGAAATGAATTTTTATTTGCACCAATTTACCAGTCCTGCACGTTTATCCAACTCCCTTGCCGCGCAAAAGTTAATAATTCAAAAGGATAATAAATATGATTGAAACAAGAAAACTGGGTAGAACTGATATATCGGTAAGTCGAATTTCATTTGGATGCGCTGGGATCGCCAACTTATACGTGCGGGTATCGAACGAGGCTGCACAAGACGTGTTATCCTTGGCTTGGGGTCGCGGCATCAGGTACTTTGACACAGCACCACATTATGGACGCGGACTAGCCGAAACCCGCCTTGGTGAATTCCTGAAAGAAATTTCTCGCGCGGATATTACACTTTCAACAAAAGTTGGGCGTGTATTGCGACCTGGTAAACCCAGAGAATTCGCCGGTGGCTTCATAGATCCGCTTCCGAACGATGTTCATTACGATTATTCCGGTGATGGGTTCCTCGAAAGCTTTGAGGGCAGCTGCAGGCGCTTGGGAACAAGTTACGTAGATATTCTATATGTGCACGATATCGGAAAACTGACGCATGGCGCTGAAAATGATCGACACACGAAGGATTTGATTTCTACTGGTTTGCCCATGCTCGAAAAACTCAAAACGGACGGAAAAATTGGGACTTACGGGCTTGGAGTGAACGAGTGTGAAGTTTGCGTCGACATCATGAAACAACACCCGATAGACGTGATATTGCTCGCTGGCCGTTGGACGCTCTTGGACAAAAGCGCAGAAAAAGAACTTGTACCCTTATGCAAAAAGACCAACACTAGCCTTGTTTTGGGAGGAATATTTAACTCGGGAATTCTGGCGACTGGTGCAATAGAAGGCGCACATTACGATTACGGCCCAGCTTCGGAAGAGATATTAGCCAAAACAAGGGAACTGGAAGCTCACTTTGAGAAACGAAACAAACCTTTGGCAACGGCAGCGATGGAATTCGGTATATCGAAAGATATTGTCGCAAGTGTTTTACTCGGAACCGGAAAGAAAACTTCGCTGGCGCGAAATCTCGATGCGCTGAAAGTTTGAAAACAACGAGGCACTGTCAGAGGAAACCTAGTTGAATCAGGCAGGGGGGTGAAACAGCGTCGCAGGATGACAAAACGCTACCCATTCAAGTACTTCAAAACGCCTCCCGATATCATTCGCCTAGCCGTGATGTTGTACATTCGCTTCCCACTGTCGCTCCGGAATGTGGAGGACTTGCTCCACGAACGCGGAATCGATGTGAGCCACGAAACTAGTTGCTGATGTCTTGCCGCGATTACCAATTCAAACTTCTCAATAAGTTCTGACACAATCTGAATTGTCCGCCATCAGAGTTTTATTAAATAAACCCAAAGCCAGACATCCCGGACATCTGGACACCCCCATAGGGGTGTGTCCGTGTCTGTCCGGTCTAGGAATGTCGACGGACGTGTCGGACATCTCCGTCATTTGTCCTGTCTGTCCGGGTCATCAATGAACCAGATTTTATTTTCATATTCGCGAATATAATCGTATGCCTGCAGCCAGTCCCGCGCTCGGTTAAAGCTCTTCCGCACTGCCTCTGGTTTTGTTCCGTCCTCGCTACGCCGCAGTTTGAACTCCGCAAACCATTGCTCAGCCTCAACAACTTGGCGGTTGGACGGGTAATGTTCCGAATTTCCAATCTTACGCCCATGTTTTTTCAGCGCGTCATGCAGGGCTTGGTGCGCGACCTCGCTGAAGCCCTTCAACCTTTCCCTTTTGGATGTGCTTTCGGGGACGTCGGCTGGAGATACGACGCAACTTGTGACCGTGTCCAAATCATCGTCCAAACCGAGTTCAACGACGTCCAAGGTGAACGCAACTTTCTTACCGCTCTCCATGTCGCGTTGTTTTGTGAGCGAAGCAATACGAACCAAGCCATCGGCTTTAAGCTCAATCTCCGTGTCCAGAGCTGCGCGCAAGCTGCTATGCCCGCGCGCACCTTTTGATCGGTCCTTGCCGGTGTGATGAACGATCATGATGTGGCAGTTAAAGTAAGCTTTGAGTCGCATGATGTTTGAGATGAACATTCCCATATCGCGTCCATCATTCTCACTGCCTTCACCAATGGACATGGCCAATGTGTCGATCACCACCAAGCGGTACTGACTTTGGTCGGCTTGATTGATGATGGCAGATGCGTCTTCCGCTCTATGCAGGTCCACTTGAAGGGGGAGTAGGTTTAGATTTTGGCTTCCCGCAGCGTGGAGATCGGGCTTGCGCATCTTCACGGCAGCAATTCGTTTTCCAAATCCACGGCCGCCCTCGGCTGCGACATACAACACGTTACCGGCTTTGACTCGACTGCCGAACCAGCTTTGCCCGGCAGCGACGTGATAGGCGAGGTCAACCGCAAAGAAAGACTTTCCACAGTTGCTGTCGCCATACACAACTGAGATTGCGCTTTCACCAAGCCAATTTTTGATTAGGCAATCATTGGTAAGATCAACCTTAACGTCAGCGGCAGTAACGATGGCCTTTTTGATTTGCTCTGCACGCTCACTCAAAACGGGTGTGCCGGCATCTAATGAAATAGTTGGCATATCATTCACCCCGCTGGAGATAATCGTTCCAGTCCCCTGGGCTGGGAGTTAACAATGTGCTTGCTCTCCAACCTAGGCCAGCAGCTCGCTCCCCAAGCTTGAGAGCTTCAAGCTTGCCGGTTTGATCGTCATCTGCCGTAATAATCAAAATGGCTGGCTTTAGTGGGAGCTTGAAGCTCCCAAGATTAGTTGCTGACATTGCCGCGACGAAGGTTCCGACATTCGAAGAGAGCATTTGTTTGACAGAGAGGCCGTTTTCGATGCCCTCACTGACAGTTAAATGTTCACCTGTACCACCGAGATAGACCGCGCCACCTTTGCAGTCGCCCAGCATCATTTTGCTAAGTTTTTTTCCAGTTTGATCAAGGAAGGTTCGATGAACCCCTACAAACTGTTTGTCGCGCCTTATCGCGCAAACCATTGCCGGCGTGCGTGACTTCGTCTGCGAATAATAAAGGTTCGGGTGAAACCGAATATCATCGCTCCAGCATTCAATGCCGCGAGAGTTCAAATAAGTCTGAGCCAGTGTTCCATCCAGCTTTACCGTCTCTTGCCAAATACCTTCTGCTTGAGAGATGCGCTTGCTGAGTTCACGAGCAGCATCGGCTGTATCGTATTTGGGTCGGTAGGCGTTCCCAGTATTAAAACTGTTATCAGGCATTGCTGCAGCTTTTATTATTTCATCAAAACTACACCCGGCAAAGCAATGTAGTAGCAGCTTTCCATCCGATGTCTCTTTCACGCTGAGGGATGGGCTTTTGTCATCATGAGCTGGGCAACGATCAACCCAACCACCCGAACATTTCTTGGCATATTTAGTTAGCGGATATTGCATTTACTGGCCCTCCCATTGAAGACGTGCCTGTTTTAGCGGATTGAGATGAATATTCTCGGGCAATGCCTCCAGCACAGCCCTCTTAGGTGGCTCTGAGAGCAATCCTAACCTTGCACTGAGTTCGATTAGCGTATCTCGGGACACAACATAGCTGACGCCCAGCCAAGCGCCTCGGTTCAAGGGTTCTGCGGAGCGCTTCTGGATTATCCACTGCTCCGCATTGCGGCATTCAATGATGCGCCAGCGCGGGGCGAGTTGGACGATGACGCTGTGGTAGCTGTCATCGCGCTCTCTGTGTGAGTTTGCGACAATAGCATCTACCCCGCCCTGTTTCGATGGGGGGTGGGGGGTGTTTGAACAATATGCCATATCTTCACCCCTCCGCTTGCTTGTAAACGTAAGCGGAGTTCAGTTTCGCTTCCGCGCAGGCAAGCGCCTCAGCAACTTCATAAATTGCTGCCTTATTTGGCCGCCTCACCGTTAGTGGCCACCGCTCAAGCGTTCGGGGACGGATTGGAAAGTGATAGTGAGTGATGATTGCCGCAGTCGTTGCCTTACCCGTCGATATGCATGCCCCTATGTCTAAGGCCAAAAAGGATTTACCACATGCTGGTTCACCAAATACGAGTGCAAGACTATCGGTTTCAATCAGCCCCTCCACTATAAATTCCGGCTCTTTGAATTCTAAATCAGAGGCCCTAATGAAGGTGAACTGACGCTTGCCTTTTGCCGGATCTATGAATGGTTCAGGATGCAACTGGTTCATGCGGCACCTCCCATCAGAACATCGTTCCAATCTTGCCCCTCAGGGGCCTTTAGGAGCGAGACATCCCAACCTAACGTTGATGCGCGTCGAGCGAGAACCTTTGCGGCTTTCCTGCCTGCATCGTCACTCCCCCTGACATTGTCAGGCAATAGGTCTATTTCAGCGGCACTGCCGCCCGTACGAGTGGTCCAGACGCGCCTGAGGGAGTCACGAGTTGTGCAGTAGCTTAATGCCGCCCAACGCGCTCCAGCCCCCTTTTTTTGACGCTGGAGAATCCATTGGATGCCGTCCTTACACATAATCACACGATAGCGGCCATATCGGAATAACTCGCCCCTGTAGGTGTCCGAGGTTTCTCGGTGGTCTAGGTGAAGGTTCATGCTGCCACCTCACTTGTTAGTGGGGTGAGATATCCGGGCAGTCCAAGCCGTCGAATATATCGTAAACTCTGTGCCCTCGAAGGGACGACGCATCTTGTGTATAATGGGAACGGAAATTCGCGGACGCTGAATCTTCTAATTCCACCCTCATGCAGCATTGCCGTGCCGTGCGGGGGGGTGTTTTTTGAGGACATCATTTATGCCACCTGGGGTGGGCTTGTTGCCACACGGTTTTTTTCGAGCCACGCCAATATATCAGCGCCTTTATAAAGAATCCGAGAGCCGCTGAGATGGTAGGTTGGACCCTGTCCAGTGCATCTCCATTTTGCAAAAGTCTGTTTGGCTGCGATGGAACGGAGTTCGTCCGCATCAGGTCTATAAAAAATGTCAGGCGATATTTTCATAACGATATCCACTTATATGAACCACAATCAAGTTGCGGAATATCTAGTAGATAATGGGGTATCATGGAGTGCGGAAGCGAACGCAGGTCTGACTATGGGTTCGCCCCTAATGGTTGCCGATACCCGGGCCGAGTTCATCGTAAATTGCTCCGGACTCACGCATCTTCTTTTCGATCAGCTCGGGGCTATAGCCTTTGATTGGAACGCCAATACATATTTTGTCACGTTCTTCTAGCCATTTTTGAACAGCTCTTGAGGTAACACCATAGATTTCGCGAACTGTTTTATTATAAGCAGTATCTTTGATTTCGCCGCGCGTTGCAGCTTCAATATAATAAATTGCATAAGCTATATGATGTCGTTGTTTTCTCCAGCGCGGACGGCCACTGATAGCGGCATCGGAAACAAAACTAGGGACATTTCCGTTGGAAAGTTCTTCGGCAATGTTAGCAAGCCGCGCCATTGTGTATGCGGGCATTGGTTCCAAATAAATGTTGTGTTGCGCATGTGTTCGCACATACTTCCAAAGAATCGCATTTGCGGCAGACCACCATTCTCGCACAGCCTCGCTTTTGACTTTGTGCTTGCCCCAAAGTTCTCTATCGATTTCACAAGCTCTAATGAAAAGCTGCTCTTCATCTTCGAGTAACAACTGCCATTCACTTCGAGTTTCTTCCAAACTGTCCGTCATTGTCCCAACTTCCGTAACTCAGTTTTGGAACCTTTTAGTTTAGCAGACATGCTTTCGCCCATACGTTCCCTGAGTTCCTGTAAGGGTGCCCCGGCTCGTCTGGCGTATCTATCAGCCATTGCGGTAGTTTTGTGGCCGACCATGTCTCTGAGCAGGTGGGCACCAACTCCTAATGCTGCTGCTTCGGTCATTCTCCAAGCGCCTTACCGACGCTCTTAATCTTCCGCATAGAAGCAATCGAAACGGCTTTGATTTGCAGGTTCTCAATCACCGAGCTAGCCAATATTTCCATCGCCTCTCGTTTTTCATCTCGATAACTAGCGCGGTCGTACACAGACGTTACACTGTTATCCGCATGACCTAGCACTCGCTCGACAATGAAACGTGGAACTTTTCCAATTGTCATCGTCGTCGCCGCTGTGCGACGCACATCATGGAACCGCCAATCTGTAAAGCCCGCAGCTATACCTATCCTGTCCTTCAATCGTGAGCCTGGAGAAATTGGACGGTCTGCCATTGTTGAAAAAACGAACGGTCCCAACCTTGGTTGCTCCGCTATTAAGTTAGCCAATGCTTTCGATAGCATAACTTCATGTGACTTTGCTTTTTCAACCTTTGTAGCCTTCATTTTTTCTTTGGGAATTGTCCAAACATCACCGTGCAACTCATCCCAACGCATAGATGCCACATTGTTTTTACGTTGTCCTGAAAGCATCAGAGCCCTCACGAAAGGACCCATAGGATATTGTTCCGTGAAAGTTGCGTCCCAAACTTTGTGCCATTCAATTGGAGATAAAACCCGGTCGCGCGCAGGGGCAATCGCGCCAGCTTTTAAATTCGCCCAAGGGCTCTCAGAAATAATACCTTCATCTGCGGCCCACGCGAACATAGGTCGGATATTCCGAATGATTGCGCTGCCTCTTATTTCACTCGACTTGCGCGCCACATGGTTTCTCAAGTCTCGACCGTGGTGAATTGAAAGGTCTGTTAGCCGGATGTGCCCAATTCTGTCTCCAGCCCAATTATCCCAAACTGATTGTACGTCGCGCCAGGCTCTCATTTTTGGCATCCGCGCTTCTTTGTAGATGACAAACAAGTCTGCAACGGTTTTGATTTCTTCTATACTCGTTGGGCGGTTGTTATTCTGCTTTGCAGATTGCGCGGCAACCCTTGCGTCAAGGACGAGTAAACTTGGGAATGTACCCAAACGTATACGCTGGCGCTTGCTGCCTCTGTGGACCATTACCTCCCACACTTTCTGACCTTTTTTTCCAACGCGAAGGATTAACCCACGTTCGCCGGTATCCCGAATTTCATACCGTGCCTCTTTGGGCTTAAGTCTCTCAACTTTAGTGTTGTTCAGTAAATCTTTCATTTTGTGTGCGTTTTGTGTGCGTTATTCTTCTTATACACACATTCCTATTGTTTGATTGCTATTGATAACTACCATATAAACATGACTACATGAACGCGCAAGTATGATGAGGAATTGCTTTACTGCGGATTGAAAATTCGCGTGTCGGTGGTTCAAATCCGCCCCCGGGCACCATTACTGCATTACAAATTTATGATTTATATGATTTTTGGCCTATTTGTACCCACCCTTTTGTCCACCCTTTTGTTGACGATAGTTTGCAATTTTACTACGCGCGCACGCCCCCGCATCGCTGTATCTGTCAGCAAGCGCGCTCAGGCATCGCACGTGCAACCCAGCTTCATTCATCTCGGCAACTCTCTGGTCCGCTAAGAGCGCAACGGGGGCTGTGTGTGTATCTGTAGATATGCCGTTACTCACGGGACATTTTCATTAACCTCCCAGCTTTTGGAAGAAGGAGATGTTCATGACCAAGGACCAACGCGAGGCACAAGATTGCCCAATACGGGTCCTCCCACAACATTCCTAGATGAGTACGCGCGAGGCGCTTTCGCTTTCTAGCGATAGGAATGCTCTAAGGGGGGGTGTTGCTCTTGAGGTGGCCTGCAGGAGTCCTCCATCCGCCCCGTGGGGGCCACTGTCTTCGCCACGAAGACCATCAAGAACAATCCTGATCTTCTCCTCCGCTGAATACTGCTTGCGGGTCGCTCGTTGGATGTCTTTGAC
>JBBWVU010000064.1:0-44894 GCA_050256375.1 Paracoccaceae bacterium | reverse complement strand
AGTAAGTAAGACCAATCATTAGTGTTTAGGATAGTTGGGTAGGTAATAGGTAATATCTATCTACATACCTATACTGCCTTAATTCTTGGTCTATCCCATCAGGTGTGAGAGCCTGATGTATACACCAAGTGTACACTTAGTGTTCAACTCTGGATGCTTTCTTCTAGGGTCAGGGGTAATTCAAACCACTGATATTACTCAAGAATAATCCAGCTCCATTATAGCGTCATGCTTCTGATCCAGGGACGATCCACCGCTATATAATCCGTACGACATGGTTTGCTTGTGATGCCCAAGGATATCAGCAGCGATACCCTCTGCCACCTCCGCTTGCTCGAACATAGTCGCAACCGTTTTGCGAATAGAATGAAAGACTTTTCGCCTGTCGAAACCTAGAGAATCCTTGAGTAAACTGAACTCCCTTCCAACATGCGCAGATCGTGCACCAAACTTATCTGCCTTGAGATCGTGGAGGAGATATTCTGAGTTAGCTTCGGCAGCTTCACTGAGTAACCTCCTAATAATTGACAGTAGCTGATCGTGGATAGGTATGCTGCGATTGCCTGCGTCTGTTTTAGCGTTGGTTACTTTCAGCGTTGGGATGTCATCGCTGGTGCTCGCTAGGTTTACGTGAGTTGTCTTGAGGCTTGCTATTTCCTCTATTCTACAGCCTGTGAATATGGCCATCTGGAACGTCGCTTGCAGCATTGCACTTCCTGTAGACCTAACAGCTGCATCGAGTACTTTTATATCCTCAACCGTAAATGGCAGTCTGACTTCGGCAGCCGCCTTCTTCCTATTTTGGGCTGGGAGCGTTACCCCCGTGAACGGGTTTACTTGATCCTCTGATACGATCGAGTGGTCCATGAGATAACCCCAATATAACTTTAGACTACTAAGGTGATCCCTGATTGTCTTGTTCTTCAGACGCTGTTCTGCCGAGAGCCACGACACATACCCTCTTACAGTTTTGCGCGTCACTTCGTTCACTGTGGGTATTCTTGAAGTGAAGCGGATTATAACTCGGCGACTCTCCGACAATGTCTTAGGGCTGACCTGCTTGCTATCTAGGTAGTTTTCCAGTTCAGCATCGAAGGGAGTGATTTGACCAGTCGCTATCTTGAACGATCGGGCTGTACTAGCCGCTGCACTGGGCGATAATTCATCTACATATGAGACGCCTTGCGCCTTTAGCAGGCTATCAAGCGCCTCTTCCTGTAAGGCATATAGGGTATCGGGATGAACGTCAGGGTCGCTCTGTGCTGCGCGTAGAGTGGTTTCGAGGTGCGCGATAGGGTTGGCCCTTGCCTGCTGTATTAAGCCTTTGTAGTGCGCAATAAAGGGGCCGCTGCGACCGATGGCTGTGGCCTTGTCAGTAGTTTTTAATGACTTCTTGAAAGCTTTCTTGTTGAATACTGATTGAACGTCGATCGGGATGGATACCTTCACCGAATATGCGTCGCCCCGTTTCAATAAATAATTAGCCATAATTATGCTCTCTTTCTATGTTTGTACCCATCACTTGTACCCAATTTATGCTTGGTTACATAGCATATGTCAACTAAATAGGGAGATAGAGAGAGATAAAGGCCGGATATATACCCGACCCGTCAGGGGAATGCGCTGCATCGCCAGCCGGCGGAATGGGTATTCATTACCTGAATATGGGGTTACTGGAAATCACCGGGGCAGATCCAAAGGTTGATGGAACAGGTACCCACACCGATTTCCTGGATCCGGCGGTATTGCTGTACGAGCCTCAAGAAGATGGCTCACTTGTTCTTGTGGGTATCGAGAATCTGGTGTTCCAGGCCGCATGGCATGAAGCAGGAAACACGGAACCACCTTCCTTTGCAGGCGTTGAATGGGACGCTATGGCAGATAATCCAGATACTGATGTAGACGAAGCCCACGGATTCGCGCCACATTATGACCGCCATGTCTGGGTCTTCCGCGATAATCCTGCGGGAATATTCGCACCGTTCAATGCGAATGTGAGCTGTGAGTTCCATTAAGTCAGTGAACGCTTGAATAATTGGTTTGGTTGCCGTTTGTGAAATGAGTGGCGGCCAGATTTATTGGTGAAGCACGGAATGAAACGATCAAGGCGGCTTGGGTTCCTTAACGCTCTAGCCTATCGCGCACTTTCTGGTATACGGGGCCTGAAAACACCCCTACCGGAGCCAATAATGACGCAAACCCTGACCATCATCCGCCCTGATGACTGGCACCTCCATTTGCGTGATGGTGCCATGCTGAAAGGGGTGTTGCCAGAGACTGCGCGGGATTTCGGGCGGGCTATTATCATGCCTAACCTTGTGCCTCCTGTGGTGGCGGGCGCACAGGCGGCGGAGTATCGTGGGCGGATTTTGGCGGCGATGCCTTCGGGGGCGGACTTCACGCCGCTTATGACCTTGTATCTGACCGAAACCACGGACGCGGATGATGTAGCGGCCGCGCATGCGTCTGGGCTGATTACGGCGGTGAAGCTTTATCCGGCAGGGGCGACGACGAATTCGGACTCGGGTGTCGCGAACTTCGACAAGGTGCAGGGCGTGTTGGAGCGCATGGCCGAGATTGGCCTTCCGCTGTGTGTGCACGGCGAGGTGACTGATCCGAGTGTCGATATTTTTGATCGCGAGGCGGTGTTCATTGATCGCGTGCTGGACCCTCTGCGGCGTCGAGTGCCGGATTTGAAAGTCGTGATGGAGCATATCACTACTGCGGACGGCGTGGCCTATGTGTTGTCGCAAGATGAACGGCTGGGAGCTACGATCACCACGCATCACTTGATTATCAACCGCAACGACCTGCTGGTTGGCGGGATCAAGCCGCATTATTATTGCCTGCCCATCGCCAAGCGCGAGGAGCATCGCGTGGCTTTGGTCGAGGCGGCAACTTCGGGGGATGCGCGGTTCTTCCTCGGCACTGATAGTGCGCCGCATTCAGACCCGACTAAGGAGAGTGCTTGTGGCTGTGCCGGGGTGTTTTCGTCGACAAATACTATGTCCTGTCTGGCACATGTGTTTGAAAACGCCAATGCGCTGGATAAGTTAGAGAGGTTTGCATCCCTCAACGGTCCCGCGTTCTACGGTCTGCCGACCAACAGCAGTAAGATTACGTTAACCAAACAGGTCGATCCAGTCGGTTTCCCTGAAAAAATCCACACCGAGGTCGGCGACGTGACTGTCTTTGACCCCGGCTTCCCATTGCATTGGACAACATCATGACTGCTTTTATCGACCCCAAGGAAATGGCCCGTTTGACAGCACGGATGCTGTTGGAAATCAAGGCGGTGAATTTTGAGGTGGAAAATCCATATAAGCTGGCCTCGGGTCTGATTTCACCAAGTTATATCGATTGCCGCGAGATTATCTCGTATCCGAGCGCGCGTGGCGCGATGGTGGATTTTCTGGTGGCTACCGTGCAACGAAACGTTGGGTTCGAAGCGTTTGACAGCGTGGCTGGCGGCGAAACCGGCGGTATTCCTTACGGCGCCTGGATGGCAGACCGGATGGGGCTGCCGATGCAGTATGTGCGCAAGCAGCCTAAGGGGTATGGTAAAGGTTCGCAGGTCGAGGGCGTGCTGAAAGAGGGTCAGCGTGTGCTGCTGGCCGAGGATATGACCACGGATGGCGGGTCGAAGATCAAGTTCGTGCAGGCCATTCGGGATGCGGGCGGGGTTTGCAATCATACGGCGCTGATTTTCTTTTATGATATCTTCCCGAATACCCGCGAGAACTTGGCGGAGCACGGGATTACGTTGCACTATCTGGCAACGTGGCATGACGTTTTGGCCGAAGCCAAGGCGGGGAATTACTTTGATGTGAAAACGCTGGACGAGGTCGAGAAGTTCTTCGCCGACCCGCTGGGTTGGTCACTGGCACATGGCGGGATTGGTGAGGTTTCCAAGTAGGCCCCTCCGAAACCGCTCCTTACGATTTCACCAACGCAACTTTGCACCAATCGTAGATTGCGTCGGATTCTGGTGGCAAGTGCTCGGCCATTCCGTCTACGAAAGTATCGAACGCCGTCTGGCAGTTCTTACCGACGCCTACCAGAACCGGAATATCATGTTCCAAGGCGCCCGCTATGGCGTCGCAGAACCCGCGACCTTCGGATTCCTGTGGGCCGAATTTATTAAGAACAAACATGTCGATTGCAGCCAAATCGTTTTTTTCGACCGCAGCAACGGCAGCAACTATTCCTGCGGGATCGAGCCTGCAACCGCTGGCCCCTTCGCCCAATGACTGGGTGATGCGGATTTCGGGGCCGGAGGGCAGAATTCGCAGGTCCATATCGCAGTGATGATCGCCCGCCTCGGAGTGTTCGGTGACTTTGACTGCACCGGACAAACGCAGGCCCTCGGCTTCCAGTTTGCCAGCAGCCTCAGACAGCAGTGCATCAATTTGTCCGGTGACGGTGGATGTAACGACGGCAATTTTCATGCGGGCTTCACTTTGATTTGATCTACGGTTCAGCAAAAACCTACAGCGAGTCCAGATCGTTATCAACCAGCGTAGTATCCTCGCCCGTAGAAACTCATCGCCCTGCGCGAAGTTTTGCCGTATCCTTCCAATAAAGCAGTGGACGGGACAATGAGCGGTCCAAGCAAGTTTTGGGACAGGCTGGCAAAATACTACGCCAAGCGACCGATCGGTGACGAGGAGGCGTATCAGCATAAGCTGGAGTTCACGCGTAATTTACTGCACCCGGATATGCAAGTTCTGGAGCTTGGCTGTGGTACGGGCCGCACTGCTATCTTTCATGCACCGCATGTAATGCACATCCATGTGGTTGATTTTTCGGCCAATATGCTGACGATTTCCAAAGATAACGCCGAAACGGCCCAAGTCGGGAACATTAGTTTTGAGCAGGCAGGAATAGACGATGTTGAAGTGCCTGACCGCAGTTATGACATGGTTTTGGGGTTAAGCATCCTGCACCTTATGGACAATCCAGAAAACACTATCGAACGTATATACGACATACTGAAACCGGACGGTTATTTCATTTCCAGTACCACTTGCGTTGGTGAAAAAATGAAAAATTTCAGATTTGTGTTTCCACTGGTGCAAATGGTTGGTTTGATGCCGTTGGTGCGGTTTTTCACTGTTGATGATTTGCTGGACAGCCTGATCTACACCGGTTTCGAGATCGAATACCGTTGGCAGCCTGCTAAAGACAGGGCTGTGTTTATCGTGGCGAAAAAGACCTCCAGTCTGGAATAAGAGAGTAATTTGCAAAAAATCGTTTGTTTTGGTGGTTTGCGTGCGGCGCAAACAGAAGATTTTCGCTGTTTCCTCAGGCAAACCCATCGAGTGGTTGATAATTGTATCGAAGAGAAAAATCATGGTGATTGCACGTTGGCAGTTTACTGCAAAATTCGGATATAAAGACAAAGCTATAGCGTTGATGAAGGAATGGAACGAGCAAATCAGGTCCCAGACCGACGCTGATCCGTCCAAATCGCGCCTTACCACCGGCTCAGTCCGGGTAAGCGAGGGCGTGGTCGAAAGCGAAATGGAAATTGAAGGATTAGCAGAATTACAGGCACTTTTTGACAAAATCGCGACGGTCGAAATGCATAAAGAATGGGGACGCAGCTTGGGCGAAGTAATCGTCGATGGCTCTACCCGTTGGGATGTATATCGGGTCGTTTAGGCCGCTGTTGCCCTTAAAAACTTTTTACGTGCGGCTGGAATTCCCTTGATTTCCAGCCCTGTGAATACGTGCAGCGTGTTCAAATCGGCGTCAACCACCGCGTGGTCCGAGACCCAGCCGCCCATCAACAGATAGGTCCGCAGCAGGGGCGGAAGGTGTTTCTGCGCGGCTTTCAGATCGGGCTTGAACTGCTTTAACTGCGACGCGAAGCGGAACACGTTAGGGGCTTTGACCTTGGGGAGTCGACTTTTCGGGGCGAGATGATGCTCTTTCAGCAGGCCAAAGGCATCCGTATAGATTGCGGTCGCGGTGCCGGAAGAGCTGGAGCAACCAAACAGAAGTTCGACTTCGTTTTGGTCCACGAAGGATGTCAAAATAGACCAGGCGACCCGCAGGATATCAGCGTCGTTAAACTTCGGGTCGACGCAAAAGCGCCCGACTTCAGCGACCATGCCTTCAATCCCGTATAAGCCCGAGAGATCGTAGAATTGCGCAGAATACGATTTGTCGATCTCGGGCCCGTTGCGCAAGGGTAACAATCGATACGTGCAAACGAGACTGCCAGTTGCGCACTCTTCGACCAATATATGCTTGCAGAGAGCATCGAAGCGGTCGGAGTCCAGCCCCCCTGATCCGTCCTGGAATGATCTGGCGCGCAAAGTTTGGGCTGATTCAATATCGGCATCGTTTTGTGCGAAACGTGCTGTGTATCGTCTGGCCATCAAAGGATCCCTCTTCTCTCGCGCACCTTGAAACCATGCCGTCAGCGTGCGTATGCTGGATGCAGATTTATACGTTGTTGACAAGGAATAAAAGAGATGGCGGAAAACTTCATTAAAACCAAAGCCGAGTGGAAAGCGCAGCTATCGCCTCTGGCCTACAAAGTCACAAGAAAAGGCGGCACGGAACCTGCATTCAGCCACGACGATTTTCCAAAGTCCGGCGGCACATTCACTTGCACTTGCTGTGGCACGTCGCTCTTCGACGCGCAAACCAAGTTTGATTCTGGCACTGGGTGGCCCAGCTTTTTCCGCCCCCTGACACCTGACACAATCATCGAACGAGCGGATAACAAGTTGTTCATGCGACGAACCGAAGTTGCCTGCGCGAATTGTGACGCACATCTGGGGCACGTGTTTCCTGATGGGCCTGCGCCAAACGGACTGCGGTATTGTCTGAACGGGGTAGCTTTGGGTTTTACGCCTGAAGATTAGGGCAGGAAGCTAGAGAAACGACTCGGCGCTGAAATTGCCAACGTTGCCCAACATCTGTTGCCAAAGCGTCAGCGTGCGCCCGCCTGTCACGGTCTCGCGGGTGTTGAGGTTGACGAGGTTGCCGTCTTCGATCCCGAAGGTGTTAACCGCGCTGACACGGCCGGCCCCATTGAAACTGACAGCCAAAATCTGGCGATCGGTGACTTCGGGCGCGAAAAACGCGAAAGTGCTGACGGTGTAGGAAACGTAATACCAAGTGTTGTCTCCCTGCGCGCCCTTGGTCGAAGGTTCACCCAGAGTTTCCAGAATCGAGGCCTTGGTGTCTTTACCGATGGCCACTGCCTCGACATCGGCGGAAACAGGTAGATAACCATGAATGTTAACGATTGGAGAGCACCCGCTGGCGATCAATACACCCAATAAGGCTGCGGCCAATACTGTTTTTCGTAACTTTCTAGCTGCCATTTCACCCTCGCGCGATACCGAATACTCTTGCCCGTGCCTTGACCGCGTGGTCTAAGCCACGAATCTTGACGCACATTGCGTTACAATCCCCTTTTCGGCACGATATGACAATGGCAGAAACGATCAAAACCCAGAACCCCTCTCCCGAGTTTTCGCGGGTGCTTAAGGTATCCAAGCTGCACAACACTGCGGATTACCTGTTTGAAGAGGTTCCGAGCGAGTCTGAAACCACCGCTATGGCCGTTTTGTTAGACGTCGTTTCCATTCGCAAAATGCGGTTCCAAGGCCATATCGCGCCATTCGAAGATGCTGGATGGGTGCTGGAAGGCAAGTTAGGCGTTTCGATATCCCAAAACTGCGTGATAACTTTGGAACGAGTACGCACGCGCATTGACCTGAACGTCAGGCGTATATTCGTGCCTATGGGAAGCCCGACCGAGAACGAAATCAATCTGGATGCCTCGCATAACGATGAAATGGAGCCTTTGGGCAAAGAAATCGACCTTGGATTGGTGGCAATGGAGGCGCTAGCGCTAGCGATTCCCGAATACCCGCGCATCGAGGGTGCCGAGTTGGGCGAAAGCCAGTTTGCACAGACTGACGCATCTGTTATTGAAGAGGATACACCCAAACCTTTCGCAGGTCTGGCTGCATTAAAGGAAAAACTGTCGAATCCTGACGATTAAACCCAAAAAGGCCTTGCGGTTTTTGTAATTTGGTCTATTTATCCGGCTTCGTTTCCTGTTCAGGTTTACGGCCTTTTGCATAGAAATTATGCAAGACAAGTTAGCGCTGAATGTCGGGGGGTTGCCCCAATCAAGAATTAGAGGTCCGTTATGGCTGTTCCTAAGAGTAAGATCACACGTATGAAACGTGGCATGCGTCGTTCGCACGATGCGCTGACTGCATTCAACCCAAATGAATGCTCTAACTGTGGCGAACTGAAACGCCCACACCACGTGTGCAGCGCCTGCGGTCACTATGCAGAACGCGAAGTCGTTGCTATGGTCGAAGACATCGATTTCGACGAAGACGCGGCGTAAACAACAATTAAGGTTAGTCCGGTATGACTGAAAAAGAACACCGGACTCCCCCCCTCCACAATGGTTCCGTTATCGTTTCGATAGACGCCATGGGTGGAGACAGCGGCGTAGACGCTATTATCGGCGGCATGAAAATGTCCGCCGAAATTGATTCTGACCTCAGTTTTATTATTCACGGCGATTCGTCCGAAATCCGTGCGCTTTTGAAAAGCGCGCCGGAGTTGGCCGCGAAAGTCGACGTTCGGCACTCGGATAAAGTTATTTCCATGGACGAAAAGCCCGCACGTGCTTTACGCAGTGGTAAAGACTCAAGCATGTGGAACACCGTCACCAGCGTCAAAGACGGCGAAGCTGCGGTGGCTGTATCATGCGGCAACACCGGTGCATTGATGGCAATCTCTATGTTGCGGCTGCGCAAATTGCCCGGCGTCAAACGGCCTGCTATCGCGGTGCTTTGGCCTTCGCGCAACCCTTCCGGTTTTAACGTGATGTTGGACATGGGGGCTGAAATCAAAGCCGACCCAGAAGACCTGCTGCAATACGCAATCATGGGTGCCAGCTATGCCCGCAACGGGTTAGCGGTTAAACGTCCACGTGTCGGACTGTTGAATATCGGCACTGAAGAGCACAAGGGGCGCCCCGAGTTGCAAGAGGCAGCCAAACTGATCGAGGCCACGCAGGACCAAAGTGATCTGGAATACGTCGGATTCGTCGAGGGCAGTGATCTGCCCGCCGACCACGTGGATATCATCGTGACCGATGGTTTCACCGGAAACGTGGCACTGAAGGCGGCCGAGGGGACAGCGAAGCTGATTGGTGACTACCTTAGGGCATCCTTCAAGCATTCGGTTTTCTCACGCCTGACGGCGGTTATTGCGATGGGTGCTTTGAAACGATTGAAAAACCGCATGGATCCGCGCCGTGCAAATGGCGGCGTGTTTTTGGGGTTGAATGGCACAGTAATCAAATCGCATGGCGGTGCAGACGCTGTTTCGGTTTCTGCGGCAATCAAACTGGCTGCGACTTTGGCGCAGAATGGTTTCGCCGAAAAACTGGCTGCGCGGGTTGCAACTGCTGCCGCTGCCAGCGACAATACATCATCAGAAACAGACGAGGCGTAATCATGGGCGTTATCCGTGCAGTAGTAAAAGGCTGCGGCCACTACCTTCCAGAACGGGTTGTGGAAAACGACGAATTTACCGAAACGCTGGACACATCTGATGAATGGATCCGCGCGCGCACCGGCATTGAACGCCGTCATTTCGCAGCAGACGACCAGAAGACATCCGATCTTGCGTATGAAGCGGCGATCGTTGCGTTGAAGAATGCCGGGATGACGGGGAACGATCTGGATACGATTATTCTTGCAACAGCGACTCCAGACCAGACTTTTCCATCGACGGCGACACGGCTACAATACGCGATCGGAATGACCGGAGGTTTCGCTTTCGACATTCAGGCAGTATGTGCAGGATTTATCTATGCGCTGGCAAACGCGACCGCCTTGATTGAATCTGGCCACGCAAAAACCGTTATGATTGTTGGTGCCGAAACTTTTTCACGTATTATCGACTTTACAGACCGTGGCACTTGCGTGTTATTTGGCGACGGCGCGGGCGCTTTGATTTTGCAGGGCGAAGAAGGCACAGGTTCGGGCGAAGACCGGGGCGTGCTGTCGACTGACCTGAATTCCGACGGTAAATACAACGATCTTCTCTATGTGGACGGTGGCGTTTCCTCTACCCAGTCAACGGGTAAATTGCGGATGCAAGGTCAAGAAGTTTTCAAGCATGCTGTGTCAAAGCTGGCCTCCAGCGGCGAAAAAGCTTTGGAATTGGCGGGCTTGCAAGCCAGTGACGTAGACTGGATCGTGCCACATCAGGCCAATTTGCGAATTATCAGTCGAACGGCCAAGAAGATGGGCGTATCCATGGATAATGTAGTGGTCACAGTTCAGGATCATGGCAACACATCTGCTGCGTCTATCCCCTTGGCGTTGTCGGTTGCGGAACAGCGCGGGCAAATCAAAAAAGGCGACCTTTTGTTGCTGGAAGCCATCGGCGGTGGCCTTGCCTGGGGCGCCGCAGCGGTGCGTTGGTAGGGCTTACCTAAGTCATTGTTATTGACTCTGAATCCAGAATGCCAATATCCTAACGCATATTTTGGGATGGGAGAATTATTATGAGCGAATCGACTTTGACGCGTATGGATCTAAGCGAAGCGGTTTTCCGCGAGGTTGGGTTGTCCAGAAATGAATCCGCCGAGCTGGTAGAATCTGTTCTTGAACATATTTCGGATGCGTTGGTAGCTGGCGAAAGTGTAAAGATTTCATCGTTTGGGACGTTCTCGATCCGCTCAAAAAATGAACGCATCGGCCGCAATCCAAAAACCGGTGAAGAAGTTCCTATTGCGCCACGGCGCGTGCTGACCTTCCGCCCGTCACATCTGATGAAAGATCGCGTAAACGACGGCAACAAAGGCTAGGCACAACGATGCAAAAATCCCCTTCCGCCTTTCGCACCATAAGCGAAGTTAGCGAGGTTTTGGGGATTCCGGCACACGTACTACGATTTTGGGAAAGTAAATTCGTTCAAATCAAGCCAGTAAAGCGCGGCGGAGGTCGGCGGTATTACCGCCCGGACGACGTTAGTCTGATCCGCGCAATCCAGCATTTACTGCACGAACAAGGCATGACGATTAAAGGCGCACAAAAGATTTTGCGTGAGCGTGGCGTCAAGGCCACCATCGTGATGGGTGCTGAATTATTGGCTGATGCAAGCGGAATAAAACAGCCGAGCAAAGTTACGCAACCCCGAAGTAACGCCCCAATTGCCAAGATATTTTCCCGCCTTCAAACCCTGCGCGAGTCCATCGTTAACCAGATTTTGGAACTTGCCTGAATGCTACCCGTTTTCCCGCTTGCCTCCGTAGATTGGATCGCTATAACGGCCCTCAGTCGGGCTATGGCGCAGTCTGGTAGCGCGTCCGTCTGGGGGACGGAAGGTCGTGAGTTCGAATCTCGCTAGCCCGACCATTTTTAAAACGCTGGCGTTCTCGCTGGCGTTTTTGTTTATCAGGATGATGATATGAGCCAATCGCAACAAGGTGTCCTTCCAAGCCAAACGATCCGGCAAATGCTGGCTGATGGTCGGATTACTGTCTCTGCACCTGTGACCGAAGGCCAGATACAACCGGCCAGTCTGGACCTGCGTTTGGCGGATGTTGCGTATCGCGTTCGGGCGTCGTTTCTGCCGGGTTTGGGGAATACGGTTGCCAAACGCCTCGCGAATTTCGAGATGCATAGCGTTGATTTGACGGGCGGTGCAGTCTTGGAAAAGGGCTGTGTCTATGTTGTGCCGTTGATGGAAGGTTTGCGCCTGCCTGCCGAAGTTAACGCGGTCGCAAATGCCAAAAGTTCGACTGGACGTTTGGATGTTTTTACCCGACTTATTACAGACAACGGCACCGAATTCGATCGGGTAGAGGCCGGATACACTGGCCCGCTGTATGCGGAAATATCACCACGATCGTTTTCAGTATTGCTTAGGCCCGGAATGCGACTGAACCAGATACGATTCAGGCAAGGGCAAGTTGTTTTATCTGATGACGCATTGCGGGCGATGGATGCCATGCATGCGTTAGTGGACAGTGAGGCCCATATTGACGAGGGCTTGGGCTTCTCGGTAGATCTGACACCGCGTGAGGGTGGAGTAGTCGGATATCGCGCCAAGCCGCATACAGGACTGATCGACCTTGATTTGATCGGCCATTACCCCCAGTCCGAATTCTGGGAGCCTGTTTACGCCCCCGAAGGCCGGATTATCCTTGATCCCGGTGCGTTCTACATTCTGGTAAGTCGTGAAGCTGTTCATGTCCCCCCTGATTGCGCTGCCGAAATGGCCCCTTATCTGGCGATGGTCGGCGAATTTCGGGTGCATTATGCCGGTTTCTTTGACCCCGGTTTCGGACATGAGGCGGCGGGGGGCAAAGGTTCGCGCGGAGTGCTGGAGGTACGGTGCCACGAAGCGCCATTCGCGCTGGAACACGGGCAGATCGTCGGACGGTTGGTTTATGAAAAAATGACAGAGGTGCCGGATATATTATACGGCAAGGACATGGGCTCGAACTATCAGGGGCAAGGTTTGAAGCTGTCCAAACACTTTAAGTCTTGATTTATTCAAACATGTCGTCCTGATCGCGGTCGTCGTCATGCTCTTCCGTTTCAACAACGGTTCCAGGTGGTGGTCGGTTATCCAGAATTCCAGCGGCGCGTAGTTCTTTGATACCAGGCAAATCGCGCGACGTTTCCAGACCGAAGTGATCAAGAAATTCTTGTGTAACGATAAAAGTCACAGGGCGGCCGGGCGTCATTCGGCGGCGGCCGAGCTTGATCCAACCCAGTTCCAACAACATGTCCAGCGTTCCGCGCGATACAGAAACACCGCGTATTTCTTCGATTTCGGCACGGGTGGCAGGTTGGTGGTAGGCTATGATCGCAAGCGTCTCGACACCGGCGCGGGACAGTTTGCGCGTCTCGACCGACTCTTTTTGCATCAAGAAGCCAAGGTCGGGGGCAGTACGAAATGCCCAACCGTCGCCTGCTTTGACAAGGTTAACGCCTTTGCCCTCATAGCGCTTTCGCAAGTGTGAAAGAGCTTCGGCAACTTCACAGCCATGGGGTAGACGATCGGCAATCTGTTTGTTGGTCATCGGTTCGGACACAGCGAACAGGATCGCTTCGATCATGCGTTCCTGTTCGGCCATGGGCGGGGCCTCGAACAGGGATTCGATGTTGGAATCTGAGTCGGCCATCTACGCGCCTGTTTTCTTGCGAAGCAGTATAGGCGCGAAGGTTTCGCTCTGCTTCATTTCCAGACGGCCTTCTTTCACCAGCTCCAATGCCGCCGCAAAAGTAGACGCGGTGGCCGAGCGGCGTTTCTTTGGATCCAAGCGCCACGCCTCGGGAAGATATTGTGCAAGGTCGCCCCACTCTATCGCATGACCAATCAAGCCTTTCATGCGTTCCAACGCTTGTTCCATCGTATAAACGGCGTTGCGTTTCATTTGCAGGGGTTCAAAATCATCGCGAGTTTTGATGCGCGCGTAGGCCTGCATCAAGTCCAGAATGGTTGCGAAATACTTAACAGTGCGCTTGTTGGAAATCACTTCGGTTTGACCACGGGCAAAGAAATCACGGCCAAGTTGATCTCGCGCCATTAGACGGGCGGCGGATCGGCGCATCACCTCAAGTCGCTCAAGTTGGAAGGCCAAATGCGCGGCCAGCTCTTCGCCAGACGGACCATCGTCGTTTGGATCAGCAGGTAGCAGAAGGCGAGATTTCAGGAATGCCAACCACGCGGCCATGACTAGGTAATCTGCTGCAAGTTCGATGCGTAGACGTTTAGCTTCTTCGACGAAGCCAAGGTATTGTTCGGCCAGATTCAAAATTGAAATCTTGCGCAAGTCCACCTTTTGGGTGCGCGAAAGCGTTAAGAGCAGGTCTAACGGACCTTCAAAGCCGTCAACATCGACGACAAGCGACTCGGCCACAATACGCGCTTCGACATCGCCGAAATCTGCTTGCTCGGCGGCTAGTCCTGCTATGTGATCGTCGGGCATATTAGGCCTCCTTTACGTTGAACGCTCATTGTACCGTAACCGAAATACAGTCGATGCCGCGCGCATCAAGCGCCGCGCACATGGCGCGCGTTTGATCAAGATCTGCGAACCCAGCGGCACGCAGGCGGTATAGCAGACGGCCACCAGACTCGATCGGTTCGATGTAACGTTGGGTGCCCGACAGCAGGTCGCCGTGGGCAGCCTGATAATCTTCCCAGACCTCACTGGCATCTTCGAGGCTGGTATACGCGCCAAGCTGGATCAGCGCGGCACCGGGATCAAGGAGAGAGTTGCCGAATTTCGGTTCAGGACGAGGCAAGTCCGGCGTTTCGAAAGACGTGTCGCCCTCTTCCGGGATCAGTTCCTGTAGCAGGCCCTCTATAGCGTCGGAAATCGGATCTTTTTGCATGAAGTTTTCTGGTCTACGCAGCGGTATAGTCATACCATCAAGCGCGACTGATGGCGAGATGGCCGGATCAATCTCGACCATAAAAGTTGACGCATCCAGAACCATCGGTTCCGCCGCGAGAACCTCTTGCAGTGCCGACATGGTTTCGTCTTCGGCGGTCACGGTTTGTGGTGCCGGCGCCAATGCGGTTTGTGTATTAACGGCTGACGGTGTGGTTTCGGCCAGAACCTCGTTCACGGACAGGCCTTGATTATCAGCCTGCGTGCCTTCCGGGTCATTGGGAACGATACGAGCGTTTCCCTCCATCGCGCGGATGACAGGCACTTCACTGGCGTCGCGTTGACCCAGAAGAAAGCCCCAATAGACGATACCCAAAACCAGACATACAGACGCAATCGCGCCGATCCAGCGCATGGCCATAGCCATACCGCCAGCCACCCCTAGTGGAGCTGACTCGCCAGAGTCCGATTCGTAATGCGATTCCTGCATCGGGATACAAGCCTTTCACGCATACTTTATATGGTATGCGCCGCTACTCCAACCCCATAATGTGCGAATTCAACGCATCTCTTTTGCCGGGGTCACCCCAAGAATATCAAGGCCCGCAGCAATAGCAACGGCTACTGCGCGGATAAGAGCGAGACGGGCGAGACTTTGCTCAGGGTTGCTGGTCTGGATAAACCGCATCTCGGTTTCGATCTTGCCGAGGTGTTGAAGCGCGTGGAATTCGGAGGCCAACTCATAGAGATAGAACGCGATCCGGTGCGGCTCGTTAGTTTTGGCGGCGATCTCCAGCAGGCGTGGCCATTCGGCAAGTTTCTGTGCGAGGCTTAGCTCGGCAGGGTGTTTCAGCAGGGTTAGGTCAGCGTTTGCGAGGGTTGCATCACTGGTTGCCAGCCCTGCTTCGCCCGCTTTAGTCATCACCGAGTTCACCCGCGCGTGGGCGTATTGGACGTAGAAAACTGGGTTGTCTTTGGACTGCTCTAGCGCTTTGGCAAAATCGAAATCTAATGGCGCGTCGTTTTTGCGGGTCAGCATGATGAAACGGGTAACGTCTGCGCCCACCTGTTCGACCACGTCGCTAAGCAAAACAAACGTTCCTGCCCGTTTGGACATTTTGAACGGTTCTCCGTTTTTGTATAACTTCACCAGCTGGCACAGCTTTATGTCCAGCGGGACTTCGCCGCCTGAAAGGGCCGAAACGGCTGCTTTCATACGTTTGACATAACCGCCATGATCTGCGCCGAGCACATCAATCAACTCGTCGAAGCCACGTTCGATTTTGTCGTAGTGGTAGGCGATGTCGGGCGCGAAGTAAGTCCAGCCGCCGTCGGATTTTTTGACGGGGCGATCAACATCATCACCGTGTTCGGTGGACTTGAACAGAGTTTGCTCGCGCGCTTCCCATCCTTTGGGCAATTTGCCTTTCGGGGGTGCAAGTACGCCTTCGTAGATTAAACCTTTGGCATCGAGGTTGTCGAGTGCGGCCTCAATTCTGCCGGTGCCGTATAGAGATTTCTCGCTGAAGAATACGTCCATCGTCACGCCAAGTGCTTTGAGGTCCGAGCGGATCAGATCCATCATCATTTCGGTCGAGAATTCCCGCAGATCTTCCAGCCAGACGCTTTCTGGTTGGTCGATCAGGCTGTCGCCGTATTTTGCTTTTAGTGCTTCGCCTACCGGGATCAGGTAATCGCCCGGGTATAGACCCTCGACGATTTCGGGTTCCAGCCCGTTGGCTTCACGGTAGCGTTCATAGGCCGAGCGCGCCAGCACGTCGACCTGTGCGCCACCGTCGTTAATATAATATTCACGCGTCACGTTATAGCCTGCGAAATCCAGCAAGCCGGCGAGCGCATCGCCAAATACTGCGCCACGGGTGTGACCTACGTGCAACGGGCCTGTCGGGTTGGCAGAGACGAACTCGACGTTAACCTTCCGGCCTTCGCCCATAGTAGAACGACCGAAATCAGCACCCTTTGCCAAGGCTTCAGTCACAATGCCAAACCACAACGCGGGATCAAGGCGCAGGTTCAGGAAACCCGGGCCAGCGACGTCGGTAGTTTGAACGCGTGGGTCTTGGGCCAGTTTGACCGCCAGAGCCTCGGCAATGTCACGTGGTTTCATCTTGGCGGGTTTGGCTAAAACCATCGCGGCGTTGGTTGCCATATCGCCGTGCAAAGGATCGCGTGGAGGCTCGACTGCGACGTTGGAAAAGTTCAAGTCTGCGGGCAGAACACCCTCAGCGACCAGTTTGTCGAGATTTTCCAGAACGAGCGTTTTGATTTCAGCGAATAGGTTCATTGTCAGCTTTCCAAATAGAATGGGCGCGGCATAGCATAGCTAACCGCGCCCTTCCAGATATGATTGCCCGAATGCGTGACGGACAATCCTGATTTTTTGCCTTAGTGGTCCAGAATCTGCGACAAGAACAGTTTCGTACGCTCGGATTGTGGATTGCCGAAGAATTCTTCCGGCACGTTTTCTTCCACGATCTGACCTGCATCCATAAAGATCACACGGTTCGCCACTTTGCGGGCGAAGCCCATTTCGTGGGTCACAACGATCATGGTCATGCCTTCTTCGGCCAGCTCGATCATTGTATCGAGCACCTCGGAAATCATTTCAGGGTCGAGCGCCGATGTCACCTCGTCGAACAGCATGATGCGTGGTTCCATGCACAACGAGCGGGCAATCGCCACACGCTGCTGCTGACCACCCGAAAGCTGGCCCGGATATTTTAATGCCTGCTCGGGGATTTTCACCTTTTCCAGATACTGCATAGCCGTTACTTCGGCTTCTTTCTTGGGAACACCACGAACCCAGATCGGGGCTAGTGTGCAGTTCTCCAGAACGCTTAGGTGCGGGAACAGGTTGAAGTGCTGAAACACCATGCCAACTTCGGAACGGATCTTGTCAATGTTCTTAAGATCCGACGTCAGTTCGGTACCGTCAACGATGATGGTTCCTTCCTGATGCACCTCAAGGCGGTTGATACAACGGATCAGGGTAGATTTACCCGAGCCCGATGGACCACAAACCACGATACGTTCACCGCGATTAACCGTTAGGTTGATGTCTTTAAGCACATGGAATGCACCATACCACTTGTTCATGTTCGAGATTCGAATTGCGACTTCGTCAGTTACTTGCATTTGCGAGTGGTCGATTTCACGTTCGATTTTTTGATTCATTTTTACAGTTCCTAAAACTTAGTGACTGGTCTCGAGCTTACGCTCAAGATACATGGAATATCGGGACATAGAGAATGTGAATATCCAGAACATCACCGCGATGAAGGCATAAAGCTCCCATACAATTCCGTTCCAGTTCTGATCCGCCAAAATGGCTTGCGACAGACCCATGGGGTCAAGCAATCCAACGATCGATACCAGCGTCGTATCTTTGAACAGTCCGATAAAGCTACTCACGATATTCGGGATGGATACTCTCAACGCTTGCGGCAAAATAATCAGCCGTGTCGACTTCCAGTAATCCAGACCCAAGGCGTCAGCAGCCTCGTACTGTCCTTTTGGCAGGGCCGCGAGCCCCCCACGCACGACCTCGGCCATATAGGCCGCCGAGAAGAGCGTAACCATAATCATGACCCTAAGGACAAGATCGAAGTTATTGCCCGGAGGCAGGAAGTAACTCAACAGAACGGATGCCACAAACAACAGCGTGATCAGCGGCACACCACGGATGAACTCGATGAAAGTCACACAAATCGTTTTGACAACGAACAGTGATGACTGTCTACCAAGCGCAAGCAAGATGCCGATAGGTAGCGACAGAGCGATTCCGGTAACGCCGATGGTAAGGGACAACATGAAGCCACCCATTTGGTCACTGTCGATAGACAGTGGACCAATTCGGCCAACTTCTTTGTACACGCCAGCTAACTGTTGTTTCGATGTTAACAATTTGCTTTCAACAGATAATGCTTCCTCTAGCGCCGCAATGTCAGCATCAGAAACACCATCATCTACATCGACCAGGTCTTTTACACCTTTTACAGACGAAGGCAGAGAAGCACGAAGCTCATCCGCCTCGATTTCTAAAGCTGCGATGTTATCTTCACGCTCGCCCATACTGTTCGCCGCGTTCAAACGTTTGGTTGCAGTTTTCAGTTTACGATTAAGAGATTCGACTGCCAAAACATCTTCTTCAGCGGCCATCTCGGCCTCAATCGACTCGACCAACTGCTCGGTTGTTGCAATGTAACGATCTTGCAACATACCAGCCGACACAGAATTAAGCGTACCGATTGTTGGTCCGGCTAAAAGCGTCCACCAGATAAGCGGCAGCAAGCCCGCCAAAATAGTTGCGGTTAACGAACCTACCAATTTTGGCAAAAGCGCGACTGATAGATAAGCAATAACGAAGCCCATGATTCCAGCAAGCGGAACCCAAATTGTGCCGCCCCATAGCAGCCAGAAACCACCGAAGAAGGGATACAACGCCGAGAACCAGAGAACCTTACGTGGCACTGCCGCGAACAAGACCGGAGACAAAGCTACCATCAAAAATACCATCGCCAAGACTGGGCGCCAATACAATTCTTTAGGATAGAAGCCAAACAACAGTTGTGGCCAACGCTCTCGAATTACGGCCCAACAAGCGCCACTAGCACCCTCGCCATACCTTTCGATTATGTCGGCACGACATCCTTTCAGCGATTCCGCACTCCAGCTGGATATAAATATCCAAGGCAGAATGTGGCTAAGGACTGTGTAGATTGCCCATAGTGCCATTAGCGACAAAATTATATTTGGGACACTTGAAAAGAGGTTCGTTTTGAACCAGCTTACAATGCCAACCTGTGATGCGGGCGGTCTTTTCTCACCCAACATTTCGTTGCGGACAAACGATTGATTTGCCATGATTACCGCTCCCTCATTTTAATCATGTTATTGTACCAGTTCATAATCATCGAAACTGTGACAGAAATACTTAAGTACATTGCCATTAGCAGCAGCAAGGTTTCCATCTCGCGACCTGTCTGGTTCAACGTAATGCCGCCCAGAGTCGCCGTGATATCCATATAGCCAACAGCAATTGCCAAAGACGAGTTCTTCGTCAGGTTCAGGTACTGCGAAATCAGTGGCGGGATAATTACGCGCATCGCTTGCGGCAGGACCACAAGATTCATAACGCGTTTAGGACGCAGCCCTAAAGCCGCAGCCGCCTCTGATTGGCCTTTGGGAACAGACTGAATACCCGCACGAACCACTTCAGCAATAAATGCGCCGGTATACAGTGAAAGCGCAAACCACAAAGCAATTAGCGAGTTCCTCAGGTGGAAGCCCCCATTGAAGTTGAAACCTTTAAGCACTGGATACTCCAGACCAATCGGTTGTCCCGTCACAAAGAATACAAGAATCGAGGGAACGAAGAATATGCCTAACTTAATCCATCCAGTTGGTAAAATCTCACCGGTGCTGTCCTGACGCTTGCGCGCCCAGCGACCGAATACAAAGATTCCGACAATCGACAACAGGAATACAACGACTACAGCCGTTGATCCGCTATTGAAAACCGGTGCTGGAATATAGAAACCGCGGTTTGTGAATGCGACCGCATCCCCTAAGAACATGTGAGCAGTTGCATTGTCGCCTCGGAAAGCGCTGGGTTTTGGCAACGTTTCGATGAAAACCGCCATCATCAAGATGATCCATAGCAACAATGGAATGTTGCGGAACGCTTCGACATACACTGTCATCAATCGCGCGATAATCCAGTTTTTGGAAAGGCGTGCGATACCGGCGGTAACACCAATAAGTGTCGCAGTGATACAACCCAGAAAAGCAACCAGAAGCGTATTGAGAATACCGATCAAGGCGGCACGTGCGTGTGTGCTGCGCGATGTGTATTCAATCAAACGCTGGTTGATGTCATAACCAGCTGGTTCTGCAAGGAACTGGAAACCCAGCTCTTTGTCCAGTACGGCCAGATTGTTCAGGGTATTGTTAACAAACCAGGCGCCAACCAGCATTAATAGCATAAGCGCAATAACTTGGATGGTCATCGATCGGAAACGTGTATCGTAAATTAGCATACTTAGCCGGAAAACCTTTTCCGGCTTATTGTTGTCTACCACTGACATGGCACCCCCTCCTAAATATCAAGTCGGTCCGCGATTTTTTTTGCGAGGAGGGGTTATCCGCTCTCTGCCCGCTGGTCTCGACTAAAGATACTGTTAGATAATAAAGAAGGGGCGCACCAAACGGCGCGCCCCAAAAGTGTTGATTAGATCAACGGAACGGAGGCGAGTAGATCAAGCCGCCGTCTGTCCATAGTGCGTTAACACCACGAGCTAGACCAACCGAGGAATTCTCGCCGATTGTGTTAGCAAAGATTTCGCCGTAGTTACCAGCAACATCGATGGCACGTGCAGCCCAGTCAGCGTCCAGACCAAGCATTGCGCCCAGCGAACCTTCTGTACCGAGTAGACGACCTACTTCAGGGTTTTTAGCAGATGCGCCCATTTCAGCAGCATTTGCTTTAGTAACACCCAGCTCTTCAGCTGTAATCAAAGCGTTAAGAACCCACATGTTAATGTCTGCCCAGTTGTCATCGCCGTGACGAACTAGTGGACCCAGAGGCTCTTTCGAGATGATTTCTGGCAACAGCATATGATCGTCAGGTACTTCGAAGGCAGTACGGCGTGCAGCAAGTGCGGAACGGTCAGTTGTGTAAACGTCACAAGCACCCGCTAGGTACTGCTGTTGAGCTTCTGCACCAGTTTCAACGGGCACTGGCTCATAAGACATTCCGTTAACACGGAAGAAGTCAGCCAAGTTCAGCTCGGTAGTTGTACCAGTCGAGATACAAATAGTCGCGCCGTCTAGTTCAAGAACGGAGCCTACGCCCAAATCTACAGGAACCATGAAGCCCTGACCGTCGTAGTAGTTAACACCTACGAATGTCTGCTTCAGGTCAACGTCACGAGAGAACGTCCATGTTGTGTTACGTGCAAGCAGATCAACTTCGCCCGACGCCAAAGCCGTAAAGCGTACTTTGGATGTCAGTGGAACGAACTTAACCGCGTCGCCATCACCAAGTACAGCAGCTGCAACAGCGCGACAAATCGCGATATCGAAACCCTGCCAACGGCCTTCAGCGTCTGGGAATGCGAAACCTGGAGTACCTGTGGAAACACCACAAGCTAGTTCGCCTTTTGCCAATACGTCTTCCAGCGTTCCGGCGGAAGCCATGCCCGCTGCGAGACCTAGTGCAGCAAGTGTGCTGAATAATACATTCTTTTTCATATTTACCTCTTCCTGGAGTATTTCACCAAATTAATTTGGACTCGAACCAATCTTTATGATTGGAGTGATTCTTGTTGCGCAGTTGTTTCACCGCGACCTCGACACTCTGACTGATAATAGGCCGCTTGGTCAAGCGAAACGGTACTTTGAACTTTAGGTCAGCAACCGAGACCTATCCACATCAATTCTTCCTTTCCAGCCCGCTGTAGCGCATTCAGTACGTGCAAATACAACCCTACGCGGCATGAACACCCCACATGACTCAGAAAAAGTTGGGATGTGTGGGTGGCTTCCAAAAAATTAGGGGATTCTTGCGAAACATGCGAAGTAAGCACCAAATTACGACAGCACTATTGCCCTACCCTCACTTGCTGGCTGATCATCCGCTATTTTCGAAAAACCTATGAAAAATTATAACCCGGAAAATAATATGCAAAGATGTCATAAAGATTACCTTCGGCTTTCGATTTGGCGCATTTATCCGCGGGATGAAACGTCCACAGCGATTTACACAGTTCATGCAGCCGATTCTAATCACTGTATTCCAGCGTGAAATCAGTCTTTATCCAGCATTTCCATCAATGAGGCGGCCTTCAGGAAATCTGATAGCTTAACTTTCGCAGCGGCACTGGCGACATCATCCACGCCCCATTGTTCTTCTTGCCAAATTTCATCGACGCGAGAAAGTGGCCAAACATCTTGAGCACTCAAGTGTTTTTTGGCAACAGCCAAAGCGAGAACCAGCGATCCGGAAATCGTTACCAGATCGTGAAACGCCGTAAGCCGCCAAGGGTCAAACGCAAGCGTCATTTCCAACAACTTTGCCTGCCCCTGCTCAGGTTGCGGCACATGCATCACGCCGCTTACCGAGATCAGTTTAACGTCGTACTCTGCCCGCATCCATTCCAACAACGGATCCCAAGTTTCTGCCTGCCGCGCAACCAGTTCAACAGGCCCAGTAGCGCGATAGCAAAGCAGATCAGTGCCGCCATATTCCGCCAGCATCGCGGCCACAGCGCCGTGCTCGACCGTCACCTTATCGAGGGTGGCATTCGCACAACGGGTGAGATGCATTTCTAAAGGGTTAATTTTTTCGCCAACCGCATCCCACTCTGCCGCGATCCCCTTGGCCACTGTTTTATTCGGTGCCAAAAGCGAAGTCTTTAACGGAGTCTTTAGCTGCTTTCCATCGAGATAGATGCCATAGCCGGCGTCCTCGCGCTTAACGGAAACCTCTTTCCAGAACCGTTTTTGCAGTGCTGTGTTCATGCCCGCACCCGCCAAATTTCGCTCAACGCTTCGTCTAGTTCGGTAAATCTGTCAATAATCACATCCGGTTTTTCGGCACTAAGCCGGTCCAGTGAATGGTAACCCCAACTGACCCCGACAGTCGCAAAACCTGCTGCCTTACCCATAACCATATCGAATTCTGTATCGCCGATCATCACCGCTCGCTCGACGTCGACGCCCGTATCCAGAAGAGCTTGGTGCAACATTGACGGATGTGGCTTGGACGGATGGTCGTCGGCTGTCTGGTGTGTAACGAAATAATGCCCGATGTCGTGAGACTTGTAAGCGTGATCCAACCCGCGCCGCGCCTTGCCAGTGGCCACACCCAGCAGCAGATTGTCTTGCTGGTGCAACCTGTCCAGCGCATTGCGCGCGCCGGAATATAATGGTGCCGGAGCTTCGCCGCCGGTTTCCGCACGCATTTCAATAAAACTCTGGCGGTATAAATCCGCGCCCGCGGATGCTTGAGCTTGCGACATGTCGGACGCAATCGTTGCAACAGCCTGTTCCAGCGACAATCCAATGATCGAGCGCGTCTGCTCATCCGTGGGTACAGGCCTTCCCATGCGGGAAAACGCTCGGCGCATGGCCTCGATAATAACATCCTGACTGTCGATCAGGGTTCCGTCCATATCAAAGACTACGAGGTGAAGGTTACTCATTCGTGAATCGCGAAGGGGTCTTTTGGCGCCCACTTGAGGTTCCAGCTAAATAGATCCCATGTGCGCTGCATGTGTTCCGGCAGGTCGGATTCAAAGAACAACTCTTTACCGGTGCGCGGGTGCTTGAATTTAATCGAGCGGGCATGAAGGTGCATTTTCTTGGAGATCACACCGCCAAGTTGCGAGCCCCAACCGTCACCCTCGTTAACCTGACCACTGCCGCCATATTTCCCGTCCCCCGCAATCGGGCAACCGATTTCGGCGAGATGTGCGCGCAATTGATGTGTACGACCAGTGATCGGCGATAGCCCCAGCCAAGTTGTGCGCTTTCCAACCGTTTCGATAACAACAAAGTCAGTCGTTGCACGTTTTGCGCCTGGCGTTTCATCAATTTCGCGTGGCGGGATGCAAATCATCTTTTCACCTGCACCATGTGGACCGTGGCCAGCTTGCTTTACCAAGCCAAAGCGAATCGTTCCGACCATCTGATCAGGATGTCCGGCAACAAGCGCCCAGTATATTTTCTGCGTAAACTTGTTGCGAAACGCCATCGTCAACCCTTTGGCCGCCTGCCCGTTTCGGGCCAGAAGCAGAATGCCGGAGGTATCTTTATCGAGACGATGAACCAGCTTTGGTTTTGCTTCCAGACCAAAGCGCAAAGCCTCGGTCATACCATCAACGTGGCGCGTAGTATTTGTCCCGCCTTGAACCGCCAGACCTGCGGGCTTGTTCAGGACAATAATATCGTCGTCTTTATAGATCACGCAGCTCTGAATCATCTTGGCATCGGCGTCCGAAACATGCACCCGCGCCGCGCGCGCTTTGGCGGCCTCGTCCGGTGTGGGTAGTGGCGGAATGCGAACTGACTGACCCTCGATCAAACGGGTCGAGGTTTTCACTCGTCCGCCTTCAACGCGAATTTCACCCTTGCGGCACATCTTTTCGATGCGCCCCTGCGGGACGTGAGGGAACACACGACGGAACCACCGGTCAAGACGTTGCTCGTCACCGTCTGCATCTACTTCACGATATTGTACGCCGCTCATGTCAGGCTCCGTGCGATTGTCATTCCAAGGAATAGCGCGCCAATGGCGAGGACGACCGAGCCGCCCATGTATACGCTGGCGCTGACATAGCGACCCCGCTCGATCAAGTAAAGGGCGTCCAGTGAATATGCTGAAAACGTGGTGAACCCGCCGAGCACACCAGTCATCAAGAACGGGGCGAAACGCGAGAAACCGCCGTCCATTCGTTCCAACAAATAGAACGCCAAAAGGCCCATCAGAAACGAACCAACGACGTTCACAAACATCGTTCCATATGGAAACCCGCTACCCATTGCGCGCAAAATCATCGCCCCACTCAGAAAACGAAGCGAGGCACCAAGGGCACCGCCAAGGGCGACTTGTAGTAATATAGGCATATTAGTCCTTTCGCTTGGCGCGTAGTTTAGCAAAATAATCAAGGCGTTTTTTTAGTTCGCGTTCATTGCCCCGTTCAACTGGCGAATAATACACGCCACGCTTCATGGTGTCAGGAAAGTAGTTCTGCCCTGAAAAACCATCCTCGGCATCGTGGTCATATTGGTACCCCTCGCCAAAACCATGCTCTTTCATCATCGAAGTCGGCGCATTGAGGATATGTTTAGGGGGCGGTTCCGAGCCTGTCTGTTTGGCCGCAGCCATCGCATTGCTAAACGCTGAATATGATGCATTTGATTTCGGGGCGAGCGCCAAATACATAACTGATTGCGCCAGCGCCAGCTCTCCTTCGGGCGAGCCGAGGCGTTCATAAGTTTGCCATGCATCTAAACAAAGCCGCTGCGCATCAGGGTCGGCAAGCCCAATATCTTCAACCGCCATCCGTGTGATCCGTCGCGCCAAATATCGTGGGTCTTCGCCGCCTTGCAGCATCCGCGCAAACCAGTAAAGCGCCGCATCGGGATCCGAACCGCGGACAGATTTGTGTAACGCCGAGATGAGATTATAATGCTCCTCGCCGGATTTATCATATTTGGGCGCGCGTCGCGAAAGGCGTTTCGACAGGTCGTCACGATCAACTTTTTCTTTCCACACAAACACCTGTTCAAGCAGATTAAGCAATGCACGGCCATCTCCGTCGGCCATTTCCATCAAGGCCTCGCGCGCATCGGCAGTTACTGGAAGCGCCTTATCAGTTTCCTTTTCTGCCCGCTGGATCATCAGTTCCATTTCCGCCAACGTCAGGCGGTTAAGGATCATCACTTGCGATCGGGACAGTAGCGCGGAATTCAGCTCAAAGCTGGGGTTTTCCGTGGTCGCCCCAACCAGAAGGATCGTGCCATCTTCCATATGCGGCAAAAACCCGTCCTGCTGCGCTTTGTTAAAACGGTGGATTTCGTCAACGAACAACAACGTACCGTGACCGTTTTGGCGGCGAATTTTGGCGGCCTCGAATACCTTGCGCAGATCCGGCATTCCAGTAAAAATTGCGCTGATCTGCACGAAGGTCAAGTCGCTTTCGTCAGCCAGAAGCCGTGCGATCGTGGTCTTCCCGACCCCCGGCGGCCCCCAAAGGATTAACGACGACAGGTTCCCGTGCAACAACATCTGGCCCAAGGGTCCGTCCGGCCCAAGCATATGTTCTTGCCCTATAACCTCGGTCAGGTTTTTGGGGCGCAGCCTATCAGCAAGCGGGCGCGGAGCGTTGATGGGCGTTTCGCCTGCGGTGTCAAAAAGATCGGCCATGTGTCTAGGATACCCTGTCCTTCGAAACGAAAAAACCCCGGAAATTCATCCGGGGTTTTAAGGGCGCGCATCTAACTGCACACCAGTATCCTAATTTTACTCGGCAGCGGCTTCTTCAAGCGCAACGCGAGCTTTATCGCCAGCGCCTTTGGCATCAGCGTCACGGTCAACAAGCTCGATGATTGCCATCGGTGCCATATCGCCATAACGGAAGCCGGCTTTTAGAACGCGGGCATAACCACCGGTGCGTTCAGCATAACGTGGGCCAAGAATGTCGAACAACTTCTTGACGGCATCTTCCTGACGCATACGCGATTGCGCGATACGACGGGAGTGCAAGTCGCCTTTTTTACCTAGCGTGATCATCTTATCGATGATGCGCTTCAATTCTTTGGCTTTCGGCAGAGTCGTTTTGATCTGCTCATGCTCTACCAACGAGCATACCATGTTCGCGAACATCGCTTTGCGGTGTTCGTGTGTACGGTTTAACTTACGGTAACCATTACCATGACGCATTTTCTTATTCCTTCATTTATACTTTGTCTGGCAGCCCATGCGGGTGGAACTGCTCTCCTTGGGGCGGTATTGCCCGGATATTCCCCGCCAAATGCGGGCATTGTGTACGGTGCGCGGTCGCCCACGCACCGATATTCTTAGAAGTGGTCTTCGAACTTTTTCGCCAGCTCTTCGATGTTTTCTGGCGGCCAGTCGATGAGGTCCATACCAAGATGCAGACCCATAGTCGTCAGCACTTCTTTGATCTCGTTCAAAGATTTGCGGCCGAAGTTCGGAGTACGCAGCATCTCTGCTTCGGTTTTCTGGATCAGATCGCCGATGTAAACGATATTGTCGTTTTTCAGGCAATTTGCCGAACGCACAGACAATTCCAGCTCGTCCACTTTCTTCAGCAGAAGCGGGTTGAACTCTAGGTCGTCGTCTTCGTCGTCACGACCAGCCGCTTCAGGCTCGTCGAAGTTCACGAACACAGCCAGTTGATCCTGAAGGATACGGGCCGCAAACGCGATCACATCTTCAGATGAAATCGAGCCATCAGTTTCAACGTTCAACGTCAGCTTGTCATAATCCAGAACCTGACCTTCGCGGGTTGGCTCAACTTTATAGGACGCTTTAGTCACTGGCGAGAACAGCGCATCAACCGAAATCAGGCCAATCGGCGCATCTTCGGGGCGGTTCTTGTCAGCAGCAACGTAGCCTTTACCAGTTTCAACAGTCAGCTCCATATAAAGCGAGGCGCCGTCGTCGAGGTGGCAGATTACGTGATCCTTGTTCAGGATTTCGATGCCGTTGGTTTCAGCGATGTCACCTGCGGTAACAACACCTGGACCAGTCGCACTGATTGCAACCTTTTTAGGGCCTTCGACTTCCATGCTCACCGCAACGCCTTTGAGGTTCAGAACGATGTCGGTAACGTCTTCACGTACACCGGCAACCGAGGAGAACTCGTGTAAAACGTTATCGATTTGCACCGATGTGATGGCCGCGCCCTGAAGCGAGGACAGCAGAACGCGACGAAGCGCGTTGCCAAGTGTCAGACCAAAGCCGCGTTCCAGCGGTTCAGCGACGGCCGTTGCCATGCGAAGTGCGTCAGCGCCGGATTTGATTTCCAGCGACGTTGGGCGGATGAGCTCCTGCCAGTTCTTGTGGATCATATTATGGCCTCCATACTTGTTCCCTACTGGATCCGGTGGGGAACGCCCGAGGTTTAGAAACAGAACAGACTGCACCCGAAAATACGGGCACAGTCCGGTAGTAAAATATCTTTATACGCGACGACGCTTTGGTGGACGACAGCCGTTGTGGGCCATTGGCGTCACGTCACGGATCGAGGTGATGTTCAAACCAACTGCGGCCAGTGCACGAAGTGCAGACTCTCGACCCGAACCTGGGCCCTGTACTTCTACTTCAAGCGTTTTCATGCCATGCTCTTGCGCTTTTTTGCCGGCATCTTCAGCGGCCATCTGCGCTGCATAAGGTGTAGACTTACGCGAGCCTTTGAAACCCATTGTGCCAGCCGAGGACCATGCAATCGCATTGCCCTGCGCATCAGCGATCAGGATTTTTGTGTTGTTGAAAGAAGAGTTAATGTGCGCAACACCTGTCGAGATGTTCTTGCGGACTTTACGCTTCATACGAGTTTTTTCACGTGCCATTAGATCAACCCTCCCCTATTTCTTCTTACCAGCAATGGCCTTTGCAGGACCTTTGCGAGTGCGAGCGTTAGTGCTGGTACGCTGACCACGCACAGGAAGGCCACGACGGTGACGGATGCCACGGTAGCAACCAAGATCCATCAGGCGTTTGACGTTCATCTGAACTTCGCGGCGACGGTCGCCTTCAACTTGGTAGTTGGCGTCGATGTGCTCGCGAATAGCCAGAACTTCAGCGTCTGACAATTCGTTCACGCGACGTGGTCCGTCGATTTTCACAGCCTCGCAAATCGCCTCTGCAGACGTGTTTCCGATACCGTGGATATAAGTAAGGGCGATAACCACCCGTTTATGTGTGGGGATATTTACCCCTGCAATACGTGCCAAAAAATGGCCTCCATTCTCTCGTTTGCGGCTCCGTCACTCCGGAACCTTTTTTCACAACTAAAGCCCACCGTCCGTGTTCAGGCTGGTGGGCCCTTTGCCCAATACTCGGGCCGAGTTTTATGCATTCCGAATCAGAAACGCAAAACACTTCCCTTTCGGAAAGTTCGCGGAGTATAGGAGCATCCGCAGCACCGTCAACCCCGATTCACCGGGCTAATTTCTAACATTCGAGTACGGCACCTACACGCGCCGCGACCTCGTCAATTTCGCCAAGCCCGTCGATACGCACCAACTGGTCTTTGGTATAGTAATATCCGATCAGCGGCGATGTATCACGATAGTAAGCCATCAAGCGTGTCAGCAACGACTCCTCGTTGTCATCGGCGCGGCGTGTAAAATCACTGCCACCGCACGTGTCACATTCACCGTCTTTGGTAGGTTTCTTGGTTACGTCGTGATAAACTACGCCACAATTACTGCATGTATAGCGGCCAGTGATACGCGCAACCAATGCCTCGTCGTCCACCTTCATCTCGATAACCGCGTCCAGTGCCTGCTCCTTGCTTTTCAGCAAGTCACTCAGTGCATCTGCCTGCGCCAATGTGCGCGGGAACCCGTCAAAGATAAAACCGTTACCGCTTGTATTGTTATCTAACTGCTCGGAGATCAGGCCGATGACGATTTCGTCGGTAACCAGATCACCCCGGTCCATAACAGCCGCAACCTGCTTGCCCATTTCGGTGCCAGACGTGCGGGCAGCCCGCAACATGTCACCAGTGGAAAGCTGAACCAGACCTCGCTCGGTTACCAACCGATGCGCTTGAGTTCCTTTTCCAGCGCCCGGTGGGCCAAGCAGTATTATGTTCATTTACGGTGCCCTTTGGATTTGGAGCGACTCTTACCGCGCAGTTTCGATTTCTCGATCAGGCTTTCGTACTGGTGTGCCATCATGTGCGACTGCACCTGTGTGATCGTGTCCATAGTCACAGACACAATAATCAGCAGCGATGTACCACCGAAATAGAACGGAATAGCTGTTTTGGAGATCAGCACTTCGGGCAGCAGGACAACCGCGGTTAGATAAGCTGAACCAACAACCAGCAAACGTATCATCACATAGTCAAGATACTCCGCCGTTTTCGCACCGGGGCGAATACCGGGCACAAAGCCACCCTGCTTTTTAAGGTTGTCAGCAACATCTTCCGTTTTGAAGGCAACATTTGCAGTGTAGAAATACGCGAAGAACACAACCAGCGAAGCGTAAAACAGCATGTAAAGCGGCTGTCCACGACCCATGTAGGCCGCAATAGTCGCTGCGATACCTGTCGTGTCAGACCCGGCAAACGTTGCGACCGTCGTCGGCATCAACAGCAGCGAGCTGGCAAAAATGGCGGGAATAACGCCTGCAGGGTTGAGTTTAACGGGAAGGTGGCTGCTCTCGCCTCCGTAAACCTTCATGCCTACCTGTCGCTTCGGATACTGGATATGGATTTTGCGCAAGGCGCGTTCCATAAACACAACGAATGCAATCACGACAACCACCATCACCATAACGCCGATGATCAACGCAGGGCTAAGCGCGCCGGAACGACCGGACGCGAAGAACTGTGCCAAAGCGCGCGGAAGTTCTGCGACGATACCTGTGAAGATGATCAACGAGATGCCGTTGCCAATACCGCGTGCAGTAATCTGCTCACCAAGCCACATAAGGAACATGGTGCCGCCAACCAGAGTAATCATAACCGTCGCACGGAAAAACAGGCCCGGATCGGAGGCTAGGCCCTGTGATTCAAGGCCCGCAGCCAGTGCGTAGGATTGGAACATGGCAAGGAAAACCGTACCGTAACGTGTGTACTGATTGATTTTCTTGCGCCCCTGCTCACCCTCTTTTTTCAATGCTTCCAGTTGTGGAACCATCGACGTCAAAAGCTGGATGATGATCGAGGCCGAAATATACGGCATAATACCAAGCGAGAAGATCGCCATACGGCTGACCGCGCCACCAGTGAACATGTTGAGCATGTCGCCAATGCCACCACGCGTGGATTCAAAGAATGCCGCCAACTGTGTCGCGTCGATTCCCGGAACCGGAATGTATGTACCCATGCGGTAAACCAGCAACAAACCAAGCGCAAACAGTATGCGTTGTTGAAGTTCTTTGGCTTTACCGAAGGAACCCCAGCTGAGGTTCGATGCCATTTGTTCTGCTGCCGATGCCATTTAAGGCCCTCCCAAAACTGCGCCGCCGAATCCCCTGTTTAGGGATGCCAGCGGCGCGAAACATTTTCACTGTCTAAGATGTAAGGCGCATTGGTCGCGCCCACAAGTCTTTCGCGCCACTCTTGTCGGTTTATGCCGGAAGAGTTACGGAACCGCCGGCTTTTTCGACTGCTTCAACAGCAGATTTTGAGGCGCCAGTAACAGTCAGATTTACTTTAGATGTCAGCTCACCTTTGGCCAGCAGGCGAACGCCGTCCAGCTTGCGACGAACGAGACCGGATTCGATCAGAACATCTTCGGTGATGTCTTTCTTGGCGTCGATCTTCTTCTCGTCGATGAATTTCTGAAGGATGCCGAGGTTGATAACCGCATGTTTCTTAGGGTTGCGCATGTTGAAGCCGCGTTTAGGCAAACGCATGTATAGTGGCATCTGGCCACCCTCAAAACCACCAATGGTTACACCCGAACGGGATTTCTGACCCTTGATACCACGGCCACCCATTTTACCGGTACCGGAACCTGGACCACGGCCAACACGTTTCGCACGTTTGGTTGCACCGGGGTTGTCGCTAAGTTGATTCAATTTCATGACGCTATCTCCTTTGGCCGGAACTACCCCCCGATTGCGTCTAAAAGGGTAAACACGGCATTACATTTGATTCTGTAGGCTGATGCCCACTGCGCGCGTATAAACGGGATGGGGGTTAGGTGCAAGAGGGTTGCGGGTAGATCGGCGTTGCCCGTTAACCTTTGGCAATATCGTCGGATTTCCGTGTACACAACACGTGCACAACGCGTATGTACGATGTTGTGGGTGGTGTCGTTAACCTTTTGGTGCACGGAGACCACGAACCCTACGTTATTTATCCTTCCAGTCATACTTCTCCGGATTAACTTGAGCCTCGTCGAACATTTGTATCATTAACCCGTGCATTAGCTTCCTGATCAAGCCAATTACCTCATCGATTTTGCGCCGCGAAGAAAATTTTAATCCCTCATTGAATTGAAATAAGGGAATATGCATGTCCCCACGATCGTCAGGCAACGCTGTCGTGAGAACCGTTGAGGAAAACCGGATGAATTCTTCGTCAGAGTGAGCAAAGAGTTTATTTCGCAGATTCAATATTCGCTCATGTAGTTGGCGCTCATTTTTGGTTAACTCGGTTTTGCATTGCTTAAGACTTAGCCTCGACATGCCCCCCCATTCGATTCAGAAAACGGGCGCGCATAAGAAACAACCATCGTCGTTTCAAAGCACCTAAATCGCCTCAATTCAACTTTTGTGTATTTTTCCTGGTGATCTATTTCCGAGAGAAAGTCAGCCGCACTCAGGGCCATCTGAAAATCATGCATGGAATACAGCTTTCTCATTCTTTGTTTTTCAACATAACGTTCCAAATGCAGTGCTCCCTAAGAAAAGGGTTCCTTCCAATGAATTTTTCAATGGTAGTACAAACACGAAATCAGCTTTGCGAAAGATCATAGAAGAGTACATTTGTTTCCCCATTTCAATAAAAACGCCCCGAGGTTTCCCTCGAGGCGTTTCTAATTTCCGTTGGGCGCACGGTCTCCCGCGCACCGGATGCTTAACCTTTTTCCTCAATGATCTCGACCATGTGCGAGATCTTGCGGACCATGCCGCGAACCGAGGGAGTATCCTCTAGTTCACGAGTTTTGTGCATCTTGTTCAGACCCAGACCTTTTAGCGTAGCTAGCTGGTCTTTCGGGCGGCGGATCGGCGAACCGGTCTGCTTTACAACGATAGTTTTAGCCATTGTTCAGCTCCTTACGCTTCTGCAACTTCAGCGGTTTCTTCAACCACTGGAGCCGCGTCAGTTTTAGGTAGAATGTCCGAAACTTTCTTACCACGACGCTGTGCAACATTACGTGGGCTGGATTCCTTGCGGAGACCATCCATCGTTGCGCGGATCATGTTGTAAGGGTTCTGCGAGCCGATGGATTTGGACACAACGTCCTGAATTCCAACCATCTCGAACACCGCACGCATAGGACCACCGGCGATGATGCCAGTACCCGCAGGTGCTGAACGCATCACAACCTTACCAGCACCGTGACGACCATTCATGTCGTGGTGCAAAGTGCGGCCTTCACGCAGAGGAACGCGGATCATCTGGCGTTTGGCTTGCTCAGTGGCTTTCCGAATTGCTTCAGGAACCTCTTTAGCTTTACCTTTACCAAAGCCAACGCGGCCTTTCTGGTCTCCAACAACTACCAAAGCAGCAAAGCCGAAGCGCTTACCACCTTTAACAGTTTTGGACACACGGTTGATCGCAACTAGGCGATCAGCGAATTCCGGTGTTTCATCGCGATCGCGACGCTTACCCCGGCGATTATCTTCTCTTGCCATAGCAGCTCTCCTAGAACTTCAGACCGCCCGAACGGGCCGCCTCTGCCAACGCTTTGATTTTCCCGTGGAACAGGAAACCTCCGCGATCGAAATACACATCTTCCACACCAGCTTTTTTGGCACGCTCGGCGATTGTCGAACCTACCTTTGCTGCTGCTTCCATGTTGTTTTTGCCCACAAAGCCCAAGGCCTTCTCGAGGGTCGATGCCGATGCGAGGGTTACACCCTGCGCGTCGTCGATCAACTGAACCGAGATATTCTTGCCTGAACGGTGAACGCTAAGACGCGGACGGCCATTAGCCGTTTTGCGTAGTTTGCTCCGGGTGCGCATACGACGCTTTTGGAACAATTCTCTTTTAGAAATTGCCATATCGTGCGCTCCTTATTTCTTCTTACCAGCTTTTTGACGTACAAATTCGCCAACGTAGCGGATACCCTTGCCTTTGTAAGGCTCGGGCTTGCGCCACTCGCGAATTTCCGCAGCAACCTGACCAACAACCTGTTGATCATTGCCTTCAACGACGATCTGTGTCGGCTTCGGGCAAGTTACTTTGATCCCTTCCGGGATGTCAAAAAAAACGTCATGGGAATAACCGAGCGACAATTTCAGGACATTGCCCTGAAGTGCTGCACGATAACCAACACCGCGGATTTCAAGATCTTTCTTGAAACCACCGGTCACACCCTGCACGAGGTTTGCAACCTGTGTGCGGGACATGCCCCACTGCTGACGCGCCCGTTTGGACGTGCCACGTGGAGTGACGCTTACTGCATTATCTTCAACAATGATGTTCACATCATCGGAAGCACGGAACGAACGGGTGCCGTTAGGCCCCTTAACTTCTATGGTCTGGCCCGAGACGGACGCTGAAACGCCGCCAGGAAGCTCGACCGGTTTTTTACCAATACGAGACATAACCTACCCCTTAGAAGATTGTGCACAAGACTTCGCCACCGACATTGTCGGCACGAGCTTGTGCATCGGACATAACACCCTTGGGCGTGGAGACGATCGCAATACCAAGGCCCTGACGGACGGTAGGGATGTCTTTCACACCAACATAAACGCGGCGACCAGGAGTCGATACACGTTTAAGCTCACGGATCACCGGTTCGTCATCGTAGTATTTCAACTCGATTACGATTTGCGGTTTGCCGTCGGCGTCTTTTCCAGATTCATAGCCACGGATGTAGCCTTCGGATTTAAGCACGTCCAGAACCCATGCACGCAGCTTGGAAGCTGGAGTGTGAGTGGAGGATTTGCCACGCAATTGTGCGTTACGAATACGTGTCAGCATATCGCCGAGAGGATCGTTCAAGTTCATTTTATACCCTCCTTACCAGCTAGACTTAACCATGCCGGGGATCTGACCAATGGAGGCCAAATCGCGCAGCGCGATACGGGACATTTTAAGCTTACGGTAGTAAGCCTTCGGACGACCAGAAACCTGACAACGGTTGTGCAGGCGTGTTGCCGAAGAATTACGAGGCAGCTTGGCAAGCGCCAAGGTAGCTTTGAAACGTTCTTCAACAGCAAGGTCTTTGTTATTCGCGATCTCTTTCAAAGCTGCGCGTCGGTCGGCATACTTAGCCACCAACTTCTGCCGCTTCAATTCGCGTTGGATCATGCATACTTTAGCCATGTTTTTTCTCTCCTCCCGCGCTTAGCTTGAGAAAGGCATGTTGAATTGCTTCAACAGCGCTTTCGCTTCCGCATCGGTATTCGCGGTGGTGCAAATTACGATATCCATTCCCCAGAACTGATCAACTTTATCAAAGTCGATTTCAGGGAACACGATATGCTCTTTCAGGCCCATGGCGTAGTTGCCACGACCGTCAAACGACTTGCTCGAAATTCCACGGAAATCGCGGATACGAGGCATAGCAACAGTAACCAGACGATCAAGGAAATCGTACATACGGTTACCGCGCAACGTCACTTTGACACCGAGAGGCATATCTTCACGAACCTTGAAACCCGCGATGGATTTCTTGGCTTTGGTGATGACAGGCATCTGGCCGGCAATTGCCATTAGATCAGCGTGGGCGGAGCGGATTTTCTTGCTGTCTGCGACAGCTTCGCCAATACCCATGTTCAATACGATTTTCTCCAACTTGGGGATCATCATATCGTTCTTGTAGCTGAATTCTTCTTTTAGCGCAGGGCGAATAGTCTTCGCGTACTGGGCTTTAAGGCAAGGCGTATAATCAGCCATTGATCACTTCCCCCGATTTTTTCGCAAAACGCACTTTCTTGTCGCCTTCCATACGGAAGCCAACGCGTGTTGGACCACCATCTTTAGGGTCAACCAATGCGAGATTGGATAGCCGGATCGCAGCAGGTGTTGGCACGCGGCCGCCCTGTGCAGTCTGGCTTTGTTTCGTGTGACGGATCATCATGTTGACGCCGTCTACAATTGCTTTACCGGCGGAAGGGTTGACCGATGCGATCACGCCTTCTTTGCCTTTGTCCTTACCAGTAAGAACAACGACCTTGTCGCCTGTACGGAGTTTAGCAGCCATTACAGCACCTCCGGAGCAAGTGAGATGATTTTCATAAAGTTCTTCGAACGTAGCTCGCGAACGACCGGGCCAAAGATACGAGTGCCAATAGGCTCTCCCGCGTTGTTCAGCATTACGGCTGCGTTTGTGTCAAAGCGGATGGCTGTACCATCGGCACGACGAACTTCTTTGCGTGTGCGTACTACGACTGCTTTGTGAACGTCACCTTTTTTCACGCGACCGCGTGGAATGGCTTCCTTCACAGAAACAACAATAATATCACCAACGCTGGCATATCTCCGTTTGGAGCCGCCTAGAACCTTGATGCACTGAACACGGCGAGCGCCGCTATTATCAGCAACATCCAGATTAGTCTGCATCTGGATCATAATGTTTCTCCCGACCTATAGGGACCAAATGCAGTAAATGGCCCCACGGTTTCGATTGTACTGTTGGTGAGCCTAAGCGGTTATCACTTCCCAGCGTTTAGTTTTCGACTTTGGTGCGCATTCCTGAATTTGGACTTTGTCACCAACATTGAAAGCATTCTGTTCATCGTGCGCCCGGTATTTTTTGGACTTACGAATAGTTTTCTTCATTACAGGGTGCGTAAAGCGGCGTTCAACGGAAACTGTGACAGTTTGTTCGTTGGCGTTGCTTGTAACGACACCGGATAGAATTCTTTTTGGCATCTTTTACACCCTTATTCAGCTGCTGCGGCAGCAGCTTTTTCGTTTAGGATTGTGCGAACACGAGCAGCGTCACGACGGGCGCCTTTCATGCGGGCAGTACCCTCTTGTTGACCAGTAGCCTGCTGAAAACGCAGGTTAAAGCTCTCTTTTTTCAGATTATCCAGCTCTTCGCGGAGCTGGTCTGGTGTTTTCTCACGTAGTTCATTGGCGTTCATAACGCATATTTCCTTTTCAACATCACTGGTGGGCCCAATAGGGTCACCCTGATTCCAGTGGAGTCAGTTACAGAAGTGGCTCAAATACAGCGGGTGGAAGGGTTTGGCAAGGGGTTTGTTTGTGAGGGTATTAGCGTGACGCTTAATGTCCACACTCTCGTCACACAAATTGCCAATACAAAAATTTGTGTATGAATTAACACAAGATTTCTAATACTAAAGTGATTGAGGAGTTGATTTGCGATGTTTGTTATTTTGGCAGTTTTTAATTTTTTATTTTTCAGAATTTTAAGCTCGGCAATGTTTGATGACCCCTTAACCATATCTGGGCCAGCGCGATAACAGCGATCATAGTAACAACAATATTGGCATTTGCCGGTCCTTTAGGTGTGGCATTTGCTTATGAAGAGGCCGAGAGCGGCGAGCGACTAAAGCCCGCGAACCTTATTGGAGTTGTCATAGCCGCATGTATAGTCAGTTGTTTAGCCGCTTACTTAATCACACTAGGTTTTTCTGAGCCGCTATACAAAGACCTTTCCTATTGGAACCGTTACCGCAATCTCTGGGAGCAAGAAATATTCTGGTTTTGCATAATGATTTCAATTCCTGTCGTCGCTCAACTGTCAATATTCTTTTATAAGTTGAAAGCTATTGAATAAAAGTAGTTCCTCAAAAACAACAATTAGTCCACATATACCTTTACCCCAGACTCCCCGCCCGGCTTGCCGGGTAGCGCCCGGACCTCCCCCATGGGGAGGGCGCTTTGCACCCACACCGACGTCCGTGCCCTGCTCTCGAGTTGGCGCCAAGCACAAGACAAGCGGCACCTATTAAGCATTGTGATACGTTCAATCCAAAGCGTGAACTAGTTGTATTTGCCTTTCTATTTGATGCACTCTGCTGCTACGTCTGTTGCGAACAGCATTTGATTATTGCGAGAGAATTCGGAGGTGGTGACGATGTTACTGTTTTGCCGTTTCGTCGGCATGCGATTCTTCATGGCAATCATCACATTGCTTTTAGTGACTTTTATCGTCTTTAGTTTGATGGAACTGAGTCCGCTAGAGTACGATAGACGCTGCGCCTATTACTTCCCTGCGGACACCAGGACCTTTTTTATTCGCTGGGTAAGTTGGGTGACCGACGTATTTCTGCATTTCGATTTTGGTTTTTCCTGCACTCTGGGACAACGGATTAATATTCTGCTGGGAACGAAGTTCTGGGTATCGCTCGGCCTTTGCTTGGGTTCATTACTATTGGCATACCTTGTCGCCTTACCGGTAGGCATCTATGCAGCCTCCGCGAACCGGCCCGCACTTAACAACTTCCTAAGGGTGTTTTCCTATCTCGGGCTGGCGATGCCGAACTTCTTACTCGCATTGATGATCATACTGGCGTGGACCATCTTTTTTGGCAGCACGCCCACAGGATTGCTTAGCAGTGAATATGTGGGCGTCCCATGGTCTTACGACAAGTTTGTTGATTTTCTGTCGCATGCCTGGATTCCGGTGCTCATACTTGGGTGGTCAGCGACCGCAATTGCGTTGCAGACAGTACGTGCACTGATGTCGGATGAATACAATAAACCATATGTCGCCGCCGCACGGGGGCGGGGATTATCAGGACCAAAGTTGCATTGGCGTTACCCGGCGCGTCATGCCCTCGGCCCGATCATTAAATCACTGGGTTTCGCCGCGGTTTGTTGCAGTCACTATAATAAGGAACATCCACTAACGGACCGAAACAGCCCACCAACCCAGCCCTACCCTCGCGCTTGGTTGGTTTTGAGGGTGTTTTCACTATTCAAGTAGATATCTATATTTTATCTATGCTATCCTTTATGTTGTTCATATTTATGAACATGATCCGTTGTATTTACGCAATCAAAGGTAACCACATGCCCAACTCTGCGAATACTGTTGCAAGCGCCGATGCCAAGACTGTTAAGGAATGGTATGATCGCAACGAGATTGTGCTGGTCGATGTTCGCGAAACCTCTGAATATGATCAGGAGCATATCGCGGGATCGTTGTTGTTGCCTATGTCATCATTCGACCCCGAGATTTTTCCTCGAATTCCTGGCAAAAAAGTCGTGCTTCACTGCGCGATCGGTAAAAGATCAGAATCTGCCGGAAAGATGTTGCTTAACGAGGGTTATGATGGTGTGATCCACCTGACTGGGGGAATAGATGCATGGAAAGCTGAGGGCTACCCGACCGAAGTGCAAATCCTACCGCCGGCCAAAAAAGCTGCTGTGCCCACCTTCCTCTGCCCCCCGCCGGGGCAAGTTCTGGAAAAGGAATATCTTATTCCGCTAGGAATTTCCCCTTCTGATCTGTCTGGCCGTTTGGGTATTTCCATCAATGCGACGGATGCCCTAATCAAAGGTGAAACCCCGATTGGGGTCGAATTATCCCTAAGGTTGGCGCGTTACTTCAGTACTGCGCCCGATTTCTGGGTCCAATTACAACTCGATCACGATATGGAGCGGGCACGCCATAAGCTGGGTGAAGAAATTCGCCTGAAAATCGCGCCAAGAACAGCCCAGTAGCTGTCGGTAGGCTGCGGCCCCTGACAAAGAAAAACCCCGACTTTACAGGCGAGGGTTTGTTAAATCAGTTGCTCAAGTTAAGATTGCTTCCACGCTATCTATCCACACTTCAAAAAAGGAAAGAGAATGCCTCAATAGATATTCGAGTACTTGACGGAGTATTTTCGGCGGTAGAAAAGGTCGGAATCATAAAAAGGGCAACCGACGCATTTGGCGAAGTTGCTGGCCAAACTATCAAGCGGAATACTTCTGTTCGCATCCATGAAGTCGGCAGCGGTTCTTGGGATTACGCTGAAAACATACTGACAACGCAAGACGCACTGGAAATGCGCAAACGCGGTTGATTCAAATTTAATAGCCATCAAACGCGCGCTGGTTGTTCGCGATGTCGGACTGGTGCATGTGGACCACACACCTTATATAAAAAAAACCCCGACCGTTAGGCCGAGGGTTTTCCAATTCTTAAACCGTAGTGCCGTAATTACCAGTCTTCGCGGGTAATAATCCGTGTTTTCACCGACAGTTTCATAGCTGCAAGTCGCAGGGCCTCTTTGGCTGTGACTTCGTCGACACCGTCAATTTCGAACATGATACGGCCAGGTTTAACCTTGGCGACCCAACGGTCGATCGAGCCTTTACCTTTACCCATACGAACTTCGATAGGTTTCGAAGTTACGGGGACATCAGGGAAAATCCGAATCCATACACGGCCTTGACGTTTCATGTGACGCGTCATGGCACGGCGAGCGGCCTCGATTTGACGCGCGTTGATACGGTCTGGTTCAATTGCTTTCAGTGCGTATTGACCGAAAGTAATGTCCGATCCGCCTTTAGCCAGACCGTGGATACGGCCCTTAAACTGCTTGCGGAATTTAGTACGTTTAGGTTGAAGCATTATTCATCCCTCCCTTAACGATTGCGCTGAGGGCGTTGTGGACGTCCGCCACCACCCTCTTGCATTTCAGCCATGCGACGATCGTGTGCTTGTGGATCGTGCTCCATGATCTCGCCTTTGAAGATCCAGACCTTGATACCAATGATACCATAAGCAGTCATCGCTTCTACGTGAGCGTGATCGATGTCGGCACGAAGTGTATGCAAAGGCACGCGGCCTTCACGGTACCATTCGGTACGCGCGATTTCAGCACCACCAAGACGGCCAGCACAGTTGATACGAACACCAAGGGCGCCCATACGCATTGCGTTCTGAACGGCGCGCTTCATGGCACGACGGAAAGAAACACGGCGTTCTAGCTGCTGTGCGATGTTTTCACCAACCAAGCGTGCGTCGATTTCCGGCTTGCGAACTTCAACAATGTTGAGGTGCAATTCGGAGTCAGTCATCGTGGCCAATGCTTTACGCAATGTCTCGATGTCTGCACCCTTTTTACCAATGATAACACCGGGACGGGCTGCGTGGATTGTTACGCGACACTTCTTATGTGGACGCTCGATGATTACGCGCGAAATACCGGCCTGAACCTGATTTTTCTTAACGTAGGCACGGATCGCCAGATCTTCATGCAACAAGTCGCCGAAGTCTTTTGAAGTAGCGTACCAACGGCTGTCCCAAGTACGGTTGATCTGCATACGCAGACCGATTGGGTTAATCTTATTTCCCATTAGGCTTGCTCCTCATCTGCGGATACCTGACGGACCGTGATGGTCAGCTGGCTGAATGGCTTCAATATCTTGCCGAAACGACCACGCGCACGTGGACGACCACGTTTCAGTGTCAGGTTTTTCCCAACATAGGCTTCGACGACGACGAGATCGTCAACATCAAGACCATGGTTGTTTTCAGCATTTGCGATGGCAGACTGAAGACATTTCTTCACGTCACCAGCGATACGCTTCTTGGAGAACGTCAAATCAATCAGCGCTTTGTCGACCGGCTTGTTGCGGATCATCTGAGCAACCAGATTAAGTTTCTGACCAGAGGTCCGCATCATTTTCGATACGGCCTGTGCCTCGTTCTCGGCGACGCGACGGGTGTTTTTAGACTTTCCCATGATTATTTCCGCTTCGCTTTTTTATCAGCCGCGTGACCGTAAAACGTACGGGTCGGGCTGTATTCGCCAAATTTCTGACCAATCATTTCCTCGGTAACGTTTACCGGGATATGTTTGCGGCCGTTATAGACACCAAACGTCAGTCCAACGAACTGAGGCAGGATAGTCGATCGGCGCGACCAGATTTTAATTACTTCGTGTTTGCCGGACTCACGGGATTTCTCAGCTTTCTTGAGAACATACGAGTCAACAAACGGACCTTTCCAAACAGAACGAGCCATAGCTTAACGTCCCTTCTTCTTAGCGTGACGCGAGCGGATAATAAGCTTGCTGGACGCTTTGTTTTTCTTACGAGTTTTCGCACCTTTAGTCGGCTTACCCCAAGGAGTAACCGGGTGACGACCACCGGATGTACGACCTTCACCACCACCGTGAGGGTGATCGACCGGGTTCATAGCCACACCGCGAACGGATGGGCGGATACCCTTGTGACGGTTACGACCAGCTTTACCGAGGTTCTGGTTGCCGTGGTCCGAGTTGGATACAGCGCCAACAGTGGCCATGCATTCCTGACGAACCAAACGCAACTCGCCCGACGACAAACGGATCTGAGCGTAACCACCATCACGACCAACGAATTGAGCGTATGTACCGGCGGCACGAGCAATCTGCCCGCCTTTGCCGGCTTTCAGCTCGATGTTGTGGATGATTGTACCGATAGGCAAGCCTGTGAAAGGCATTGCGTTACCCGGTTTCACGTCAGCCTTGGCCGATGCGATAACTTTATCACCGACTGCGAGACGCTGAGGGGCCAGAATGTAGTTCTGAACGCCGTCTTCGTAACGAATCAGTGCGATGAAAGCAGTTCTATTGGGATCGTATTCTATACGCTCAACAGTTGCCGGCATATCAAACTTGCGACGTTTGAAATCCATGATGCGGTAGAGGCGCTTTGCACCACCACCTTTGCGACGCATAGTGATCCGTCCGGTGTTGTTCCGACCGCCCTTTTTCGTCAAACCCTCAGTTAGGGATTTAACGGGACGTCCTTTCCAAAGCTCCGAACGGTCAATCAGAACCAACCCACGTTGGCCTGGCGTCGTCGGTTTATACGACTTTAGTGCCATTTTATCTGTCTTCCGTTGTATTTCAGGCATGTGCCTGAATTGAGTAAACCGCCCCGAAGGTCGGCGAGGAAAAACGGCCCCCGAGGGGACCGCTTAGTAATTTCATTCAGGCTTAAAGCCCGGTGCTCACGTCGATGGTGTTACCTTCTTCGAGTGTCACGTATGCTTTTTTGATGTCTTTACGCTTACCAAGTTGGCCTTTGAAACGCTTGACCTTGCCTTTTGTGATCGTGGTATTAACCGCTTTCACTTTGACATTAAAGAGGCTTTCTACAGCTTCTTTGATCTGTGGTTTATTGGCTTCGATCGCCACTTCAAAAACAACAGCGTTATTTTCAGACGCCATAGTTGCTTTCTCGGTGATGACCGGCTTGCGGATCACATCATACTGTTCGGCTTTGCTGCTCATGACAGGCGTGCCTCCAATGCTTCGACGGCGGCTTTTGTAAGAACCAGAGTGTCACGACGCAGAATGTCATAAACATTCGCACCGGCACTTGGCAGTACATCAACGCCTTCAATGTTTTGTGCAGCGCGGGCGAAATTTTCGTTCACTTCCGCACCATCGATGATCAGCGCACGTTTCCAGCCGAGATCCTTGATCACGGAAGCAAGCATTTTAGTTTTACCGTCGGACAGGTTAGCGTCTTCGATAATAACCAGCTCACCAGCAGCAACCTTTGCCGACAAAGCATGTTTCAGGCCTAGGGCTCGGAACTTCTTGGTCAGGTTGTGTGCGTGGCTACGCGGAGTTGGGCCTTTGTAGACACCACCACCACGGAAGATCGGCGCATTTCGGGAACCGTGACGAGCGCCACCAGTGCCTTTTTGGCGATAGATCTTCTTGGTCGAGTAGCTGGTTTCCGAACGGGTTTTCACTTTGTGAGTGCCCGCTTGGCGTTTGGCCAACTGATAACGAACCATGCGGTGCAGGATGTCTGCACGTGGCTCTAGACCGAAGATAGCGTCAGACAGTTCAATTGAACCGGCTTTCTTGGCGTCGAGTTTGATTACATCAGTTTTCATTCTTCAACGCCTCCTTTAGGGGCTTCAACAGCCGCAGCTTCGGTTGCAATAGCACGAATAGCAGCTGGCATTGGAAGATCACTAGGGGCAGCTTTCTTAACTGCGTCCTTGATTGTCACCCAACCACCACGGGAACCCGGTACGGCGCCTTTGATCATGATCAAGCCACGTTCCGCATCGGTTTTCATCACTTGCAAGTTCTGCGTAGTCACGCGCACAGCGCCCATGTGACCAGCCATTTTCTTGCCTTTGAAAACCTTACCCGGATCCTGACACTGACCAGTCGAGCCGTGCGAACGGTGCGAAACAGACACACCGTGCGTGGCGCGAAGGCCTTTAAAGTTGTGACGCTTCATAGCACCGGCAAAACCTTTACCGATCGATGTGCCTGCGATGTCCACATACTGACCTTCGAGATAGTGATCAGCAGTGATTTCAGCACCAACCTCAATCAGATTATCAGCAGATACGCGGAACTCGGCGATTTTACGCTTCGGCTCAACTTTAGCCGCTGCGAAATGGCCACGCATGCCTTGGCTTGTGCGTTTTGCTTTTGCAGTGCCTGCACCCAACTGAACGGCTGTATAGCCATCACGGTCGGATGTACGCTGCGCAACAACTTGCACGTTTTCCATTTGAAGGACGGTAACAGGAATCTGTTGGCCGTCTTCCATGAACAACCGGGTCATGCCCAGTTTCTTGGCGATTACTCCAGAACGCATAATCTCAGCCTCCTAAAGTTTGATTTCGACGTCCACGCCAGCAGCGAGGTCGAGCTTCATCAGCGCGTCCACGGTCTGTGGTGTGGGGTCAACAATGTCCAACAGACGCTTGTGCGTCCGGATCTCGAGTTGCTCGCGCGATTTTTTGTCGATGTGCGGGCCACGAAGAACCGTGAACTTTTCGATATGTGTTGGCAGCGGGATAGGACCGCGAACCGTTGCGCCCGTGCGTTTAGCCGTGGATACGATTTCAGCTGTGCTGGCGTCCAGTACACGGAAATCGAAGGCTTTAAGCCGGATGCGAATATTTTGACTCTGCATTTTGGTGCCTCTGTGGCTGCAGTGAAAATTAACGTGACCGAGGATCATACCTCGGTCACATGACTAAGTGCTCGAGTGCTTACTCGATAATTTTGGACACAACGCCCGAACCGACGGTCCGGCCACCTTCGCGGATCGCGAAGCGGAGTTTGTCTTCCATGGCGATCGGTGCGATCAGTTCAACGTCGAACTTCAAGTTGTCGCCCGGCATTACCATCTC